>NZ_JAUCGJ010000021.1 GCF_030378065.1 Candidatus Venteria ishoeyi | reverse complement strand
ATAACTGGATAGATGGCATACAACATTATGGTAATCATTTTTATAAGGTTGTTGGCATTATGCGGCATTTACTGGAAGAAACTGAAAGGCAGGGACAGAAATGGTTTAAGGGGCAAAGTGCTGCCCGGTTGTTATACCAATAGCTGATATTTTCATTTCTCATTAAGTTATATTTATGGCACCAAATAGCCTGCCATAGGTAGGTTATGGCTGATTTTTGGTTTTTTTCATATAATCGGGCTGTTTTTCCTGGTTTATCTCTGAATTTTATAATTTGACCTGGCTGAGGAAATTAGAACGATAGTGTAGTTTTATTTTTTTAATTTATTGGCTGTCTGCTAATTTTTGATAATGAGGCCGAACACGCGTTACGGCACTGGGTGATTATGCGCAAAATTACCTATGGTACTCAAACGGAGGTAGGAACTCGCGTGTTTGCGGTGTTGGCATCGGTGATTGATACCTGCCGTAAGCGAGATGTTTCTCCTTGGCGTTATCTGGAAAAGGTTATTGGAGAGCGGCGAGCAGGGAGAAGCGCTCCGGCTTTGCCTGCCGCTCAGGTGGAGGGGGTCTGAATGGTTACCTTAAAGCTGCTCTTGATCAAGACTATCTATTTAAGATATTGACTATGCAGTAAATTTGATGCGATTTCCCTACAAAACCAGTTGCTTCATAACCCGTATCCACCCTATCTTTGTCTGGCGCAGCGTTGTCTGCATTGGCTTCGATATACAGTGCTATTTTTTCTGCTTCCGTAGTCATTTCATAGCTCTTGTTTCACGGGTGTTACGTAAGTGCAAGCGTAGCAAATTCAGCATGTGTTCGATATAAGGCAGATAAATTCAGTTGCCAATTAACAAACATTTGCTAGAATTGCATTGTATCCCACACTTCGCATCCTTTACCCGTGCCTTTTAAGCGCTTTACGCCTGAAAACAACAACGGCGCAACAGCAGGAGTTCACCGCATGTCACAGAAAGTTATTCCGGTAACGGCTGAACACAATCCCGATACGGATGTTGCTTGTCGGGAAATTGATAAACAAGAACGTAGTTTGCTGGGTAAGGTGATTGATCGTTTCGCCGATCATTGCCGTGCGCGTTCTTTGTTTATTTTGCATTATTGCACGGGCTGTGGCGCAATTGAACTGCCGCCCACTATCACCTCGCGCTTTGATTCCGAGCGCCTGGGCATACAACCGATGGTCACGCCAAGGCAGGCTGATATTCTGCTGATTACCGGTTATTTATCAACTAAAACACTGAAACGGGTTATTCTCACTTACGAGCAAATGCAGGGGCCTAAATATGTCATCGGCATGGGTTCTTGCACCATTAATGGCGGCATGTATTGGAACAGCTATGCCACGGTTAAACGCTTGCAGGAATATCTGCCGGTGGATCTTTATATCGCAGGTTGTATGCCGCGCCCGGAAGCCATACAACAAGGTTTTTTACAGTTGATCAAGCAAATTGATCGTGGCGAGGGTAACGCATGGCAGGATTATTATCGTCGTTATGATCAGTATTTAGGCAATCAGCAGGCATTATTTGGCCCGGATTGGCATACGCCTACGGATGTGATTGCGGAAGCCAAACACTATAATATGCTGGGTGAACATACCGAAGGTGAGCATACGGCTTTGCTGGAAAAATTCGCCTCTGCTTATGTAACCAACGCCAAAACCAATACTGCCCTGCAATATCAAGAGTAAATAGCTATGAATGCTTCAGCATCACTAGAATCTTTGCCGGAGTCGCTGCAAGCGGCTTTTCAGGAGTTGCCGAATCTGCATATCACGGAAACCAGCCCCAGGCGTTTGAAAATCAATTTACAAGCTGATGCGCTGCCTGCTTTCCTCGAATTACTGAAAGGCCGCGCCGGTTATATTCATCTGTCTGCGATTTCCTGCGTGGATTGGGATGAAAGCAATGAGTTTGAGCTGGTTTATCACTTGTGGTCATATCAGGTTAAAACCCTGGTTTCCGCGCATATTCTGATTCCTAAAAAACCGGGGCGTTATGTGTCGGTGCATGATATTCATACCCCTGCTGCATTTTTTGAGCGTGATATTCATGAAATGTTTGGACTGTATTTTGAAGGCGCACCGGATCAGGAGCCGTTTATTCTTACTGAATGGTATGGCCCACCGCCGATGCTGAAATCATTTGATACTGAAGCCTATGCCAACGACACCTGGAACTGGCAGGATTATCAACCGAAGTGGTTGCAGGAAATTGAAGCTAACGGCGGTAGTTTGGTGACACAAAAAGAAAAATAATTTTAGGCTTTCAGGTATAACTTCACGGATAACACCCCTTGAAGGAGTGTTATCCGTGAGGTGTTTGAAAATTATTTGAGGTGGCAATATGCAACTCACATTATCACAAATTGTCGTTCCACCAGGGCATCAGGTTTTATTAAAAGATATAGACTGGCAAACGCTGGAAAATATACTGGAGGAATCCAACCAAATCGGTAGTCATTCACGTATTTCTTACAGTCAAGGTTGGTTGGAACTGATGTCACCGCTCGCAGTGCATGAAGATGACAAAACCATTATTGGTAATTTAATTGAAGTCTTACTCGAAGAATTGGATATTGAGTTCAGAGCCTTGGGTTCCACAACCCTGAAAAGCCCCAAAGCTAAAAAAGCGGTGGCGCCGGATGAATGTTTTTATATCCAGCATGAAGCGCAGATACGGGGTAAAAGCCGCATTGACCTGAATATTGACCCACCGCCGGATTTAGCGATTGAGATTGATATTACCCATCGCTCGCATTTTGATAATTATGAAAAACTCGGTGTCCCCGAGCTTTGGCGCTATAATGGCGAGGACTTAAAGATATTTGTTTTAGTTGATGGCTGTTATCAGTTATCCGACAAGAGTCGGCAATTCCCTGACTTTGACATGCAACAGATGATTCCGCATTATCTGGAAAAAAGTAAAGTTGAAGGGCGAAATAAAGCGATTAAAGCTTTTCGGCAGAAAATTATCTGTTAGCTGATACATTTTAAAATTTAAGCGGATAATGATGAACATACTTTTCCTCGTTCCCAACGTCCTCGTTGGGAATGCCTGTCTTGGAAGCGCCAGCTTCCTGAATATCAGGTAAGGCGGTTTGGCTGCTTTATCTGCCTGACTAACCAGGCTGTTTCCTGCTATGCTCAAAATGGTAAGTGATGGTAATCTTATGTAACAAGTAAAAAATCAGGAAATATAATATGCCAAAACGTGCAATTAACCTGGAAAAATCACTCAGGGATTTGGAAACTTTAGTCACTAAAATGGAATCAGGTGATTTGAGTCTGGAAGAATCCTTGAAACTATTTGAACGCGGTATTCAATTAACCAGGCAAAGCCAGCAGGCTTTGAATGATGCCGAGCAGAAAGTTGAAATTTTAATTAATGATCACATGCAAACTTTCCCGCTAAATCCTGATACACAGTTTGATAAGGTAGAACCGGATGCTGTTGCAAAATCTGATGACTAAATACCGTCAGCGCGTTGAACGTGCGCTGACAGAACGCTTGCCCAAACCCGGTATACAACCGGCACACCTGCATGAAGCCATGGCTTATGCGGTATTAGGCGGCGGTAAGCGGGTGCGCGCATTATTGGTGTATCTGACCGGGCAGGCTTTTGGTGCAAAACCTGAAAACCTGGACGCGCCTGCCTGCGCAGTGGAATTGATACATGCTTATTCGCTGGTGCATGATGATTTGCCCTGCATGGATGATGATGATTTGCGCAGAGGTAAACCCACCTGTCATATTGCCTTTGGTGAGGCGATGGCGGTACTGACTGGTGATGCGCTGCAAACATTGGCATTTCAGGTATTGAGCCGAGATATGGAGGAAGATGACAGCGGCTTATCCAGTGAACAACGTCTGCAAATGTTGGCAACATTGAGCTTGGCAAGCGGCTCGCGCGGCATGGTGGGTGGACAAGTGATTGATATGGAAGCGGTGGGGGAAAATCTGAATCTCGCGCAACTGGAAAATATGCATATCCATAAAACCGGGGCTTTGATTCGTGCCAGTGTTTGTCTGGGGGCTTTAGCTTGCAAAGATTTGCCAGCGGGGGCTTTTAAACAGCTAGAGCGTTATGCGCATTGTATTGGATTGGCGTTTCAGATTCGTGATGATATTCTGGATATTGAAGCCAATACACAAACCCTGGGCAAAAGACAAGGCGCGGATAAGGCCTTAAATAAACCCACCTACCCTGATTTACTGGGACTGGGGGAAGCGAAAAAACGTGCCGATGAATTGTTACACAGCGCATTGGACGCGCTATCTGGTTTTGATCAACGCGCAGACCCTTTGCGTTGGCTGGCTGAATTTATTATTAACCGCACACATTAAGAAATTCATGGTAGTGTGGAGCAAAAAGCAGTTTTTGCATAACCCTAATTAAAGGAATCAACATTCATGGCAATACATCCCATGCTGAATACGGCTATTAAAGCTGCGCGCCGTGCAGGTAATCAAATTGTACGCGCGATGGATCATCTTGATGGTCTATCAATTGAAGCCAAAGGCACTAATGATTTTGTCAGCGAGGTGGATCGTAATGCGGAAAAAACCATTATTGAAACCTTATTGCAGGCTTATCCTGATCACGGCATTCTGGCTGAAGAAAGTGGTATTAAGGAAGGTAAAACTCTGCATCAGTGGATTATTGATCCACTCGATGGCACAACCAATTTTCTGCATGGACATCCGCAATTTGCGGTGTCTATTGCACTGAAATTTCGCGGCAAACTGGAACAGGCGGTCGTTTATAACCCAATGACGGAAGAATTATTCACCGCAACGCTGGGACGTGGCGCTTTTCTGAATAATCGGCGGATACGTGTCAGCCAGGTTAATCAATTAAGATATGCCTTGTTAGGCACCGGTTTTCCATTTCGCGAAGAGCGTTATCTGGAGATTTATCTGGAGACGTTTCGGCGCTTATTTCCGAACTCTTCCGGTGTGCGCAGAGCGGGTTCTGCGGCATTGGATCTGGCTTATATCGCGGCAGGTCGGCTTGATGGCTTCTGGGAATTTCATCTGCAACCCTGGGATATTGCCGCCGGTGCCTTACTCATTAAAGAAGCGGGCGGTATGGTAACGGATATGAAAGGCGGCGAAGATTATTTTGATTCCGGTGATATTCTGGCCGGTAATTTGAAGATACATCAGCGTTTGCAAAAAGAACTGGCTGAGTGTTTGGTGACGGCTAATTCAACCACCAATTAATATAGAGGTAACAAGATGAAATCTAATGCACTTTTACTACTGGCAGCAGCGACATCAATACCATTTAACGTAACTGCGAAAGATACTCATTCTGGTGCTCATGGTCAAGTAAGCGATCAAGTTATCGCACATCAGCGCCATAGTCTTGCAAAGAACACCGAAAACAAAGGATTTGGCCCTCAGTCACCACGCGATATTGACTCAGTAGCAGGAAATAACAATATTAAATTCAACCCGGCACCTGCGTATGAGCAGATGAATCTATGCAATATTCATTTTCATAAGAATGCTGAACATGCGGGAGGAGAATTCACCAAGTATGCCGGTAATGGGGATGGTCACGGCTATCTGAGTGGTTATCAGTATTCTGGTCATCTAAGCGATACTGAACTGGCAACCATTGACCATGAGGTTTGCCCCAGCAAGCATGGAAGTCTTTATCCCGGTGACACCATTGAAGTTCATTATGTCCATTCAACCGCAGCAATAAAGCCTGGTCCTACTTTGGGTTCTTGTTTGAGCGACTCGAACAAGAATCCTCAATTGCGTGTAGAAACTCAGGTATACGTTCTGGTTAATGACAACAATGCCCTTAGTTTTGCGGCGTTAACCAAACATGAGCAGAAAAATGGGGTATACCAGGCCTCAAATATTCCCAATGATACCGGAACCCCTGTTCAATATGCAGGTTCAACGACAGGCCCTAGTTACAACGAGGCCGGATCGCCTTTTCAAGTAAGCTGGAGCGTTCGCCCCAAAGTTGCCAAGGTCAATATTGCAAGCGTTGGCGAGTGGTGCAAAGGAAATGTCTTTAATGAAGATCATGCGCATGGCGTAAGAAATCTCGTTATCAACCCCGCGCTTCTTTCCAAAATCAAATAATAGCTGAGTAGTTGTTACATTTCCCCCTCTTTTCCTGATAAACGCAATAAAGCCTCACGCAGTGGCAGATATTCAGTATATTCCGCCTGTGTATGTAATATTTCAGCGGCGGATTCTGACAGGATATGCGGGGTAAATGGAATATCTTTATTTAGATTTTGCGGGGGCTGTCGTACCTTTATGCGCAAGGTGGAGACCTGCGGCAAACGTTGATCCCGTTGCCAGCATTGCAGCAATTGTGGGCCGAACATGCGCAGACGACTCCCCCAAACCGGGGCATCAGCATGTAGATACAACGTGCCTTGACGGACATTGGCCAGCCAGACATGGGCATTTAACGGTGCCGGCAGGCATTGTTGCAAATAAATATCGAGTTTTCTCAAATAGCGACTTTGATTAAGCAACGCTTGCAGGCGGCTTTGATGTTGAAAAAGATTTGAAATATTTTGCATGAACATGGAATTCCTTAATTTTATCCCCACATCTAAGGGAAATTACGCAGTGGCTCCTGTTTCTATGCGAACAAAAATCCTGCGTCAACTGTGCCAGTTATTTAATTCCCATTCCTTAACAAGCTGTAAAAAACCGGATTTTGATACGCTGAGCGTATATAATAACGGATTTTTTATTCCCTAAACTAAAATACCCCTAAAGCTTATGTTCAAAAATGTTCTCAGAAAAGTCTTTGGCAGTCGCAATGAGCGTCTCATTAAACAACTGTACAAAAACATTGCAAAAATCAATGAGCTGGAACCTGCGCTGACGGCGCTGGATGACGCGGCATTACGTGAAAAAACCAATGAGTTTCGCAAGCGCCTGAGTCAGGGGGAAACCCTGAATGACTTACTGCCTGAGGCATTTGCCGTGACCCGGGAAGCGGGTAAACGCGTATTGAATATGCGCCATTTTGATGAGCAGATGCTCGGCGGTATGGTACTGCATTCTGGCAAAATTTCTGAAATGCGCACCGGTGAAGGAAAAACGCTGGTAGCAACGCTGGCTACTTATCTGAATGCCCTGCCTGGAAAAGGTGTGCATGTCATCACGGTCAACGACTATCTGGCTAAACGTGACTCCGAGTGGATGGGGAAAATTTACAGCTTTCTGGGATTAACAACCGGCGTTATTGTTGCCGATTTGGCCCCCGAGCAACGTAAAGCCGCCTATGCCGCCGATATTACCTATGGCACCAATAATGAATTTGGTTTTGATTATTTGCGCGACAACATGGCCTTTCAGGGCAGTGACCGGGTGCAACGCGATCTCGAATATGCCGTCATCGATGAAGTAGATTCCATCCTGATTGATGAGGCGCGCACGCCGCTGATTATTTCCGGGCCTACCGACGATAATTCCGAACTTTATACCAAGATTAACAAACTGATTCCGAAACTGAAAAAACAGGATCACCTGCCAGAAAAGGATGAAGAAGATCCACCCGGTGATTATGGCGTTGATGAAAAAAATAAACAGGCCATACTCAGTGATGAAGGCCACCAGCATGTTGAAGACATGCTGTTGGAAATGGGGCTGTTAAAAGAAAACGAAAGCCTGTACGACAATAAAAATATTATGTTGATGCACCATGTGCATGCAGCATTACGCGCTAATGTTTTGTTTGAGCGCAATGTTGATTATATTGTACAAAATGGTGAAATCGTTATTGTTGATGAATTCACCGGGCGCACCATGGCGGGGCGGCGTTGGTCAGAAGGTTTGCACCAGGCGGTGGAGGCCAAAGAAGGCGTCAAGATTCAGAACGAAAACCAGACTCTGGCTTCCATTACTTTCCAGAACTATTTCCGCCTGTATAACAAACTCTCCGGCATGACCGGTACCGCAGATACCGAAGCTTTTGAATTTCAGCAGATTTATAAGCTGGAAGTGGTGGTATTGCCCACCCATAGACCCATGGTTCGTAAAGATATGGGGGATTTGGTTTATCTTAGCGCAGAAGAAAAATATACGGCAATTATTGACGATATTAAAGACTGTATTAAACGCGGGCAGCCTGCGCTGGTCGGTACCGCATCTATCGATACCTCAGAGCTGGTTTCAGGCTTATTACAAAAAGAACAAATTCAACATCAAGTGCTGAATGCTAAGTTCCATGAAAAAGAAGCAGAAATCGTAGCGCAAGCCGGTACTGCCGGTACGATTACGATTGCCACCAATATGGCAGGCCGTGGTACGGATATTGTTCTGGGCGGTAATTTAGAGGCTGAGATTAAAGCCCTGGATAATCCTGATGAAGCAACCATAGAACAACTCACAGAAGCCTGGAAAGCACGGCATAAAAAAGTGCTGGAAGCCGGTGGTTTGCATATTATCGGTACCGAACGCCATGAGTCCCGGCGTATTGATAACCAGTTACGTGGTCGTTCAGGGCGTCAGGGTGACCCTGGTTCCAGCCGTTTTTATCTGTCACTGGAAGATTCTTTGATGCGTATTTTTGCTTCAGAGCGCATGGCAGGTATGATGCAAAAACTGGGCATGGAAAAAGGCGAGGCCATTGAACACAAATGGGTGTCACGCTCCATTGAAAATGCCCAGCGCAAAGTGGAAGGGCGCAACTTCGATATTCGTAAGCAGTTGCTGGAATATGATGATGTTGCCAATGACCAGCGTAAAGTCGTGTATCAGCAACGTAATGAAATCATGGACGCTGAACGGGTGGATGATATTATCGATTCGGTTCGTCACAGTGTATTAAATGAGCATATTGATCAATATATTACACCAGGCACACCGGATGAAATGTGGGATATTTCCGGCCTGGAAGCCTTGCTGGAAAAAGAATATCAGCAGAAATTAGCCATACAAAAATGGCTGGATGCGGATCACGAGCTTTACGAAGCAACCCTGCGCGAAAGAATTGAAAAAGAAATTGTTGATAATTACACCCGACGCACCCAGGCTATTGGTGAAGACAATGTGCGTAATTATGAAAAAACCTTGATGTTACAGGTTTTGGATCAGAGCTGGAAAGAGCATCTGGCGGCGATGGATTATTTACGGCAAAGTATTCATTTGCGGGGCTATGCGCAGAAAAATCCCAAGCAGGAATATAAACGTGAAGCGTTTGAAATGTTCCAGGCCATGCTCGGACAAATCAAAGAGAGCGTTTTACACACCGCAACGGCTGAATTGCTGAAAGCGGCTGATCAAATGCAGGCCGATTTACTGGCAATGGAAGCACGTTTGCAGCAGCAACCAGAAATGCAGTTTCAACATGCCGATGCTGCGGAAATGGGTGGCGAACTTAGCCCGGAAGCGATGGCAGCCGCCACCGCGCTGGCTCACCAGCAAGCAGCACCGGAACAGTCTGAAGCACATCAGCCCTTTGTTCGCAGTAGTCGTAAAGTGGGGCGCAACGAGCCTTGTCCTTGTGGTAGTGGCAAAAAATATAAACGTTGTTGCGGTAAGCTGGAAACTTGAGTTTAAAAAAACGTAAAACTAAAACCACAGCCTCCTCACGTACCACAACCGGCAGCGTTCGCATTATTGCCGGTTTGTGGCGGGGGCGTAAACTGGCAGTACCCAAGCTGCCGGGATTACGTCCAACCCCGGATCGTCTACGCGAAACCTTGTTTAACTGGTTAATGCCCAGCCTGCCAGGTGCTGTTTGCCTGGATGCTTTTGCAGGCAGTGGTGCCTTAGGTCTGGAAGCCGCCTCTCGCGGCGCAGCGCAAGTAACCTTGATTGAGCAATCACCCATCCTGGCAAAACAGCTACAACAGCATATCAATCATTTGAATCCAGCCAATACAACAGGACGAGAACTGTTTGTGCATCATCAAAATGCACTGGATTATCTAAATCAGAAACCAGCAACCCCCTTTGATCTGGTGTTTCTCGATCCCCCCTTTCATCAGCAATTACTGGAAAAAACCTGCACGCTATTAGAACAAGACGGCTGGCTGAAACCCCAGGCACAGATTTATCTGGAAATGGAACAGGAATTACAGGCGGTTTTGCCAACATCCTGGCCGGATACCTGGCAGCTGCATCGAGAGCAAAGCAGCCGGGAAATCTATAGCTGTTTGATACAACGCTCAACACTTTAAATTTAAATCTAATTTTTTTCTGAACAAAAAAAACGGAAACGGCAGTTGCCGTTTCCGTTTTTTTAATCTACAGTAAAACTGTGATTATTAATCTGATAATTCAGATTATTTAGCAACTGCTGCTGGAGCGGCTGGTGCCATTGGAGCCATTGGAGGTACTGCACCATAAGGAGCGCCATAACCATAAGGAGCGCCATAACCACCGTAAGGAGCGCCATAACCACCATAAGGATAGCCACCGTAACCATAACCACGATTATAACCACGACCATAACCGCTACCACGAGCATTCATGTTCATGTTGAAGTCACCAAAACCGTCACCAAAAGCATTATTATCCCACATGTTGCTCCAAGGGCCACCACCGTAACCTGGACCACCCCAGAAAGCTTGAGCGGAAGTAGCAGACAGAGCGATAACAGCAGACAGAGCCAGTGCTTTAATTTTCATAATAATATCTCCAAAAGGTTTTTAATAAAAAAAACAACAAATAAACTATCGGTGGTGTAACTTGAGTTTTGCTTTATTTCCACATTTTCCCAAGCGACGGATGTCATTCTAGTACAACTTAAGAATATTAGCAATCACTAATTTACTTTTTTTTAAAACTTTCTGAATAATGGCTTAATGATCAAGTGCTTTTGCTGACCTTCGCTGGTATTTAACTTTTGCAACAGGGGAATGACATGAAATTGCAACAACTTATCATCAGCATATTGATATTAATGGGAAGTTATATTCCTATAACGGCCTATAGCGCAGTACAAACCAATATTGGTAATCATGAAATCGGTAGCCGTGGCTATTTCCGATTAGGTGCAGGCACTTCATCAGGAGATACTAAATCCTGCTTTGCGGCCCCCGGTGCAGGCAGTAAATATCGACTGGGTAATGAATGTGAAAACTGGATGGATGTTGACGTTTACGACAGGTATTACCTGGATAAGCTGAAAAAAGGCCCGTATGTACATCTGGAAACCCGTTTATTATTTCATGGCAAAGATGAGCAGGGAATTGATTATAAAGGTGTCAGTGATTTCTTTTTTGAAGTGGGCCAACTCAATGCTGATTTGGGGAATTTCAGTGTCTGGATAGGGCGGCGTCGTTATGACCGTCGCGATATTCATATCGCTGATTACTTTTTTTATAAAATGATAGGTGATGGTTTTGGCTTTGATAATCTTGATCTGGGTATCGGTCAATTAGCTTATTTTTATCTACGCGATAAGACAACACCCATAGTCGATGATTTTCATCTCCGTCAGCAGGCACATCAGCAGAGTCATGACTTTCGCTTAAAGAATATCAAGGTGAATCCTGATGGCAAGCTCATGCTGTTTGCAAACTATACCCGTATTGCTGATGAGACACTGTATGCGACCCGTACCAGCGATGAAACAGTTAAACAGCTCAAACTCAGCGGTGCCAATGGCTGGGCTTTAGGTGTGACGCATAAACAGACTCAGTCCTGGGGTTATAATAAATTCACCTTACAATACGGACGCGGTTCTTCACGTCAGGCAGGCTCCTGGCCTTTTGAAAAAGAAGCCGCGCTGGGTTTGCTGTTGGATGAAGCCAATAAAGCAGCCTTGGAAAAAGCAGCAACTTTACGTCTGACAGACCATTTTCTGATTGATGGCAAACGCTGGGCGATAATGGTTGCGGGCGTTTATGAAAGACGTGAGCATCGGGAATTTGATGGTACTGATCAAACCTGGATAAGCCTTGGCGCACGCCCAATGTGGTTTGTCAGTAAACATTTTCGTCTGCTGCTGGAAGCGGGTTATGATCGGGTGACTGACCATAGCAAGGATATTCAGGGTTCTGTGCGCAAATTCACCCTGGCAGGGGAGTTGGCGCATCAAGCAGGATTCTGGCAACGCCCGGTGCTACGCATTTATGGTACTTATGCCACCTGGTCGGAGAGTTTTCGTGGACAAGTTGGTGGTGAAAGTTATGCCACAGATACCGAAGGTTGGAATTTGGGTGTTCAGGCGGAAACCTGGTGGTAATAAGGCTTTTGAAAACCTTCCAGGTCTTAAAGACCCGGAAGGGTTGCTATTCCTAAGGTAAATCTCCCCGCTTAAACAACCAATAACCCAAGCTTGCGCAAAGGCTACCAAAAATAACAGGATAAACCAAAGCCCAGATGATATAACCTAATTTACCGAAGTTATCCAGAATGACATAAGCAGCAGGGCCTAACAGCACCAATTGGGGGTCAAATAATAACATTGCCGCCGTACGAAATACCTGCATGGGGTTGAGCAGCGCAATTGTCACGACAAGTTCGGGGGGGGATTTTTGCTGAATTAAAATACCCAGTAAAATTAAATCCAGAAACAACAATAACAGCAACCAAATGACAAAAGCCAGTCCCTGCGCCACATCCGTGGTACGTGCCATACTAGATACCAACATGCCAATACCGAGAAAACACCAGGCTAATGCGATGAGCAAGGCGGTGTAAAAACCAAACTGCATCCAGGGCACCGGCACGCCCTGCACCAAGGCCCAAAGCGCGGCGGCAAACATTGCCAGAAATACCGGCATAAAAACACTGACAAAACGCCCCAGCATTTTTCCCCAGTACCATCCTGCCAGCGAGACTGGCAGCGATAACAGATATTCAAACACCCCTGCTTCGCGATCACCCGCTACAGAGCGCACGGTGGTGATTAATACAAATACCGGCAGTATTGCCATGCAGATTTGTATATAAGTAACCAGCAGGCGGGATAAGCCGGTAAAACCCAGTACCCGTGATTCGGTCAGACCAAACATGAATAACAGCGCGACGATACCGCCAAAAACCAGGCTGTAAACCAAAAACCAACGGGCGCGTAAAGACTCGGCAATATCCAGTTTGGCGCTGAGCCAGAGGTGTTTTAATAACATAAGTGATTTATCTCTAAAAATTGCAAATGGTGAACTAAGGAGTGAGAATTTTATAACTTCAGCAACTTGGCTGGTCTTTTCCTCCATTTTCTGCGTTGTGCCTATTTGGACTTAGGCAGTTACATAGCTTGCTATGCGCCTGTTTTCACGCCTTGAAAATGAATAAAAATCCTGCGCCCAGTTTCTGCATTTATTTCATCCTCACTCCTAACACCATTAAATAATCTGAATTTGGTGTAAGAAACGAGTCAGGCCATTCCAGTTTTAGGCAGCATAAATTTCTCGTTCCCTAAGATCGATTAGCCGTGTAGTGCTGAAAACTCCGAAGAACTTTTTTGCCTCTAATAAAATCAATGGCTTATGCGGATATGTATCACCTAAAATCAATGACTTACGGACTTTTCCAGAGTTTTCAGTGTAGTGGCTAATCCACCAGCTTACGTTAAATTCAAATTATTTACCACCACCAGAATAACTACCACTGGAAGAGCTGCCCCGGTAGCTGCCGCTGGAACTGGAGCTTTCATAACGGGTGCCGCGCCAAGTGCGACCACTGGTGATATAACGGCTTTGCCGGTAACGATTATTTAAATAATATTTACTACCCGCAAACATGGCTAAGCTAAATGCACCCAGATTGCCAAATCTGACTCTATTGGACTGTTGTCGGGCCAGCCAGGGACGTTGACCACTGGCTAAAAAAGCCTGCATATCTGAGAAAGTGGGGCGATAGAAAGCCCCCCATAATGCTTTAGACCATTGCGCATAAGGTGGCAGCCATTGCCACTGACCTTGCCGCCAAAACCCGAAATAATTTTTTTCTGATTCAAGCGGACTGAGAAAAGAATAACCCAAGGGAATAATATGCTGAAGCGGTTGGAATTGCCCCAGTTTTTTATATTCCAAAGTCATACCCATAAAGGGTTCCTGCTGGTTATACAAGGTCTTGCTGACTTTGATGCGTTTGCGCGCTATATGGTTCTGGTAAGCTTGTTCCAGTTTGCTTTTTACATTATCAGGGCTGATTAAGGCATCATCGGATAAGGTCGTTGTGACGATCTGATAAGTGTGAAAAAATTGTATTTCACTGCCTTCAATAATTTCCATATCCACCAGTTGTGTTTCCCACTGGGTGTTAAGGGTTCTCATCAACCCTGTCAGTTCTTTACCTTGTTTTTGCACCGATAGCGTCAGTTGTGCCATATTGTCCCAGGCTTTAGGCAGTTCCTGATAAACTGCGGGGCTAATCTGCATGGCTTTTGCTTGCTGATAAGCTTCCAGATTTGCCGACCAGAGTTTCCGGGTTTGTGCACTGAGCGCATCGATCTGGTCAAATTTACCCTGCTGCCAGACGGCGTTCAGCCTGGTTGCAACTTGAGGATTTTTTGCTGACCACAATTTAATCGCCTGTTGCTTGCGTTGTTGCAGTTTTTGCAGAAAGGCAGGCTGGGTGAGATTGTAATGAAATTGATATTGCTTGAGTTTTTGTGGCAGGTTTTTCTTGAATGTTCTCAGTTCCTGTAGTTTGTCGCTGATTGTCTTGCGCTCATAATTCACGGGTACAAGCACCTGGTTAACCACTGCAACCAGGGCCGGGGTACTGGTTAACGCCCAGCTGGAATCCTGCGCCAGAATTGTTTGTAATTGATTTAATTCCTTACGCTTGAGTTGTTGTAAGTGTTGCCGTTGCTGATTGATTTGATTTTGCCACTGCGCACTGGCTGGATATACCGCGCTTACCCAAGGCTCTTTTTGCAACACATCTGCGCTGCCCTGACTCAATGCACTCAGTTGCTTTTGTGTCTGCTCATAATCTGAAGAGGCTTGCAGCGCATTGTTTTTCAATGTGTCAAAATAATCCAATGTCATTAAACCGGTAACGACGATGGCTAAAACCAGGGGAATGGTTAACCGGTTTAGTATTGCCCAGGGTATTTGTTTGAATAAGGGCAATAATAGCAGAGGCAGCAGCAGTGCCAGTGGCGCAACCACTGCGATCAACAGGCTGGCGATATACAACAGCCCCCATAAAAAACCGTCCGGCTTACGGCTGATGAACCACAGTGCCGGGGCAAATGTGGCAGCGGCAATCAGGGTATAAGCACTAAACAAACTTTCAAAACTGGCGAGTGCAATCAATGTGCTAAACGCAATCACTGCTATCAATAAGCCATAGAAAGCTGTTTTTTTCAAAAAGCCGACAGGCCCGGTTTCCTGTTTTCTGGCTGAGGTGCTTTCTGTAGTTTTTGGAGGATTAAAGGCATTTTCCAGTTGATAAGCAGAAAGGGTTCTGCCGGTAAAATATTCAATTTCATTACGGCTACGCTCTACGCTGTAACGTTTTTGTCCATTTTTAAAGTCAGCATAGTCTGACTGATCACCGCAGGCCACTTTCCAGGGAAATGCGCCATCAACATAAGTGACCTTATTACTGCCATCTTCAATAAAGCGATATGGTTTTTTATTAACTTTTATCCATTCACCTTCATCCAAATCAAAAGGATCGGCATTAGGCGCAGATAAGGTGGCATGTAGCAGGGTGTATTCATTTTCAGATTCTTCTAAATACAGATAGCCCTTTTTTTCATGCCACAACAGATACAAACGGGAGACATAACCCTCATCATCAGTGTTGAGCTGGCGTCCACAGATTGCGTAATCAATACCGGAAAAACGTGCTTGTTGACCAATCTCATAAATAAAATCAGCATTGAATTGTTTGGGGTTTTTGCCCATTACTTCAGCCGCTGCGCCGCTGAGATCATTTTGACTGCCGCAGTATTCACACACCAGGGTTTGAATTTCCTGTTGTGCAGCGGGTTTTTTCAGGGGTGCGGCACAAGAAGCACATTGAATGCTGTCGCTGGACTCACTGCGGGTTTCAATGGCCTGTAGCGTCCCATCCTGGTCTTTAACCGTCAGTTGCCCATGTTCAAGGGCTTGACCGATAAAACAATGCGGCTGCTGGGTTTGGTCATACTCCAGCGTGGCGAAATGCTGACCATCTTTGGAAGCCAAGTCGGCATATTGATATTTTGAGTCTGGCAGCAAGGTAAAAGGCAGTTGTCCCCAGCCCCCGATGCAGGTTGCTTCACCCAGTTCGCGAACTGTAAAATAGGTACCGTCCAGATTCAGGCTGCGCCCCACTTGAAGCTGTCCGGCAGCCGGTAAAGTAGTTTTGGCGCTAACGGGTGTTTCCAGTGTCAGTTTACGCGCATCCTCACTGAGCCAGATGGTCTCACCATCGGTAAGTGCCAGATACCATTCATCCCAGTGACCGCTGGCATGAGCGTAACGCACATGACCAATCACTTCAAAGTTTTTGCCGTTGAGCTGACCGGTGGCCCCGTCAAATAAACGGGTGTCGGCTTCCGGTAAAATGGATTTTTTACCCGCCTGTAATACGGCTTGTTCATCCCAATACAAGGTGCTGGAACAATGTTCACACACCAGCATCCGAATGCCTGGGTTTTTACTGGTTTGCGGACTGCCGCAATTAGGGCATTGAATCTGTTGACCCATGATCGACTACTCCTTGTTACATCCTGACTCTTATCCCAGCAGCCCCAGAAAAATCAGACCCACCGCCATATAAATTGAGGCTTCCAAAGCACCAATGGCGATATTACGCTGTTCAGTGACCTCCTGACCGACATTGACACCGGGCAACAGAATAAAACGTGCGGCAATAGCAATCAGGGTTTGCGCAACAAACAAGGCTAGAGCTACTAATAGCCATAAGCCTAAGGCCCAGGCTAATTGTTCACTTTGGTATAACACCAGACTGGAAGTGCTGGTAATTGCCAGCGCCAGACCAATACGATGACCGGAAAAACGAATGGCCAAGGCGATATTATTGGTTTCCAGTTCCTGATCCAGAGAGCGTTTTGGGTGGCGGCGCATAAACACCCAGCGCCGATACCAGGTTGCCAGATACATGATGAGTTGAGAGAGCGCAAAACCCAGTAATACAATGCCAAAACCCAGCCAGGAGTCTTCTTCCACCCACATCATTACCGCACGCACAATAATCGCTGTGGCAATCATATTGCCAGCATCCACCAGCCCCGCTGCTGCATTGTCAGACAATATCAGTTGATGAATGGAGACTTTTGCAAACAAGACATGATCAAATAACTTGCGGGTAAGCCACATCAGCAAAATACCAAAAACCCCGTAAGCCGCCATCATCACCAGTTCCTGCCGGGGTGATGCGGCCACCTGCCCACTGACCGCGCCCATCAGCATAATAGCAATACTGATAATGGCACCCGCCAGGGAGATGCCCAATGCAAAATTATCATCTTCCGCCAGACGCTCATGCAAAGAAGCACTGGCAATTAGGTTGGAGAAAAAACGGAAACCAGTCAGTATGCTTAAAACAATAACAAAATCAATTAAGTAATACATTAAAACAGATTCATCAAGACTCAGATAAGTCATTACATCAATCCTCGTAAAATGCGCGTAAAAGAAATTGGAATACTGTATCACATTCCAGGTTTAAAAAACCCAGGAGGCTGTCTGAGAACAGAGGTCGTGGCGATTAGACGGGGGTTTAGAAGCCATTTTTTGCGCCATAAGCGCAAAAAGAAGCTTACGTTGAACTCAGGTTAAATATTTTTTTATTTCCAGTAACTGAAAATTTTCAGCCAGGGTAAATAAGTGTTGTAACTGCTTGCTTGAGGTATTTTCAGCTTGTTGCATTTGTTCTTGTAAATAATCCTGGAAATCTTCCATATCCCCCATTTTCAGCATAAGTGTTAACTTACTGTGTTGCTCCGGGGACAATATGCTGACATCAGCCTCTTCTATTTCCTCATTTTGTGTTGAAAAATCAAGCTGCATTGGCAGATGCTTGGCAAGTACCCCAAGCAAAGTATTTAACTGAATAGGTTTACTGATATAATCATGACACCCGGCCTGCAATGCCTTATCCTTTGCTTCTTTAAAGGCATTTGCTGAAATGGCAATAATCGGCAGATCGATAAACTCAGAAATATTTTGTAGTTTTTGCGTGACTTCCAGACCATTTAAGTCCGGCAAGCTTAAATCCATGAGTATGGCATCGGGTTTCCAGCTATGTGCCAGTGCCAAACAATCCTTGCCACTAGAAGCGATTGTGATACTGAAATTGAAAGGCTCTAATAAGCTGCGCGTAATACTGCTACTATCGCTCATGTTTTCGGTTATCAGAATTTTAAAAGGCCCTGCTCCTGCCGTGCGCAGATAGCCATTAATTTGAACATTATCATCAACTGTTTGCGTATCATTTTGTACAGGCAGGACTTCTTCTGTTGGCAGACTCACCTGAAAGCAGCTACCCTGACCAGGGACGCTTTTTAGTGTAATTTCCCCGCCCATGATTTCAATCAGGCGGCGGGTAATAGATAAGCCAAGCCCCGTACCTTGTTGTTTATGCGAGGCATTACCAGCCTGGATAAAGGGTTCAAATATTTTTTTTATGGCGGACTCAGGAATACCAACGCCGGTATCTTTAACCGTGAGTATTAACTGGTTTTCAGAAAATGCGGTATGCAGACTTACCTCACCTTGTTCAGTAAATTTAATCGCATTACTCAGTAAGTTCATCATAATCTGACGCAGGCGTTTTTCATCACAATATAAAGTTGCCGGTAAGTTATCCGCAGCTGAGTAATTCAGGCTTATATTTTTCTGCTGCGCACGTATGAGAAACATCTGATTGAGGTCATTAAAAAAACTTTTGCTATCCAGGTTGCCAGGGAAAAGTTCAAAACGCCCGGCTTCAATTTTTGCCAGATCCAGAATGTCATTAATCAGCGTCAGCAGGTAATCGCCACCACGTTTAATACTTTGAACCTGATTAAGCTGGCGCTCAGTTAAGGCTTCATCTCTTTCCAGAATCTGGGAAAACCCCAGTACGGCATTAAGCGGTGTACGCAGTTCATGGCTCATGTTGGCAAGAAAAGCGCTTTTAGCACGATTGGCTACTTCCGCCTGATTTTTTGCTTTTTCCAGATCAGTTTGTAGCTGGTAAATGCGTAAGTGGGTTTCCACCCGCGCCAAAACTTCTTCGGCCTGAAAGGGCTTGCTGATAAAATCAACGCCACCCACGCTAAAACCTTTAATTTTATCTGCGGTTTCTTGTAAAGCACTGATAAAAATAACCGGAATATCACAGGTACGGGCATCCGCCTTTAATCGTGTGCAGGCTTCATAACCATCCATCTGCGGCATTTTAATATCAAGTAAAATCAATGAGGGTGGCATGGCCTGCGCTGAAGCCAGACCCAGCATTGCGCTGGGCATTTTACGCACTTCATAATCATGCTGCGCAAGTATGTTTTCTAACACATCCAGATTGGCAGGGGTGTCATCAATCATCAGGATACTGGTGGGGTTATGCATTTTTTGCCTCGCTAATGGCGTCTAAAATACGCTGGTACTCATAGAGATTAAACCAATGCGTTAAGCTCGCGGCAAGCTCTGTATGCTGGTCTTGTATGTGTTCTAATAATTGCTGAGTTTGTTGTGAGTTACCACGCAACATAGATTGTTCCAGTTGTTCTAATATATCAGGGGATAATACAGATAAATCCAGTGTGTGCGTTGATAAATTGTCTGAGTTGATGGCAACAGCTTGCGTATAAACCCATTCCAGTGCCAGGTGTTGCTGCAAAACCTGTTGTAATTGTATTTCATTTACAGGCTTATCAATATAACCATGACAACCTGCTTTTAATGCGGCTTGCTTGGCCTTGTCAAAAGTGTGCGCGGCAATGGCGACAATCTTTGTTTGTTGCAGGCTTTCCTGCTTGAGCAGCACGGGAAGCACTGCCAGGCTTTCCATTTTCGGTAATAGCAAGGTCAGCAATATTATATCTGGTTGTTGAGCCAAAGCCTGTTTTATACCTTCCTCACAATCTTTTGCTTCCAATACAGTAAAACCCAAGGGTTCTAATAAATCAATAATCAGTTGCCGATCAACTTTGGTATGATCAATTACCAGCACGCGATAAGGTACTGACTGATGATCGTTGCGTTGATAAGCAATGGCAGGATGCTGGCTTGTGCTTGATTTTTCATCCCGTTTTTGTTGTTCAAGCACGGGGAGAGGAATTTTCAGCTTAAAGCAAGTACCCACGCCCTCTTCACTATTAATGCTGATGGTTCCCTGCATTTGTTCAATCAGATTTTTACTGATAGACAGACCGAGTCCTGTGCCCTGCTGTTGATAATATTCACTACCCACTTGTACAAAAGGCTGGAATAAGGTTTTCAGGCGTTGCGTTGGAATACCAATACCGGTATCGCTAACTTGAATTTCAAGCATGCCATTTTGATAGGCTGTTTGTATATCCACCTGCCCTTGTTCGGTAAACTTAATTGCATTACTGAGCAGATTCATACAAATTTGTCGTAAACGTTTTTCGTCAGCAGCGACAGTATTGGGTAAATCAGTATTTGCCTGGTATTTAAGCATGATACCTTTTTGCTGCGCCATCACTTGAAAAAGGGTGTATAAATCTTCAAAAAATCGGGGTAAAACACAGTTATGGATATGTAATTCCAAACGTCCGGCTTCAATTTTAGCGAGATCCAACACATCATTAATTAATAACAAGAGGTGATCGCCACTGTGTTTAATGGTGTTTATTGCCTGTTTTTGTTTGTCGGAAAGTTGTGTGTCTCGTTGCAGAATCTGCGCATAACCCAGCATGGCATTTAACGGGGTGCGCAGTTCATGACTCATATTGGCAAGGAAAACGCTTTTGGCGCGGTTTGCCGATTCTGCCTGTTGTTTGGCCTGTTCCAGCTTCATTTCAGTTTCTTTTTGCAGCACCAGATCCAGTTGCAGTTGGCCTTCCATTTTTTTGCGTTTGCTGATGTCCTGTAACATGGCAACAAAGGTGATGACTTCTCCTGCTTCATTACGAATCGCAAAGGCGGAGGTTAATGACCAGATAAATGTCCCATTTTTATGTTGATAACGCTGTTCTAAAATAAAACTGTCGCGTTCTTCTCGCAATAATGCGCTTAAAGTATGTTCGTTTTTATGTTGTTTATCAGATAAAAACAAGTTATAGAGATTCATGCGCTTCAGTTCGATTTTGTTATACCCCAGCATACGCTCAACCGCTGGATTGCAATCTTGTAAAAAACCTTCCGCAGTCAGCCAGAGTATGCCAATAGGAGAAAAGTCAAAAACGGACTGGTAGCGGGTTTCCGTAAGTTTACGTTGGCTAATGTCAACCATCATCCATACCACGCCCTGACTCAGATCGGGCGGGGCAATAGCGCGACCACTGATATGACACCAGAATAGCTCACCTGACTTCTTGCGAAACACCTGTTCAACCTGCTGCACTTTGCCATCAGCGGTCTGGGAATAAACCTGTTTGCCGAACTTGATATAGCTGGCATGGTCACAATATAGCATTTCTGTTGATTGACCCAACAAAGCCTGCTTTTCATAACCAAGCATTTCCAGCAGGCGCTGATTAAGATCATAAATTTTACGATATTGGTTGGTGACTAAAATGCCCGCGCTGCTATTATCCAAAATAGCCTGTTTCCAGGCTAACAATTCCTGCCCTTTTTCTGCTAATTGTTTATGTTCAGTGATATCATGAACCATGATGAGCAGATAATCAGGATCGTTGTGATTGTGGTGTATCAGCGTCACCGTTAAGTCAACCCAGGCTATATTGCGATCTTTACGCAGAAAACGTGGCTTTATGCTGTAATGGGGCAGCTCTCCTGCAAGTAATTGTTTAAATTTTTTGATATTAAGTGCTCTGTCTCCAGTATGAATAATATGTAAAAAATCAGTCTCTAATAAGGCGCTGCGTTGATACCTTAAAATTTCACACAAGGTATGATTTACTTTTAACCAGGAACCATCCTGCGTAATAAAAGCAATACCTACCGCAGCGTGTTCAAAAACGGCCTGAAATAAGTTGGTGATTTGTTGATTCTGGTTTTGCGCGACTGTACGTTGCTTGAGTGTTTCATTAAAATACTCAACCATCTGGGAGAACTCATCGTGTACCATAGGCGGTAAACATAACACCGGGTTGCTATC
The DNA here is from genome assembly GCF_030378065.1 of Candidatus Venteria ishoeyi. Taxonomy (GTDB): domain Bacteria; phylum Pseudomonadota; class Gammaproteobacteria; order Beggiatoales; family Beggiatoaceae; genus Venteria; species Venteria ishoeyi. The sequence goes on along the minus strand of NZ_JAUCGJ010000021.1, from coordinate 50,867 downwards.
AGAAACTTTATTGAATATTTGCTGATAGCAACTTAGTGGACGTGCAACGCGGGTATGCAGAAAAAATAAGAGTGTAGTCAAAAATAGGGCAAAAATGATAAAACTCAGACTAATTAGCAATTGTAACCATTGATTGCTTTGCAGGATATCTGTTTCCGTTTGTCGATGTAATATTGTTAAAACCGTGCGCATTTTAGTCAGCAACAAGGCTAAATTTTGAACATTCTCCTGATATAAGCGTGGATTTGCATCCACCTTAAATATTTTGGCAAAGAATTGAGCTAATTTTTCATGACTGTGTAACAGTGTTTGGTAAGCTGAATTATCAACGAATTCAGCTTGACTGCGTTGCAGTGACAGGGATAGGCGATTGTATTTTTGTTTCCACTGAGAGATAGCATGATTTTCGGGATAAAATACATAATCAGTAGCCAGGCTGGACAGCAGATTGAGATCTTCGGTTAAGTTCACAATCTGTCGCTGTAAGCTTGTATTTTGTTCAAATTGTAAAAATACATACAGCAAAAGTGATAAAGCTAATGCAATCAAACTGATGCCGATATAATGGAATCGGCTAATTAATGCCTGAATATTCACGGCTGAATTAACAACGATAACTCAGCCAGGCAATCCGCACGATTAAAAACGTCACGAATAAAACCAGGCCTAAGACTAAAGCTGCCTCCAATAATGCGCTTTGCTGATAATTTTGATACAACGCGGGACTGGACAATACCACCAGTTTCCATAAACTACCGGGAATTTGCAGATGTTGGTGAATTGAACGCTGTTCTGCGCGATCAAGCTGATGCGCCCGTTGCAATGTTTCCCGTCCACCTTTTGCCGTGATCTCAATCAAACCCGGATCATCTTGTTTGAGTAACATTAATTGATAACCCGGTAATTCATAGTCAGCCAGAATCTGCGCAAGTATATGCGCCTTAAAACTGACCAGAAAAATACCTTCTTGCTTTAGCCCTCGTTGATTGAGGAAGGGACTCATGATGTTGATATGATGTTGTGATTGGTGAGGATGCGTATACAGTGGATGCAAATGATCCGCGCCATGCTGGCGGCTCATCTGGGAAAAGCGTAACAAGTCATTTTGGCAATGTTCTGAAATAGGCGGTGCTTGCTCAGTGAATTTCACAAAACCGTTCGCATCAGCCAGCATAAAATTAGAATAATCGGGAAAATGGCGTTTAACGCGCTGTTGCATGGCAACACGCAGCGCAGCATTATCCGGATATTGTACCAACTTGGCAATTTGCGGGTGGTGTTCCTCGCTGAACAGCAATACCCGCGTTTGCAGGTCTTGAATACGCTGTAATAACTGATTTCCCGCGCCCTTGAGTAACGCACTTTCCAATACCTGTTGGTTGGCTGAAAAGCGGTTTAAGCGATCCATGGTATTCCAACTCAGCAGAATAAACACCATCAACAACAACATACTGGATACCAGCATAATCTGAAAACGCGGAAACATGTTGTTTTAATTCCTAGGGTACTGGTACGGTATTTAACAGTTCATCAATCACATGGTCTGCGGTTTTACCTTCTGCTTCAGCAGCAAAAGATAAAATCAAACGATGGCGCAACACGTCATGGGCAATGCTTTGAATATCACCGGGGGATACGTAATCCTGTCCATGCAACCAGGCATGTGCGCGGGCGCAGCGTTCCAGGGCAATGGTGGCGCGTGGACTGCCGCCAAATTCCAGATAACGCGATAATTCCGGATGATAGGCCTGCGGATTGCGCGTTGCCGCAATCAAATGAATCATATAGGTTTCCAGCGCTGGATCCAAGTGCATATCCAGTACTTCACGCCGGGCGCTGAATAATATGTCCTGAGACAACACCTCAGTTTCTGTTTCATGGGTTTGAGTTGTCGTTATCGGCTCTTCCGCACAATTTTCCCGCGCTTCCTGCCGCGCCAGTGACAGAATCGTTTGTTCTGTATCTGGGCTGGGATAATCGATGAGTACTTTCATTAAAAATCGATCCAATTGTGCTTCCGGTAAAGGATAAGTACCTTCCTGCTCAATCGGGTTTTGTGTTGCCATCACCAGAAATAAACGTGGCAGCCCCCAGGTTTCCTTGCCGATGGTAATCTGGCGCTCCCCCATCGCTTCCAATAAGGCCGATTGTACTTTTGCCGGTGCCCGGTTGATTTCATCGGCAAGCACCAGATTATGAAACAGTGGCCCTTGCTGAAAGACAAAAGAGCCATCCTGTGGCCTATAAATTTCAGTACCGGTTAAATCAGCGGGTAATAGATCTGGAGTAAACTGCACCCGGTGAAAATTACCTTCCAGCCCACCGGCAAGGGTTTTAATTGCCGTTGTTTTCGCCAATCCCGGTGCGCCCTCAACCAGGAGATGACCATCGGCTAACAAGGTAATCAATAAACGCAGTACCAATGCTTCCTGTCCGACAATGCGGTTTTGAATACTGGTTTTAAGCTGGTTTAGCGCATCTTGCGTGGACATAAGCGTATTTCTCGTTTCAATGTATAATAAAATAACGGTGTTACGCAAAAGCTTCTTTTTTGCAGGTTTTGAAGGTTTGAAACACAAAAAAACCACTTTTGCTTCACGCTGATTTGTATTTGCACCTTGCCAAACACTATTTTGGTGCAAAAAAGCAGCAACTGTGCAACATCAGTACAACATAACAATCATTAAAGATAAAAAAATAACGGTATTTTAACATAAGCTGAATCTAGGAGGCTGTCAGGCTTAGGGAAATTTTATCATTCTTCAAATCCTGCAAATCCTTGCTTCAGCTTAATCCGCCGATTATTTGGACGATTGCCAGAAAATAGTGTAATCGTTATCGCTTGGTCTTTGGAATAAACCACCTTATGAATACAAATGCACTTAATATGAGCGAACCTGCACACAGCAACAGCAAACCCGGCTTGTTACAACTAGATGCCTGGTTTGAACAAGTCAGTCAAGATCGCACAGCTAAGGAACGGGATACCCTGATACGCGCTTTTAAACTGGCGCAGCAACGCTGTCAGGATAAATTACGCCCCACCGGTGAACCGGCTATTAACCATGTTTTTACCGTGCTTGATTTACTGGCGCAACTGAACATGGATACCGACACGCTGATTGCTTCTATTTTGCATGATCCGGTGGAAACCGGTGATCTGGATGTGCAAACTGTGCGCCAGCAGTTTGGGGACGCTGTCGCAAAAATGGTTGATGGTGTGAATAAAATGGGTTTTCTCAGTGAGCTTAAACTTGATGCTGAAGAAAATCTGAATAATCAGGGGCAAAATCAACAAACGGAAAACCTGCGCCGGATGATTCTGGCGATGGTCGAAGATGTACGGGTGATGTTGATTAAACTCGCTGAACGCCTGCATGAAATGCGCATGTTACGCCATTTATCCGCTGCCCAGCAACGCCGCATTGCCCACGAAACCTTGGATATTTTTGCACCACTGGCCAATCGCCTGGGTATCTGGCAGATTAAATGGGAGCTGGAAGACCTTTCTCTGCGTTATCTGCAACCTGAGCAATACAAGCAAATTGCCAGTTTATTGCAAGAGCGCCGCACTGATCGGGAAGCACATATTGCGCAAATGATGCAGCAAATCAGGGAAACGCTGGAGCAGGCAGGTATCCAGGCGCAGGTCATGGGGCGTCCCAAACATATCTACAGCATCTGGGAAAAGATGCAGCGCAAGCAACTGGATTATCATGAACTGTATGACGTGCTGGCGGTGCGGGTTATCGTCAATACCGAACAGGAATGTTACCTGGCGCTGGGTTTGATTCACAAACAATCACCACCCGTGCCGGGGGAGTTTGATGATTATATCGCCAACCCCAAAATCAATGATTACAGCTCCTTACATACTGCGGTCATTGGCCCCAATCAGCAGACCTTTGAAGTGCAAATCCGCACCCAGCAGATGCACCATCATTCCGAGTTGGGCGTGGCCTCCCATTGGCGTTATAAGGAAGGTTCTCATCCTGATGAGGATTTTGAACGTAAAATTGCCTGGATGCGGCAAGTGCTAACCTGGCAGGATGAAGAAGTCAGCGCGGGGGACTTTATTCGGCGTTTTCAATCAGAATTACATGAAGCCAGAGTTTATGTGCGCAGCCCTGAGGGTAAAATCATTGACTTACCCAGTGGTGCAACACCGATTGATTTTGCCTATTATATTCATACCGAATTAGGGCATCGCTGCCGTGGGGCACGGGTTAATGGACGCATTATGCCCCTGACCTATCCTTTGCATACCGGCGATCAGGTTGAAATCATCAAATCTGAACATGCGCGCCCCAACCGGCGCTGGCTGGATGAGCAACTGGGCTATGTTAAAACATCCCGTGCACTTACCCGGATTAAACAATGGCTGAAACAACAAGATGATGAACACCATGTTGCCGAAGGGCGATCTGCGCTAAATCGTGAGTTATATCGCTTAAATGTTGCGGATGCCAATTTATCGGAACTGGCAGAGCAGTTTGATTTTGAAGACCTGGAAGGGTTTCTTGCCGCGATTGGTCGTGGCGACCTGGAGACTTCGGAAGTAGTGACCTCTTTTGGCAGCAAATTATTACCCCATCATGCCCAACCGCGCACCTTGCGCAGTCATCCGCTGATGTCACACAGTAGCGCCGTAGACGATGCCCATATTAAAATGTTCACTGCCGATTGTTGTCACCCGGAACCCCATCAAGCGATTACCGGTTATTTTACCTCCCGTGGCGTTGAGGTGCATCGTTCAGACTGTCTGAAAGTGATTACCTGGAAAGCCGCCAACCATCCAGGGCTGGTCACGCTGAACTGGGAGAGTCTGCCGGAACAAAGTTATGCAGTGGATATTGAAATTAAAGCCGATGACCGGTTTGGTTTAGTACGCGACATCAGCAGCATTCTGTCCGATGCCCGGGTTAACATCATGGCAATGCAAACCCAGACGGACAAAGAAAACATCGCCAATATGGTGATGAGTATTGAAATCAGAAACTTGCGCCAACTGAGTAAAGCGCTGCTGCAAATTGAAAATCTACATCACGTTTATGGCAGCCCCCGGGTGATCAACATGAAAAACAGTGTAGAGCCAATAAATTGATAAACCAATTGTGTTCTCAGACAGCCTCCCAGGCATCGCCGCTGGCTGGGAAATATTTATTTCTGGGCTGAAAAACAAGACTTTGTTTATTGGCTAACGCATGATATAACAGGTTATGCCCCCATTAAAACGCCGTATTACAGTGTTGGAAAGCTTATTAAAAGAGGCACATCGCTTTGAATTTTATCAGGCGGTGCGCCTATTATTACAATGTGCGCCAGCAGCCCATCGCCCTGCACAACATAATAACCCGATGCAGGAAGCTATCTGTTTTCGCTCTAAAGTCGACATTCGCTTTCCTGCAACTGAGATTGATGAGATTGAAGTCCCGGACGCGCAAGACCCCAACATAAGCGATACCCGTCCACAAATGCAGGTTAATTTCATGGGGCTGGCGGGTGCTAACGGCCCCTTGCCCACACCCTATACTGAACTGATTATGGATCGGGTATGGAATAAAGACACGGCGCTAAAAAGCTTTCTGGATATTTTTAACCATCGTCTGTTATCACTGCAATACCGGGTGCGCAGTACCCACCGTTTGGGTTATGGCGAAAACACCCCCTGGCAATCACGCTTTGCGCGCTTTTTATTTTCTCTGTTTGGCATGGGTACGGAAGGTTTGCAGCAGCGCATGCAGACTGAAGACCATGCCTTATTGCATTATGCGGGTATATTACAGCATGAGCCACATTCCCAGGTTGCGCTGGAAGCCATGTTATCGGATTATTTCCGGGTTAAAATGAAGGTTTTACCGTTTATTGGGCAATGGTTAGAGTTATCAGAAGATGCCTGCACCCATCTGGGTTCCGCCAAAGGCCAACAGCAAAGCCTGGGGCAGGGTGCGGCTTTAGGCAGCCGGGTCTGGGATCAACAAGGCAAACTGCTGATACAAACTGAAGCCCTGGATTTCCAGGCTTTTCTCAATTTTCTGCCCATTGGCTGGGGATTTATCCCCTTATGTGAACTCACCCGTTTTTTTATTGGCCCCGAATTGGATTTTGATCTGGAAATTCGCTTAAAAAAAGCAGCCGTGCCTGCTTGTACCCTGAGTCATAAAAAGGGTGCGCGCCTGTCCTGGACCAGTTGGTTGAAAAGTGCTGATTTCCAGCAAAATCCACAGGTTACGCTACGCCCCAAAAAATTATTAAAGGAAAAATCAGAGACCACGATTCCATTGCTGGCTTACTTACCCCAGGAAGCGCGTGAAATGATACACAATAATATGCAGGTGCATAACCTTCCGATGCATACCGTGGTCATACAACAGGGGGATCAAAGTCATTCCCTGTTTTTAATTCGCTCCGGGTCGGTGCAGGTTGTCCGTAAAACCGTAGAAGGTCAGGAAAAAACATTGGCCAATCTGCAAGTGGGTGATTTTTTTGGAGAATTTTCTTTACTTACCGACAAACCCCGCATGGCAACGGTGATTACCACCGCAGACACCAAATTACTGGAACTGGACAAAGCCGATGTGGAATGGATTATAGAAAAATATCCCAGAATCCGACAAATGCTAATGTCTATTTATACTCATCGTAACCATTATAAAGTCTAACAGGAGAACGCTGATGTCTTATCCATTTCAACTCAGCAAAATTGTAACAACGGCTTTTATTTTAGCACTGGTACTGTTTGCACCCTTAGAGGCCTGGGCGCGCATTAAACTCATCACCCTGCCCCCCCGTGAGCGTGTGGAAGTACATCTTGATAATGCCGCAGTGACCTTAGTGGAAGAAGAGCGCCTGGTGCCTTTGATTCAGGGCAATAATCAAGTTGATTTTTCCTGGGCCAATACCGGTATCGACCCGGACAGTATTGTATTTCGGGTGATGGAACCCAGTGGCGATGCCGTACAGGTATTATCGGTGAGTTATCCGCCTGGGGAGAATGCACTGGTCTGGAATGTTGGTGCGCAACAAACGGCAACAGCCCGGGTGCGTATCAGTTATATACTGCATCAACTGTCACGCAGTTTCAGCTATCGCGCACTCAGTGACGGCGAGGAAAAAACCCTGAGCTTATCACAATACCTTAAGGTGAAAAATCATGCCGGAGAGTCATTTACTGACAGCCGGATTCAGGCAGGTTTTGGTGGTGTTTTTCAACGCTCTATTGCGCTTAATGAAAGTCAGAAATTGTTATTTGCATCTTATACCAATGTACCGATAGAAAAAACCTATACCGCAGACCTGGAAGACTATGGTTATCTCAATGCGCCACAAAAAAAATTAAAAGTCCCCATGCATTATGTCTTAAACAATGATGCCGAGCATCATTTAGGCAAAACCCCGCTGGCGGCGGGGAAAGTGCGTATTTTTCAAACGGACAGCCAGGGCAGTCAGGTATTTATTGGTGAGGACTGGGGACATTTTACACCGCGCGATGATGAAATGGCTTTATACCTGGGCGTGGCACAGGATATTGTGGTCAAGCGCAGCATAGAAAAAAGCGAGCAACAGCGGGTTGCTGGCAACTTATACAACCATAAAGTGATTATTCGTTATGAAATTGAAAATTTCAAAAATAAAGCCGTTGCACTGAACATTGCAGAAAACCTGTGGGCCGTGCGTAATGAGTTGCGCGGTTATACCGATCAGGATGTGGAGTGGGAAATTCTGGATGAAACCACGTTCAGCACGGCTGCCGATCCGGAAAAAAGCAGTTTTGAAAAATTATATTACACCACGGATCTGCCTGCGCGCAATGCCGATGGCAGTGCCAGGAAAATCGTGCACAAACTGGCAATTTTACTGAAAAATGAATGGCGTTAAGGGAGTTATAAACCATGAATATTTTTAAGTCTTGTTTGTTTATCAGCTTGTTATTTAGCAGCTTGAGCGTGTTTGCCAAAAATATTGATTTATCAACCGTACCACCGCGTCAGCAGGTGCAATTAACCATTTATAATGCTGAGGATTTAACCCTGGTGCGGGAAAAGCGCACTTTAAGTTTCAAAAAAGGTAAAAATCCCCTGCAATTTTCCTGGAGTAACACCTTAATTGATCCCTCCTCGGTGGAATTGCGTTTTCTCAACCACGGCGCTGAACTGGAAATTTTAGATATTCGTTTCCCGCACGATAAACCGCAAATGCTGTACTGGCAGATACACAGCGAATATCAAGGTGCAGTTGAATTGGAAATCAGCTATTTCACTTCCGGCATTTCCTGGCAGGCGGATTATCTGGCAATTGCCAATCCTGAAGAAACCACGCTGAATCTGGAAAGTTTTGTACGCATCCGTAATCATTCCGGGGAAGATTATGAAAATGCCCAGGTGCGTCTGGTGGTTGGCACGATTAACCTGGTTGAATCAATTAGCAGTCTGACCAGTAGGCAAACACAAATTAAAGCATCCGGGCGTTATCAGAAAAAAGCACAAAACAAGCGCCGTATGAAACACGCAATACGGGCCTTAAAAACAGAAGCCACGATGGAAATGGCAGATATGGCTGTGCCAGCGGCTATGGCTGCGCCTAAAGAAGTGGCTAAAGAAAGTCTCAGTGAATATTTTTTATACACGATTGAAGGCACGGAAACCATTGCTGACGGCTGGAGCAAGCGCCTGCGCAGCTTTAAAGCGGATGCCGTGCCAATGCAGGTTGAATACCGCTATCGCCCACGCGAATATGGTAATCAACTGGTGCGTTTATATCTGATGAAAAATGACTCGGCCTCTGAACTGGGTAAGACGCCCTTGCCGGAAGGACAGGTTCAGGTTTTCCGGGAAAAAACGCAACAAGGCTTAAACTGGCTGACTGCGCAACACCTGAAATATGTACCGATAGGCGATAAGATTGAATTAAATCTGGGGGTTGACCCGGAAGTACAATTTGAGCTGCGTAAATTAAAAGTCTGGCGCGATGCCTTTTTAATGAAATTACGCGGCCCTAACGTCTACCGTAAACTGGATAGTGGCAAATTACAGTTTGACAGCCGCAGCACTGTCGCGGGTTGGGATAGTCACACCCGTTACAGTCAACAAGTGATTAATTACACGCAACGTCCCATTCAACTCGAAGTACGGCGGCAATATGAGGGTGATGTATTATTTCGCAGCGATCTAAAGCCTACACTGCACGATTTTCGCACTGTGCAATACCAGGCACATATTCCTGTCGGTCAAAAACAGGAATTAACCTATGAAGTGGTCTTACGACAGGGTAAAAATGCACATAAGAATAATGTGACATTAGAGACGCTTAAATAACCTGAGTTATGCTGGTTTCTTTACTGTATTTTTTGTGATGATATTGTTTTGACCAATGCCAGACCTTCCAGGTTTTGAAAACCTGGAAGGTCTTTACTCAGATAAATCAACGCTGGCTGATAATACTCAAGCCTTTTAACAAATTAAGTGCTTCATATAAGACATAATCACGTTTAATTAACGGTATATCTTCATCATCTTTGGCTTTCTGCTTATCAGCTTTATCATCCCCATTTTCACTATCTTTGTTATTTTCAGCTTTTTTATCTTCATCACCTTTTTGCTCTAAATGCCCCCGCAAATCTGATTCAGAAACAATAATGGACTCATCCGGCATTTCCACAGAATCAATTTTAACCCGGTTAACCTGAATATCCGGCTCAATGCCTTCAGCCTGGATAGAACGACCGGAAGGGGTGTAATAACGCGCCGTGGTGATTTTTAAAGCCGCGTTGTTACCAATCGGTTGAATACTCTGTACGGAGCCTTTACCAAAAGTTTTAGTACCTAAAATAATTGCGCGTTTGTGATCCTGCAAAGCCCCGGCAACAATTTCAGAAGCGGAAGCGGAACCGCCATTCACCAGCACCACCATCGGCGCGTCACCCAGCAAATCTTTGGGTTTAGCGTTATAACGCAGCTCGGAATCCTCAATGCGGCCTTCGGTATACACAATTAAACCTTTTTTCAAAAAGGTATCAGAAACGCCCACCGCAGCGCCTAATACACCGCCGGGGTTATCGCGTAAATCCAGCACTAAACCTTTTAAGGAGCCTTCATTGTCTTTTTTCAGCTTATTAATTGCCTTATGTAAATCACTGGCGGTATGATTTTGAAACTGGCTAATGCGGATATAACCATAACCGGTTTCCAACACACGACTTTTAACGCTTTTAACCTGAATCACATCACGGATAATTTCAATTTTTAAGGGTTTTTCAGAACCTTTACGGACAATGGTTAAATTGATTTTAGAACCCGGTTTACCGCGCATGACCTTAACCGCTTCCCGTAGCGTCATGCCCTTTACCGGGGTTTCATTGAGGCGCACAATCAAATCCCCTGATTCAATGCCGGCACGTTTTGCCGGTGTGTCATCAATCGGTGCAACCACGCGCACAAAACCATCTTCCATGTTGACTTCAATGCCCAGACCACCAAATTCACCACTGGTGCCGACTTGTAATTCTTTAAAAGCTTCTTCGTTAAGATAAGAGGAATGTGGGTCCAGACCACTCAACATGCCTTTAATGGCATGTTCGAGCAATTCTTTATCGGATACTTCCTCCACATAATTTTCTTTGATCCGGGTATAAATCTCGGTAAAGGTATGTAAATCTTCCAGCGGTAGTGTGGGAATTTTATGTTCGCGCTCAGCAAAGACGTTATGACCTAATGAGATGAAAATACCTAATAAGGTTCCCAGTAATAATGCGAATATATGACGTGATTGCATCACGGTGTCTCCAATTATTAAAAAATTTCAGGCTATTATATACTTTCAGCATATTGGAATGTGCGGCTTTTTATCATATTTGACCTTGAAGTTTTCATACTTGCCCTGCAAATATGAAAGCTCAAGTTGACAGTCGCTGGTTTAGCAACAGCTTTTTAGCCCTCATTCAGCACTTATCATATGAAAGCTGCTAAAATCTCACGCCATTATTATGAATCGTCCGATATACACTTGTATTAGATATACTATCTGGTGCATCTCTCTGAGAGTTCAAGAGGCTTTGGACAATCGGTAGCAATCAGGCGACTGAAAACACTTGGTTTTCTATTTTTATTATTTTAAGACAAAGGAAATTTAAATGAAATTGACTGCAATATCGCCAAAATTATCGCCTGTTATCATTGCCAGTCTGGGCTTGAGCCTGGGATTGTTATTATCTGGCTGCGGTGAAGGTCAGAATAATCAAAGCCGTAGCGATGACGGGGCAAAAATTGCGGAAAGCGTCAATACGCAGCAGAATTTTTTTCTGGTGATCGAACAAACCGGTGTTCAACCTGATACCTATAAGCTGGTGGAAAAACATCCTTCCACCGGTGCCACCCGTGCGGTTTTGCGCGATATGCAGGGCAATGAAAAAATGCTCAGCGAAGCAGAATTAAAACAGCTTGCGGAAGCTGAAGCGGCTAAAGTAGAGGCAGGTACTTCGCGTTTAACCCAGGAAGGCACGGCTTCTGAATCCTTAGGTCTGGGGGAAACCATTATGGCTAGTGCCGCAGGTGCCTTAATTGGCGGCATGATCGCCAACAAACTGGCAGGGAACAATAATTTCCAGCAGCATCAACAGCAAGCGAACCAAAACGCAGCAGAAGGCAATAAAAAAGCCCTGGCAAATAATCAGAAAACACAGGCGGCTGAAAAAGCAAAAGCCACCAGCAAAAGCCAAAAATCAGGTTCACGCCGTGGCACGCGCCGCAGCCCAAGAAGACGGCGTTAAACAATAAAAAGGTCTTTGATATGCTGATTTTTGAACATAGCAGTCCGGGGCGCAACACAGCTTCCTTGTATCCTGCAAAGCACCAGGATATCAGCGATATTCCCGAAAATTATCTGCGTAAACAGCCAGTCGCTTTACCGGAAGTGTCAGAATTGCAGGTCGTGCGGCACTATACCCGCTTGTCACAGAAAAATTTTTCCATTGACACGCATTTTTATCCGCTGGGTTCCTGCACCATGAAATACAACCCGCGTGCCTGTAACAGTTTAGCGATGCTGCCCGGCTTTTTAAGTCGCCACCCCGCAGCGCCGGACAGTCACAGCCAGGGGATTCTGGCCTGTTTGTATGATTTGCAACAGATTTTGCAAACCGTTACCGGTATGCAAGGGGTGTCGTTGGCACCTGCTGCCGGGGCGCAGGGTGAGTTTGCCGGGGTTGCGATGATCAAAGCTTATCATGACAGTCACGGTGATACCGCGCGCACTGAAATGCTGGTGCCGGATGCCGCGCACGGCACCAATCCCGCATCGGCGGTCATGTGCGGTATGAGCGTACGGGAAATTCCCACCCATGCCAATGGTGATGTTGATATTGACGCGCTACGTCAGGTGGTAGGGCCGCAGACGGCAGGCATCATGCTGACTAATCCTTCAACGCTGGGGGTATTTGATCGTAACATCACTGATATTGCGGCTATCGTACATGAAGCGGGGGGGCTGTTATATTATGACGGTGCCAATCTCAATGCGATTTTAGGCAAGGTGCGCCCTGGTGACATGGGCTTTGATGTGATTCACATGAATCTGCATAAAACTTTTTCCACGCCGCATGGCGGTGGTGGCCCCGGTTCCGGGCCGGTTGGTGTCAGTGCGCGTTTATTACCCTTTTTGCCGATACCGATGGCGGCTTATGATGGTGATGAATATCATTGGCTGACAGAAAAAGACCAACCACAAACAATGGGGCGTTTAGTCAGTTTTGCCGGTAATGTCGGCATAGCATTGCGCGCTTATATTTATGCCCGATTGTTAGGGCGTAAAGGGATGCAGCGGGTGGCAGAATTTTCCAGCTTGAATGCCAATTATTTATTAAAATGTTTAACCCAGGCTGGCTTTGATGCGGCTTTCCCTGAGCGCCGTGCCAGTCATGAATTTATTCTGACCCTGAAGAAACAGGCCAAGGAACAAGGCTGTAGCACCATGGATTATGCCAAGCGTCTGCTGGATAAAGGCTTTCATGCACCCACCACGTATTTTCCCCTGTTGATAGCCGAATGTCTGCTGATTGAACCGACCGAAACTGAAGATAAAGAAACACTGGATGCTTTTGTTGTTGCCATGCAGGAAATTGCACAAGAAGCGGAAAAGCACCCGGAGTTATTACATAACGCACCGTATACACTGCCAGTACGACGTCTGGATGATGTTAAAGCAGCGAAGGAGCTGAATATTGTCTGGCGAACCTGAACCACAAAGAGCCGTAAAGCCGGTTGCTGGCATACAACGCATTATTAATGCTTATGGTTATTCCCTGTCGGGTCTACGACTTGCCTGGCGCAGCGAGGCTGCTTTTCGGGAAGAAGTCGCGCTGCTGTTAGTGGGTTTGCCACTGGGTTTATGGCTGGGTGAAACCCCGATTGAAAAAATTTTGCTCATTGGCGTATTGTTTTTGGTGTTAATCGTAGAATTACTCAATTCCGCCATTGAAGCCATTGTTGATCTCAGCAGTCCACAATATCACCCTCTGGCAAAGCAATCCAAGGATATTGCCTCTGCCGCCGTATTTATTTCATTATTACTGGCGGCAGGCGTATGGCTGACAATTTTATTATTTTAAGGAGAATATTCACATGAGTGACAAGCAACATTGTCAACTTTTAATTCTGGGTTCCGGGCCTGCGGGCTATACCGCTGCGGTTTATGCCGCGCGCGCTAATTTAAAGCCCACCATTATCACCGGCATGGATCAAGGTGGGCAGCTTACCACCACTACCGATGTCGATAACTGGCCGGGAGATTTTGAAGGGGTGCAAGGCCCGGATTTGATGGAACGGATGCGCAAACACGCTGAGCGTTTTGAAACCGAAATTATTTTTGATCACATCAATGAAGTGGATTTGCAAAATCGCCCATTCACCTTAAAAGGTGATTACAAAACTTATACCTGCGATGCGCTGATTATCTGCACCGGCGCATCCGCCCGTTATCTGGGTCTGCCTTCAGAAGAAGCCTTCAAAGGCAAAGGCGTTTCCGCCTGTGCAACCTGTGATGGTTTTTTCTATCGTAACCAGGATGTCGCGGTGATTGGTGGCGGTAACAGCGCCGTTGAAGAAGCCCTGTACCTGTCCAATATTGCCCGTAGTGTGACCGTGGTACATCGCCGCGATCAGTTCCGTGCGGAAAAGATTCTGATTAAGCATATTCAGGAAAAAGCCGAAAGCGGTAATATTAATATTGAATGGAATCATACACTGGATGAAGTCTTAGGCGATCAAAGTGGTGTTACCGGAATGCGTATTAAAAACACCCAGGATGGCAGCAGCAAAGACATTGATTTAATGGGGGTATTTATTGCCATCGGTCATCACCCCAACACTGAAATTTTCAAAGACCAGTTGGAAATGGAAAATGGTTATCTGAAAATTCACGGCGGCACCAATGGCAACACCACTGTAACCAGTATTCCCGGTGTTTTTGCCGCAGGTGATGTGTGTGATCATATTTATCGTCAGGCAATCACTTCTGCCGGTACCGGCTGCATGGCTGCGTTGGATGCGGAAAAATATCTTGATGAGCTGTGTGGGGATTAAGGAATATGAAACAAGAACGCCAATTTATTCCCTTAAATATCGCGGTACTGACGGTTTCAGACAGTCGCACGGAAGAAACCGACAAATCCGGGCAAACCCTGGTGCAACGCCTGACGGATGTTGGGCATAAGCTTGCAGAAAAAGTTATTGTGCCAGATGATGTTTATGACATCCGCGCCGTGGTCTCGCGCTGGATTGCTGATAAGGATATCCAGGTAATTCTCACCACTGGCGGCACCGGCATTACTGGTCGTGATGGTACACCGGAAGCCATCAGCGTATTGCTGGACAAAACCGTTGAAGGTTTTGGTGAAATGTTTCGCACCATCTCCTATCGCGACATCAAAAGCTCCTCTTTGCAATCCCGCGCCCTGTCTGGCGTTGCCAATGGCACTTATGTATTCTGCGTACCTGGCTCTACAGGTGCCTGTCAGACTGCATGGGATGAAATCATCGTGGAACAACTGGATCACCGTACCCGTCCCTGTAATTTAGTTGATATGATGCCGCGCTTACTGGAAGTTTAGTGCGCTACCTTGTTACCATGCTCCGCGTGGTAACGGTAACTTATCTGCTCCGTGGATTCCTTTTTTATACAATGGCTTAAACCATGCCTTATTTTTCTGTAGAACTGGACATATTGCTGGATTTTATGGAACTGGGCGGCGCTGTTTTATGGGTGATTTTCTTCACATCCTTGTTGATGTGGACGCTCATCATTGAACGCTACTGGTTTTTCCATTTCACCTATCCGCGTTATCGCAAACGCTGGCAAACACTGTGGAACGCTCGCAAGGAACATCAATCCTGGTATGCACACCGGGTACGCGAAGGGCTGATTGCGCAAGCTGAAAACGACTTGCGCCTGGTATTACCCATCATAGAAGTCCTCACCCGCATCCTGCCACTATTAGGTTTGCTCGGCACCGTCGTGGGCATGGTCAAAACCTTTGACACCTTAAATTATTTTGGCATGGATAATATTCGCGCCATGATGTCGAGCATTTCCATTGCATTAATTACAACCATGGCAGGATTGCTGACCGCACTTTCCGGCCTATACTTCAGTGCCAATCTCAGCCGCCGGGTGCATGATGAAACCCGCAAAATGGCCGACTTATTAACCTTTGATTGAGTGCTGTACTCCTGCTATACTCCCGCCTGTAGCGTCCTCGTAGCTCATCAGGATAGAGCGACCGCCTCCTAAGTGGTAGGTAACAGGTTCGAGTCCTGTCGAGGACACCATTATTTCATAGCATTCCGCGCATTTTGCTGACCTTAAAAACCATCTTTTAGATATTTTTTCCTATAAAAACGGATGCTTCACAAACCATCAAATGTCCCCCATCCCCTCATCAAAGCATTGCACAATGTCCATTAAAGCATCCATCACCCGCTGGAATATTTTCTTGCGTTGCATCAGCTTCGGTTTGCTTTGCATGGCGGCGAACACGGTTTCGCGCAGTGGTGCCTTGCCGCTGAACAGATATTCGTCAAGCATGGCGTAGACGGCTGCTTCATTATCCCAGGATTTAGGTATGGGCTACGAATAATGGCGTACTTCTCCGTTGGCTACGATGCCTGCGTACTGTACCCCGCGCCGCTGCGTGATTTGCTGATGCCTCTGGCGCTCACGGATTTGTTCCGGGCGCATTGGACAGACCAAATCCACCAGGAATAGATAAACGCCTTATTGAGAAATTGAGAACCGGCAAGCACACCCCTGAGCAACTGGAAAATGTCAAAAATCTCATGGATACCCACGTCCGCGATGCCAAAGTGACTACAGTGCTGTTGAGTTGCTCATTTTTTCCCGCACAGGTGCAGAGATTTTTGAATGGCCTTCAAATTTTTCTCTGCACCCCTGCATCTCTGCGGGAGATATAAAAAATTGTCCAATCAAAAACGGGGGGGATTCGTGAGACCAATGGGAACAAGATCCCCCTTTCATACCAACACCTTGCACCCACATTCCAGCTCAATCTCAACTGGAGAAATCTGGCGTGTGGCACGCTCTTTTCTAACATGCAAAACCAGCAAGGTGAGAGGATCAAAAACAATCACATCTTTCACCCCCTGGGATAAATAAAAAGGTGGGCCAATTTCCAAATCTTTGGCTTCATAACCTTTACTGACGACCTCAATCACCGCTTCCGGAATCAGGGTTAAAGCAGCATCCTGCTCTTCTTCAGTTGGCTCCCGGCAGAATATAGAAATATCCGGGCGTTTTAAGCCATTGGGAAATTGTACATAAACATCCATGACATGAACGCAGTCACAGGGGGCATCCTTGTGAGCTGTCTTGCTGATGCCCTGACAAATACGCTCAATATGTTTCTGATGACGATACAGCGGTTGTGCTTCCCAGATTGGCAGGCCATTGACAATTTCCAGGCGTATACCCAATTCACTTGCCTGGAGCAGCGTTTGTTGTAATGTCATAACATTGTGTTCAGAAATGAATAGAAATTTTATAATACCCGAAACTTGGTACATCTTTATAAAATTCTTTTTAAGCGTGCATAAATCACTGGTGACAACAGTACCTGCCACGATATACTGTTTAACTTTACATCGTATTTGGAACTTATGAATATACACGAATACCAGGCAAAAAAACTGTTTGCCGATTATGCGGTGCCGGTTTCAACCGGTTTGGTCGCCAACAGCGTTGATGAGGCGCTACAACATGCCAATACACTGGGCGGTACGCAGTGGATGGTCAAGGCGCAGGTTCATGCCGGCGGGCGTGGCAAGGCGGGTGGCGTTAAAAAAGTAGCAAGTCTGGAAGCCGTAAAGGAAGCGGCGGGGGCTTTGCTGGGACAACATTTGGTGACTCACCAGACCGATGCGCTGGGTCAACCCATTCACCATGTATTGATTGAAAGCCCCACCGCATTTAAGCGCGAGCTTTATCTGAGCATGGTGGTGGATCGCAGCAGCCAGAAGGTGGCGGTGATTGCTTCCCAGGCAGGCGGTATGGATATTGAAGCGGTTGCCGCAAAAACCCCGGAGCAGGTATTTACGCAATTGATTCACCCTGTCACGGGTATACAGAACTGGCAGGCACAGGAATTGGGTTTTGCTTTGGCTTTGGATAAAAGTCAGCGCCGTCAGTTTAATCAATTATTGAACAACTTATATCGTTTGTTTACAAGTTGTGATTGCAGCCTATTGGAAATCAATCCGCTGGTAATTACCGAGGATGATAAATTGCTGGCACTGGATGCCAAAATTAACCTTGATGAAAGTGCTTTATATCGCCAATCACAACTGGCGCAACTGCGCGATGACAGCCAGACCGATGAAAAAGAGAATATCGCCCATCAGTTTGATTTGAATTATATCGCTTTAGACGGTGATATTGCCTGCATGGTCAATGGCGCAGGACTGGCGATGGCAACCATGGATTTAATCAAGCTGCATGGCGGCGAACCGGCTAATTTTCTGGATGTTGGTGGCGGCACCACCGCTGAGCGGGTGACGGAAGCATTTAAGATTATTTTATCCGATAGCAAAGTCAAAGCCATATTGGTGAATATTTTTGGTGGTATTGTGCGTTGTGATTTAATCGCCGAAGGTATTATCCAGGCTGCGCAGCAAACCGGTATCCAACTGCCGGTGGTGGTGCGTTTGGAAGGCACCAATGTTGAACAGGGTAAGGCGCTGTTAAAAAACAGCGGGCTGGATTTGATTACTGCCGATAATTTAGCCGATGCCGCACAAAAAGCCATTACTGCTGCCAGGGAGAGCGCCGTATGAGTATTTTAATCAATGCCGAAAGCCGGGTGATTTGCCAGGGGTTTACCGGTAAACAAGGCACGTTTCATTCTGAGCAGGCGATTGCTTATGGTACTAACATGGTCGGCGGCGTGACGCCGGGGCGCAAAGGTGAAACCCATTTAGGTTTGCCGGTGTTTAATACCGTCTCTGATGCCGTTACCGAAACTCAGGCTGATGTCAGCATGATTTATGTGCCTGCGCCATTTGCTGCCGATGCGATTTTAGAAGCGGCTCATGCCGGTATCAAGGTTATTGTTTGTATTACCGAAGGCATTCCGGTGCTGGATATGTTAAAAGTGAAAGCGGTGTTAAAAGACTTTCCCGATACCCGTCTGATTGGCCCAAATTGTCCCGGTATTATTACGCCGGGTGCCTGCAAGGTGGGTATCATGCCGGGTTCGATTCATCAGGCTGGCAAAATTGGCATCGTCTCGCGCTCTGGCACTTTGACTTATGAGGCGGTGCATCAGACGACATTGAATGGTTTAGGGCAAAGTACCTGCATTGGCATCGGTGGCGACCCCATACACGGCATGAATTTCATTGATTGTTTGTCACTGTTTGAAGCCGATCCACAAACTGAGGGCGTGGTGCTGGTGGGAGAAATCGGCGGCAGCGCGGAAGAAGAGGCCGCAGCCTATATTCAGGCACAGGTGAGTAAACCTGTTGTTGCCTATATTGCTGGACTGACTGCGCCTCCTGGTAAACGCATGGGCCATGCCGGAGCAATTATCTCCGGCGGCAAAGGCACAGCAGAAGATAAGTTTGCTGCATTAGAGACCGCTGGCGTGCGTTTGGCGCACTCCCCTGCGGAAATTGGGCAACAGATGCTGGCAGCGATGAACTAGGAGGCTGATTTTGACGGGCTTTAGACCTTCCAGGTTTTGGAAACCTGCAAGGTCTGGGAGGCTGTCACAAAGAACAAGAATTATGCGTTATTTCCCATGCGGAGGTGCGTATTTCCATTAACAGGAGAACATGTAATGAAAAAAATTGAAGCAATTATCAAACCGTTCAAAATGGATGATGTGCGTGAAGCTTTGGCCGAAATTGGCATCACCGGCATGACTGTTACTGAAGTCAAAGGTTTTGGTCGTCAGAAAGGGCATACTGAATTATACCGTGGCGCGGAATATGTGGTGGATTTTCTGCCAAAAATTAAAATTGAGTTAATTGTCAGCGCAGATAAGCTGGAGCAGTGCCTGGATACCATTATTGAAGCCGCACACACCGGAAAAATTGGTGATGGTAAGATTTTTGTCAGTGACGTTAGTAAAGTTATTCGCATCCGCACTGGCGAGGCGGATGAAGAAGCTTTATAAGTAATCATAATTATCCTCACCGACTTAAGCTGATTAAGTGAAGGATATTTAAGCTTTGCAATAGAAAATGTGGGTTAATTTTTTCCATTAATAATTTCCTTCCATTGACGGAGTCCTCCCCTCCTCCCCCCCAACTAGGAGGCTGTCCGAAAATAGTAAAATCAATGATTTTGCTATTCTCGGACAATCTCCTGGCAAATATGCCCAACTTAAACTTATATTAAACTCAAATTAAATGGCATATCTATAAAAAATAAACTATAACTATAGATCTGTATTTTATAAAAGTTTCTTATTTGCCGTAATGTAAGGAGATACAGCATGTTATTTCTAAGTTTTAATGCTTTCCCCACTTACCGTGGGAGCATAGATAACACCAGAAGTCTTTTCTGGTTGCGAATACTACTTATATGGTTGTCAGCGTTATTATTGGTCAGCAGTCCTGTTGCAGCAAACCTGACACTTGAGCCTACCGCACATGATTTTGGTACGCTGGAGACGGGGCAGTCCTCGACAGAACAAAACTTTAACTTAGAAAATGGGGGGCAGGGGGCTGTATCACTGGGTGTCATTGATGAGCTTGCCAATGTCACCACCACTATTGATGACTTAGGTAATGTTTCTGCGGTGCATGGTCAGGAATTTAAAGTCACTACCGATAACTGCTCTAATACAGAACTCGCCTCCGGGTCAAGTAATCCATGTAATTTCTCAGTAATTTTTGAACCAACTTCAGTCGGTAGCAAACAACTTAATCTGCCATTATCTTATATAGATGAGTTCGGTAATCCCACTTCGCTTAGCCTGCCTTTGACGGGTTTAGCCATTGCCGCTGGAATCCCTGATATTTCAGCTGAGTCGGCTTCCTTTGATTTTGGTGCAATCAATCTTGGTACAACGTCTCCCAGTCAGTTGCTGAAAATCAACAATATCGGCAATGCACCTCTGGAAATCGGGCAGACTGCCCATGTCAGCAGCGAGTTTAATAGCGTTGATAGAGCATGTACCAATACAACATTGCAAGCGGGCGGTTCCTGCATCATCAAGGCTGCTTTCAAACCGACCTCAGAGGGCGCGAAAAGCGATACGATTTCTATACCTTCCAATGATCCTGATACACCTACACTGGATCTGGCTCTGAGCGGCACGGGCGCTGCCTGGTGTGGCGGTAATTATACGCATCACTTAAATGCCTATCCCAATCCGCTTGATTTTGGTGTGGAACCGGTGGGAGGCAATTATACGCTGTATTACGGGGTTTATTCCTGGACCCAGGGTTGTGATGCACTGGAAATCAATAATATTACCACCACCGGCGCAGATGCCGCTGAATTCAGTATCAACGGTATGCAATGCTACCACGGTCGCTGGCGGGATAACTCCTACTCTTCCTGCTGGTTCCGGGTAAGTTTTACCCCTACAGCAGTGGGCACTAAAGATGCTGCATTTAGTATCGCTTACAGTGCACCAGGTGTTGATCCAGGAACTGTTCCCCTGCAAGCTTCCGCCGTTAATAGTGGCGAACCGGCTATTGCCTTGGTTCCCAGCGCCCTGGATTTTGCTGAAGTCAAGCTCGGCTTTGGCAATGGTCAGTCCAAAAGTGTGACTCTGAGCAACAGCGGTAATGTCAATCTACGTTTGCGGCATGGTTCTTTCTCTCTCAGTGGTGATTCTGCCAGTGATTTTCATGCCCAATCCTGGGGCTGCACCTGGCGCGCGCTGCATCCGGGGCAAAGCTGTCAGGCGGGTGTACGTTTCACTCCGGCAAGTACAGGGGATAAAACTGCGAAACTACTGGTTGCAGCACCTAATACACTGGTTGCAGGAGAATTGCCATTAACTGGCAAGGTTGTGGCACCCGCCAACTGTGCAGATGCCAGCGTAACTATTCAGTCCTCCACTGGAGGAGGCAAGTGGAGCGATACTTCCACTTGGCAAGATACTGCCGGTGCTTCCGCTGGACGCATTCCCGATGTAAATGACGTGGTGCGGATTAATACGGGTGCCTTGGTAGACGTTTCTGCCGCCGGGGTTAAAACGCTATGTGTGCAACAAGGTGCTACGCTACAGAGCGTGGATGTCAACGGTACGCCTATCGAGATTCAGGCCAGTGATTATATTGAAAACCACGGCTCCATTCTGGGTACAGCAGGGAGCGCTGAATTGACCGATTCGCCCTGTACACAAAGTGCTTTGGGCACAGCTCAGTGCGCTTATCCGGGGGCTGATGTGATGCTCAAGTGTGGCGCCAATGTTAAGAGCCACGGCAAGGCGGGGGATACCTGGTGGTATGCCTACAACTCCGGTTGTCCAATCCTCAATACCGGTCTGATTCAAGGTGGTGACGGCGGTACCGGCTCAGCCTATGGCGCGGATGGCGGCAATGCTATCGTGCTGGCGCGTAATCTTACCAATAAGGGGACGATTGCAGCCGGACGTGGTGGTAGTATCTACGGCACCCTCGCAGGTCAAGCCGGACGCGGTGGCGTTACCCAGTTGTGGGGCAAGCTCGGCGGTTCCGGTCATCTCTATAATACCAATGGCGCAAAAGCAATTGCCGGTGATGGTGGCAACTGTAACGCCGCTGCCACGGCTGCACAAAATGGTGGCCCCGGTGGTAATCTATGGCTGGTTTCCCTGCCTAATGTCCACCTCAGTGGCGGTATCCATAAGGCGGGTAAAGGCGGAACCCATTGCACACCTCTGGGTAGTAATGGCAGTGACGGCTGGGTGCGTATCGAGCCTAATGTCATCGATCTCTCCGGCGCGCAGACCCGCATTGAAGGCGGTAACGTAGAAATCTTCGGTGGTGGTGACTGGAATCTGGATCTCAGCGGTGCCAGTGAAGCCTTGTTTAATGTGCCGGGAGACATTGTTCTCAGCGTAGGTGATGGCGGTGCTATCGATCTCAGCGGTGCGGCTAACGGTGTGCTTACAGCTGGTGGTACAGTACGCATTTTTGCGGATACCATTTTGCTGGATGAAGGGCGACAGTTATCTGATGTCATTGAAGCAACCGAGATTATTGTAGCCCCAGCCAAGGTTCTTTACGCGGCCTCTCTCAGTGGTCCACAGGCCATGAGTGGCGAACCGGGTGAAACCCTGACGGTTAACCTGACTCTGAGCAACAACGGTGCGACTGAAGACAGTTACACTCTGACTGTAGTCAACAGTGCTGGCTGGACTCTGGGTCAAATACCGGGTCAAGCACCTGATACCGTGGATGTACCTGCGCTCTCCAGCGTTGATATCGCGGTGGAAGTTACCCTGCCCGCAGCTCATGATCAGAATGCCAGTCTTAGTGTTAGCGCACTCTCTGCTGGTGATACTGAAGTAAATAGCAGTGTTAGCGTGCAGTTGAGCACCAACCCCTCCAATGATGTACCGGGCATGGCTCTCTGTCCTGAAACCGGCGCAGTGAGCGGTGCCTGCAACAATCGTGGTCAGATGTTACGCAATGCCACGCTGGCTGCGGATGCAGAAGTTCAGGGTGGAACCCTGAGCGGCACTGTTAGCAGTCAGGGCATGGTTAATAATGATGTGACTATCCTGGCTGATACCCTGTTAAGTGGCGGTGTGTTATCAGGCAATGTGCGCAACTTCGGCACCCTGGCTGACTTTGAACTGCGTGATGGCAGCATCAGCGGCGGTCTCCTCTCCGGTAATGTAACTGCTGCTGGAACCCGCAGCCTGTTCCGTGATGTGCAACTGCTGGCAAATGCCATACTCAGTGGTGGTATTTTGCAAGGTGATGTCAGTGGTGATGCCACAGCACCAGCGAAATTGACAAATCTGAGTATTACTGATGGCGCGAAACTGGCCAATTTGATTATTGCTGAAAATGTCACCCTGCCAGATGATATAGAATTTGGTAGTGGTGTGCGGTTCCTCAATAAGGCGCTTATCCCGGCTGGTTTTGATCTGTCAAAACTGTTGCCTAAGTTTGCAACTCATGAACTGTTAGGTACGACAGCACTGGAATATCCTGAACGGATGGATTTCACAGTGAAAGTGCTGGAAGGTGACAGCAGTGTACTGGATGCCATCAATGCTATTCCGCTGCTCAAGGATTCAGATATTTTGCTGACTCAGGAAACTGAAGCAGGCTTCTTTGAAATTAGCTTTGCAGGTTTGCAAATCTCACTACAGCCCACTTCTCTGGGTGTGACGGCACAAAGTGGTGGCGTGGAAAATCTGGGGCGTCAAAGCTTCAGGCTCAACACCCTGGATGGTTTGACTGTGGATGTACACCCCGTATTGCAGCAACCTAAAAAATTACAGCAACTACTGGCAGGGGCTAGTTTAGGACTCAAGGTGCTGGATGATGGCAATTTGCAGGTTGGTCACAGTGCAACGCCAGGACTCTGGTTCAGCGTGCGGCCTGACTGGTTATCCGGGCCAATAGGCCCAGCAGGTACGAGTGAACCGGGATTATTATGGCTGATAGCAGATGGTGATGGACAAACCGGCTTGCAGGTACGACTCTCACCATTAGGTACTCTTGCTCTGGCATTGGTATTTAACGATACTGCGGGTAATCTCCGTGAGCAATATATCTACCCGGCTCTGGCAACACCATCAGCCTTAACCACAGCGGCAGAAAGTGTACAGGTTGAACCGCACGGCCTGGTGCGTTTCCGCCTTAATGGTCAGGACTATGCCGGGGTTGCGGATTATACGGTAGATGGTACGGCACGCGGCCTTGGCAATGGTAGTTTGAGTGTGGAAAGTGGAACAGATCTCAATGCTGATGGGCTAGCGGATTTCACGCTGGTGTATCCATCAGGTGAGCGTCAAAACCTGTTTGCGCTGCCGACAATAACACCCTAATAATGCAGTGGCTTTCCTGGAACACCGATATGTGGTGTTTCAGGAAATCCAGTTTAGTTCATTTCAGATTTTTTTGTAAAAACTGATACAGCCTCTGGGCAGGTACAGGCTCCGAAAACAGATAGCCTTGCCCATAGGGGCAATTAAACTGGCGCAGAGTATTACTCTGTTCTTCAGTTTCAATACCTTCTGCGACAACCTGCAAGCCCAATCCTTCACTCATGGCAACAATGGCGCGCACTAAAGCTTGATCACTGCCATGACGGGCCACTTCACGCACGAAGGCCTGGTCTATTTTAACCGCATCTACGGGAAAATTTTTCAGATAAGATAAAGAGGAATAGCCCGTACCAAAGTCATCCAGATAGATGCGAAAACCCAAAGCCCGCACCTGTTTTAACCACGCCGCCACCTTATCTACGTCTTTGACAAAAACACTTTCCGTAATCTCAAGCACCAGCCGATCTGCGGGTAAGTCCACTTCATTAATAAGCTGCTGTAACCATGCAGGTGAAACTTTTTGTGGGATCTGATAAGCCGATACATTCACTGAAGCATAAAGTTTCAGACCCTGCTTATGCCATTTTGCAAGCTGGCGACAAACTGTTTCCAGCACCCAACTACCAATGGGACAAATCAATCGGGTGTCTTCTGCGATAGGAATAAATTTTTCTGGAGAAATCAAACCCAGCGTGGGGTGCTGCCAGCGTATCAATGACTCAACACCTATCGTTTTTCCTGTCTGCAAGTCAATAATTGGCTGGTAATACATCACCAGTTCTTCGCGTTCAATGGCAAGGCGTAATTCTGATTCCACGCGACTGCGTTCAAGAAATTCTTTTTCCATGCTGTCAGTGAAAAACTGTAATTGCTGCCGCCCGTTTTCTTTAGCCCGAAACATGGCAAGATCAGCATTACGCAACAACACTTCAATGTTGTCACCATCATCAGGGAACATGGCGATACCAATGCAGGCACCGAGTTGCACCTGATAACCATCCACCTCAAAAGGTTCATTTAAAACTTTGATAATTCTTGATGCTACGCGCTCACTGGACATCTGATCGACTTGGTCGGTCAGCATCAACACAAACTCATCGCCTGCGAGGCGGGCTGCGGTATCCACTTCCCGGCTCTCAGACTGTATCCGTTTTGCAACTTGTTGCAACAACAGATCACCAATGGTATATCCCATTGCGTCATTGAGTTGTTTGAAGCGATCCAAATCGATAAATAATAAGCTCAGTTTACGCTGTTTACGCTGATGCTCTTTAATGGCGTGGGCAAATCGTTCCAACAGCAAATAGCGGTTAACCAGTCCGGTTAAGGGATCATAATTGCCCCGGTAACGGATATCTGCTTCAGTCAGTTTTCTGCGCGCAAGGTCACTGTATTGTGAAACATAACCGATAATTTCATGCTGATTATTACGAATCGCGGTAATCATTTCCCATTTGGGATAGACCGAGCCATTTTTACGCCGGTTCCAGATTTCTCCTTCCCAGCAGCCTTCGGTTGTCAACTTATCCCACAATTGACTATAAAATTCCTGATCATGATGCCCGGACTTGAGCACCCGTGGCGTTTGCCCCGCCACTTCTTCAAGTGTATAACCGGTCAATTCGGTAAATGCGGGGTTTACCCGGTGAATAACGCCTTGCGCATCCGTCAACATAATGCCTTCACTGCTGACTTCAAAGACGACGGCTGCTTCTTCAAGCCGATGTTGAATACGCTCCTGCTCACTTAATAAGCTGCGTAGTTGTGCATTTCTGGAAACCAGTGATTTTTGTAAGTGCTGAAAATTTAAGTGGGTTTTTACTCTGGCCAATACTTCTTCAGATTGAAAAGGTTTAGTGACATAATCCACACCACCTGCTGCAAAAGCCCGAATTTTGTCATCGGTTTCCTGCAAGGCGCTGATAAAAATGACAGGAATATCACAAGTCTGTGGATTTTTTTTAAGTTGGGCGCAAACTTCATAACCATCCATGCCCGGCATACGAATATCCAGCAAAATCAAATCCGGTGCTTTGCTCTGCACAGAACGCACTGCCAGTGCGCCATCAGGGGAAACCCGTACCTTATAGGCTTCTTTACTCAGGATGTTTTCTAACAGCGCCAAGTTGGCGGGGGTATCATCCACCACTAAAATACTTGCTTGTTGTTTTTCGCTCATTGCCCGACCCTGTTCTTTTCTATCCATTCTAACAGTCGCTTGGACTCATAGCTTTCAGCCCATGATGCCAAAGTGCTTCCAAGCTTTTCATCCTGTTGTTTGACGACATTTAACAGACTCAAAATTTCCATGCGGCTACCTTCAACCACAGCCTGTTCCAACCTGTCAAACCAAGTAGCCGGACAACTAATCTTAGCAGAAAGTCCGCTTTCCTGTTGCTCAGTTCGCTGGCTATTCTCAGCATAACACCATTTTACAGACAAATGAGTTTGCAACAAACGCAATAAAGCATCATTATCAATTGGTTTACAAAGATGTGCCTGACAACCTGCCGCCAGACTTTCTGCATAATTTTCCTTAAAAGCACGGGCGCTGATTGCAATAATTAAATGATTGCAGTTATCGGTACGTGCCAGAATGCGGCGTGTCGCACTTAAACCATCCAGCTTGGGCATGACTAAATCCATCAAAATAACATCAAATGCTTGCTTTTCAGTCAATGCCATTGCCACCAAGCCATCTTCTGCCTCGGTGATAACAAAACCCAGTGGCTCCAATAAACCACGCAACACTGCACGATTATCCTGGTTATCATCCACTACCAACACTTGCAAAGCATCGCTTTTACCATCCAGACGCTGATAAGCAACAATCTTGCTGCCAGTCTTGGTATCAGTTGTCTGGTGTTCAGTCTTGCCTGCTGATATTTGCTTGAGTACTGGTGCAGGTATCATAACGCTAAAACAACTGCCATGTCCTGTTTCACTATCCAGTTTAATACAACCCTGCATCTGTTTAACCAAGCTATGGCTGATAGCCAAACCTAAGCCTGTACCTTGCTGTTTATACTGATCATCACAGGTTTGATGAAAAGGGTTAAAAATTTCTTTATGGCGGGCTTCAGGAATCCCAATCCCCGAATCTATCACTCGAATCAACAGCTTGCCCGCCTGATATTCCGTTTCCAGGTTCACTGTGCCTTGTTCAGTGAATTTTATGGCATTGCCTAACAGGTTCAGACACACCTGACGTAAGCGTTTTTCATCTATTTTTATGATGTCCGGTAATTTACCACGGGTTTTTGCCTGGAATGTAATGCCCTTGTCAATTGCATGCAAACGGAACATGTCACTTAATTCTGTAAAAAACCGACTCAGTTCACAGGGACCGGGTATCAACTCTAAGCGTCCCGCTTCGATTTTTGCCAGATCCAATACATCATTAATCAAGGTTAATAAATATTCGCCACTACGTTTAATCGTTGCCACGCTTTGCTGCTGCCCTGCATTAAGCAAGACATCGTGCTGGAGAATCTGTGCATATCCCAATACTGCATTAAGCGGTGTACGCAGTTCATGACTCATGCTGGCAAGAAAAGCACTTTTTGCCCGGTTGGCTGATTCTGCTGCCTCTTTGGCTTGTTCCAGATCAGCTGTGCGCACGGCAACCATTTCTTCCAAATGGGTTTTGTGTTCCAGCAGTTCCTGGTCACGTTGCTGCACCGCTTCCAGCATCATGTTAAAACCATGTGCAAAAGTATAAAACTCATCACCACTGCGTGCATGAATCCGTTGGCTATAATCACCACTACGCGCAATTTTATCCGTAGTGGCGACAAATCGTGCCAGTGGCATTGAGACCCGGCGGTTTAGAAATTTTGAAATCAACAAGGCGACGCTTAAAGCAAACCCCAAAAGCAATAAAAAGATCAAAAGTAGTCGCTGTTCTAGTGCGCGGAACTTCCCCATATCCGATACCAGAACCAGGGAGCCAATTGTTTTATTTTCAAAATGGATAACTTGATGTATGACTAAGGCTTTATCCGTAAACTGCTTTTCCGGCAAAGCCGCTGGATTGGTAAGGGTTTTGCCATAATGCGCCAATTCCCGGCCATCAGGATAGAGTAATACGGCTGCAACCAGTTTAGGTGAGGCCTGCAAGGGATTAAGCAATTCTGTTGCAGCTTTTTCATCATCAAATAATAATGCCGGGATACTGCTTTCAGCAAGTGTTGCCCACTGCACATGCATGGCCTGGGCTTCGTGTTCCAATAAGGTATTGCGAATTTTAAAGCCCATGATGATAAACAACAGCATTATCAGGCTAATCATCACCAGTACGGAAAGGCTGATGGTTTTGTGGATGGATAAGGTATGGAGACGTTTATCTTGACGGCTGTGATGCATGGCTATTGTACTCGGTTACGCGCTAAACCCAGAATACGCGCATTGATTTCCAGGCCTTCCCAGGCAATCGCGTCAAGATTTACTGAGAAACGGTATTTATTACCTTCCCGAAATAGCTCAATCATGCCGCCACTGTGATTAAAGCCGGGCAGATCACTGATAGTTAATACCGCTGTATTCGACAATTGTGCTAAGATTTCATTGCGTCGATAAGCATCGTGATGACCAAGATAGACAATGCGGCAATAGTGTAATTCATTCAGCACAACTCCTCGGTGCACCTCCAATTTCTGATTTTGAATAGCTACCTGGGCATATTTTCGTGTCATCACTGCACCGACAGGTTCAGCTACGGTAGGAAAGCAAATGACCATATTTGTTGTAGTATTAACCGGCCAGCGGGTGAATTTAGCAAAATTAATAATAAATGCTGCTTTGATTTCAGCCGATTTCTTTGGCTTATCTCCCGCACTGAGATTGCCGGTAAAACTCAGCATCAACAGTAATAATCCTGCTATTTCATATCGCATCAGAAGCGCCATTCTGATTTAAGATAAACGCCACGTTGAATTTGTATGGCTTCCGCCTGAGAAAAAAGACTCTCCTTCTCAGGATGTTGCTTATCTAGTAAATTTTGCCCCACTAAGCTCAATTCCAGATTGTGCCAGGGTCGCCATGCCAATCGCAAGTCGAGCGTTGTATAAGCGGGTGTCGGCAAAACCCCCTTATATGTAGAGACATGTTTCAGCCAGGCATCCAATTCAGTATGTGGGGTTGGTTTATGAGAAACCCGCAAAGACCAGTGATGCAGTGCATGTTCCAATTCTGTATCAATATAACTGTAAGCACTGCTGATACGCCAATTATTCACAGGACGCCAGTCAAAAGACAGTTCCATACCTTTGCCCTGTTGTTTGCCTGTAATATTTTGGGCAAACCAGGGAAGCTGTAAACGATCTGCCAATACATTGACCGTACTGCCATCCCATAGAAAATCAACATGTTGATCATATTGGTGAAAAAAAGTCACCCATTCCACTGAAAGATGTTGACTCCATTGGCCCCGATACCCCAGTTCAAATGCATCCATGACTTCTGATTGTAAGTCCTGGTTGCCCAGTGCAATGATTTCCATTGGCAGCGGAAACGGATTCTCTGCTGACTGTGCGGGAATGGTGGCCTGACGCAACCACATATCATTCTCGGCGCGGGATGGGGTGCGAGTTGCGTGAGAGACACTTAGCCACACCCCATGACCAGCCTTGGGGTGCCATAACAGACGTGCATTTGGCTGAAATTCAAAACCGGTATAATCATTATGTTCCAGACGCCCTCCCAAGATCAGCTTCCAGCGCTCTGCCTGCAATTCAATCTCATCCTGAAAAAAGATAGAATACAGTTTAACTGTACGTTCTGTAGGCGTAAATACAGATACTTTATCTGCAACATTACGATACCCGCCCCCCCAAATCCATTCATGACGACCACTACGGGCTTCATGGCGTTGAAATTCTAAATCCACAGTCAAGCGTCGGTCTTCGATATAAGGCAAATTAGCATGGGTATAATCCAAAAAACCTGTCAGCTTCATTGTGGCTCCATCTATGCCTACATGTTGCCAACTCCCACTCACAGCAGCACCATCATAACTTTCTTTAACCAGGCCTAAGGTTTTCCAAGGGGGGGCAAGCAGGTTGAACGCTTCTCTACTCTGACTGCTACCACGATAGTAGTTGGCATTGAGCGATACCTGATCGCCATGAATCAAGGTATCCCAGCGACTGCTCAAGCGTAAACTGTGCGCCCCATCATCGGCAGAGGCCTCTTGCAGGTTAAGACTCTCATCAACTCGGTGCAGTTTGGCGCTAAGACGCAGAAAATTATCTTCACTAAAGGCCATGCCGTGACGTAATGCCAAGATACCGCGTTCTTCAGTGCCCGCCGTGGCAGCCAGCATAGTGCCCTGGCTATCACCGGCATGACGGGTAATAATATTAATTACGCCATTAACTGCATTCGCCCCCCATACCGCAGAACCTGGGCCACGAATCACTTCAATGCGCTCAATTTCTTCCAATAACAAATCCTGGGTTTCCCACATGACACCTGCAAACAACGGGGTATACAAGGTGCGACCATCCAGCATCACCAACAATTTATTGGCAAAACGATCCACATTGCCACGAATCGACACCGCCCAACGACTGGCATCAATGCGCCCGACATTAATACCCGGTGCCAGGCGCAGTGCTTCAGGCACACTGGTTGCGCCAGAGCGCCGAATATCCTCGCGGGTTATGACAAACACCGATGCCGCAGACTGGGTAATAGACTGGGGTTTTTTGGATACGCTTGTTACTTCCATATCCATCAGTTCTTCGATGCTTAATACGCCATGTTCCTCAGCAGCAATATTGAGACTAAAAAAATAACTGAGTATGGCAACAAAAATAAAAATGATTGTTTTGCTTTGAGTCATCTTTAAATGCCCCTTTCGGATTTACAAGATAATATCCAATCCTAAACTTTATGATAATGTACTACAGAATAAAAGCTAACACATATCAGTTTGTTTTGATAAATTTTCACCAGCCCACATATAACTTCTTGTAGCCCACAAAACAGATACGCCACCCAGACATCTATGAATATTCATTTGCTTGAATACAACATTGATAGCTGGATGGCGTATTAAAATCTACCACAGATTTAGCAACGGTTGTTTAGTACATTGTCAACTTTATTTTGATGTATACCAGACCTTCCAGGTTTTGAAAACCTGGAAGGTCTTTTAATAAACCAACCGTCATTAGAATGCTAGAGACTGAACTCAGCACTGGCAATCATTTGTGGCGCAACCAGATCTTCCGGCAAATGCTTGAATTTTTTCACCAGCCCCGGCCACAGCAAGTTGTAATATAATTCACCACGTACCAGCACCACGCCTTTAGCAGGAATATCATAACTTAAGCTGCGTTCTTCATAAGGGTTAAGACGTGTATCTTCACCTGATTGCTTGGCAGTCGGTGGTGGTGCAGGTTTGCCCTTGTCATCTTCCAGTTTATAAACCAGATAAGCTTGTGGATCAGTTTTCGCAGGATGTCCCTTGGCATTTTCCCAAACCACATTACCTTCAGTATCATAAGCTGTTAATTTCATATAAATATTACGAAACGGTGCACCAGTAGGCAGGCTGTGCGGCTGTTGGTTTTTCAGGATAACAGTGGTTTTAATACTGTCACCGGTTTTGTTACCACTGATGTCAAATACCACAGCACGTTGTAATGTGGCTAAATGATGACCACCGCTCATGCTGTGATCGGCAACCTGACCATTAATCGGCATATGACAGGATAAGCAGCTGACCTTCGCCTGACTGGTATCAAATTCCTTACCGGTCTGGCACAGCGCAACGCCATGTGGGTTATTACGTTTATCATGACAACCCATGCAGGCATCAGAGGTTTTAACTTGCAAGGGATTGCTTTCCATCGGCAGGGCCGGAACTTCCTGACCATCCATCGTCACAGGCTCGCCCAGATGGGGATTGGGTTTTTGCTCATCGCCGCCAGCGCCACCAAACATATCATTGGCTGCGGTTAAATTTTGCAGGCCACGATTGGAATGACGTCCAGGGCCTTGGATTTTATCTGAGGTTTCATAAGCTTTAATGCCCAGACGTAATTTGCCATTTTCCCCGTCAATACCCTTATATTTTTTTAAGGTATGACAGACAACGCAGTTTACACCTTCAGAATAGGCCGGTTTCGCGTCCAGCTTGGTCGTTTTATCTTTTGCAGCATTGGGTGCATGGCAATTTAAACACACCGGGAACTTTCCAGATGCTTTATGTTTGACGCCTTCCTTGGTGGGATCGCCCACCACTTTTTTATAAAATGTACCATGAATCGGGTCTTTCAGCGCGGTACTTTGCGCATGCATAGAACCTTTCCATTGCTTATAGACTTCTTTATGGCACAGCTTACAAGTTTGCGCAGAAACCTGATGAATAGGCTGAGCATAACTACTGACACTCAGACTGGTCCAAGCTAAAGCGAGCAATCCCGCAAATTGTTTTAAATACATAACTTCCTCCTGTGAAGTTTTTTATTAAGGAGTGAGGATGAAATAAATGCAGAAACTGGGTACAGAATTTTTATTCATTTTCAAGGCGTGAAAACAGGCATATAGCAAGCTATGTAACGGTTTTCATAACGTAGAAAATGGAGAAAAAAACCAGCCAGGTTGCTGAAGTTATAAAATTCTCACTCCTAAGCACTAATGTAACGCAGGCCTAATGTGCATGAATTGGGGTTATTCTGTCAATAAGTATTAGAATTTAATAATATTTCCATGTACTTTATTTTAATATTTTAGATTGAAAATAATAAGCACTGATGATAGTTTCTTTAGCAAACGAGAAAATAAAAGCCAAAAAAGGACAAAAATAATGCAATCATGGAACAAAACGCAACCCCCCTATTTCATTCAAACATTTATTTTCATGTTGGCAACCCTGCTGACATTTCCTGTTTATGCCGTTAAAGTCACCTTAGACCCTGCAAACTGGGGATTAGCACAAGGCAAAAGCTGCATCAGTTGTCATCAAAAATCCTCTGCGGGTCTGACCCATCAATGGCAGCAAAGCGCCCATGCCCAGGCCAAAGTAAATTGCTTTGACTGTCACCAGGCCGATGCCGGTGATGCCGATGCGTTTGAACATGAAGGCGAAGTGATAGCCACAATTGTGTCACCCAAAGATTGTGGACGCTGCCATCAAACTGAAACGCAAGAAGCCACGGCTTCAACACATAACAAAGCCCTGTTGCATTTGGAGCAAAAATTTCCCAAACTGGCTCAGAAAAATGATGGGCAGGGACTCAAACAAGCCGGTTGCACGGATTGTCATGGCACTCGCGTCACCGTGAAAGCTGATGGTACGATAGCACCAGATTCCTGGCCTAATACCGGTATTGGACGCATCAACCCCGATGGTTCTATCGGTTCTTGCTCGGCCTGTCATGGACGACACAGTTTTTCCAAAGCACAAGCCCGTGACCCGCAAGCCTGCGCCTGGTGTCATAGCGGCTCAGAATCACCTGACACGGAGAGTTATGCCAGCTCTAAACACGGTATGCTGTACCAGAGCCATCGCGCAGACATGAATTTAGACAGCGAACAATGGGTTACGGGTAAAGATTACGCCGCAGCCCCAACTTGCGTGACCTGCCACATGAGCGCCGCACCCGGTATCAAATCCAGTCATGATGTGAGTATGCGCAGCGCCTGGGAACTCAGCACACCAATTTCTGAAAAACAAAGTCTGGTTATTTTTGCCGACGGTGATCGCCGCGAAGTGGCTGAGTCAGAACCTGCGCCCAAGCGTGGTGCAGCATTGGCAAAAGTTGATGGCAGCATGGCAAAAGTCAAAGCCGTGGCATCCCCAAAACGGCGGCGGCAAATCATGAGCAAAGTATGCATTGAATGCCACAGCAAAGGTTTTACCCAGGGTTTTATGCGTAACTTTGATAATTTCGTCAAACATTACAACGAAAAATATGCCAAACCCGCAGCCGCCATTATGCAAGACTTGTATGCGCAGGGAAAACTCACACCTGAAAAACTAGATGAGCCTTTAGAGCAGCATTATTGGCAACTGTGGCACGATGATGGTATTCGTGCGCGTCATGGCGCGGCAATGGCCAGCCCAACTCAAGCCTGGACAGAAGGTATGCATCGTGTTGCGAAACGCTTTGATGGCGATTGGACAAATCAGTTAAAAGCTTTAGTGGGTGAACAAGAAGCCTTGCGTTTATTGCAAAAATACACGGGTGAAACCGATGCAGCCAAGGATGCAATTGAGGATGCAATTGGGGCGGAAACCGCTGAAAATACACAAAATACAGGGAAATAAGCGCATGAAACTTAAATTACCTGAATTTATCACCCAACATGTACTGATTGCATCCCTGATTGGTGGCCTGTTCGGCATGGGTTTTATCCTGGCCTTGATTGAGTTTGATCACTACACCGGCACCGAACAATTCTGCACCACTTGTCATTCCATGCAACTGGTTGCCGAACCTTATTACCAGTCAGCGCATTATATGCCGACATCCGGTGTGCGCGCTGATTGTGGTGATTGTCACGTTTCCGAAGGCGTATTTGCCGCCACCTGGGATCATTTTATCGGTGGCAAGGACTTACTGAAACAAATTTTTGGTGCAAATTATGACGATCCGGTGGTCAGTGCTTTACACTTACCGGATGCTGCTTTTGCCGCACGCAAGTGGTTTAAGGACAGCGACTCAGCCACCTGCAAGCGTTGTCATGTACAGGATGCCATTAACGGTATGCGCCCAGCCACACAGCAGATTCATCAGCAGGAAACTGAGGGTAAAAGCTGCATTGATTGCCACTATAATCTGGTACATCGCAAAATCCCCCATGAAAAAACCTTTAAGCGCGAGGCCTGGAACCAGATGATAGAACAGGAATTTAAGCTAAGCCCTGGCACGGCAGCAAAGTTAATGAAAAATAACCAGGATGAAACACAATGAGAAAGTTATTATTGATTGGCTGTAAAACCATGCGCGAAGGCGTGGTGGTTTCATTCATCTTTTTTATTTTCAGTATATTAATGATCCTGGCGGCAACCAATATTGTACCAACATTGTTTTATATGAATTTTATTATATTGCTTGCCGGTTTTTCATTGTTGCTGTTTGCACCGTTGATTCTGGTTAGCACTTATCTGCTGACTGTGTTGCCTGGTATGCGGGATAAGTTGAAAGATTGCGAACACTAACCCGGATATTTCATGAAGCAAGGGCATGAGCATATTTATGAAATATCCGGGCTAATGACAGTATGCACCTGCTTATACATGAAATCTGGTATCCATGCTCTATATCCAACACACACTGGAAAATCCGTAGCGCAAACATGCTACGGAATAGCTGTCGCAACCTTGATGGCATTTAACTCGACTCTCAGGCAAAAGCTTAGCCACCAACATTGGTTTTTTGACAGCTTGCGATTTGGTCTAAGTTCTTGGATGCCTTGATTAAGTTCATCAATAAATTTGCTGATGAAGGGTAGTGGTTTGGTAAAGAGTATCGGTTTTCTCCTGAATCAGGCAGGACTATCTATAAATTAGATGCTCATTTACTGAAAATTGTTAAATTTAAAATCCTTGATAGTCGAGTATTATAAAATTCTTATTTTTTAGTGTTCAGTCTTCTCATTACCTGTCTGGAAATTAAAAGATAATTTCAGATAGCGATAATACACACCTTCGGCATTAGAAACCGCCAGCATAAACCCTTCCCGCCCATCTAAAAAACCCAGCCGTAAAAAATAGGTACGGATAAATGTCCATAAACCGTGCAAAACCGCTTTACGCAAACCGCCACTTTTACCTTGCTGTGCATAACTTTCCGCGCCTGCCGTGGAGTAGTGATTGACTTTATTCAATACCGTTTCCAGATCGGGAAATGAATAATGTAATAAGGGGTTTTTGAGCCTGCCAATTTTACCCTGTTGTATTTCCAGCTTTTCATGTACGGGCAGATCACTAAAATGCGCGGTCTCACGTTTAAATAAACGCAACACATAATCAGGATACCAGCCGCCATGATGCATAAAACGACCACAATAAGTGGACAGGCGGGGAATATGCCAGCCATTGCAAGCCTGTGGATTTTCCAGCACCTGCTCAATTTCCTGTTTCAGTTCTGAGGAAACCCGTTCATCCGCATCAATAGAAAGCACCCAGGGTTTACTTGCCAGATCCAGCGCGCGGTTTTTCTGTTTGCCAAAACCGGGCCAGTCGGTTTGCTGTATACGAGGATTGTAAGCTTGCGCCAAAGTCAGGGTTGCATCGGTGCTGCCGGAATCAACAATAATAATTTCCCCTGCCCAGGACACGGATGCCAGACAGTCCTGGATATTATGGGCTTCATTGTGGGTGATGAGAATGACGGACACTTGAGATAGCACACTTTCTGAGGCGGCCTGTTCTGAAGTTGTTGATGAAGTCATGACAGAATTTTGCATAAATAACCTGAATTTTAATTTATATGAAAATAAACGTTGACAAGCTATCCGAGTATACCTATAATTACCGCTTCTTCAAGACGAGCATGTAAGAAATAGTGTTGCGGGGTGGAGCAGTCTGGCAGCTCGTCGGGCTCATAACCCGAAGGTCGCAGGTTCAAATCCTGCCCCCGCTACCAATTCACAGTTTTACACTGTGTCAGAATACCTAAAAACCCGCAAAGCATAATGCTTTGCGGGTTTTTTTATGTTTTTTTTTCGCACCTTGAATGCGAACAAAAATCCTGCGCCAATTCTTGCACCAATATTCGTTAAAGCGTCAGGTTTCCAAATTCTGAGCATTTACCTTCAACCACGCCTTGCATTCCAGATAGTCAGGAATTACCTGTGCTACACACTTCCAGAACTGCGAGGAATGATCATGCTGCTTGATGTGGCAAAGCTCATAAACCACCACATAATCCACAACCCGACATCAATATGGAGTGAGGATAAAATAAATACAGAAACTGGGCGCAGGATTTTTATTCATTTTCAAGGCGTGAAAACAGGCGCATAGCAAGCTATGTAACTGCCTAAGTCCAAACAGGCGGAACACAGAAAATGGAGAAAAAGACCAGCCAAGTTGCTGAAGTTATAAAATTCTCGCTCCTATACACCAAAACAGACTTCTGAGGTTGTGGAGAGGCCGACCCTTGCCCGTTATAAACTGCTTTATCAATCTAATGAAATAATTGATGAGGGTTCTGAATCGCTGCACCAAAAATACCCTGAAAAATATTCCCCCCCTATTATTTCAACACATTGATTTATATCTTTATATTTTCGGTGCTGAATTCCTGAAAAAAACCAGTAAAAATCCATTAAAAACTGGCTGAGCTTGATAACCACGACTTCAAAAAAAACATGTATAATAACCCCATTTTGCCCTGAGGCAGGGTGAAGGCTGTCTGTGAATAGTGCATTTATTCTCACAAATAGCCTAAATTATCGCTTTATCTATGTTTTTCAATGAGGTATTCAGATGACCCACAGTGTTTTTCCGTCCCCCCAGGGGCTTTATGATCCCGCTAATGAGCATGATGCCTGCGGCGTTGGTTTTGTTGCGCATATTAAAGGCCAGAAAAGTCATGCGATTGTTGCCCAGGGACTGGAAATTCTGAAGAACCTGACCCATCGTGGTGCAGTGGGCGCAGATCCTCTGGCAGGCGATGGCGCAGGTATCTTAATCCAGATACCTGATGAATTTCTGCGTAGTTGTTGCGAAGAATTTAATATCAATTTGCCCGCTGCCGGAGAATATGGCGTGGGCATGGTATTTCTGCCACAGGAATTGGATAAACGCGCCAGTTGCGAAGATCTGATTGCAAAATATGTGGAACAGGAAGGACAAAACCTGTTGGGCTGGCGCGATGTGCCAACCGATAACAGCACACTAGGCGAAAGCGTTAAACAATCTGAGCCGGTTGTGCGCCAGCTCTTTATTGGCAAGGGCGCAAACTGCGCCGATCAGAATGTTTTTGAACGCAAATTGTTTGTCATCCGCAAACAGGTGGAACACGCGGTAGAAAGCCAGGGCATCGGTGGGCGTGAAACCTTTTTTATCCCTTCTCTATCCTGCCGTACCTTGCTCTATAAAGGCATGTTATTAGCCAATCAGGTGGGGGTTTATTACCTGGATTTGCTGGATGAAAAAATGGTATCGGCCTTGGCTCTGGTACACCAGCGTTTTTCCACTAACACCTTCCCCACCTGGGATTTGGCGCAGCCATTTCGTATGATTGCGCACAATGGTGAAATCAATACCGTGCGCGGCAATGTCAACTGGATGAGCGCACGCCGTCATGCCATGGCCTCAGAAATTCTGGGTGAAGACCTGGATAAAATCTGGCCTTTGATCGATGCCGATCAATCTGATTCCGCGTGTTTTGACAATGCGCTGGAACTGCTGGTGATGGGCGGTTATTCCATGGTGCAGGCGATGATGATACTGATCCCGGAAGCCTGGGCCGGTAATCCTTTAATGGATGAAAAACGCCGCGCATTCTATGAATATCATGCAGCCTTGATGGAACCTTGGGATGGCCCGGCAGCGGTCGCATTCACTGATGGTCAGCAAATCGGGGCGACATTAGATCGTAATGGCCTGCGCCCGGCACGTTATCTTATCACTGACGATGGCTTGGTGGTAATGGCTTCAGAAATGGGTGTTTTGCAAATTCCTGAAGAAAAAATTATTAAAAAATGGCGTTTGCAACCCGGCAAAATGTTCCTGGTTGATTTACAGCAGGGGCGTATTATTGATGATGTTGATATCAAAGCCGCATTGAGTGAAAAACAACCTTATCAAAACTGGCTGGACAGCACCCAGATACAACTGGAAAAATTACCCAGTGAAGTGGCTGCCATGCCGCCTGCGCAGCAGACCTTACTGGATCGGCAACAGGCTTTTGGTTTCACTCAGGAAGATCTGAAATTCTTTATCCAGCCGATGGCGCTCAGCGGTCAAGACCCGATTGGTTCTATGGGTATTGATACCCCTATTGCCGTATTATCGGATCGTTCGCGTTTGTTATATGACTATTTCAAACAGGGTTTTGCCCAGGTGACTAATCCCGCCATTGATCCCATCCGTGAAGAACTGGTGATGTCGCTGGTGTCACTGATTGGCCCACGCCCGAATCTGTTAAATCTTGGCAGTGGTGGCGGCCATAAACGCCTGGAAGTACATCAGCCGATTTTGAGTAATGGCGATCTGGAGAAAATTCGCCAGATTGAAGCCCGTACTGGCGGCGCTTTCCGTACCAAAACCCTGGATATTTGTTATCCGGCAAAACAAGGCGCGCAAGGTATGGAAAGTGCGCTGGAAACTTTGTGTCAAAGTGCTGAAACTGCCGTGAATGAAGGTAATAACATCCTGATTTTATCGGATCGTAAAATGAATGCCGATCATATTGCGATTCCAGCTTTATTAGCGACTTCCACAGTACATCATCACTTAATCCGCAGCGGCCTGCGCACTTCTGCCGGTCTGGTCGTGGAAACCGGTGAAGCACGCGAAGTCCATCATTTCTGTACCCTGGCGGGTTTTGGCGCGGAAGCGGTCAACCCTTATCTGGCATTTGATACCTTATCTTCAATTCTGCCGCAGTTGCCGGAACAGCTCAGCGAAGAAGAAGCGCATTCACGTTACATTAAAGCCGTCAACAAAGGCATGTTAAAAGTCATGTCTAAAATGGGCATTTCTACCTACCAGTCTTATTGTGGCGCACAGATTTTTGATGCCGTAGGCCTGCGCACAGACTTTATCGCGCAATATTTCACCGGCACCAAAACCACAATCGAAGGTACCGGCCTTGCAGAAATCGCGCAAGAAACCGTAGGCCGTCACCATGCGGCTTATGGCGATGCCTTGATTTATCGTGACGCCCTGGATGTAGGCGGAGAATACGCTTACCGTATTCGTGGAGAAGAACACGTATGGAATGCCAAAACTATCAGTGATCTGCAACACGCCGTGCGCAGTGAACCCGGTGCCAGTGCACAGCAAAAATATGATGCTTTTGCCAAAGCGATTAATGAGCAAAGTGAAAAACTGCTGACCATTCGTGGTTTGATGCAACTCAAATCCAATCGTGACCCGATTCCGCTGGAAGACGTGGAACCCGCTACTGAAATTGTCAAGCGTTTTGCCACCGGCGCAATGTCGTTTGGCTCGATTTCTTTTGAAGCGCACACCACACTGGCAATTGCCATGAACCGCATTGGCGGCAAATCCAATACCGGCGAAGGCGGTGAATTGCCGGAGCGTTTCAAACCACTGGATAATGGTGATTCCATGCGCTCTGCCATCAAACAGGTGGCTTCCGGGCGTTTTGGCGTAACCACAGAATATCTGGTTAATTCCGATGATATTCAGATTAAAATCTCACAAGGTGCAAAACCGGGTGAAGGTGGACAGTTACCCGGTCATAAAGTGGATCAGGTGATTGCCAAGGTACGTCACTCCACCCCAGGCGTGGGACTGATTTCTCCACCACCGCATCATGATATTTATTCCATTGAAGATATTGCACAGCTCATTCATGATCTGAAAAACGTCAACCCAAAAGCCCGCATCAGCGTGAAACTGGTTTCTGAAGTCGGTGTTGGCACTGTAGCTGCCGGGGTTTCCAAAGCCCACGCCGATCACATCACTATTTCCGGTTATGACGGCGGCACTGGCGCAAGCCCGGTTACTTCGATTAAACACGCAGGTTCACCCTGGGAAATCGGTCTGGCAGAAACTCAGCAGACTATGGTGCTGAACAAACTGCGTGGTCGTATTGCCTTGCAGGTGGATGGCGGCATGCGCACCGGACGCGATGTCATTATCGGCGCGATGTTAGGCGCGGATGAATTCGGCTTTGCCACCGCGCCGCTGATTGCGGAAGGCTGTATCATGATGCGTAAATGTCATCTGAACACCTGCCCCGTTGGCGTTGCCACCCAAGACCCGGAACTGCGCAAACGCTTCACCGGCAAACCGGAACATGTGGTCAATTATTTCTTCTTCGTTGCTGAAGAAGCCCGCCGCATCATGGCTGAGTTAGGCATGTCCAGCATCAATGAAATCATTGGACGTACAGATTTTATCGACAGCAAACAGGCGATAGAGCACTGGAAAGCCAAAGGCGTGGATTTATCGCGTCTGCTGCATCGCCCTAAAGTGGATAAAGAAGTGGCGATTTCCCACAGTGAATTACAGGATCACGGCTTGGATAAGGCCGTGGATCATCAGTTGATCGCTCAGGCAAAACCTGCGCTGGAAAATCAAACACCAGTACAGATAGAAACGCCTATTTACAACTATAATCGTAGTTTTGGGGCTATGCTCTCCGGTGAAGTGGCGCGTAACTTCGGTCACACCGGTTTGCCAGACGACACGATTTATGTGAAAGCCAAAGGCACCGCAGGCCAGAGCTTTGGCGCGTTTCTCGCCCAAGGCGTGACCATAGAGCTTGCCGGAGAAGGCAATGATTATGTCGGTAAAGGCTTATGCGGTGGGCGCATAGCCATTTATCCACCAAGCGAAAGCCCGATTGTTGCCGAGCGAAACATCATTGTCGGCAATACCGTGTTATACGGTGCCATCACCGGGGAATGTTATTTCCGGGGTGTTGGTGGCGAGCGTTTCGCGGTACGTAATTCCGGTGCGATTGCGGTGATTGAAGGCGTTGGCGATCATTGCTGTGAATATATGACTGGCGGCGTGGTCGTGGTACTGGGCAACACCGGACGCAACTTTGCTGCGGGCATGAGCGGTGGCGTGGCGTATGTACTGGATGAAGTCGGTGATTTTGAGCAACGCTGCAATCTATCTATGGTGGAACTGGAACCGATTCCAGAAGAAGAAACCGAGATGGAAAAAACGCATCAGGAAGGTGATCTGGAAATGCACGGACGGGTGGACATACTGCGTGACATGACCTGTGGTGATGAAGCGCGTTTGAAAAAACTCATTGAAAATCATCATCGCTACACCAACAGCGAACGCGCTCAGGAAATCCTCGATAACTGGGCTAATTACCGTGAAAAATTCATCAAAGTCATGCCGGTAGATTACCGCCGCGCCTTGATGCAGATGAAGCAGGAAAATCAGGGTACGTCAGCAAGCGCTTAAAATATAAATAGAAGCTGTTAGTTAATAATGATTGATTAACAGCTTCTAATCTTCTAATTCCCATGACATATCATGCAGCAATATGGCTTTTTTTGAATAGATAATAAATTTGTGGCAGAGTTAATGTTTTTTGTGGAAAACGCTGATGTTCATAAAACGTATTTACCAAAATCTAATTCGTTTGCTACTGATTCGCGTCCTGTTCCAAGGGATGAGCAAATTCATTAAACCCACGCAACAACACTGGCAAAGCTACTGGCAAAAACTCAATCATTTCCAGCAAAACATTTTCATTGGCTGTTTCATCACCCTGATTATTACACTGTCCCATCATTCCGCCTGGTTACAGGAAATGGAAAATTTTGCAATGGACAGCATGATGCAAGTCAATCAATCCCTGCCACGCCTCTCAGCGACACAGCAAAACCTGCAATTTACGCTGCTTGACATCAACGAAACAAGCTACCGCGACTGGGGCGAACCTTTTTACACGCCAAGAGACAAACTAACCACCCTCATCCGGCTTGCCGCCAAACAACAAGCCAAAATAATCATCGTTGATATTGATATTTCCCACGCAGGACACCAGCCCAAAGCCGACCGACAACTGGAACACTTTTTACGCCAATATGATGATAAAAAATCTCCACCACTGATATTATTACGCAGTTTTTACCCAAGCCTCACTAACCCACTTAGCAATCCAACTAATGCAGTAAAACAAGCTCAACTGCCAAAATTACGCCCCCTGTTTTTTGATGAAAACCGCATCGGCAACCGTATTTTCTGGGCGCAGCCACTGTTCAAAAAAACCAACAGCGACCAGCAAGTACGCTACTGGCATTTGCTCAAGGCCGGATGCAAAGCCGGATACGAGCAAAACCCAGCTATTTTACTGCCTTCCTATCAACTCCTCAGTCATGCCTTGTTGCAAAACAAATACGACAAACTCAGCGAAGCCCTGCAAATTGCCGCCCCTGCTGATTGTCAAACCCTACCCCCCGACACACTGGAATACAACGATAAAACCCTTACCCTTTCCAGTCATAGTCTTGGCGAGCGCATTATTTACACGCTTACAGGCAAAGAAACAGATGATTTGCAGATACTTCCCGCAAAAGACCTGCTTAAATGTCAAAATCAGGCTTGTGCCAATGACCGGATTAAAAACCGCATTGTTGTTATCGCCGCCAGCCATGCCTATGCACATGACCAGCACGCCACGCCCTTAGGTCAACTCTCCGGCGGCTTAATTATTATTAATGCCATCAAATCCTTTTCCCTGTTCGGTCAAATCAGCCCACCGTCCGCATGGATAAAATGGCTGATTGAAATTGTATTGATTATCAGCATGGCATGGCTGTTTAGCCGCTTTCACTCCACCACTGCCACGCTATTAACAGGGAGTATCATCATGCTTGTGTTAATGCCACTCAGTTTCTATTTTTTCAAATTTGGTATCTGGATAGATTTTGCCCTGCCGATTCTGGCGATGCAACTGCATCAAATGTTTGCCCAATGGGAAGAAAACCTGCATCAAAAAAATGAGGGATAAGACCATGAATAAAAAACAAATATCCATTTTACTGCTAATTATTAGCCTGACAACGCCTCTTTCCGCTGCCTGGTGGATAAATGATATTAACGGCAAAGACTGTTTAATCATCCGGGATGCCGAGCCGATTCAACCCTTGTTACTCATGGCGTTGAAAAGTGGTGATGAGGTGCAGGTTAAAGCAGATAGTTCGCTGCAACTCACCACAGACCAAAA
Source organism: Candidatus Venteria ishoeyi (assembly GCF_030378065.1). Classification (GTDB taxonomy): domain Bacteria; phylum Pseudomonadota; class Gammaproteobacteria; order Beggiatoales; family Beggiatoaceae; genus Venteria; species Venteria ishoeyi. The sequence continues at coordinate 6,503 of NZ_JAUCGJ010000021.1, read as the reverse complement.
TCAGCAACAAAAGGTTTTTATACAAAACAGCCCGTTTAGGATTCCAGAAACCCCGCCACCGCCCAGCCTGATAGATAACCTGTTTACCATGGTCAATAAATGGTTTTCTCAAAAAACCAATCAACAAGTTGCCAGTATTGACCTTAGTGCGCGTGGAATAGTTGGTACAGGCTTTCAAATACAAGGTGTGAATAAAAAGGGGAAAAACTATTTGTTACACGGGCAAAAAACATTATTTGTCTACTGGCAGGCAGGTGTCGCGCCCTATCAACTGACACTGCAACAGAGAGAAAAGGAAATTGCTACCCTTAAAACCAAGCAAAAAGACAAGCAAAAAGAGGCGCGTTTATCTTTTGCAGCCCTCTCTGTTGGGGAGTACCAACTTGTATTGGAAGATAATTATTACCAGAAAAAAATGATTCTTATTCGTGTAGTGGATAAACTACCTGCCAATGTTGAAGAAATTCAGCAAGCTGGTTTACCGGAAAATATCCAGCAAGCCTATATTGCTTTAGCACTGAGCAAAGACCCGGCATGGCGACTGCAAGCCCAGCAGATGTTACAAAACCGGCCTGCTTTGCTGGTGCAGGTGTTGACGCGGCTGGAAATTCACCTATAAGTTCGTAGTTCAACCTTTAGGTTGCCACGCCTCGCGTAGCGAGGCGTAACAAGCTAAAGCTTGAACTACAAACAACAAGCTAAAGCTTGAACTACAAACAAACACAAATCAAAATGTACAAATGGCGTAAAATGACACCTGCACAGCAGGCAGAAATATTAAAAGAGCGCAAACAATTACACCGCCCGTGGCATTCACCACCGCATTTGGCGCTACAAGGTGAACAAGTTTATATCCTGTCTGTCGCTTGTTATGAACACGCGCCGATTATTGGTAAAAACCATCAGCGTTTGCAAGAGTGTGTAGATTGCTTGTTGCCCATTTATCGTGAATATTGCAAGGAAATCCACGCCTGGGTCGTATTGCCTAATCATTATCACGCATTACTGACCACTGAAAATTTAGATATTTTGCGAAAAAGTCTGGGACAATTTCACGGTAGTTCTTCGTATCGTTGGAATGGTGAAGACAATCGGCGTGGGCGTAAAGTTTGGCATAATTGCTCAGATCGCGTAATGCGTTCTGAGCGACATTTTTATACGAGTTTGAATTATATTCATCACAATGCGGTTAAGCATGGTTTAGTTGAGCATTGGCAGGACTGGGCTTATTCGAGTGTGCATGAGTTTTTAGCTGAAGTGAATCGGGATGAGGCATTGCAGTTGTGGCAGACATATCCTGTTTTGGATTATGGTAAAAATTGGGATTATTCGTAGTTTGTTTGTTCGTAGTTTGTTCGTAGTTCAAGCTTTAGCTTGCGTTCGTAGTTCAAGCTTCAGCTTGTGTTCGTAGTTCAAGCTTTAGCTTGCGTTCGTAGTTCAAGCTTCAGCTTGCGTTTATAATATCAAGTCTCAGCTTATTACGCCTCACTACGTGAGGCGTGGCAACCTAAAGGTTGAACTACAAACAAACATTAAACGGAGTCTATTTCATGAAACCCCTGCTTTCATTTATTTTAATTTTTTTACTGCTATACACAGCCAATCCGCTATTAGCGCAAGACAACAAACAAGAATTATTACAACAGGCGCAATCCCTCAATCAGCAATTGGTAAAAGCCTATCAACAAGGTAAATACAAAAAAGCAATAACTGCTGGCAAACAGGCACTAAAAATCCGTCAACAAGTGTTAGGGGAACATCCCGACACTGCCACCAGCCTCAACAACCTCGCATTATTGTATAAAGCAATGGGCGACTATGCCCGCGCCGAACCGCTTTACAAACAGGCTTTGCAAATCAAAAAAATCACCCTTGCTGAAAATCATCCCAGCACTGCCACCAGCCTCAACAACCTCGCATTATTGTATAAAACAATGGGCGACTATGCCCGCGCCGAGTCGCTCTACAAACAGGCTTTGCAAATAGATAAAACTGCCCTCGGTGAAAACCATCCGGATTATGCTACAAACCTCAACAACCTCGCATTATTGTATAAAACAATGGGTGATTATGCCCGCGCCGCGCCGTTTTACAAACAGGCTTTGCAAATCAAAAAAACTGCCCTCGGTGAAAACCATCCCCGTTATGCCACCAGCCTCAACAACCTTGCAGTACTGTATCAAGCAATGGGTGACTATGCCCGCGCCGTGCCGCTTTACAAACAGGCTTTGCAAATAGATAAAACTGCCCTTGGTGAAAATCATCCGGGTTATGCTACAGACCTCAACAACCTCGCATTATTGTATAAAACAATGGGTGATTATGCCCGCGCCGAGCCGCTTTACAAACAGGCTTTGCAAATCAGAAAAACTGCCCTCGGTGAAAACCATCCCAATTATGCGTGCAGCCTCAACAACCTTGCAGTACTGTATCAAGCAATGGGTGACTATGCCCGCGCCGTGCCACTCCACAAACAGGCTTTGCAAATCAGAAAAACCGCCCTCGGTGAAAACCATCCCGATTACGCTCAAAGCCTCAACAACCTCGCAGAATTGTACCGAATAATGGGTGATTATGCCCGCGCCGAGCCTTTTTACCAACAAGCCCAACTCCTCTTGCAAAAAACACTCGGCAACAGCCACCCTGATACTGCGCTTGCACTAATGAACTACGCCCTGTTATTACAAAAATCCAACCCCCAGGCAGCAATATTTTTTGCCAAACGCGCCATCAACACTTTACAAGCCAGTCGCCAGCAAAACCTCAAACTATCTGAAGACCTGAAAAAAAGCTTCATCCAGTCCCAAGAAAACAAATACCGCACCCTTGCCAACTGGTTAATGGATACAGGGCGTTTGCCGGAAGCCGAGCAGGTGCTGGCATTGCTCAAGGAAAAAGAGGCATTTAATTATGTGCGCCGCGACCATAGCCGTGCTGCTAATTTCAGTCATGCCATTAATTGCAGCAGCGCGGAGCAAAGCTGGTGTCAACGTTATCAACAAATCAGTGAAAAACTAACTACGCTGGGACAGGAATATGTACGTCTGGAGAAAAAAGGCGGGCAACGTAGTGCCACGGAAGAAAAGCGTTTTATACAATTAGGGCAGGACTTGGATGTCGCGGATGCGGCGTATTATCATTTGATTGACCAACTCAAACAGGCATTTGCCGAACAGGATAAACAATTAAAACGCTTGAATATGGCGCAGCTTGATAATGAACCGGATAATTTTCAGGAAGTGCTGCTGGAACTTGGCAAGCAATTAGGCGGCAAAGCGGTGGCATTGCATTTCTGGCTGACCGAAAACCGCCTGAATATCATTATGGCAACTGAAAATAACCGTGTGGCAAAAGTGATCACAGTGGATAGTCAGGATTTGCGCCATAAAATTATGGATTATCGCCAAAAACTGAAAAATTATAAAAATGTCCGTGCTGAATCTCAATATTTATATCAGCAGATTCTCCAGCCTATTGCCAAAGACCTGCGACAAGTCAAAGCGGATTATTTGATGTTGTCGTTGGATGATGTGCTGCGTTATGTGCCGATAGCGGCTCTGCATGATGGTAAACAGTATTTTGCTGAACAATACGCATTGAGTGTTTATACCGCTGCCACCGGCGTGGGTTTGCATTTGACTAATAAACCACAGGCGCAGTGGCATGTGGCGGGCATGGGCGTAAGTCAGGGCGCAACTGCGGTGGAAAACAATAATGAACGCCTTGATTTTTCCGCATTGCCCGCCGTAGCAAAAGAGTTGGGCGATATTATCCGTGAAAATAACAAAGATGCGGGGATTTTATCTGGCAATGTCTGGTTAGATGAGAAATTTACCCTCAAAACCCTGCAAAACACGCTGGGAGAAAGAAAACACCAGGTGTTGCACCTTGCCACCCATTTTCACTTGCGCCCAGGCAATGAAAGCCATTCCTTTTTATTGCTTGGCAATGGTCATACCTTAAATCTGGGGGAACTGAACCAACGCCGTTACCGTTTTCGCGGCATTGATTTATTAACCCTGTCCGCCTGCAATACCGCGATGGGCAGTATCAAATCCGGGGCGGATGGTTCCGAGGTAGAGAGTTTCGGCACTATCGCCCAGAAAAAAGGGGCAAAAGCGGTATTGGCAACCTTGTGGCAAGTCAATGATGACAGCACCAGCCGGTGGATGCAGCATTTTTATCAACTGCGTGAGCAACAGGGTTTGAGTAAAATTGCCGCTTTGCGCCAGACGCAACTGGCGTTTATTCAGGGCAGAATTAAGGCGAAAAATGGTCAGGCAAAAGGGGGGCAAAAGGGTTTGCCTTATGATCATCCTTATCATTGGGCGGCGTTTATTTTGATGGGCAATTTGTTGTAACATCACGTTTCAGCATTCAATTAAAGTATAATTTGTGTGATTTGGGGATTTTTAACCCCAATATTGCATAATAGCCTGTGCCAAAAAAATAATATGGCACAGCATTTTGTACACGTTACTGGATCTGGAAACTGATGGCCTTTTTAGTGATATTGATTAGTCTGCTGATTGCGGGAATCTTTTTGCCACAATGGTGGGCGCAATATGTGTTGCGCCGCTACAGCAAACCCCGCGAAGACTTTCCCGGCAGTGGCGCTGAATTTGCCCGCCATCTGGCGCGGCAAATGAAATTAGACATTCGCATAGAACCCACGGAGTCCGGTGAGGGGGATCATTATGATCCGCTGAACAAGGTTGTGCGCCTGAGTCCAGAAAATTTTAAGGGGAACTCATTAACCGCCATCGTGGTTGCCTCCCATGAAATGGGTCATGCTTTGCAGGATAAGCTGGGTTATCAACCCCTGCATATTCGCACCCAGTTAGTGGGGATTGCCAGTAAAATTGAACGCATAGGCGCGGGTTTAATGATAGCCGTGCCACTGGTAACGGCAATTTTTCGTTTACCGGCAGCCGGTCTGTTGATGTTTCTGGCAGGTCTTGCCAGTCTGGGTACTCCGGTTTTTGTGCATTTGCTGACCCTGCCTGTGGAATGGGATGCCAGTTTTCGCCGCGCCCTACCCTTGCTGGAAGCAGGCGGCTATTTAGAGAAAAAAGACCTGCGCGTTGCACGGCGCATTTTAACGGCCTGCGCACTGACTTATGTCGCTTCTTCGCTGGCTGCGTTGTTAAATCTGGCGCGCTGGATTGCTTTGTTGCGGCGTTGAAACCTTGGTTCCACGCAGGTTAATCATTCTGCTGCAACAGAAAAAAGTAATTTTGCTTCCTGCAAGGCCATATCTGTTTGAAAATAATCACTGGCATTGCTGCTGTGTATTTTACGTCCAGTCTGTTTGAGAAATACCAGCAGCTCCTTGATATAGGTTTCCAAAGCCAGTGTATTATTCTGCTGAATTGATTCCAGATCTGTGTGAAATTTGCCACCGCTATGAAAAGCTTCCAGTTCTTTTTGGGAATAGCTTGTGTTCTTGAACATGGTTTGCTTTAAAATCTTAAAATACTCATCCCGGTTTGCCGGATTCGCCTGCCACTGTATTGCGCGCAGCCAGCCACGCAGAAATTTCTGCACATCTTCCGGGTTTTTCTGTAAGTGTTTTTTCTGCACACTGATACCTTCCGGTATCACGCCAGGGAAGTCCGCTGAGGTGAATAACAACTTACCGCTACCCTCTTTAATCACATTGGAGGCATCGGGTTCATAGCTGATAATGGCGGCAAATTTCCCAGCCTTAAATGCCTTGTTAAGATGTTTTGTATTTGCGATTTCAATCAGTTTAACATCATTAATCGTTAAATTTGCTGATGCCAGCACTTTCGTCGCAAAAAAACCAATGGGCGCAGATTTACTATAGACAGCAATTCTTTTACCCTTAACGGCTGCCAAGCTATGCAAGGCTTTACTTAAAATAAAAAAATCCCCCCCATGAGACCAATTATTTTCAAAAATAATGGTTTTATCTGGATTTCGATTAATCATTTCAAGCGTATTGCCTAACATGGACAACATAAAATCAGTATGTCCATTTTCAAATGCGCTGAGATTTTCTGTCTCATAATTCTGGAATTGTTTTATTTGAATGTCCAGTCCCTGTTCTTTCCAGAAACCTTTATTCTCCGCAATATATGCAGTCCCCCAGGGTAACCATTCTACAAGGCCCAGTTTATATGAGGCGGCAGCAGCGGATACAGAAAAAAAACTGAACAAGCCAGAACAGACAATGGCTAATATCGCATAGAACAACTTATATCGTTTTCCAAAATACATATCAACCTCCAATAGCTTTATATTTTATTTTCCATGCACAAGGTTAAAACCTTCGCCTTTCAGGCGAACAGATTTATCTCTAATGTTTAACGGTAAAACTTAAAATATGGGTTTTAGCGCTAACACCCCAAAAGGGTATTTTAATATAGCCTGGGGCAACGCCCCACTGCCATTAACTTAAGAAAGTATTCAAGCCCCAAAGGGGCAAAACATACTAGCCCAGGGCAACGCCCTGGGTTTGTAATGTGATGATACCAGAG
>NZ_JAUCGJ010000115.1 GCF_030378065.1 Candidatus Venteria ishoeyi | reverse complement strand
CCAATTAAAAGGAAAACTTGAAGATGATCGCTTATTATTAATTAATCAATGGGTCGATTCTTATAAAAAAATTCCAGTCCAGCGGTTTAAGCAAATTAAGCAGGAGTTTAACATGGAATATATTGAAGCCACTATTACTGAACATATTCGTAATCAAGCTTTTCGTGAAGGCGAAGCTAAAGGTGAAGCCAGGGGTGAGGCCAGAGGTGAGGCCAGGGGTGAGGCCAGAGGTGAGGCCAGGGGTGAGGTCAGAGGTGAGGCTAAAGGTGAGGCTAAAGGTACATTAAAAGGACAGTTGCTTCTCTGTCAACAACTCTACCAGCAAGGCTTATTGTCAGAAGATAAGTATAAAAGCATGGCTGAATCCTTGAATCAACAGCTTCGAGCATTGCAGCGTTCAAAGCCTGGTAATGACTAATCCAGAGAATACTGAATAGGTAAGATGTGGTGAGGTGCAGCATTGGAATATAGCGCACTGGATGAAGCCTTATATTGCTGAATTATAATGCTTTTATGGGTGCTGGATTTTTATATGTATATTCAAACATATATATTGAAATTGAATTGAGTCCCTTGTTTGCCAGGCTATCTTTGAAAACTATTTTACCTAATTATTTTCAAGCCAGTCAACGAGCAAGGCAGAAATGTGCTTATATGGCAATTTCGTACCGGGTAGCCGAACAATTGATAAATCTATGACAAATAACAGCAACCCTAAAACCCATGATTCATTATTTAAGTGGCTGATTAGTGCTTTTACACAAGAATTTTTTGCGCATTATTTTCCACATGTTAAAATAGGTAAGTACCGTTTTATTGATAAAGAATTTATCAGTAAATACGAAGCCCTGAAAGAAAGCCTGAAAGGTGATTTGTTTTTAATCTTAGAAGTTGAAATTAACGGGGTTTTGCAAGAAGTCGCTATACAGATAGAGCACCAGAGCCAGCGTAAAGATATTGCAGAACGCTTGTTTGAATACTTATGTTATGTCTGGCTACTGAAAAAGAAACCCG
>NZ_JAUCGJ010000020.1 GCF_030378065.1 Candidatus Venteria ishoeyi | reverse complement strand
AGATGATAAATTTATTTTTCTAGCGGCTGGATTATGGAACTTCAATCTGGAATGTAGAGGGTAATTCATAGGGTAAACGGGCATGGGGCGGGAGTTTTTTTAATTTAGGTTATTTGGCAACATCTCTTTTGCTGTTGTGCGAATCCGAGTTGTCCTGTGAATCCTGTTCTGGTGACGCCTGTGTTTTGTCATTTTCTGTTTCGTCAGGCGGTGGTGGAATCGGCGTATCGTCGTCTTCCTCGCTATCTGTATCATTTGCCGGGTGAAACCACGGCGACTCACTGCCCGATGGTACAGAACTGTTAGCTGAATTTTGGTTGATACGTTCTCGCGCTTCTTTCAGGTCGACCAGTAAGGTGTGCGACAGATACAACAGCTCTTTCTTCGTCCGTTCGCGAAGCCAGTCTTCGTTTATCTGCTGTAAATCGTTGTCACTGAGAGTCATATGCTATGTGAGAACCTGAATGATTATGCTTTATACTGTTACATAAATTGTTCTGATATACAATATTTGCTTTGGGGGTCTGAACGGTTACCCTTCAGCTTGTTTTTTATTTAATTTATGCGCATGTAATAGCTCAGAATAACGTTTGACAAAAGCAAGGCATAAAAATAAAAACATAGAAAAAGCAAGCAGCCAATAAGACAAATTAAAACCCTGCAAAGCGACCACCCCAGCAATCACCCGCAAGGTATATAACAAAGCCAGGCAAAATACATCCACCAACACAATGCATTTAAGCCACAGGGAATAACTCAGCGTCAAGCTAAAATACAGGATTAAAATAACCCCAAACATCAGTGGTAAGAAAGAAACTAATATAGCACTTAAGCCCAATAAAATAGGAATAAGCAGAAAACCATACAGAATTGGGACTTCACCTGAAGCAAAAGGCCGCTGGTTTTTGGTATGATGCTGGCGATCTACTTCCAGATCCACGATATCATTGATAACATAGCCAGCGGAAGCCACCAGGCAAAATGCTAAAAAGGCCAGACAGATGCTTGTTAATAGTTCAATATCTGTCAGACGATGAGCTGCCAGTAAAGGAATAAAAATTAAAAAATTCTTAACCCATTGATGGATTCTCAGCACCTTGGGCAATATTTTAATTAAATGAATGTTACTTGGGTAAACCTGCTCCAGTTTAATCATGCGTTGTACTTTAGCTTGCAGTTTTTTTCCTGCATTAACCACAATTGCAGTACGCGCATACTGCCATACAGCCAGATCGGATGTATCATTACCCGCATAAGTAAACTGTTTTTCTCCAAAGCGTTGTTTTAGAGCCAACCCCTTGGACTTACCTTTCAGGTTGGTATGTTTATCACTGGCTATGACATCAGAGAACATATTCAAATGCTCCGCAATCTTACGAGCTATCAATATATTAGATGCTGTGACCAAGTAAAGGGGGCGCTGCTGCGCATGTGCCTGCTTTAAAAAAGCCAGAAACGGTTCATGATAAGGCAGCATTTTTACTTCTATCTCAACGCGTTGTGCAATTTCATGCTTAAGCGTGGCGCGACCTCGGGATAACCACACAGGTAACATAAAAATATACAAAATATTTTTTTTCAGTAATTGCACCAAAGATTCAAATAATAAATCGGTATTTAACAAGGTGCCATCTAAATCTACGCATAATGGTGTGCTTGAGAGTTCTGACGTATTCGCTAATGATTCCATAATATATTTGAGAATAAAAACCTTATCATTTGTACTTTATTTTTCTGTTGAGTGATTATAAAGTGATACTATTTATCGCTTTATATAAGATTTATCTGTTAGGTATTCCGGCTCTTTCTGCAAACTTTTGTTTGAATAAAATAGTTTGTATTTTTCTGTAAAATGCCAGAAATATACATTTCAAACCTAATTTATAACGTTGCCAGAAGGATAAAGAGGCAAAGCTGGCATCATGTACAATGTGTTGTAAAACGTTGTGGGCAAGAGAAATACGTGGAAAATATTGATCCAGCCAAGGCAGCGCCATGCTTTTAGCAAGGCTTTTACCATCTGATGAACTACCACCCCGGCGACGATGAAGATTGCAGCTTTCCAAAGTCCGTGCCTTACCTGTAAATACCATAGAAGCAATTGTTAACAAATCACCACCCATGAGGTTTTTTAATTCTTTTTTTTGTATAACTTGAGTGCGCATTACGCCATAAAAAATACCGTTATGTTGTACTGAAGCAAAATAATCCCGTACCCGTCTGGTATTTGAATTATTTTCAAGATTCATCACAAATCCGGTATACAAATAAGTGTCACCATAATAATATTTTGGAATACCCGCTACGATTGCAACACTAGCTTCTACTTCAAGTATAGAAGTACATTCACTGATATAATTTTCATCAATCCAATCATCATCACCCAGCCACATAAAATATTGCCCTTTTGCCTGTTTTAGCACAAAATTGAAGTTATCTGTTGCACCCATATTAGAAGGGTGCTTGATATAAATAATATTGTTGTATTCTTTCTGCAACCGGCTACAGATTTCTTCTGTTTGATCGGTTGAGGCATTATCAGAAATAATGATTTCAAGATTTGGGTAATCCTGTCTAATAGCGGACTGTAAAGTCTGTTCTATCAAATCAGCTCGATTGCAAGTAGGTATACCAATACTAACCAGTGGGACTACAGAAGGCTTTAGTTTTTTATTCATAATGAAAAATGACCTTGGAAAATCTTTACCAGTCTGCTTCTGCTTGTCGAAATCAGTACAACAGGTAGAAAAAACATCATACATAAAATTAGTAATAAACCTATCAGAGAAATATCATAAAATAACAGTCTGGCAGCTACAGCCGGTAGTAATGCTATGATAAACACAGGCCCATTATCATATAATAACCATTTTTTATACTCACCTTTCAATAGGTGGCGATGAATCATAAAAACACCGATTAATGTTGAAAAAGCATTCAGAATAAACCATGTAAAAGCAACCCCGTTGGCACCATGATTAGTGTATAAAATCAGCATCAGGGGAACCGCTATGCATAATGAAATTATATTCAAATATAAGGCAATTTTGATTCGAGCATGAGCCAGTTGCAGGGCATAGGGAATATACATCATGCCATGAAACAAGCAGCCCAGCGCAAGTAGTGTCAAAGTCGATGCTGCATTATTCACGGTTTTATGGTCAGATGTCCATAACCATAATAATTCCTGCGCATATAAGGCAATAAAAAGTGACAAAGGAATCAGGATAAGTGCGAGCATAAAGCATCCATTATGATACAAAGCAATGGACTTATCTTCTTCTCCTTGTTTAAAATACTGAGTAAGACGGGGATAAAGCGCGGCAAAGAAGGGACTGGCTATACGTGGCGCAATACTCATGGCAATAATTGAGGCGACACTGTAATAACCAAAAGTCTCCAATGATAGCCAGTGGCTTAAAAATATTCTGTCCAACTGAACCAGCACTAATCCCATAATAGAAATAATACTGACGCCTGCGCTAAATTTCCATACCGCATGGATAATGTCTTTTTGAAACACAGGACGATGTGTAGATGCGGGTATTTTTCGCCAGATTATCAGCATTATGGTCAATAAATGAAGTAATCCAATCAGTAATTGCCAGATAAAAAAGAAAACCGGTGAAGCAGAAACAGTGTGCATCAGGGGTACAATAGCGGCGTAACGCAATGTTGCCATGACTGCATTTACAGTGTTTACCTGGATTTGATATTGCAGTCCGGCAAGTCCAGCTGAATAAAAATTTGTTAATAAATGTAAGGCAATAACCACCGCCATAAGTTGCAGGGATTGCGCTACAGTTTTGGTGCTCAGTTGATTATTTTGTAACCATGATTCGGCAACATAAGAGGACGCGCCAACCAGTCCCGCAATAACCAGCAGAATAATGATAAAATATACGACTTCAAAAGTGCGCAGTGTATTGCGCATTTTTTCAACAGCGTGATTTACTGAACAAGCTGCTAATTCTCGATTCAGTGTCGGACTGATACCAAAATCCAGTGCTGAAAGCAGATTTGCCAAGGCGATAAATAAACCAATTAAAGCAAAAGCTTCTGAACCCATCAAGGAAATATAGGAAGGGATAAAGGCCAAAGCCATCAGCCCCATCCATGCGCTGCCAAGAAAATTGGCAATAATATTTTTTTTAACCAAGTGATTACTTTCAGTAGCGCGTTAATTGATGCGTTTTAGGTAGCCATCAGGGGCTACGGTAATCAATAACTTACTTTCTATTGCCGCATCGATTTCAAATTGTAATGTATCTTTATTATCTTTCTGTTTTTTTGACAGGTTTTCCAAGTATTTCCATACAGCCGTTTTTGCATTATTCCCTTTGTCCCAAGGGCGATCTGGAAAGCTATTTTCTGCCATATCTTCAATAATGGTATCAAATACGACACAATAGCTGCCTTTTGTCACCAGTGGCGCATAGGCTTCCAACTCTGCCAAGACATGTGCATGGGTATGGTTTGAATCTAATGCTACCAGAATACAGTTAAAATCTTTTGCGTATTCATGCACTTTTTTAATCATATCAGCATCAATTGAAGAGCCTTGAAACATCTCAATATGGTTTGACATGGGGTGCGCTTCAATTGCTGTACGATTATGTGCACGAATATCAATATCAATACCGAGCACTTTTCTTTTCGGTTTATTCGGATCAATCACTTGATTGAGCTTGGCTGCATCACAATAATCAAGCATGGCAAGAAAAGAGGCATTCATAATCAGTGAGCCACCATGCGCAATACCTGTTTCTATAATCAAATCTGGTTGCAATGACCAGATGATTTCCTGCATGGCAGTCATATCCTGTGGATATTGGATAATTGGCCGTCCAAGCCATGAAAAATTATAGGAATACTTATAGGGAGCACTGCTTTTAACAAAATCAATACCCATTTTTTTCATTTCCATTGAATGATTTAAACGGGCAATATTAGCTTGAACTTCATTATTGAATTTTTCAATTTCTGTCATTTTCAACTTTCTCCATTTTTTCAGTAGACCCCCAAAATGCCATAGGTTCATAATCTGGGTAAGGGTAATAACCTAAGTTCAGTGTAATGGCCCCATTATTTTTTTCCAACCAGTCCTCAACTAATCGACGTATGGAAATAGGCTTACCACTACAAACATTCACCACACCTATATCTTGATTTTTAAGTGTCAGCAGGGCAACTTTTTCAACGACAGCATCAACATGGAGATAATCCCTCAATTGTTCGCCTCCTGACATATTAAAGACAGGCTGTTTTTGTACAATTGCAGCACGTAGTTGAGAATAAAGTGTGTTATCAGGTTGACCTTCTCCATAGAGATAAAACAGACGCATCCATGTGAACTTAAAATCATGTTCTGTTTTAAGATATTGCAATTGCTGCCGTAGCGCATCTTTGGCATAACCGTAAGGGTTATCAGGCAGGGTAGGCGTATCTTCTGACAACGCACCACTACACATTCCATATTCAAAACAGGTTCCGGCAATACATACCGAACTAACTCCCGCTTTAACCATACACTTGATAAATTGATAATGAGCAGGTAATTCCACTTCAATATGAGATAGGGAGCGATAATTTGATAAATTACGCCATGCTAAATCTAATAAAATATCCGGTTTACCTAATCTATTATAACAATCATCCATTTTTTCAATATCAAACTCAACAACTTGGCAATATTTATTATAAGCTGAAAGTTTATCTGTATTTCTAGCTGCAAGAACAATTTCCAGATTGATTTCCGGTTTTAAATAATCTTTTAATAAGTGTGAAATTAGATGTCTTCCAATAAATCCTGAAGCACCAATAATTGCTATTTTCATATTAAGTTTGATACCAATTAATTTCTGGTACAGCAATAACAAATTGCCCACCCCACTCATGGATAAATGCAAGCTGCGTCATAACTTCTTGTTTTATATTCCAGGGCAAGATCAATACCCAATCAGGTTGGTGTTGCTTAAGTACCTCTGGAGATTGTATTGGAATATGACTACCAGGCAAAAATTTTCCCTGTTTAGAAAGTGCCGCATCCAGCACAACAGGCAATAAGTCAGGCTTAATACCTGCATAGTTTAACAAGGTATTACCTTTGGCGGCAGCACCATAAGCAACAATAGTTTTTCCTTGCTGTTTTTGCTCAAGTAAAAATAATAATAAATTATTTTTAACTTTATCTGCGCTATTTTGAAAGTTCAGATAAGTCTCTATTTGTTGCAAACCATGTTGTACTTCGTTTGCCAATAAGTCTGCAACTGCTTTTGTTTCAGTATGCACGGCATCAATATGACTGGCATAAATACGTAAACTACCACCATGCGTTGGCAGTTCTTCTACATCATAGATACGCAAGCCTACTGCCTTAAAAATACTGCTGACCGTTGTTAATGATAAATAGGAAAAATGCTCATGATAAACCGTATCAAACTGATTTTGTTCAATCAGGCGCATAAGGTGAGGAAATTCCAGGGTGATTGTACCACCGGGCTTCAGTAAAGCTTTCAAGCCCGCTGTGAAATCATTAATGTCCGGGACATGGGCATAAACATTATTACCGATAATCAAATCAGCTTGTTTATTTTCCGCTGCCAGTTTTTCTCCCAAAGACAAACCAAAAAATGCTTTTAAGACAGGTATACCCAGTTTTTCTGCGGCTGCTGCTGTGCCAGTCGTAGGTTCTATGCCCAGGCAAGGAATGCCCGCAGTTACAAAGTTTTTTAATAAATACCCATCATTTGAAGCAATTTCAATCACATGGCTATTTACATCCAGTTTTAAGCGCGCCGTAATCATTTTTGCATAATCAGCGGCATGTTGCAGCCAAGCTGTGGAGGTCGAAGAGTAATAGGCATAATCACTACTAAAAAGTGTATCAGCCTGTACATAATCCTGGGTTTGTACCAGATAACACTGATCACACACATAAAGTTTTAATGGATAATAAATTTCTGGCTGCAACACCGTATCTTTTGATAAATAAGCATTTGAGGGTGGTGCAAAACCTAAATCCAGGAAAACATGCTCAAGTGCTTGTTTGCAATGCCGACACTTCATAAGGCGATCCCTGTAAACTGATTATCAATTCTTTTATGCTGTCTGTCGCGTTCAGAGCAATCTGTAAGTGCTAAAGGCCAGCTAATATTTAATGCTGGATCATCAAATGCGATACCACCTTCATACTGCGGAGCGTAAGCTGCTGTATGCAGGTAAAGTAGTTCGGTATCGGTTGATAACGTTTGAAAGCCATGTGCAAAACCTTCAGGGATTAGCATCATTTTATTATTTTCAGGGTTGAGTATTTCACCATGCCAATGTAAAAAATTTTTGGAGTCAGTTCTTAAATCAACTGCAACATCAAATACTTCCCCTTTAATACAACGCACCATTTTCATTTCTGCATGAGGTGGATACTGAAAGTGCATACCCCGGATCGTACCTTGTTGCAAAGTAATTGAGTGATTGATTTGTTTAATATGCCGTAGACCTAAGACTGAAGCAAGTTCTTGAGTACAGAAAAAACGTGCAAAACTGCCCCGTTGATCAGAAAAGCGTTCACTCTCCACCACAAATACATCATCTAATGGTGTTGCAATAATCTTCATTGGTTTGGCGTATTCATGTAGGTTTTAATTTGTTGCAAACAGCATTGACGTAAATCGTCTCCATTCAATTCAGCACGATGCCATTGCGTAATTTTTTCCAATGCCTGCTGTAGATTCCATTTAGGTTGCCATTGTAATTTTTCGTGCGCTTTAGAACAATCTAGTTTCAGAGAGCAGGCTTCATGGGGTTGTTCGTCAGATTCAACTTGCCAGTCCAGTTTATCACCCCAGGTCTCTGTCATGCGCTTTACTATCCATGCAACTGACTTGGCATCCTGTTCATAAGGGCCAAAATTCCAGGCTTCAGCATAGTTTGCACCTTCCTGGTAAAGCTTTTCCGCCAGTTGCAGATAACCTGCAAGCGCTTCTAATACGTGCTGCCAGGGGCGCACTGCGTCTGGATTGCGAATCAATAAAGTTTGTTTGTGTTGTAAAGCATGGATAATATCAGGAATCAAACGATCTACCGCGCGATCACCGCCACCAATCACATTACCTGCGCGTGCTGAAGCAATGGCGACCGGGTATTCTGAATCAGTTTGTGTGGAAAAAAAAGACTGGCGGTAAGAGGCGATTAATAATTCTGCGCAGGCTTTGCTACTGCTGTAGGGGTCATAGCCACCCAATGCTTCATTTTCACGGTAAGGCCAATACCATTCACGATTTTCGTAACACTTATCCGTGGTTATCATCACCACAGCCTGCACGGAATCGGTTGCCCGCACAGCTTCTAATACGTGTAAGGAACCCATAACATTAGTTTCATAAGTTTCCACCGGATGTTGATAAGCATAACGAACCAAAGGTTGAGCAGCTAAATGGAAAACAATGTCAGGACGAGATTGTTGAAAAACTTTTTTTACGGTTTCTGGATTGCGAATGTCACCGATGATGGAATCCATACCCTGAGCAACATCGGCAACTTCAAATAAAGCCGGGGTATCACTTGGCTCAAGTGCAAGGCCAGTCACGCAAGCGCCCAGATGCTGCAACCATAGACATAACCAACTACCCTTAAATCCCGTATGCCCGGTAACCAATACTTTTTTATGCTTCCAAAACGCCTTATCCATTACCAGACTTTCCAAGGGGCTTCGCCACTGTCCCAAAGTTTTTCAAGATAAATTTTATCTCTTAGCGTATCCATCGGTTGCCAGAAATCATTGTGGATAAATGAAGATAATTCCCCTTCTTCCGCCAATCGCTCTAATGGCTCTTTTTCCCAAACTGTATCATCACCTTCAATATAGTTAAAAATCTCCGGCTTTAGGACAAAAAAACCACCACTGACCCAACTTTCATTCGCTTGAGGTTTTTCCTGAAAAGAAATGATTTTTTGCCTGTCCATACTTAATGATCCAAAACGCGCAGGTGGCTGTACAGCGGTCAAGGTTGCCTTGGTATTCTGATGTTTATGAAACTCAATCAAGGCTTTGATATTAACGTTACTTAAACCATCACCATAGGTAAAACAGAAATCATCCTCTACATAATCCTGGATTCGTTTTAACCTGCCACCTGTCATGGTATCTTCACCGGTATCGATCAAGGTAATGATCCAGGGTTCAACTGTGTTTTGATGCACTTCCATATGATTATTTTTCATATCAAACGTCACATCAGCCATATGCAGAAAATAATTGGCAAAATATTCTTTAATCATATAGCCCTTATATCCACAGCAAATAATAAATTCATTAATGCCATATGCGGAATAGGTTTTCATGATATGCCAAAGTACAGGTTTACCACCTAATGCCACCATCGGCTTAGGTCGTAAATGGGTTTCCTCACTGATGCGGGTGCCATACCCACCTGCTAAAATCACTGCTTTCATTATGATTCCCGCCTGTTTTTATGCCACCAAGCCCAGGTTTTCTCCAGTCCCTGGGTTAAAGCAGTCTGTGCCTGCCAGCCACAAGCTGATTGAATACGCGCAGTATCCAACACAATATGCTGCACATCAACTGCGCGAGCAGGATGGTATTCACGTAACACGCGCTGTCCTGTCACTTGTTCCAGTAAACCACAAAGCTGATTCAGGCTGCAACCATATCCCGCGCCAACATTATAAATTTTAGCACCCGTTTCCAGTTCATTTTGTCGCAACAACAGCAGGCACAATTGAATGAAATCTTCAATAAACAGATAATCTCGTACATTTTCCCCATCACCCCAGATATGCAGAGGCTTTCCTTGTTGCTGGTATTGCAAAACAGTGGGAATCACGCCGAAACCCGGACGATAAGCCTGCCCTGGGCCATAAAAATTAGAAGGTCGCAAGATCACTGCTGGGCGGGGGCTTTGCTGTACCAACGCAGTAATAAACGCCTCCAGGGCAATTTTTCCTGCCGCGTAATAGGAAAGTGGATGCAGTGGCGTGCATTCCGATACGGCAGCATCACCAGGATTACCGTATACCGCGCCACCAGAAGAAAGATATAATAATTTAACGTGCGGATAATCTTGCAGTAATTCAAATAAACATAAATTAGGTACTAAATTATGTTCTGCTTCAAACAAGGGTTTCCCAGCGGAAACGCCCGGTGTGGAATCACTCGCCAGATGTATCAGCCAACGACATTTCGGCAGAATTTTTTTCAGTGTGGGTACATCATCCAGGCCAACCTGAAACGCCTGCGCTCCGACTGGAAGATTAGATAATTTTTGGCGCGAAATAACATATACAGGTGGAGGCAGATGAGGTAATAGACATTGCCCGACAAAACCACTGCCACCCAGAACTAAAATACCATTAGGCTCACTCATGTCCTGCGTTCCAGTAAATCTTGGTAAGCTTGCAAATAACGCTGTCCGCAATCATCCCAGGTGCCTACGTTTTGTTTAACCCAGGTGCGCGCCTGCTGCCCGATTTTTTCATTATAGTCTGCTTCACTTAACTGGTGAATAGTTTGCTCAAAATCAGCCTGTTGGTGGCATAAGCAACCAGTTTGTTGATCCTGTAACAGGTTTTCGTGTGCAGGAATGGCAGATGCGATAATAGGTAAACCCGCAGCCATCGCCTCCAGCATCACTTGTGGTCTGCCCTCATCATGCTGGCTCAAGGAAATCAAACCTGCTGCCTGTGGAAACCAGGTTGTTTGCAGCGCCTCTGGATGTGTCGCGCCGTGATAAAACACCCAGTCAGGAATGTCTAATTGTTCCTGCATAGGGCCAAACAAATGTAATTCATGTTCTGTATGTTTAAATAAAACCTCACCCCAGTCAAACAAAGGGCCAATTTTTTTCTGTGTTACACGTAATACCACCAGCCATTTTTTCTTGGGTGCTTGCCAGTTACGTTGCAGTTTATACCAAACATCAGCAATACCAAATACAATCGGACGAATTTCTGCCACATCACCAAACTGTGCTTGCAGTGGTGCAACCATCCATTGTGCATTCGGTGCGATTAAACTGGGACGATTACGCAATACGCGTCGCAACAAGCTAACCATTCCAGGCAGTTTCAGTAATTGTAAATCACTACCCAACACTGTAATGAGCAAGGGTTCTGAACCTTTACCCAGTGGTAGCGCATTTTGCAGCCAGTTCACATGCAACATATCAACCTGTTGAGATTCACGTTGATACAAACGATACAAGAAATACAGTAATTGCAAAGCGGTAATACCTGCCCGCCAGCGGTCTTGACGCAGTAAGTGCGCAATACCGCCACGCTGCATTAGGTTATCCAGCCATTTACGCTCTTTTACTGTACACAAATATTCAACATCCGCAGGCAATTCTCCAGGTGGTGCCCAGACTTTCAGGTGAATATCTGGTTTTGCCGCCAGTGCCTGAACCATGTGGGCAATAAAGATGCCCCGCCAATCCTTAGGATTTTTGGGATAGGAGGTGCTGGAGAGTAAAAGATTCAAGGCCATCAGTTAGTTAAAAATATCCTTCAAAAAAACCTGTAATTTCTGCCAGGAATCTTTATCCGCGTTTTCATCATAAGCCAGTGGCATTTTAAATTTCTTGCCAAACTTGTCTGCGTCAGGGTTGGTAAAGCTGTGTTTGGCTTCAGGATACACCACCAGTTGATAATCCACTTCCGCTGCTTTCATCTCAGCTTCAAAAGCTTTGACTTGCTTGGCAGGAATCATCGGGTCTTTGCCGCCAGTAAAGACTGCGACGCGGGTGGCTATGGTGCCTTTTTCTACGGATATATCCGTTCCCAGGGAACCATGAAAACTGGCTACGCCATCAAGTTCCACGCCCATACGCATCATTGCCAACGCCGTGCCACCGCCAAAGCAGTAACCAACCGCTGCCAGTTTATCTTTATTTACGCTGCTGTGCGTCTCCAGCACTGTTTTTGCAGCCATAAAACGGGCGCGCCCGGCTTCAATATTATTCAGCACTTCCATCATAAACGCTTTGGCATTGTCAGGGTGATCCGCTGTTTTGCCATCGCCGTACATGTCTATAGCCAATGCGGTATAGCCTAGTTCAGCCAGCATCCGCGCACGTTTACGGGCATATTCATTATGCCCCCACCATTCATGCACAACCAATACACCGGGACGTTTTCCTGTGATACTGTCATCATAAGCAAGATAGCCCTTCAGGGTAACGCCATCGCTTTGATATGCTACGGCTTCGCCTTTAATTTCTGCCATCACTGGGGCTGTGCTGCACAATAGTGCCAAAATACCGCCTTGAATCCATCTTTTCATGGTTTTTTCCTTTGGTTTCAATAACTGAAGTTACACTCCCCAGTTTTTTTTAGTTTGGAGCCAGGGTTAGCCTGAATATTTCTTTTCGGCTTATAAATCATAATCCCCATTATAGGGTTTGTCACCTTCAACCGTTGGCAAAGTCAAACGATTTCCCCAATGTGACCAGCCACCATTATATAAGCGCACATCTTGATACCCCAAACTTTTTAACTGCATATAGGCCAGACTCATACGAAAACCATCATGACAATAAGCATAAATGGTTTTATTTTTGGGAATGGTTTGATACAGCGCCGCTAAGTCTTTTTCAGCAATCCAGTTTTGCGCATCAGTACCTTCCAGGCTGACAATATTGATAGCGCCGGGGATATGTCCACCTAATACCGAATGCCGGATAACTTTACCTGTGTACATATCCTTTGGCCTGGAATCTAATAACACAACCTGGTCATCACGTCGCGAAACCACATCATCATAAACATCCTGCCAGTCGATAAATAAATCTTTATTGGCAGATTTTAGCGTGACTTGACCGGGCTGAATTGAGGGGGCTTGTTTGCTTAATTCTTCAAAGGCTGTCCACTCTCTGGTGCCGCCATTAAGAATTTTGACTTGTGCCGTATTAAAACCATATAACTCCAGCAGGAAATAAATACGGGCGGCTAAGGCAGTGCTGGAGTCATCATAAATAAGCAGCGTTGAATCATCATTAACGCCCCATGAGCGCAAGGTATTTTGAAAAGCTTCCCGACTGGGGAAACGCATAACCGGATTGGCCTGGTTATCGCCCAAATCCTTAAAACGCTGCACCTGCACCGCACCTTCGATATGTCCTATCGTAAAATAGCGGTGTGGATGGTAGCGTGCTTCCAGAATAATGAGTTTTTCATCTTCAATATGTTCACCCAGCCATTCTGAGTCCACTAGAAAATCACGCGCAGCATAGCTGTTTTGCACGTAAAATCCCAATACAATAAAGATCATACTGCGAAAAAAATAATTTAAGCCTGTAAAATAAACACGCACCCGCGCCCCCTTTATGATTTTTGTTAAGAGTGATGATATTGACCAATTTACCACGAACCCTGTCGATAGCCCCCATGTTGGACTGGACAGATCGCCATGAACGTTATTTCCTGCGCTTGATTTCCAAGCATATACTGTTATACACCGAAATGATCACAACTGGTGCGTTATTATATGGCGAACAGAAACGTTTTTTACAATTTAATGCCGAAGAACATCCTGTTGCCTTGCAATTAGGCGGCAGTGAACCCGATGCTTTACGTCAATGCGCCATTATGGGGGAAGACTGGGGATATGATGAAATCAATCTCAATGTCGGCTGCCCCAGTGATCGGGTTTTATCCGGGCGCTTTGGTGCATGTTTAATGGCTGAGCCGGAACTGGTCGCGGAAGGCGTTGCAGCGATGAGTGATGCGGTTAAAGTACCGGTGACGGTCAAAACCCGGATAGGCATTGACCACCAGGACAGTTATGCACAGCTTTATCATTTTATCCAAAGCGTTGCTGGCGCGGGTTGTAAAATTTTTATTATCCATGCCCGCAAAGCCTGGTTAAAAGGTTTAAGCCCTAAGCAAAACCGCGAAGTCCCGCCTTTGCGTTATGAGGTGGTGCATCAACTGAAACAGGATTTCCCGGATTTACAGTTTGTACTCAATGGCGGCATCCTCAGCCTGGAAGCAGCACAAGCCCACCTGCCAGCACTCGATGGCGTGATGATTGGGCGCGAGGCTTATCAAAACCCTTATATGCTGGCAAACGCGGATAAGCTATTTTATGGTGACGACCATCCCATTCCCAGCCGACATGAGATTATTGAGGCTTTAATTCCTTATGTTGAAAAAATGCAGGCTGAGGACGTGTACCTAAAGCATATCAGCCGTCATATCCTGGGTTTATTTCATGGCGTTCCCGGCGCCCGCCGCTTTCGGCGTTATATCAGCGAACACGCGCATCTAGCGGGGGCAGACGCTGAAGTGCTCAGGCAGGCGCTTGCACAGGTCAAAGTACTTTAGGAGGCTGTCCGAGAACACAAGACCTACTGCGGAAAAGCTGGATTTGGTCAGCCTCTTAGGCACTGTTGGCTTTTTAAAAAAGGTCACATCAGCCTCTGGTTAAACTACCGTTTACTATCCATTTCCTTTATCATCCACGGGAATTTCTACCAAATACAGGGTTTTTCTTGATTTTCAGGCCTAAGCCTCAATCTAAAAACCTATCAATAGAAAATATTTATACTCAGACTCATTACCAATTTTAATGATTGAGTATAAGCTGAATTCATCTCAAATGCAGCTTATACATAAGCTGGCACATTTTCCAAACAGAGGATTGTTCCATGTCATCTGATGACTTAATTACTGACGAAACCCCCCTGTACCCCGATATTTTACCGGTTCTGCCACTGCGTGATGTAGTGGTTTATCCACATATGGTCATTCCGTTATTCGTGGGGCGCGAGCGTTCTATCCATGCGCTGGAAAAAGCCATGAGCGGGGATAAGCGTATTTTGCTGGTGGCTCAGAAAAGCGCAGCCAATGACGATCCCGGGATGGAAGATGTGCATCAGGTGGGGACGATTTCTTCAATTTTACAATTGTTGAAATTACCAGATGGCACGATCAAGGTGTTAGTTGAAGGCGGTGTACGCGCACAAATCACGCAACTGAGCATTGAAGAAGACTATTTTAATGCGGAAATTGTGCCCTGGGAAAATGAAGTACCCAGCAGTAAGGAAGTCAATGTTTTATCTCGCTCAATTGTTTCCCAGTTTGATCAATATATTAAATTAAACAAAAAAGTGCCGCCGGAAATCCTGACTTCCCTCAACAGTATCAATGATCCCGGGCGTCTGGCAGATACCATTGCCGCGCATATGGTCATCAAAATTGAAGAAAAACAGAAAATTCTGGAAACCTTTGATGTGCAGCAGCGCCTGGAACATCTGGTAAATTTGATCGAAGCTGAAATCGATCTGTTACAGGTTGAAAAAAATATTCGCAAGCGGGTCAAAGGCCAGATGGAAAAAAGCCAGCGCGAGTATTATCTGAATGAGCAGATTAAAGCGATTCAGAAAGAGTTGGGCGAAATGGAAGATGCCCCCAATGAAATTGAAGAACTGACCAAAAAAATTGCTGAAGCGGGCATGTCCAAAGAAGCCAAGGACAAGTCCATTGCTGAATTGAATAAACTTAAAATGATGTCACCCATGTCGGCAGAAGCGACCGTGGTGCGTAATTACATTGATACCATGGTTAGCATACCCTGGAAAAAACGCAGTAAAATCAGTCGTGATTTGAGTAAAGCCGAAGCGGTGCTGGAAGCGGATCATTATGGTCTGGAAAAAGTTAAAGAGCGCATTTTGGAATACCTTGCGGTACAGCAACGGGTGCGCAAATTAAAAGGCCCGGTTTTATGTCTGGTTGGCCCGCCTGGGGTGGGTAAAACCTCATTAGGCAAGTCTATTGCCCGTGCCACCAACCGTAAATTTGTACGTATGTCTTTGGGTGGGGTGCGTGATGAAGCGGAAATTCGTGGACACCGGCGTACCTATATCGGCTCCATGCCAGGAAAAATTGTTCACAATCTGACTAAGGTGGGCACTAAAAACCCGCTGTTTTTATTAGATGAAGTGGACAAGATGGCGATGGATTTTCGCGGTGATCCTTCTTCCGCCTTGCTGGAAGTATTAGATCCTGAGCAAAACCATACCTTTAATGATCATTATCTGGAAGTGGATTATGATTTATCTGACATTATGTTTATCGCCACTGCCAACAGCTTGAATATTCCTGAACCATTAATGGATCGTATGGAAATTATTCGTCTATCAGGTTATACCGAAGATGAAAAGCTGAATATTGCCAGCCGTTATCTGATTCCCAAACAATTAAAAGCCAATGGTTTAAAGACTGCCGAGTTAACCATAGGCGAAAGCGCAGTACGTGATATCGTTCGCTATTACACGCGTGAAGCAGGGGTTCGTAGCCTGGAGCGGGAAATCTCCAAAATCTGCCGCAAAGTGGTCAAAGAGATTTTATTTAAAGACGCGGCGGCTAAAAAAGCCAAAGCAACTAAAGCCGATAAAGCGGAAAAACATAAAAAACTACTGATTTCTTCACGTAATATTGAGAAGTTTTTAGGCGTTAAGCGTTTTCATTATGGTATTGCAGAAGAGAAAGACAGAGTCGGGCAGGTGACAGGGCTGGCCTGGACACAGGTTGGCGGTGATTTACTCACTATTGAAGCCAGCAATATGTCAGGTAAAGGTAAACTGACTTACACCGGTCAACTCGGTGATGTGATGCAGGAATCGATTCAGGCGGCAATGACCGTAGTGCGCGCGCGCGCAGAAGCGCTGGGCATTGATCCCGATTTTTATCAGAAACAGGATATACATATTCATGTGCCGGAAGGTGCAACACCCAAAGATGGCCCTAGCGCGGGTGTCAGCATGTGTACGGCACTGACTTCGGTGTTGACGAATATCCCTGTACGCGCAGATGTGGCAATGACCGGTGAAATTACTTTACGTGGCGAGGTATTGCCTATTGGCGGCCTGAAAGAAAAACTGCTGGCGGCCTTAAGAGGCGGCATACGCACCGTTTTAATCCCTGATGAAAATACTAAGGACTTATCGGAAATACCTGATAACATTAAGAAAAACCTGACCATTAAACCAGTAAAATGGATTGAGCAGGTATTGGAACATGCCTTGCAAAAGATGCCGGTTCCCAAGGATATTATCGCAGAACCCCCGGAAACACTGACAGACTCAGATAAAAAAACTGACAGAAAAAGTACTCAAAACGTACAAACCCATTGAGATATTGTCTTGAATCTGTAATGATACGCAAAGCGCTGGGAAATAAGTGCTCAAAGGGTTGCCATACGTGGCTTTGGCAGACTTTTAGTTGATTTTTTCAGCTGTTTTGATAAGGAACGGAAATGTTATAAGGCCAGAAACGCGACTTGTTCAGTTTCTGTTTTATTTCATTTCCATTCCTAAAAGCATATTAATTTAACTGGGGGTAAGATGAATAAATCAGAATTAGTACAGGCGGTTGCAGCATCTGCAGAAATTTCCAAGGTTGATGCCGGAAAAGCAGTAGATGCCGTACTGGAAGCAGTGACTAACGCATTGGTGAAAGATGATCCGGTGACACTGATTGGCTTTGGTACGTTTTCTGTGCGTGATCGCGCAGCGCGTACCGGACGTAATCCACGTACCGGTAAACCAATTGAAATTAAAGCAACCAAAGTACCGGCATTCAAGCCAGGTAAGGCATTAAAAGACGCTGTAAACTAATTAATTTTTTTCAGCGTGAAAACGCTGAAAAAAATTAGTTGCATTTTATAAAACAGCCAGTATAATGGCGACTCTTTACCACGGGGGGTGTTTAGCTCAGTTGGTAGAGCGTCGCCCTTACAAGGCGAATGTCGGGGGTTCAAGTCCCTCAACACCCACCAATAATTAGATTTCTGGAGCGGTAGTTCAGTTGGTTAGAATACCGGCCTGTCACGCCGGGGGTCGCGGGTTCGAGTCCCGTCCGCTCCGCCAGTATATAGGGAATGCATAGTTTTTATGCATTCCCTTTTTTTTGCGCAAACTTCTGGATACGGTATACTGTATCCGATTTAAAAACCGGTTTTAAATAAAGAATAATTGTAAGGATTGGGTATGCTACAAAATATTCGTGACAAGTCTCAAGGCTGGCTGGCTTGGGTTATTGTGATTTTCATTTCGATTCCTTTTGCACTGTGGGGTATACAAAGCTATCTAGGTGGCGGTGGCAGTGTTACCGTTGCCGAAGTTAATGGTGTCGAACTCGACAAAAATACTTATGAAAATGCAGTGCAGCAGCAGGTATACCGTTTTCAATCCATGATGCAAGGCAAGTTTGATATTACCAGCTTATTACCTAATCTGCGCCAGGAAACACTGGAGCAAATGATTAATGAGGCTGTGTTAACGCAAACGGTGGAAGCACAGGGATTTCGCATTGGCAATGCCTTATTACAGGCACAGATTCAAACTAATCCACAATTTCAGGATAATGGGCGTTTTTCAACGGATATGTATCATGCCAAAGTGCGCTCGCAACAAATGAGTACGCCTGAATATGAAAGCCGTATGCGTCAGCAAATGATGTTAAACCAGTTACGCGAAGGTATTTTAAGCGCAACCGCCTTAACTGAAACGGAACAGCAAACATTACAGACACTGAAGAACCAACAACGTCTGGTCAGTTATCTGCGTGTCCCCGAGTCTGTTGCCACAGCAACAGCCGTCAGTGATGAAGAAATTAAAGCCTATTATGATGCAAATTCAGCAGATTATGCGACACCAGAAAAGGTCAGTATTGATTATGTTTTGCTAAGTCGGGAAAAACTGGCAGAAACCATTAAAGAAGTTAAAGACGACGATTTGCAAGTTCGTTATGAAAGTCAGATAGATACTTATACCACCAAACCCGAGTGGCAGGCCCGTCATATTCTGATTAACATTGAAGATGGTGATGAGGCAGCAGCTTTGAAAAAAGCGGAATCCCTTATTGAGCGTTTGAACAAGGAAGAAGACTTCGCGGCACTGGCGGAAGAATTTTCAGCCGATACCGGTTCTGCAAAAAAAGGCGGCGACCTGGGGTGGTTTGAACCGGGCCAAATGGTTAAATCATTTGAAGATACGGTAAAAACCTTAAAATCAGGTGAAATCAGCAGTCCGGTTAAAAGTCAGTTTGGCTATCACATTATTAAGCTGCTTGATGCCAAACCGGAAACGACCAAACCTTTTGCCGAAGTCAAAGAAGAACTGCTTAAATCCCATAAAAAAGAAGAAGCGGATAGCTTGTTTTACGGCGTCAGTGAAGATATGGCTAATCTGGCTTTTGAACAACCCGATTCTTTAGCATCTATTGCCGAGTTGCAAGGCATTGCGCAACATAGCACAGAGCTGTTTGCTAAAAATGAACAGGGTGAAGGTATTTTAAGTACGGAAAGCATCCGCAAGGCTGCTTTTAGTGGGCAGGTCTTACAAGAAGGTCGCAACAGTGAGGTATTAGTCCTGGAAAATGGTGATCAACTGGTATTGCGTATCAAAGATCATGAAATTTCTCAGATACAAGCTTTGGAGCAAGTGAAAGCGCAAATCACAAAGCAGCTCAAACAAGAAAAAATCAAGCAAGCGACCGAGACTGTTGGCAAGGAAGTATTAACCGCTTTATCCAGTGGCGCGCAACAAGCCCTGTTGGCACAACATCAACTTAACTGGTCAGCCCCACAATGGGTCAATGCTGATGATTTAGCCCTGCCTTCTGCGGTACTTAAGGCAGCATTCAAGATGGGTACGCCAGCAGCACCAAATGCTTTATATCAGGGAATTGCCTTATCGGATACAGAATATGCCGTTATCGCCTTGTTGGAGCTGAAATCAGAGGCTGATGAGGAAACAACGCCAAAATTAAAACAGGATTTAGAACAACAGCAACGTGGCTTGGGTAGCACTGAATATCAGATGTTATTATCGGGTTTACGCCAAAACGCAGATATTAAAATCTATCAGCAAAACCTGAAATAAACGCATTGGAGAAAAACATATGAAAGGTGGTTTATCCGGTTTAATGAAGCAGGCTCAAGAAATTCAGTCAAACCTGCAACAAGCCCAGGAAGAATTACAAAATCTTGAAGTGATCGGTGAGTCAGGCGGCGGCATGGTTAAGGTCACCATGACCGGACGCCACGATGTGCGTCATGTAGAACTCGATCCAACCACGTTAACTGACAAAGAAATGCTGGAAGACTTGATCGCCGCAGCAATGAATGACGCGGTGCGTAAGGTTGAACAAAACAGCAAAGATAAAATGTCGGGTCTGACTGGTGGCTTAAACCTGCCTGACGGGTTTAAGATGCCTTTTTAAGATAGCGCCATTATTACTGGCGCTTATACCCTGCAAGCTGATGCTTGCAGGGGTGATACTTTATTTCAGTTTCCTGGACAAATTTACCCCCCATTGTTCCAGTGTTTGATAAAACTTCAGGGGGAGCAGGCGCAGCAGCCAGGCGGCAGCCAGTGTGCTCAGGGTGCGCCCCGGTTCCTGCCACAGCAATGCTTTGTAACAGGCCAGACTCTGCGACATTAGGCGTGTGGCGGTTTTGGCATTGCGCATCCGCACTGCGCGCCGCGCCAGATAACGCAATTGATAAGCGCGTGCGGGGGCTTCCCAGTCTTGTAAAAATGTTGGGGCGTAATCACGCATTTTATCTACCATGCGCTGCCATTGCTGATATTGTTTGTCCAGGTTGGCGGACAGACCGCCTGCATTCACGCGATAACGAATTAAAACCTGATTAATACCGGCAAATTGCCATTTTGTTAATAAGGCCATGCGCATCCAGCATTCAATATCTTCCGATTGGCGAAAACTTTCATCAAAATAAGCCATTTCATCATTACCGGGCTGGTATTGAAACGCAATAGCAGCAAATACGGCTTGGCGTATCATTGGCACCGAACCATTGCCGACAGGGTTACGGCAAAAGACTTCCTGCGGCGTAATATCCTGTAATTTGGGAGACATATACAACCCCAGACTGCGATCCTGTTCGTCAATAAATGCTGAAATGGCATAACTGATACCGACTTCGGGATTGTTGTCCAGATGTGCCACCTGCTTTGCCAGCTTTTCCGGCAGCCAGAGATCATCCGCATCCAGCAGGGCGATATATTCGCCTTGAGCCTGACGAATTCCGGTATTACGCGCCCCCGCCAGTCCCCGATTTTGTTGTTCTATAATACGGATGCGCGGATCATCAAACTGTTTGCAAATCGCCAAACTGTTATCCGTTGCGCCGTCAATCACCAACAATAATTCAAAATCAGTGAACGTTTGTTGTAACACGGATTGAATCGCCGAGGCCACATAGGATTCGACATTATAAATGGGCATGACCACAGAAACTTTAGGCATGAGTATTGATCTCCTGTTGCAGATAGTGTCGCCAACGTTTGACATAATTATCCCAGGCCGTTTGTGCCTGTATCCGGCCTTCGCTCCCCCAACTGCTTAAAGGCTGTTGTGGCAGCTTGAGCAGGGCTTGGTAAAGTGCTTCCGCATCATCAGCATTTACTACCAGACCGCAACCCTGCGCCTGTTCGGGCAGGCCATCCACATTACTAACCAGCACCGGTTTAGCGGCGGCTTTGGCTTCCAGGCAAACCAGGCCGAAGGGTTCAAAGCGGGAGGGTATTAGCACCACGTCACAACATGCCAGGAATTTTGGTACATCGCTGATAATCCCGCAATAAGTGACCTGTTCCAGCTTGTCGGCTTTGGCTTTTAGCTGGGTTTCCTGTTCTCCTGCCCCGGCTAATAATAAATGAAATTGCGAGGGCGGCAGGCGGGGCATGACTTCCAGCAGCAAATCAAAGCCTTTTTGCCAGTGAAAACGCCCATAAGCTGCCAATATCAACGGTTCTTGCGGGTTTTTTAGCGGGACTTGCAAAAACTCATGCAAATGCCGGGATTGGGGAATGGTATGTAGTTTATTAGGACTAAATAAAACTTGCTGTATCAGCCACCTGGCTTGTCCCTGAGAAATTGCAATCACCCGATGTACCAGATAATAATGTGCACGTAACATGGTACGAAAACGCCATACACAAGGCACAGTGCGTTCAAATGCCTGGGTATAATGATGTTCCTGGATAATAATCCTGGCGCGGGGGTTGCGCAGGCGTAAGACCACCAGGCCGGGTAAATTACGCCAGTTGCAAGCATAGTGCAGCATAATCAGTTGGGCTTGATAATGCTGCCGCCACCAGGATTGGGGATTGATACAAACAAATTCAAATTTAAAATCTTCAGCCAGGCTTGATTGCACCAGACTGTCCACCACTGATTTAATCCCGCCCATATCAGTGTCATTCAGTAAATGCAGCACCCGGGCTTTGGTGACGGGTCTGGATACGGGTAGATAGGAACGCAACCACCACTTCAGGCGTCTTAACGGCGTTTTGCGAGTACGGCGATCTGCCAGCAAAGAGCGTGCAATCCCTGGTCGTCCGGCGCGTACATTTAATTGCGCCAAATGCACCAGATGCCCTGCAATATAACGCGCTACCGAGTTTCTAAGTGCTCTGGGAACCACTCCGGCATTTAATTGTTGTTGTAAATCCCGGCTGTAAGGCAGTTCCTGTTGCGGAATCTGCTTAAGGCTGACGCGGTTGCTGGCACTTAATTGGTAATGCACGCAAGGCGTGGGATCAATAGCAATGGGATAACGCAGACCTATCCACGCCCACAGGGCTTGATCCTCGCCTTGCTGCTGCTGTTCCGGAAAGCCTCCAGATTGCTTTAATATCTGGCGTGGAATACAGACGCCAGAGGCCATTAAGGGTAAGTCTCCACGCCCGGCTACAGCAAAATAATCATGAATAAGGGTGGGTTTATCACCCAGTCCATAAATCCGTGCCGGGGTGAGTTGCGCGCCCTGTTGAAAAACATAAGCCGTTGCCCAGGCACCTGCCTGCGGGTAGGCTTGAATCAGGTTTTTGATACGCGCTAAAAAATCTTTTTCCCATCTATCATCAGCATCAATAAATGCGACATAAGCATAAGCAGCAGCTTGAATACCCCGATTTCTAGCAGCAGATACACCTGCGTTTGGCTGTTGAATCAGGCGCAGGCGCGGGTCTTGAATCGTCACCAGTTGTTCAATGCTGTTATCGGTAGAGCCGTCATCAATCACCAGTAATTCAAAATCAGGCTCTGTTTGTTCCAGCACGCTGCACACGCTGTCCCGAACCTCGGCGGCTTTATTGTATAAGGGCATGATAATAGAAAACATAACATGATTCCTGTTAAGGTAACTCGCAAGAAATACCCCCCGTAGCGCACAGGATTTTTATCCGTTTTCAAGGCGTGAAAACCGGCGCATAGTGGGCTATGTAACGGTTTTTACAACGCAGAAAACGGGTAAAAAGACCAGCGAAATGGGGGTATTATTCGCTGCGAGTTATCTAATGCAAATAATGACGCACCACCCAGACTGTATAAGCGGGTAATGCAATCAGGTGAATTAATAAAATACCCAGTGCCACGCCATTAATACCCCAGGGCAGGCTGATAAAAACAATTGCCAGAAACAGCAAAGAAAAAAAGCTGCTCCAATAAAAATCAATATGCGGTTTATTCAGCACCCGCATGACTTCTGCCGCACCTTCACCAAAGGGTCTGGGAATTGCCGATAAACACAGCAATAATAATACCGGCACGGCGACCTGCCATTTTTCCCCAAACACAATTGGCACATACCAGGGCGCTAATAAGCTCTGTAGCAGAATTAGAGGCACCATCACCCAGGCAATTATTTTTAAGGCATGAAGAAATTTTTTCCGTAATAAACCACGATCTTCAGCGCCTTCACACAAATGGGGAAACAGCGCGGTATTAAACGCACTGCTTAAAGATAAACTGATACCTAAACCAGCATTACGGGCAAAAGAATAAATACCCAGCGCTTCAATGCCGAGAAAACGCCCGATAATTAAATTATCCAGATTCAGGCGCAGGGTTTTCAGCAGTTCCACGCCTAATACATGTTTACCAAAATGTAAAATCTCACGCCAATGGGCAAAACCGCTGTGGGGATCAAAACGCCAGTATTGATTCATGCGGGTGCCGATAACCCAGATCGGCGCAACCAGCAGTTTCGGCAGCACCACTGCCCAAGCTCCCAGGCCTAGCACCGCCAGTAAGGCGGTTAATAAATTATCCACCGTCACCTGCACCCCGGCAACCAGAGCCGTGACTTTCAGACGGTTCTGACGCTGGATTAAAAATGCCTGCACCAGCGCCGAGGGCATAAATAAATAAACCACTGCCAGCAACATCACCATGGGGATTAAATCAGCTTGCTGATAAAACCAGGACAGGGGAAAAGCCAGCAGGCATTGCAATACAAACAAACTGCCGCAAACCATCCAGTTCAAACGATAAGCCGTATTACACACCGCTTCCAGTTCTGCTTCGGGAGCCTGGATGATTTTAGCCCCAATGCCATTTTGGTTAAATACCTTAACCAGTTCATTCACCGTGATAGCCAATGCTGCAATCCCGAATTCTTCCAGCGACAGAAAACGCGCCAGAATAATTGCGGTCAGCAGTCGTGACACACGCGCCATTAATTCGGACACGCCGATCCAACTGCTGTTGCGAATAAAACGATTGGCAAAAAAATGATGGAATATAGCCATACTGCCCTCAGTATAAAATCTAATGAACAGAAACGATACGGTCAAGCAAGTATGCTACCATCCCTCATAACAGTTTTCTGTTTCTATTGATTTATTATAAAAAGGCGTTGAATCATGTTTTATAAAAAACTCATTATTTTTTGCAGCCCGCTGTTGTTATTGTCTACATTTTCAGCGCAAGCAGATATTCAACTCAAATTTGGCGTATATACATCCGATCAACCCCTGACGATGGTTAAAAAGTTTCGCCCCTTATTAAGTGCGCTGGAAACCGGCTTAAGTCAGAAACTTTCCCAAATGGTCAAAATCAAAATGGTGGTTGCCAAAGATTATGATACCGGCATCAATGACCTGGTTTCCGGTAAAGTTGATTTTTCCCGTTTTGGCCCCGCTTCCTATATTAAAGCCAAACAGCTTGAACCTGGTATTAAGCTGCTGGCAATGGAAAGCAAAAAAGGGAAAAAGGTTTTTAAGGGGGTGATTTGCGTTGCCAGACACAGCGATATTCAAACACTGGCGCAATTAAAAGGCAAGCGTTTCGCTTTTGGTAATAAAAACTCAACCATAGGCCGTTATCTTGCGCAGAATCACCTGCTTGCCGCTGGTGTTCACGCAGCAGATTTCACTGATTATGCTTATCTGGGGCGACATGACAAGGTAGGTGCAGCGGTTGCCGCCGGGCAGTTTGATGGTGGTGCGTTAAAGGCGGGGACTTATAAGACCTTATTAAAAAAAGGTAAGGCATTGCGTATTATTGGTGAGTTTGAGAATGTCACCAAACCCTGGTTGGCAAGCAAACAACTTTCGCTGACAATGGTAGCGGCACTTACTGAAGTATTGTTGGAAATGAAGGATGTGCAGGCGCTGAAAGCTTTAAAAAAAGATGGCTTTTTA
Organism: Candidatus Venteria ishoeyi; assembly: GCF_030378065.1. Classification (GTDB taxonomy): domain Bacteria; phylum Pseudomonadota; class Gammaproteobacteria; order Beggiatoales; family Beggiatoaceae; genus Venteria; species Venteria ishoeyi. The sequence goes on along the minus strand of NZ_JAUCGJ010000020.1, from coordinate 48,316 downwards.
GTTGCCAGTGATGCGGATTATGCGCCTATTCGCCAGGCGATAGAGCAAAATCATGAATTTTTTCAGTAATAAAGCCCGGATTTTTTCATCCTGGCCCTTATGGCGTCAGGTGAGTTTATTATTTGTAGTTGTCACCTTAATTGTGATATTTATTGCCAGTTTTCTGGTACGTTATTTTGTTACTGATTATTTGATTGAAGACATTGAAAAACAAACTGAAAAAATATCCTTCTTATTAACTGCCGCGTCATTAAACGCCATCATTACCCAGGATATCCCCCTGCTGGAAACAGCCATGGAACAATCCAGCCAAAGTGACCCCGCTATTCTGCGCATTAAATACCGTAATCAGCAAGGCTTGCTTATCGCGCAATGGCAACCCCCGCATGATGCCGAAGATATTTCCAAACGGGAGTTTACCCGCCCAATCATTGTTGAAAAAGAACATTTTGGTTATTTATACATGGCCTGGGATATGCGTCCCATTGAACAAAAAGTACGTTTTATGGTGGGACGGGTACAGTTGTTTTCTGTACTGTTGGCAGTGGCATTAAGTACCATGATTATTTTGCTGATGCGCTGGCTGGTGGTGAGTCCAATCAATAAAATCAATCGCCGTGTCTTAAAAATTGCCAATAATGACTATACCCATCCATTATATCTGCCCAAACGCAGTGCAACTGAATTGGTGGCTCTGGCAGATTCAGTCAATCAATTTGCCCAGGTTTTACGTATACAGGCGCAGCGTCAACAGGAACTGCGTCTCGCCAAGGAGCAGGCCGAAACTGCAAATCGGGCCAAATCGCGTTTTCTGGCAACCATGAGTCATGAAATCCGCACGCCGATTAGTGCTTTACTGGGTACGCTGGAATTATTGACACAGACAACTTTGGATAATGAGCAACAGCATTTTTTACAGATTGCGGAGGATTCCAGCCGAAATTTATTAAGTATACTTAATGATATTCTTGATTTTTCCAAACTGGAATCTAGCAAGTTTGTACTAGAACAGATTGATTTCGACTTACCGGTATTAATTAATGCCGTATTAAATGTCCTGACAGCGGATGCCCGCAGCAAAAAAATTAATTTAATCGGTTCTATTGATACGGATGTGCCACTACGCATCAATAGTGATCCTAAACGCTTGCGGCAAATCCTGTTAAACCTGATGGGGAATGCGGTAAAGTTCACCCATCAGGGCGCGGTGACATTACATATCGGCAGCAGCCATCTGCCACCACAAACACCAGCATTAAGTATCCAGGTACAAGATACCGGCATTGGTATAGAGCCTGAAGCACAGGTACATATTTTTGAAAAATTTACCCAGGCTGATCCTTCCAATACCCGTAAATATGGTGGTACCGGTCTGGGTCTGGCAATTGTGCGCAGCCTGGTTAAAAAAATGGGCGGTGATATTAAGCTGCAAAGCACACCGGGAGAAGGCAGTACTTTTTCCTTTACCTTAGCCTACCAGCCAGCAGCACCGTTAGAGGAACCAAAACCCCAGGTCAATAATACCCGTATAACAACGCCACACTATCTGCATCAAGGTAATGCACAATTATTATTAGTCGAAGACAGCACCGCCAACCGTACTGTAATCGGTGCTATTTTAAGAAAACATGGCTATCAGGTGGACGAAGCGATTAATGGTCTGGAGGGGTTTAAAAAAGTTCAAAGTAATGCTTATGATTTGATTATTATGGATGTTGCCATGCCGGAAATGGATGGTTTTGAGGCCACGCAAAAAATTAAAACCTTGCCTGCTGACAAGGCATCAATTCCAATTATTGCCCTCACGGCCAATGCACTGCAAAGTGAACGGCAAGTTTGTCTGGATAAGGGCATGAGTGATTATTTAAGCAAACCGGTCAGCCGGAATGATTTACTGCTGATGTTACAACGCTGGCTGCCTCAGCAGGCGGAACCGGTGTTAATAAAATCATCTCCAACACCCGTTCAAACCAATAAAAAAACAACGTCTACCCCTTTTGCCCCTATTGATTTGGATGCCCTGGAAAAAATCGGGGATGATATAGGAAAGGACATGGTGGCCCAGATGGTTATGGTTTTTATCCAGGAATGTGAAGATCATGCGCAGGCATTATCTGCATTTTTTCAGAAAAATGAACTTGAGCCGATGAGAATCGAAGCCCATGCCATGAAAAGTGGCAGTAAATTATTTGGGGCGCTTTATTTGCATGAGAAATCAGCAGCACTGGAATATGCCTGTCAACAGGATGAAAAGGTTGAAACCTGTTTATCCCTGGTGTTGGCTGAAATTGAACCGACTGTTCAAGCCATGCGTCAAATACTGGATGATTTGTGAGAAATATTATGCAGCCATTACCTGGCCCTTTGGGCACTTCAAGAACATGGCGGCAGCGCCTGCGTTTGCCGTTATGGCGCTTGTGGTTTTATTTGCGTCCCTTATTCAGCAACCGCTGGCTGGATTTACTGCTTAGCCTTATGCTGTTAATTGTGCTGTCACCCTTATTGCTGTTCCTGTTTATCAGCGCTTATTGGCGCACTGGCAAACTATTTGAATTTCAGCTTTGCATGGGGCGTTTTCAACACCCCTTTAAGCGTTTATATTTTGCCGGTCATTTACCGGGCAAAAATCTGGCACGTTTATTTAATATTCTACGGGGTGATATGGCATTAGTGGGGCCGCGTCCACTCAGCATTGAAGAAGCCGCCAGCTTAACTTTTGAGGAACAATTTCGTTTCAGCGTGCGCCCCGGCTTGTTTTCAGTATATGGCTTGCGCACTAAAACAGGTATCGCTTATGAGCAGGAATCCACCCTGGATAAGGAACAAATTTATAGCGAAACCCTGCAAGGCAATCTGGGTTTAATGCTGCGTCATGGTTTAAGTTTTTTTCTGCGCAGTCACACGCCATTGCCCATGCCGCCCATATTAAACTTTTTTGGTATCCATATAATCAATACCGATATGGAAGAAGCCATTGCCTGGTTTGGAAAAGACCCCGAACAGCAACGTTTACTGGCTTTTGTTAATCCTGATTGCCTGAATATCAGCCACCAGGATGAAGCATACCGCCAGATTTTACAGCAGGCGGATCGGGTTTTGCCTGACGGTATCGGTATTCACATTGGTTGCCGAATGCTGGGCGTGTCATTACGTGCTAATGTCAATGGCACGGATTTATTCCCGCGCTTATGTCAGGCCAGTATCCCACGTCAGCAGTCATTATTTTTATTGGGTGGAAAACCGGGCGTTGCCGAAAAAGTGGCGCAAAATATGCGAAAGCAATTGCCAGATTTAAGGATTGCCGGTTATCAAGATGGTTATTTTAAGGCAGAAGCAAGCGGGCAAATTATTCAACAGATTAATGATTCGGGCGCAGATATTTTATTAGTGGCATTTGGTGTGCCCAAACAGGAAAAATGGTTACACCAGCATCGTCATCAACTACAAGCGAAAGTCTTGATGGGGGTTGGCGGTCTATTTGATTTTTATGCCGGTTGCATTCCTCGCGCACCACAATGGCTGCGGGAAATTGGCATGGAATGGAGTTGGCGCTTGTTACAGGAGCCGGGGCGCATGTGGCGACGTTATTTAATCGGTAACCCCTTATTTTTATATCGTGTCTGGCATCAAAAATGGGAACAACAACATGAGCCTCCAACAGACTCACAGTCATAAAATTCGAGAACAACTCATTCAGCGTTACAGCCAGGTTTATCAACTCGGCATACGTCAGCGCCTGCATTTTCATTTGCGGCGTTTATTATGGTTTGCCGTGGTGCAGGGCTTGTTCGTCTTTAAACGTTTATTCGATATAGCAGCGGCGGCAGTCGCATTATTATTATTATCACCTGTGTTATTGGCAACCATGACAGCGATTCGGCTGGAATCACCCGGCCCGGTATTTTTTCGCCAGACCCGGGTGGGGCGCTGGGGAAAATTATTCACCATGTGGAAATTTCGCTCCATGTATATAGACGCAGAAGCGCGTAAAGCCAAACTAATGGCAGATAATGAAATGCAGGGCGGGGTTTTATTTAAAATGAAATCCGATCCGCGTATTACCCGCACGGGACGTTTTATCCGCAAAGCCTCCATTGATGAATTACCCCAATTATGGAATGTCTTGTGCGGTGATATGTCACTGGTGGGGCCGCGACCGCCATTACCCGGCGAAGTGGATCAATATTCCCTGGCAGATCGCCGCCGTCTGGAGGTGATACCCGGTATTACCTGTATCTGGCAGGTATCGGGACGTTCTGATATTCCGTTTGAACAACAAGTCGAGCTGGATGTTGCTTATATTGAATCTCAATCATTCACTCAGGACATTAAAATCCTGTTAAAAACCATTCCTGCGGTATTACTGGGGCGAGGTGCGTATTAATGCAAGCTATTCTGATTGCCGATGGTTTGGGAGAAAGCTTAAAGCCACTGACTGAGCAGCAGCCTTTGGCCTTATTGCCCGTTGTGTCTAAGCCTTTGATTATTCATGCGCTGGAAGTGATAGCCAGAGCGGGCTTAAAAGACGTGCTGGTGGTTATCGGCAGCGAGCCGGAAGCCTTTAAACAGCAGTTGGGTGATGGTCAGCGCTGGGGCTTGAATCTGACTTATGCCTTAAGCCAGGGTGAAGAAAAGCTGGATACTTTAATACCGCGTTTGGCTCTGCTGGATACGGAAGCTTATGTGGTATTACGTGGTGATGTTTTGCAAAGCCCCGTATTAAAACAATTTTTACAGCAGGTTTCAGAAACGCTTTTATATGGCAGTATTGACGGGCAGGTGGCTTTTTGTTTTTGTCCACAACAAAGCATCAGCGCAGATGCGCTGGCCTGTTTGGGTAAAACTACACCACATGATGCCGCCTGTTATACGCTTAATGATGCCAGTTACAATACTATCAGTAATTTTCGCCACTACCATCAAGCCAATCTTGATGCAGCCAGCGGGCGTTTTATCGGGATTGATTTAGCAGGGCGGAAACTGGCTCTGGGTTTGACGGCAGGCCGCCGTACTCAGCTTGCCGTAAAAAGCCTGAAACAAGGTCAGGCATTTATTGGCGCAGAGTGCAAGCTTCACCCCAGCGTAGAACTGCTGGAAGATGTGGTGGTGAGTGATCATGTGATTGTGGAGCGTCAGGCAATTTTGCGCCACAGCGTGATTTTACCCAATACCTATATTGGCGAACTGGTTGAAGTCAATCAGGCGATAGTGCAGGGGAATCAATTAATTCGCGTTGATAGCGGCACTGTCACCCATATCACGGACAGTTTTTTACTGGCTGATCTGGATAATGCGGTGCTTAACACCCGTTTGGCAGATTGGCTGCATCGTATTTTGGGTGCATTATTACTAGTCTTGTCATTGCCCTTATGGCTGGCAGCATCTCTGCTTGCTGCATTAAAACAAGACCCGCGCCAGCCACGCTGTTATCAGGGTAATCGGCTGGCGGTTAATGAGTTGGGCATACAACAACGCCAACACTTTTTAACCTGGGAATGGAATCTGAATGCGCCGGTTTTGCGCCATTTGCCTAAATTATGGGCAGTTGTGCGCGGTGATTTACGCCTGGTTGGAGTATCGCCGCTAAGCCCGGAACAAGTCGGGCAACAAAACGAAGCCTGGGAAAAGGTGCGCGATCAAGCGCCGGTAGGATTGCTTGGCCCCACCCAACTGGACTTACCTCAAAATGCACCCTGGGAAGAAAAATTATTAAGTGATGCATTTTATACCAAACGGCGCAGTACCCGCAAAGATTTGGCATACTTATGGCAGGGATTCAAATGCTTATTCCATAGCAGCAGTTGGCGATGAAAATTTTAATAGCAGAAGACTCGGACAGTACTCGCTTATTTCTTAAAGTCTTATTAAAACAATATGGCTATGAGGTTATCAGCGCCCGTGACGGGCTACAGGCGTGGCAATTATTACAACAACACCCTGACCTGGCATTAGTCTTAACCGATTGGCTGATGCCCAATATGGATGGTTTGGCACTATGTAAAAAAATTCGGGCAGAAAATACACCCCACTATATTTATATTGTTGTTTTAACCCAGAAAGATCAAAAATCGGCATTAATTGAAGGCATGGAAGCCGGTGCTGATGATTTTTTATTAAAACCCGTGGATAAAAACGAATTGCGAGTGCGTTTGCAAGCGGGACAACGCGTGATCGATTTAGAACGCCGCCTGGCGGAGCGTAACCAAAATTTACTTGATGCCCAGTCTCAGATTCATCGCAGCTTAAAAGCTGCCGCACAAACCCAGCGCAGATTATTACCCGCCCCCAAGCAAATTCAAGACTATCAATTTGACTGGCGTTTTTATCCCTCGGAATTTGTCGCCGGGGATATGCTGAATTTTTTTTCCTTAACGCCGCGTCATATCGCTTTTTATCAACTGGATGTTTCCGGTCATGGCGTGCGCTCTGCCTTATTGTCTTTTGCCTTATATCATCGCATCATCAATCATCAGGAAAGCCCCGGGCTGTTGCTGGAATATCGGGAAGAGCAATGGCAGCCGCGTCCACCTGCCGATGTGGTCGATGATTTAAATCAGTTATTTCAATCCAAAGATAATAATGAAGATTTATACTTTACCCTGCTGTACGGGGTGATTGATACCCAGCAAAATGCGATTGCCTTTACCCAGGCGGGTCATCCCAAGCCGCTGCATGTGACTAGACAAGGCGAGGTTCAAAGCTGCGGTCAACACGGCTTTCCCGTGGGTATGCTGCCAGAATTTCATTACAATACACAGCATTTATCCCTGTTACCCGGAGAGCGCCTGATTATTTATTCAGATGGTGTCACGGAATGCTTAAATGAGGCGGGGGAAGAATTTGGCACGCTGCATTTAAGCGATTACTTAAAAAGCAGCCGTAAGCTGGATTTATCCCGTTTATTAGATGGTTTGGGAGCGCAGTTACGCAGTTGGCGGGGCAGCAATAATTTTGATGATGATGTAACCTTATTAGTGCTGGAAAACAGCGCTTTAATTAAAACCTAAGAAGTTGTTGGTAAACCATCATGAGAGTAAGGCGCAGTATACCCATCTTTATTACCCAACAGCCCAACCAGGTTGGCTCAGCTTATGCAGAAAATTGATTTAAGTATTCATGCTACAGCGGAAAATATTATTCCCCTGGCCACTTGTGTCGCTGGCTTGGCGACACTAACACCATTACCGCCGCAAGCTGTACAGGCAGTACATTTAGCCACGGTGGAAAGCCTCAATAATATTATTGTCCACGCTTATGTGGATAATGAACAAACAGAGCACACAATCCAGGTGCAGGTTGTGTTACAACAACATCGGCTTGAAATTCATTTTTATGATCAAGGCTGCTGTGTAGCTGATGAGATATGGCAAGCTCCAGCCATGAATATCACGCTTGAAAACTTAGATGAAGGCGGGCGGGGTATCACTATCATTCAACAATGTATTGATGAGATTGCTTATCAGCGGAAAGGAAAATACAACCATTTATGTTTTTATAAATATTATCCAGAGGACAACACAGGAACTGAATGATGAAATTTCACTATGAACAACATGGCAATATTGATCTGGTCGCCTTATCAGGGCAACTGGTCATGGCGAATGCCAGCGAAATACGCGAAGCCTTAAAACCCATCATTGAAGCGGGTCAAGGCAAATTAATCTTAAATCTGGCAGACGTTAATTTTATGGATTCCAGTGGCTTATCGGTATTGATTTCCGCCCTCAAAGCGATACGGGAAAAACAAGGTGAAGTGGTTTTAACTCAAATTACCGGCTCGGTACAGGCTTTAATTGAATTAACTCAGTTACATCAGGTATTCAAGCTGTTTGCTGATGATCCGGCGGCGCTTGCTTATTTTCAAAATCTACCTTAATCAGGATGAACAACATCTGTTATAAACAGAAAAAAAGCAAAAAACCGATAGCTGTCCTGGTTTTTCTTTTATGTCTGACAGGCTGCACACATTCCCCAACTATTCTGCCAGCAACCGACAGCCAGACAAAATCACTGGATTATTGTCCGCCACTGGCGCAGACCGCACCGCCTGCACCGCAGCAACTGCCCCGTTTCACCCTGTCCAGCGGCGACCGGATACGGGTAGATGTGCATGAAGGCACTGATTTCAGTGGTATTTTTGAAATTGATATGGATGGGCAATTACATATTCCCCATCTTCAGCCCCTGGCTACCCAGGGGTTGACGCTGAGCCAGTTACAACAAAAGCTGAGCCAGGCCCTGCTTGACGCGCAACTACTGCGCCCGGATTTGATTCAAATCAGCATCACGCCATTAAACTGGGCCGGGGTGCAGGTACAGGTCAGTGGCGCGGTGTTTCATCCTGGGCCGGTTACCATTAATGCCAAAGACCCGGAATTTCAAGCCCAGCGACCACTACAAAAAACGGGGCAACACGCCACCGGGCGTTTTCTAACCCAGGCCCTGGCTAATGCCGGTGGTGTACGTCCCGATGCGGATATACAACGTATTCGCCTGACCCGTGGCAATCAATCCTGGTGCATTAATCTGCAATATTTATATACCCATCAAACCAGCACTGACATTCCGCTGATTGCTGGAGATCATTTGGAAGTACCCAGCCAGCAATGCCTGCAAAATGAGTTATTAAAGACTTCAGCAATCACCCCGCCCGGCTTTCGGGTATTTATTTCCAATCTCAGTATACCCGCTGACGCCAATGCCAAAGCCGCGATAGGCAGCGACAGCAGCAGCCTGCCCTATGGCAGCCGCTTATTACAGGGGGTATTAGCCGGTAACTGCGTGGGTGGCACGCAAAGTACCAATGCCCGCCGCCAGATACTGCATTTAACCCATCACTTAAAAACCCGGCAGCCGCAGGTGCAGGAATACGCTTTGGGCCAATTATTGCAACAAGCTGATAACTTACAACACAATCCGTACTTAATGCCTAATGACGGGATTGCCTGTTATGACTCTGGAGTGACAAATATTCGTGATATTGCCCGCAGCTTCAGCGATATACTCACCCCGCTGACCTTATTGCGTCTGTTGCAAACCGGCTCTGGCAACTGATTCATAGCTCTTTTGAACTTCAAGTACAATGGAAACCCTTGAATATGCCAGACAGCATCGTCCCTTATGGCAGCGTTTATTATTATGGCGGGTTAACCGCCCACAACGCTGGCTGCGCTATCTCCTGCTGTTATTACTCTGCCTGGGTCTGATTTGGGCTGCCAGTCTGAGTTATATCCTGTTAACCCCGCGCAGCTACACCAGTGCCTGGACTTTAATTCTGCCCGGTACGGGAGCGGGGGCCAACGTCAACCTGAGTGGCGTGGGGCAAATCGCCAGCAGCAGCAGTTCAGCTTATGGCAGTCATGATCTCAGCCCTAAGGTGAACTATCAGCATATCGCGCTCAGCCCCCGTGTCCTGGGAAGCACTGCTGAATCACTCAAACTGACAATGGCTGAATTAGGCAAGCCTAAAATCAAACTCATTCCCCAAACCAGCCTGCTGCTGTTTAAGATCAGCGCGTCCACACCTGAATTTGCACAACAAAAAGCTCAAGCCTTTCACAGCGCATTTCAACAACAACTCGAACAACTGCGCAAGGAAGAACTGCACCTGCGCGACCATGCTGTAAAACAAATGTTGGCACAATTTAATCAACGCCTCAATCTCAGCCGTCAGGCTTTAGCCGATTTCCAAAGCCGTCATTACCTGATTTCAGAACAACAAAGTAGCGACTTAGCGCGTACATTACTCGACCTGCAAAAACAACAAGCAGATATTCAAATTCGTCAGGCTGCCGCAGAAGCGCGACTACACACCCTGATGAAACAACTGCATCTTAACCCCAGCCAGGTTGCCGATGCTTTATTACTGCGTAATGATCCCTTGTATACCCGTTACCAACAGCAATACGCCAAGGCTCAGGTTGAATACCGTCAGGCACAGGCAAAATGGGGGGCGCAGCACCCGCAATTAAAAAGTGCTCAAAAAGTTGCCCAGGCAAGTTGGCAGGGTTTATTACAACAAGCACGGCAACTGATTGGCAAGGTGAATAAAAAACAACTCACTGCTCTGGCATTACAGGAAAACAGCGTGCGCGCCCAGCTTTATCAACAAATGATAGAAACCGATGTTGACAGCAAAGCCCTGGCAGCGCAAAATCAGTATTTAACTCAGCAAATTAAAGATTTCCGCCAGCAACTCAGCGATACCGCCAGGCAGACCGCCGAACTCACGCGCCTCAAACGCGCCCACCAAATTGACAGCGCCGCATTCAGCTCGGCTTTAGCGAGAATTGATGCCGGAAAATCCGACACCCACGCCAGCTATCCCCTGATACAAATCCTTGACCCGCCTAATCTACCGGATCGCCCCAGCGCGCCCAAGAAAAAATTTGCCCTGCTCGGTGCCATTGTCGGTAGCTTATTTGTATTGATCGGCATGTTCTTATTATGGGTAAGAACGCCCGTTATTCACTTTCTTATTGATCAATAATAAAATCTGAGAGATATGTGTTCATATATTACCCATGAGACTGTCCGAAAACTCAGTTTTTCAAGAAACTGGTTTTTTAACTCATTGATAAGTAATGAGTTGATTTTGGTAATATCACTGGTTTTGCTATTTTCAGACAGCCTCCTAACACATGCCACCTATAGCCAGTACTACAGCATATTTTGGATAAAAATTGTAAACTAAAAATTAAGCAACCTGTTATAGCAACGGCAATAAGTAACAGCCCCAAAAAATAAACAATTGCCATAATCAAAAAAAGATAGGAAATAAATTTTTTTATATTATTATAACTTTTTGTATTTGTAAGAAATTTATTCATAATTACACCATAAATACTAAGCAAACAAGTATAATCCACAGCTTGTTTTAATGGAGGTACTGCTTGAAGCAGCATTATCTATTCATTTAAAGTAAATAAAAAATATAAAGAGTAAGAATAACTCATTTTTATTAGTCCAATTTATTGTAGATATTATTGTAAATAATTCACACACAACTAAATCCCTGTAATAAATAAGGTAGTACCCATAATATGATCTTGTCAATTTTTTATTTTTTTATTACAAAAAATTATATTTTATTGCATATTTGCTTACTTACTTGTACCCGTTCACTTCCCCTGGGGCGGGTGGCTTTCAGCCGCCCGTACCGACTGCAAGTCGGCGCTCCCAGGGAGAGACTGAATGCCTATAGATAATCTGGGTACACAAGATACTGAAAATTACTTTCACCTCATGGCGGGTTATTGATAACATGTGCTGGATTTGCATATTTTTTAAAAACCCACATTAAACATCACTCAGTTTATCCACTAAATTAAATCCCCATGTCTGAACAAACGTCTTGTTATCACTGCGGACTGCCAGTGCCCGAACATATTCATCTTGCCGTGCATATTGATGGCGAAGATCGCGCCATGTGTTGCGTAGGCTGTCAGGCGGTTGCCGAAGCCATTGTCAACAGCGGTCTGGATGATTTTTATCGCTTTCGCACCGATAACGCACCCACCGGACAGGAAGTGGTGCCTGAGTTTTTGCGTCAAACCCAGCATTATGACAACCCCGATATTCAGCGGCGTTTTGTGCGGCAACTGGAAGACGAGCATCGCCGGGAAGCCGCTTTAATTCTTGAAGGTATCACCTGCGCGGCCTGCGTCTGGCTCAATGAGCGGCATTTGCGCAGCTTGCCGGGAGTGGTGGAAGTGCGGGTGAACTACTCCACCCACCGCGCCCGCGTGGTATGGGATGAAAGAGAAATTCAACTCAGCCAGATATTACAGGCCATCAGCGCCATCGGTTATCTGGCGCATCCTTACGATCCCACACAGGCGCAGGCAATATTGGAAAAAGAACGCAAGCAACAATTGCGCCGCCTGGGATTTGCCGGTCTATTCGGGATGCAGGTGATGATGGTCTCCGTGGCTTTATATGCGGGTGATTTTTATGGCATGGAAAGCAGTTTCCGGCAGTTATTTCACTGGCTAAACCTGTTATTGACACTACCGGTGATGGGCTATTCCGCCGTACCTTTTTTTCGCTCCGCATGGCGCGACTTGTCTCATCGTCAGGCTGGTATGGATGTGCCGGTATCACTGGGCATCAGTCTGGCTTTCCTTGGCAGTCTTTGGACCACGGTTTCCGGTAGCGGTGGACATGTCTATTACGACTCGGTAGTGATGTTTGTGTTTTTCCTGCTGCTGGCGCGTTATTTTGAACTCATGGCACGGCAACGCAGCAGTCAGGCCGCAGAATCACTGGTACAAATGGTACCCGCCATTGCCACGCGGGTGCTGGATAATGGCAAGGAAGAAGCCGTACCAGTGGCGGAATTACAGCCCGGTGATAGAGTGCGGATTGTACCGGGCGACAACATCCCCACCGATGGCGAAGTGATTACGGGGCAATCCAGCGTGGATGAAGCGCTGCTCACCGGTGAAAGCCTGCCGCGTCCGCGTGGCGTGGGGGATAAATTAAGCGCCGGCACCATCAACATAGAAAGCCCACTGCTGATGCAGGTTACGGAAGTTGGGCAGGATACCTTGTTATCCCAGATTTTACGCCTGCTGGAGCGCGCCCAGAGCGAAAAACCTTATATCACCCAACTGGCAGATCGAGCCGCAGCGTATTTTGTACTCGCGGTGCTGGTATTGGCTGCGGTGGTGGCTTTGTACTGGTGGCAGATTTCACCTGAACTATGGCTGGCAATCACCCTGTCAGTATTGGTCGTTACCTGCCCCTGCGCGCTGTCGCTGGCAACGCCAACGGCAATTACTGCCGCTACTGGTACACTCAGCGGCTACGGCTTGCTAACCACGCGCGGACACGCCCTGGAAACCCTGGCGCGGGCCACGCATTTTGTATTTGATAAGACCGGTACCTTAACGGATGGCGCGCTGCACTTACAAAAAGTACATACGCCAGGCAAACGCAATGAAGCTGAATGCTTACAGATTGCTGCAGCACTGGAACAGCATTCCGAGCATCCGCTGGGTAAAGCCTTAATTGCAGCCGCCACCGATTTTGAACAGCGCGTTAATTTACAGGCGCAAGCGGTGGTCAACCAACCCGGCGCAGGTTTATCCGGCACGATTAATGGAGAAACCTGGTTTATCGGCACATCACGTTTTATTCAGGCGCAAACCACGATTCAAATCAGCGAGCAACAGCGGGAACAGCTCGAAATAGATGGTTACGCACTGGTCTGGCTGGCAAACCAACAAGCGATACAAGCCGTTTTTGCTTTAGGCGACAGTATTCGTCCCGGCAGCCCGGATTTAATTCAGGACTTGCAACAACAAGGTATCGAAGTACTATTATTAACTGGCGATCATCAACACAGTGCGCAGCGCGTTGCGCAGGCTGTGGGTATTAACAAGGTGGTTTATGATCTGTCTCCCGCAGGTAAACTGGAAGAAGTCAAAGCCTTGCAGGCACAGGGCGCAGTGGTGGCAATGGTGGGTGATGGCGTCAATGATGCGCCAGTGCTGGCACAGGCACAAATCTCCATCGCCATGGGCAGCGGCACTCAGGTTGCGCGCGCCACAGCCGATATGATTTTACTCAGTGAACAATTACCGCAACTGATACGTGGTGTTAAAACCGCGCAAAAAACCCTGCGTATTATCCGCCAAAACCTGAGCTGGGCAGTGGCTTATAACCTGCTGGCACTGCCCGCAGCGGCAATGGGATATATTCTGCCGTGGATGGCAGCCATCGGCATGTCTGCCAGTTCTTTGCTGGTGGTGGCAAATGCGCTACGGCTGGTTGATAAGCCGAAAAAAACGGAATAATAAAAAAATTAAAAAAATTGTTGACAGTTTTTTAAAACCTCTTATAATACGCACTCTCTTAAAGACAACACGTTCTTAAAGACAACGCGGGAATAGCTCAGCTGGTAGAGCACAACCTTGCCAAGGTTGGGGTCGCGAGTTCGAATCTCGTTTCCCGCTCCAATTTTTCATTGTCATTTTTCTTAAAAGCAAAATCATCAGGGCTGAGTGGCAGAGTGGTTATGCAGCGGCCTGCAAAGCCGTGGACGCCGGTTCGATTCCGACCTCAGCCTTACCCTTTTAATTGCTTTTTGATTCAGCTATACAACACCCTGCCCGGGTGGCGAAATTGGTAGACGCAAGGGACTTAAAATCCCTCGGTGGTAACACCGTGCCGGTTCAAGTCCGGCCCCGGGCACCAACAACTTTGAGCAATTTAGAGTTGATGTATTTTTGTTGATTGTAGCAAAATTGTAGCAAATATCTGTTCCATCTCACTTCCCTTTTCCGCCCCATCAGACCTTTTTGGCGTGGAACATCTAAATCTTTATTCTTTATCAGGAAAATGGTAACGTTCCCTTTAATTAGGTTACTATCCATCAAATATACAGGCCAGTTAAGAATTGAAGTTATGAACAATTACCTATCCCGTTTTCTATTAATGTTTAGCATAGTGTTATGGTCATCTAACGTAACCGCAAAAATATACGAATGCGTTATGAACGGCTTAACCGTGTATCAATTAACCCCATGTCAAACTGATATTCGAGAAAAAAGCAATGCCGCAGCATTGACACGCGATTTTGCAATTTTTGATGGCTGGGTATTCGGTGACACGATAAACGCTGTTAAACGCTTGGCGCGAAATAGGCAGTTGCCGATGTCTCCGGGTACGTCATCATACCTTTCCAGTTATAACGAAAAAATCTTAAATACAAAACCCAAAGAACGCAGATACAGTTATAAAACCAAATTGTTTGGCAAGTTCACCACCGTCGCACTTTTTTTTACTAAATTGTCGAAGCAGCTCTATAAGATTGAGGCAACACTCAACGTCATGAAGCTAAAGCCGGAAGAACGAAAGTATTTTTATGAGTCGTTATATTCCCAATTAACGGATAAATACGGAAAAGCAACAAATGTCAGAAAGAGCCAAAATAATAATGGAAGTGTTTTGGGATCAATTTCTGATTTATTAACCAGGAACATTACAGAAACCTTGATAGGATCTAACTTGGTTTGGGCAATAAGTGCCAATAGCCAGGTATCGTTAAATTATAAAAAAAACTACCAGGTCATGTCATCGTATAAGCTGGTATATACAAATAAGGCTTTTGCACGTCGCCATGACGCAGAAACCAGTCGGGCAATACGGAATAGAACTGATCGCGCAATATCACAAGATCGCAATCGGTTCTAATCTAACTTTGCTGGTTGGGGTATATGCAAGCCCAAATTTGGACAAATTTGGAACCCTCCATGTTTTGAACCAATCAAAAACATGGATGTCTGTAAATTTTCCCAGAACAATATCAAGATCAGCTAGATGGAAAGATTTTGAAATGGGAAGGGCCGACCGACCACTTTGCAGAAGAACGAATGATAAATGCTAATAAATCAACCGATCAAATTCATGTATTTCATCGTATCAGGCATCATACTGACTTTAGATATTTAGGGCTGGTACATGTAGAAAGTTATGAATTGTTCTCAAATAAACCAAGTCGTTTCATATTAAATGCTAAATAGTTCTAACATATCCATACACGCCGAGCAAGAAAGCATCACGCCTTTTGCAAAAATCTGCAAAAGGCACACCACTTTCTTTCCGGGTGATGGCAATATTATATTTTAGAGGAATATCATGGCAATTTATGAAAAATCAACTCGTCTGCTCATGAAAGATATGGTGGATGATTTTGCCATGAAAAAAGGAGACAGAATTACAAAGAATCAAGCAATTGCATGGTTCAATGATAAATACCCAAAAATAAAGCAAGGTACAATAACAGCTCATTTAGTCAGAATGTCAACAAATGCAAAGAGCCGCTTTCACTACAGTGCCAAACCTATAGAAGATGATTTGTTCTATCAAATAGATGGAAGTACTTATAGATTATATGACGCACAAAATGACCCTTATCCTTTAGTAAAAGTTGAGGTTATATCAGAAGATAATAGTAAAAATGAATCTGATGTCAAAGAGGATAACGCTGAGTTTGCTTATGAAAAAGATCTACAAAACTTCCTCTCAAAGAATCTAGCCCTCATTGAGCCAGGGTTAAGATTGTTTGAAGAATAAGGTATCACAGGAATTGAATATCCCGTAGGTGGTAGATATATTGATATCTTAGCATTAGACAAAAATAACAATTATGTAGTAATAGAATTAAAAGTATCTCGTGGATATGATCGTGTAATTGGTCAATTATTGAGGTATGTTTCTTGGATTAAAAAACACCAAGCGGAAGAAGGGCAAGATGTTCGGGGTATTATCATCGCTCGTGAAATATCTGAAGATCTTTCACTTGCTTGTGATGGGCTGAATAATGTAGAACTTTTTGAGTATCAATTGTCTATTACATTGAATAAAGTTGAATAAAAATATAACAATCAAAATTCACACGAAAAATTTGGAGACAAAAAATTTGGAGACCCCCATATTTTGAACCAATCAAAAACATGGATGTCTGTAAATTTATTTTTCTGTAAATTTCATTTTATTCTATTTCATCCTCACTCCTTAGTATCTTGCCCATGCATTTTGATCCCCATTGCAAGCGCCCGTTTATGCCATAAACGGCGGGCAAGTTTGCGCATATCAGGCACCTGATCGGCTTCGTCAACAATCTCTACGCCCAACAATGTTTCCAGTAAATCTTCTAAGGTAATAATGCCTGAAAGTCCACCAAAACGATCCATTGCCAACATAATCTGAGCGCGTTTATCGAGAAATTCATCAAATGCTTTGGAAAGTGGATATTGATAATCAAGCACTGCAATATCACGCCGATAAGTTGGTAAGGGCGTATCGCCATTACCCCGGGCGCGCGCCAGGAGCAAATCGTCTTTGAGAACAAAACCAATCACCTGGTCGGGGTGTTCATCGTAAATCGGGATACGTGAAAAACGCATATCACTGTAATTGTCAAAATAATCAGCGACGGTCAAGGTAGAAGCTACAGAAAATACTACAGGTCTTGGCGTCATGACATCGCTGACCCGGGTTTCATGCAGTAAAAATAAATTACGGATAATGCGCGACTCATGCTCCTCCAGTTTCCCCTCCTGTTTGCCAATTTCTACCATAGCGGCAAATTCACTGCGGCTGAAACCATTGAGTGCCTCATCCCTGGAAAGTAAGCGGGTGATCTTTTTCGATAGCATCACAAAGGGGTAGAGCATAAAAATCAGAGCCACGAGGAAACGTGCTGTTATTGGAGCCAATTGACGCCAATAATGCGCCCCCAGGCTCTTGGGAATAATTTCTGAAAAAATGAGGATAAGCAAGGTGAGAATGGCTGAGATGATTCCGACATAGGTATTACCAAAAATCTTAGCCGCTTGTGCGCCAGCGCCAGCGGCACCGATGGTGTGGGCAATCGTGTTGAGGGTTAAAATGGCGGCTAGGGGCTTATTAATATCTGCTTTGAGTTTATGTAATAAAATACCTGCCGGATTGTCCTCTTGTTCCAGGATGGCGATGTAAGGGCCGCTCACGCTGAGGATTACCGCTTCAGCGATAGAGCAGATAAAAGAGAAAAGCAGGGCGATGAGGACATAGACGATAAGTAGTGTCATGGAGCACATTATATCGTGCTTTAAGCGTTTGTAGACATAGATGCAGCAATTCTCAATTTAAGACTGTTTTATTACAATGCACCTGCTTGAACGAAATTTGGAGACCCCCATGTTTTGAACCAATCAAAAGCATGGATGTCTGTAAATTTTTATCCATAATTTCCCTAATTCCCCTTCATTCCACTATAACTATTCTCTGAAAAATACTACTCCCAGCAAATTAACCTTCAATGTAATCAGCGGGGCAATCCGTATGCTTATCCTTAGGAGCGAGAATTTTATAACTTCAGAAACTGGGCTGGTCTTCACTCAAACCCTTATTTAGGAGTGAGAATTTTATAACTTCAGAAACTTGGCTGGTCTTTTTCTCCATTTTCTGCGTTGTGCCTGTTTGGACTTAGGCAGTTACATAGCTTGCTATGCGCCGGTTTTCACACCTTGAAAATGAATAAAAATCCTGCGCCCAGTTCCTGCACTTATTTCATCCTCACTCCTTAGTTAATTTTTCTTGTGTTTTACCACCTTAGTCTGAAAAAAAATTTCATATAAAATTATCAGCTTATTTGCCTTAATGAAAATTATGGCATCGAGATTGCTGTCTAATTAAACAGCGTTCTTAACGCTGCATTGAGATTAACTATAATATGCAGTTGTGATATGAGACGCTAAAACATCCTGTATCATACTCAGGTTAGTGGTAGGATATTATTTTATTAGCTTGTTCAAGAACGCGTTGTGGTTTCTATGTCCAATACCCCGCATCATTCTCGTTTTTTTTGGCGAACCTCTGCCATGTTTGCCATTCTGGATTTTCATATCCGTTTTAAGGAAGTTAATTCAGCGTGGGAAAAAAGTCTAGGCTTATCTACCGGCATGTTGCTGGCAAAATCGCTGATTGATTTTGTACATCCCGATGATCGCCCATCAACGCAATACTATCTGGAGCAGTTGCGCGAAGGTTCTGTTTCCACCAGTTTTTCCAATCGCTTTCGTCACCAGAATGGTGAGTATCGCCATTTATTATGGGAGATTACTTCCGCCGCCTCTCAGGAAGATGCTTTTTATGTGGTGGCAATGGATATCAGTGGACGTGAGCGCCCCAGCATTGCTGAGGAAATGATTAATGTACTGGATGAGGGCGTGGTGCTGCAATATGCCAACGGTACGATTGGTGCCTGTAATCCCAGCGCTGAACGTATTTTGGGCCTGTCTTCTGAGCAGATGATCGGCTGGACACTGGTGGATCCCGACTGGAATATTATTCGTGAGGATGGTAAACCTTTCCCCAGTGAAACCCATCCTGCCATTTGTACGCTGCGCACTGGACAGCCCTCTACCGGCACGGTGTTAGGGGTGGAAAAACCCGATGGGCATTTATTATGGTTGAACGTGAACGCACACCCTCTGTGGCGCGATGAAATGACACCTTATGCGGTGGTTATTTCCTTTTCGGACATCACCACTTATAAGCAAACCGAAATGGCTTTGCGCAATGATGCCAGCAGCACTAACCCGCAAACGGTTACAGAAGATCTCAGCCAGATTGAGTTTTGGGATTGGGATCTGGAAGCTAATTCACTGAGTCTGCCACCGCAGTGGAAGCGGATGCTGGGTTATGATGAAGAAGCTTTAATGAATGTGATTGATACCTGGTATCAACGGATTCATCCAGTGGATTACAAGCGGGTGGTGGCTGATATTGAAAACCATCTGGAAGGCATGACGGATCAGTTTGAAAACACCCATCGTCTACAACATAAGGATGGCAGTTACCGCTGGACACGCTGCCGGGGTCGGGCATTGCGTGATACTGCCGGTAAGCCGGTGCATATTATCGGTATGCATGTGGATATTACCAGCGTGCAGCAAGCCGAAGATCAATATCAACTCAGTGAAACCCGTTATCAGCAGTTAATGGAGACGACGGTTGATGCGGTATTTTTGGCTGATGATGAAACCGATAAGATTATTGATGCCAATCGCGCTGCCATGCAGATGTATGGTTATAATCTCCAGGAATTTTTGCATCTGCATCGTCATGACTTGTCGGCACAGGTGGAAAAAACCACACGTAAACGCCCGGGCCGCCATACCCGCCGTCGCCACCATAAGCGTCAGGATGAAACGGTGTTTCCGGTTGAAGTGACCACCAGTCCTTTTGTATTGCAGGGCAAAAATATGCTGTTGCTGGTCGTGCGTGAAACCACGGAGCGCCAACAGTTAGAAACCTCTTTATGGGAAAGCCAGTCCAAATACCGTCAATTATTTGAAGCCTCTTCCAGTGCCACCATTGTCTTTGATGCGAACACCCAACAGGTGTTTGATGTCAATAATATCGCGGTGACCATGTATGGTTACACCAAAGAGGAATGGCTGCATCTGTCAACCAATGACTTATCTGCGGAACCCTCTAAATCACGCACAGCGCTATATACCGGTACCCGGCATCAGGTTATCAGTCTGCGCTGGCATAAAAAACGCGATGGCACGGTATTTCCAGTGGAAATTTCCGTGGGCAGCAGCTATTTGTTCCAGGGGCGATCTTTGGTGTGCGCCACCTTACGCGATATTACCGAGCGCCGCGCCCAGGAAGAAGCCCTGCGCAGTGAGCGCGATTTTGTGAAAACCCTGGTAGAGGGTTCACCCACCTTTTTCCTGGCAATTGAGCCTGATGGCAACATCCGCATGTTAAATCGTGCATTGCAAAAGGTGTTGGGTTATGAAACCGACAGTTTATTAGGACAGAATTTTTTAGAGGCGCTGGTGCCGGAAGATGAACGCCAGCATATGAACCTGGAACTGGATTTATTAAGCACTTCCATGCGCCCGGCATTGGTGGAAAGCCAGATTTACACTAAAGACAATGAGATACGTCTGGTGGAATGGCACAGTCGCGCTGTGGTCAAGGCTGACGGCAGCCTGGATTATTTATTTGGCGTGGGCATAGATATCACTGAACGTGAAAAAAACCAAGCCGATCTGACGCTATTCAAGTCGATCATTGATGCCTCCGAAGAATCCGTTGCTATTGCCAGAGAGAACGGCGATCTGGTGTACATTAATCCGGCTTATACTGAATTATTTGGTTGCACTTTGGAGCAACCCTTGCAAAATGAACATTGTTTCCCGCCAGAGTCCAAAGAAATCATTAACCGGGAAATCAGACCCCAGTTGCAACAAGGTCAGGGTTGGAGTGGAGAATTAAACGCCCTTGATGTCCATAAAAAACGTTTCCATATCTGGCAGCGCACCGATGCCGTGCGCGATAAAAAAGGCCACATTCTTTATCAGTTCAGCTTGATGCACGACATCAGTGAGCGTAAAAAAATATGGGAAAATATGCGTGCGCAGTGGGAGGAGTATCAACAGATACTCGATACCGTACCAATGATGATCTGGCATCGTAATCCTGAAAATCATTTATTGCTGGCTAATAAACCGGCAGTGGATGTGTTTGGCAAGGAGGATGATTACAAAGCGTTTTATTCTGATAATCAAGGGGTTTTACTTAGTGGTGAAAGCAAATACGAAACCCTGGATTTACGTGTTGATGCCATGGGTGGAAAACGGCGCTTGCAGGTGGGGCGTATTCCTTATCGCAATATCAGTGGCAAAATTACCGGTCTGGTGGTGTTTGCAATGGATATTACTGATTGTGCACCACATAGTTTTGCTGACAGCTACCATCTGGCCAATACACCGGTGCGCAAACTGATTGAACATTTGCCCCTGTTACTCAACGCAGTTAATGATAAGGGACAGATTATTGCCTGGAATGCGGCCTCAGAACAAATCAGTGGTTATACGGCACGGGAGATTTTAAGCAACCCTGCCATTATTCAACGGCTGTATCCTGAGCCTGCGAAGTTTGAAAGCCTGACCAGTGGCTCGCGGGAACACCAATGGCAGGCAAAATTACACTGTAAAGACGGCACGCAACGCCGTATTCAGTGGCGCAATATAGGGCTGCATTATCCGATTCCGGGCTGGACGCATTGGCAATTAGGGCAGGTTGTGGAGACGGGTGATTTATCGCAGAACGAAAGCATGTTACATAATGAAATGCAAATGACCCGGGATATTTTTAACGTGACCCGCATCGCCATGTCTGTCACCGATGATCGTGGACGTTTTGTGCAATTAAACTATGCGTATGCAGACTTATATGGGTATCATGTTGAGGATTTAGTGGGTAAACCTTTTACCATGGTGCTACCGGAAACGCGCCATGATGAAGTTATCAGGGAATACTTCAGTTTATTAATCAGCAGTGATCAGCCGCGTTTTATCACGACCGATGAACAACATCGTGATGGTTCCACGTTCCATCTAGCTTCTATCAGTCACCGGGTATTAATGGAAAACAGCAAACGTTTCCTGGTCACTTTTAGTATTCCGGTTGAGTAAGCAGGAGGCTGCCCAAGAAAATATAAGGTTTAAACTATAAACAATCGGGGTACGTAACATCAGTAACTAATGAAGGAAACTGCGTGAGCGATCTGGCAAAAAACCTGGAAAATCGTCGTTTATATCAACTGGTGACGGAAGCGGCGAAAACGGGCAGCAATGTCCTCGATCTCAGTAATAAACAATTGCACAGTCTGCCTGCTGAACTGGGGCAGTTGCGTAACCTGAAATGGTTGGAACTGAGCTATAACAAACTCACCGGTTTGCCGCCTAAAGTATTTTGGTTGCATAAACTGGCAGGATTGAGTGTCAGTCATAATCAACTGGTGATGTTAACCGGTGATTTGTCAAGGCTGGAGTCTTTACAGCGTTTGGATTTGGGCTTTAATCAGTTGCGCACATTGCCCGCAGAACTGGTTACCCTAACCTCATTGCAACGCCTGCATCTTGAGGCTAATCGCCTGCGTCAATTACCACGCAACCTTGGACGACTGGTTTCCCTGCAATTGCTGGACTTATCCAGCAATATGTTTTTAGAGTTGCCCAATGACGTGAATGAGCTAAGCGCCTTATTACAACTCAATCTCAGCACTAACCAGCTTAAAAAATGTGACTTGCATGGTTTGCCTGTGCTTGAACGCTTAAATCTCAGTCGCAATCCGCTGGACAGCGTTGTCTTATCTCACATGCCACACCTTGAGCGTTTAAATCTCAGTGGTGCGCAACTGAAAAAACTGCAACTCAGCGCACTGCCTAAACTCAAACGCCTGAGTTTGATCAGCAACCATCTCAAACAATGCCCGGAAAGCTTATATCAGTTGCGTAACTTGCGTTGGCTGGATTTAAGTCATAATCAACTGTCCCGAATTCCAACAGATTTTACCCAATTCCAACAATTACAAACCCTGAATCTTAGCCATAATCAACTTGAAAGCATACTTGATGAGTGCGCCGCACTAAGTGATCTTGAAGTTTTAGATCTCAGTTATAATCAACTGAAAACTGTACCGGAATTTATTTTTCATCTACCCCGCTTGCAACGCCTGGATCTCAGCGGGAATCAGATTAAACAATGGCCGGAGCAACATGAAGGCTGTTTGCAATTACAACGCCTGGAGCTTAGTGGTAATCCGCTCAATACATT
Source organism: Candidatus Venteria ishoeyi (assembly GCF_030378065.1). GTDB lineage: Bacteria > Pseudomonadota > Gammaproteobacteria > Beggiatoales > Beggiatoaceae > Venteria > Venteria ishoeyi. Next base: position 25,186 of record NZ_JAUCGJ010000020.1, on the reverse strand, counting down.
GCCTGAACACTTGTTCAAGTTACCCGACTTAATCCGCTTGAATTTGCACGATGTTCCCGTTAAGTTTCTGCAATTGGGTAAGCAACGCATATTAATAAGAAAATAAGGATGCTTTATAATGTATAAAAGACCCGCAACAAGCTTGATCACTGCTTTATGTTGTTTATATCTGGTTTATGCTCCCCCTACACAAGCGGAGGAGTCGCAACAGGTGCTAAACACTTGTATTTTAGATGCCATGACCACGGCCAGTGATAATACAACCATCGGTTTTCTAAAAAAACAATGTCAGAAACATCTGGCAAAACTGGGGGCTGCATCCAATTTATCAAGCACAGCAATAAGCAAACAAGCACAGGCCAGCAGCAAACAAACAGATACCAGCACATCACCCGTTGTAAAGCGCATTATTGCGGAAAAAAATTCTGAAGATGCCTCTTTTATCATCACCCCGTATAAACCCAATTATTTATTGCTGGGTGCTTATAATTTTGCAGAAGTTCATCACGCGCCTTTTCGAGAAATGTATAACGACGATAGTATTGAACTGGATAAAATTGAAGCAAAATTTCAGCTCAGCTTTAAATTTCCTGTTGTTAAAAACCTGTTTGGCAATAATGGTGATCTGTATGCTGCTTATACCAATCGCTCTTTCTGGCAAGTCTATAACAAAACCTTATCGTCCCCGTTTCGGGAAACCAATCATGAGCCGGAAGCCTGGTTACGCTTTTATACCGGCTGGAAAATATTTGGGTTGAACAATGCCTTTAATGATATAGGCATTAATCATCAGTCTAATGGTCGGGGTGGCAACCTATCCCGCAGTTGGAACCGTATTTATCTGCGCTCGGTATTTGCAAAAGGCAATCTGGGTTTTGCCATACAACCCTGGTATCGTTTGCCGGAAACAGAAGAAAAAGACGACAATCCCGATATTCATCAATACATGGGGCATTTTGAATTGACCAGTGTGTACAAATGGCAGCAACATCAGTTCAGTTTAATGTTGCGGAATAACCTACGTTCCAAAAATAATCATGGTGCAACACAACTGGACTGGAGTTTTCCGGTATATGGACGTTTGCGCGGTTATGTACAATGGTTTAACGGTTATGGGGAAAGCCTGATTGACTATAATCGCCGGGTAAATAGCATTGGTCTGGGTATTAAACTGACGGACTGGTTATAACGCATTTGAACCATCGATTAGTTTATTTTCTGCTGGGTTTTTGCATGATGCTGGGTTGGAGCAACAGCCCAGCGTTTTCCTTATATGTATTTTACCCTTCCGATATTCGTCCTAAAAATCTGGAAATACATCTCTCCCGGCATTGCCAAAATATGCAAATAACGGCATTTTCCAAGGTTCGGGACTTTAAGCGTTCGCTCAAAAAAAAACCACCTGACAGCATTTTGACGTTACCAGCGCTGATTAAACAAATCAGCGGTTATTCACTCACTATTCAAGGGAGTCACAAAGGTGCGACCGATGAAGCTTATCTACTGGTCTCACGCCCTCCCCCTGTCGATAAAGGTGCGCTGCCCAGTTTGGAAGTGGGGGTCGTGGATCTGCTTGGGCGTCGCCCCATGCAGATGCTGATTAATCGTTTGCTTGGGGTCAAGGTCAGGATTAAACGTGTTACCAAGGTGGAAGATATTCTGCCATTACTGACTTTTCGTTATGTGAAGGCCGTTTTTATCTCACAAAAGGATTATCAGTTTCTTAAGCGTCGCTCCCAGCAGCCGCTGGTTTCCATCCCTACCCGCGTGCGCCTGAGGCTTCCTGGTGTGGCCTTGCGTGATAAAAAGCTGCATAAGGAAGTTAGTGAGTGCTTCAGAAAACTAGATTCAGGCAGCAATGCATTACTGGGAGTTGATAAATGGCTCCTTCACTGACCTTACGTACTGGCAATCACATTAAAATCACAGGACTGCTAGTGTTGATGTTCTGTAGCCTGCTCTTATGGCTGAACGGCTCGCTGGCTGTCGCTCAGGAAACGGTACTGATTCTGCGGGCAGAAGGAGAAAATTTTGAGCGCACATTACAGGGTTTGCGAGATGATTTGGGTGAAGAGCTTAATTTTATCGATACGGTGGTATCCAGGCAAACAACGGCGGAAACTATTGCCGCCCACATCAGCACAAATCGTCCTGAGGCAATCGTACTGTTAGGTAATCGGGCGCTGGGACTCTATAAAACTTACCAACAGGCCAGACCCGAACAACATTTTCCACCAACCCTGGTACTGTCCGCTTTATACATTGACAGGTTTCTCTCCAAGGTGATGAACATCACCGGAATACGTTATGAAATTCCCGCAGTCACCAGTCTGGTGCAATTACGCAGTTTAACCGGACAACCAACGCAGAGAATCGGTGTTTTGTACCGTGAATGGATGGCTGCCTTATACCAAAATAACCATAAACTTGCAACCGAAGAAGGATTTCAACTCATTGGTGTACAACTACCTAATCAAGTCACTTTTCAACAACTTAATTATCACCTGCGGCGTTTACTCAAAAATGATATTGATGCCCTGTGGGTGGTCAATGACAATACGCTGCTGAGCCAGCGTTTTCTGCAAAATGCCTGGCTGCCCGCCTTAAAACGCTTTAATAAACCGGTTATTGTGGGGTTTGACAAGCTCAGCCGCTCCGAGATTGGCTTTGGCACCTATTCGGTCAGCCCCGATCATTACGATCTGGGTCTGCAAGGCGCTGACATGCTGATGGACATTAAAGCCGCTGGCTGGCAAATCAAAAATAAGCTTATTGCCGAACCCTTATCAACCCATAAATGCTTAAATCTGAATTTAACGCAGCAAAAAGAGATTCCAATTTTGCTTGAACATTTAGATAAACTGGATCGGGTAATTGATTAATGGGCATGACATAGCGCAAAATTTAGCATGGTTTTGTTGCTTATTCGTGGTATTTTGTTAGTTAATCTGAAGCCGACGAAGGATTTTTTAGAAAATCAGTCAAATTCAGTACACACCATTAATAACTTAGCACTGAATGAAGCTTACGCCGAACTCAGGTTAATTATATTGCCACAAGCCTTATTCTGCCATGTCTGTACTTACAATTTTTGTTTCTTCCCCTGGTGATGTCAATGAAGAGCGCGTGATTACTGCAAGGGTTATCAAACGCTTATCCGAATACTTCGCTGACAGGGTAAAACTTGAACCCCTGTTCTGGGAACATGAGCCTATGCTCATGACCGAAACATTTCAAACCCAAATCAAGCCCCCTTCTGAAACCGATATTTTTCTGGGCATTTTGTGGGCACGAATTGGTACACGTTTACCCGCTAACATCACCCGTCCCGATGGCAGTCGCTACGAGTCCGGCACTGAATATGAATTTGAAGATGCCTGGGCGGGGTTTGAGCAGTATGGAAAACCGGAAATCCTGATTTACCGTAAAATGGCAGCAGCGCATATTAATCCTGATATGCCGGATTACCAGGCACGACTGGCACAAAAACAAGCACTGGACGTATTTAACCGCAAATGGTTTCAGGATGAAGAAGGCTCATTTGTCGCCGCCTTTAATCCTTTTAATAACCTGGCGGAATTTGAAGAGCGCCTGGAAGATCATCTACGCAAATTAATTGAGCGACGTTATCCTTCCACCGACACCGATACCCATCTGCACGCCATCACCTGGCGTCAAGGCTCACCTTTTCGTGGCCTGGACTATTTTACCGAACAACATACATCGGTATTTTTTGGTCGTACCCGCATGGTCAGTGAAATCCTCGAAATGCTGCGCAATAATGCCTTGCATAAACAGGCATTTTTGCTGATTTCAGGCATGAGTGGCAGCGGTAAATCCTCTCTGCTGCGCTCCGGGGTTTTGCCAATGCTGACCCAGCCCGGGGTGATTGAAGGGGTTGCCGCCTGGAAACAGATTTTACTCAATCTTGCAGAAATTCAGCATGAACCGTTGCTGGCTTTAGCCGCCGCGATTGAACAAAACCTGGAGCTGTCCTGCGCCCGCGCCCATTCCCAACCCTATGCCAAGCGCACAACACCACCTTTACTGGTATTACTCAACAATATACTCCGGGCAGAACAACTGGACACACATCTGGCACAAGAACTGGAACAGTGTATGTGTGAGCGCCTGAATCAAATTGCGTACAGCATGGGTGCGCAGGCAGGCCAGGTGCGCGTCATCATCAGTTTGGATCAATTAGATGCCTTATTTTCCCTGCCACAACTCAAACCCGAAGCCTTACACAGTTTTTTTCAGGCCCTGGCCTGGTTAAGCCAAACCGGATTGGTCTGGGTGCTGGCAACCTTGCGTTCGGATTTTTATCCACGTATTGCCGAATACCCCATCCTGGCAAAGCTGGTGGCGGGTAATGGACAATATTTACTGACCGTGCCCACCGTAGGCGAACTCAGCCAGATGATTCGCTTACCGGCTTATGCTGCTGGCTTGCAATTTGAATCCAACGAAGAAACAGGGACGCGGCTGGATGAGGAATTGCTGCAAAGCATGGTGAAAAACCCCGAAAACCTGGCTTTGCTGGAATTCACGCTGGATGCTTTATATGAACAGCGCAGTGCAACGGGTTATCTGACTTTTGCCGCTTATGAATTACTGGGGGGGCTGGAAGGTGCGCTGGCACAACGTGCGGAAATGGTTTACCACAATGTCAGCGTTGAAGCACAAATGGCAATGCCAACCTTGATGCGTACCTTGATCAGTCTGGACAATGATAATAATATGCCGATTACCGGGCGACGTTTTTTATATCAGGAATCGGATGCCGAGCAACCACGCTATTCAGCCATGCAGGAATTGCTGGAAGCCTTTATCAAAGCCCGTCTGGTGGTCACTGATCGCGCCGAAGACGGAATTTCTATTGCCAGGATTACTCACGATTCGCTACTCCAGCACTGGCCACGCCTGCAAAACTGGGTCACGGAAAATTATCATCTGTTACAAATGCGAGTGCGCATCAAAACCGCAGCACGTTTATGGATAGAAGAAAAGCATAACCCTGAATTATTGCTGCCAGAAGGTAAGCCTTTAAGCCAGGGGGAAGAACTGCTCAGACAATGGCCGGAAAGCATTGATCCCTTTATTCATGAGTATATTGAATGCTCTTTGCGCGCAGTCACTGAGCATCACCGGGCATTAGAGCAGCAGACAGTGGCGAAGCTGAGGCTAAGTCGCCGTCTGGCTGAAGCCTTTGCCATGCTGGCAATTCTCGCTGTACTCAGCGGTTTATATGCTTATCAACAAAGCCATAAAGCCGAACAACATGCTTTGCTGGCTCAGCAACAGGCGGTGCTGGCGGAGCAGGATAAAAACCACGCCCTGCGTACCCAATCCATGTTTTTAAGCGCGCTGGCGCAACAGGAAGCCAAGGACGGACAAATTGCAACAGCCTTGTCCCTGAGTTTGGAAGCTTTGCCACGCTTAATTGGTGATTCAGATAAACAACGGCCTTATGCCGTGGCGGCTGAAATCAGTTTGCGTAAATCCGTCAGCGATTTACGCGAACGCCATATTTTACGCGGACATAATGCCGGTATCTGGAATCTGGATTTCAGCGCGGATGGCAAATGGTTAGCCAGTGCAGGCGATGATAACCAGGTGCGCTTGTGGAATACCGGCAATGGGCAACTGAAAACCGTGTTCAACGGTCATCAAAATCAGGTCTGGGATGTAGTATTCAGCCCGGATCAGGAGCGCCTGCTCACCGCTTCGTTAGACAGCACTGCGCGTTTATGGAACGTGCATAGCGGTGCTTTATTGGTGAATTTAGCTGGACACAGCGGCGAATTATATCATGCCAATTTCAGTCCCGATGGTAACCGCATTGCCAGTGCTGCGCAGGATGGCACCATCCATATCTGGGACGGCCAAAGCGGCATGTTAGATAAGGTTTTACGCGGTCATCAGGGCGCGGTATTTAATGCTGTATTCAGCCCGGTTGCCGGTATTGATCTGCTGGCCAGCGCCTCCAGAGACGGTACAGTACGGATATGGGATTTGACAACAGGAAAAACGCGCTTAATTCTGAGCGAACATGAAGAGCAGGTCAACCAAGTCTTGTTTTCACCACAAGGCGAACATTTACTGAGCATTTCTGATGATGGTGTGGCTTTGCTGTGGGATGTCAACACGGGCGAGCGCCTGCAACGCATGGATAAACACCAGGCGGCGATTAATGCTGCCCGCTTCAGTCCTGATGGACGCTGGGTTGCCACCGCCAGCCAGGATAAAACCGCAATCTTGTGGAATGATAAAGGCGAAGCCAAGCATCGCTTACGCGCACATCAAGGTGCAGTCACCAGTCTGGCTTTCAGTCCTGATAGTATGCAATTAGCAACCGCTTCCCGCGATGGTAAACTGCGCTTATGGAAAACGCGTTCAGGTCGCTTACAGGCAACATTGGTGGGACATGAATCAGCTATTCATAAGGTTGAGTTCAGCCCCGATGGGCAACTATTGGCAAGTGCTTCCAAAGATCAAACCCTGCGTTTATGGCAAACCCGGCCCACTACCATCACCGCGCAGCTCAGTGCCAATACGGATTTACAACAACTGCACTTCAGCCCTGACAGTCAATATGCACTGGGTATTTTTGCAAATACCCTGAAAGTATGGAATACGCACATGGGGCATTTGATCAAACGTATCCAAACCCCCACAACCACGCTGACCGCCAGCTTCTCACCGAATGCCGAGCGTTTGCTCAGTGGTCATCAGGATCATCATGCACGTTTGTGGCATGTCAAAACCGGACAATTTGAAGTCTTAAGAGGGCATCATGACGAAGTACATTTCACCGCCTTCAGTCCCGATGGAAAAACCCTGTTAACGGCTTCACTGGACAATGAAATACGTTTATGGAACCGCTATGGCCGTCTGAAAATGATTCTTGGTGGACATAGCAATGCGCCCATACAGGCAGCAAGTTTCAGCCCTGACAGTCAGTTATTTGCCAGCACTGCAAGAAATCAGGGGATCGATATCTGGAGCAGTCAGGGTTTGTTCTTACGCAAACTGGCGATTGCTGGTTTTATTAAACAACTATTGTTTTCCCCTTCTGGAGAAACCTTGCTCAGCGTGGGTAAAAATGTCAAAGGACAGGGCATAGCAAGCCTGTGGTCAGTGACGGATGGTCATTTACTACAAACATTGGAAGGCCATGAAGGTGAGGTTTATAAAGCGGCATTTAGCACCGATGGCAACACCATTGCCACGGCTTCCTGGGATGGTTCGATTCGTTTATGGGAGAGTGCAAGCGGATCACTACAACAACAGTTTGATGGACATCGCGGCTGGGTCACCGATATTCGTTTTTGCGCTCAGGATAAACGTCTGCTCAGCTTATCCCGGGATGGCAGCGTGCGTTTATGGAGTCGCAAAAGTGGCGAGGAACTCGGCTGGGTAAACCGGAATATGCACCACAGCGGACTTGCCCGCTTCAGTGATAACTGTGAATATTTAATGACTGATTATCACCAGCATGTCTATTTATGGAAAGTGCTGCCAGAACTGAAGCAAGTTATATTTCATGCGCGCAATATTCTGCCCGAGCCACTGACACCCGCGCAACGCAAGCGATTTTTTATCGAGTAAGGAATGCTCAATGTCTCCCTTTTTATCCTTGGATAATTTCCATACCACTTTCAGCAACGGCCTGCACAGGCTGCTGGAACACGGTTTAGGTGCATATATCCTGGTATTAGCTAACGCCAGCTTCAGGCGTGAAAATTTTCTAGCCTTGTATCCGGCACTGGAACGTGGTTTTGAGACCCAGTGCCAAGCCTTGGCAACCACCTCACACACACATTTGCCCGCTGATGATGTTGCCGTGTTCGAGCAATTACAAACACTGGGCTTGGCGCAAGTGGAAACGGTTAAGTTTCGCCATCCGGGGCCGTGGGAAATACAATACAATCCTCTGCGCGCCATGCGCCCGCCACGAAATGCCCATGCCGTGGTGAAACAATTATTTCAGCCATTTGATAACCATGCGTTTCATTTTAATAAACCGTTTTTACGCAAGGAAAGCATTTGGGACGGAATATTAAACGGGCATCAGCTGGATGTTTTATATAATAAGTTCCCTTTTGTTGATTTACATGGTTTACTGATACCTGAACGGAAAAAACAATGGCCACAATATTTAAATGCAGAAATGCATCGCTATATCTGGCAGTTGTGTACTGAGTTGCCATTGCCGGGTCTGGGTTTTGGCTACAATGCCCTGGGCGCTTATTCCTCAGTGAATCATTTACATTTCCAGTCTTTTCTGCGTGAGCAGGCCTTGCCGGTGGAATCACAGCAGTGGTTGCATAACGGTGGCAACAAACCTTATCCCAGTGAATGCCAGGTGTTTGACAAGCTTGAATCAGCCTATCGCTACATCAACACTTTGCATGAGGCAAACTGCTGTTACAACTTGCTATATCGCCCCGGTCGTCTCTATTGCCTGCCCCGCCGCTTCCAGGGCAGTTACCAGCATGCGCCCTGGACTGGTGGCTTTGCCTGGTATGAGATGTGTGGCGGCATGACAGTGTTTGCACAGCAGCAGTTTGAGGATTTGACAGAAGCAGACATTATCAGTGAGTTTCACAAATTAAACCTGAATTCAATTTACGTGTACAATTAACCTAAGGAGTGAGGATAAAATAAATACAGAAACTGGGCGCAGGATTTTTATTCATTTTCAAAGTGTGAAAACAGGCGCATAGCAAGCTATGTAACTGTTTTCGGAACGCAGAAAATGGAGAAAAAGACCAGCCAGGTTGCTGAAGTTATAAAATTCTCGCTCCTAAGTTCAACATAAAAATGATGCTTCTCGTCACAAGAATTGCATGGTTTTAGATTTTTAGTCTTTAAGGGTATTTTTGGCAAACCAAAAAACAGGTAATCATTTATGGCTAAAGCCCTGTATTTTATTTTTTTATTCAGCCTTTTTTTCTCAGCCTCTTTAGGTGCACAAGTATCTGCTTCTTCTGCCGAGCAAAAGCATTTAACTTTTGGCGTACTGGAGTCGCCACCTCTGGTGCAACGTACGCCAGAAGATTTTCTGCAAGGTTTTTATATCGACCTATTACGGGAATATGCCAAGCTGCATAATCACAGTATTGATTTTGCCGTGACACGTTCCACATCCATGTTAGAGAAACTGGAAACAGGACAGTTTGATTTATTAATTGGCTTTAATCCCGAACAATATCCCCAGACACAATGGGTTTTTTCTAAAGAAAGCCTGGTCACACATTGGGCGGAAGTGTTCACCCATATTTCACGCTCAGGAAAAATTTATTCACTGCCTGATCTGGACAAGCGGAGCATTGGTCTGGTACAACAAACAAACGCTTCAACAAACTTAAAAAATTTATGTAACAGCTTCCAGATACGCTGTAATATCAAACAGTATCCCTCAAATGAGGCATTGCTCAAAGCCTTGGAGCAAGGTATTGTTGCCGCCATTGTGCTGGATACACTGGAAGCCCAGACTTATCAAAATCAACAGATATTACATAGCACGGGTATTGTTTTTGCGCCTCGCAACAAATATTTAATGGGACTGAAAGGTCGTTCAGAAGCCTTACTGCAAAACCTGGATATACAATTAGCCGCGTGGAAAACTCAAGCGGATTCCCATTATGAAACAGCCCGGCAAACCTGGTTGCAAACACCTCAAGCAGCACCGGTTTCACCCTTATCAGCCACGCCACTCAGCGCCATTAAGCAACCACTACTAACCGACAGGGTACGCTGGGGTTTGATGATTGCCGGTTTTTTTATTCTGCTTGGCACGTTATTACTATGGCGAAATTCCAAACAGGGGATGCGGATGCTGCGCTTAGAGCGCGATGTATTACAGCGTAATGAATCGCGTTTTCGTAACTTATTGGAAAATATCCCCTATGGTTTACAGGATATTGACTTAAATGGTCAGATTCTGTTTGCCAACAGCAGTTATTATAAGCAAATTACTATTTTTGAAGCGATCAAAGAAGCTGAAGAACAAAGGCGGGTGCAACAATACCTGAAAGTCTTAAGCATTGAACAACCAGAGCATCCTGATCCCATTTATACCACTTTGAAATGCCGAAGAAAATCTGGTTGTGCCGTGCGTATGGAATGGAGTTATAAATATGATGAGCAAGATCAGCTCACTGGTTTTTTTGTATTGGTTACTGATGTCACAGGCGTGGGAGAAACCAAAAAGCGTATCCGGGATTATCATATACAACTGAAAAAAGTGGCTGATGAGCGCAAAGCCGATCTCATGGATGCGTATAATGATTTATTGATTACGGCGGCAGTGTTTGAAAATACCTCGGAAGCAATCATGGTCATTGACCTGGAAGCCTGTCTTACCTCCATCAATCCTGCATTTGAAAGCATGACCGGATTTAATAAAGAACAGACTCTGGGCCAGCCGCTGAGTATGATGGCATCTAAAAAACATGATGCCAGTATTTATCCGCGTTTATGGGAAAAACTGCTGAATCAGCAATGCTGGCAAGGAGAAGTCTGGAACCAGCGTGCGAACGGTTCGATTTATCCGGGTTGGTTATCAATTAACGTGGTGCTTAACAGTGATGAAGAAGTGACGCAATATGTCGCTTTGCTCAGTGATATTACCAAACGTAAACAATATGAAAAGCAAATCTGGCGGCAGGCAAATTATGACGCGCTGACGCAATTGCCCAACCGCAATCTGTTCCATCGCCGACTGGAGCAGGCCATCAGCCGGGTGCGTCAGGACAAGCATCAGGCGGCGTTGATGTTTATTGACCTGGATCATTTCAAAGAAGTTAATGATACCTTAGGTCATGATGCCGGAGATGAATTGCTAAAGGCAGCCACACGCCGTATTGTTGATGCCGTGCGGAAAAATGATACGGTTGCCCGTATGGGTGGTGATGAATTTACAGTGATTCTACCCATTGTTGAAAAGCCTGATATTGCCATACAAATTGCCAAAAAAATCCTTGAAGGTCTGAATCAAAGTTTTACCTTAAACCAGGGAGAGGTGAATATTTCCGGTTCGATTGGCATAGTGATTTGCCCAAAAGATGGTGAAGATCTGACAACCCTGTTAAAAAATGCTGATATTGCCATGTATAAAATTAAAGAGCATGGACGCAATGGTTATTATCTTTATCAAAAAGAAAGTTAGTACATCTTAAAAAAATAAACAATATGAAACAAACAGAAGTCACCCAGCTTTATCAAAATCTGCTCAGCCATATTTCCACAGTCATGCAGGGCCAGGAAAATGCAATTCGAAAACTGCTGGCAGCTTTTGCCACGGGTGGACATATTTTACTGGAAGACCTGCCCGGCACGGGTAAAACGACCCTGGCAAAAGCCTTGTCACAATCGCTGGATGCCAGTTTTCACCGGATTCAATTTACCCCGGATCTATTACCTTCCGATATTCTTGGGGTATCCATTTTTGACCAACGCGAACAAAATTTTAAGTTTCATCAGGGGCCGGTTTTTACTGAAATCTTGCTTGCCGATGAAATCAATCGTGCCTCTCCACGCACACAATCGGCATTGCTGGAAGCGATGGCTGAGCGCCAGGTCAGTATTGACGGGCAAAGCTACGCGCTGCACGATACCTTTTTTGTCATTGCCACGCAAAACCCGGTAGAGTTTCACGGCACCTATCCCTTGCCCGAAGCGCAAATGGATCGTTTTGCCATGTCTTTCAGTCTCGGTTATGTCAGCCATGAAGAAGAAGTCAACATTCTGTCCCGACAACAGGGGCAAGTCACCGATCAATTTAACCTGCAAGCCTGTATTTCCCGCACGGAAATTCAACAATTACGCCAGCAGGTATTGCAAATCCGTATCAGCACCGAACTTAAACACTATATTGTCGAATTGATTCGCGCCACCCGTATTGCCACAGGTGTGGAATTGGGTGCCAGCCCCCGCGCTGCACTGGCGATTATGAAACTTGCGCAAGCCTTAGCCTTATTTGATGGTCTGGAATACGTGACCCCGGATCAGATTCAGGAAATCGCCACACCAGTGATTGCCCATCGCCTGAAAATAGACTCACAGGCACGTTTTTCCGGGCGGAATGCAGAAGATATTGTGCAAGAAATATTACAGCAAGTTGCGGTGCCGGTTTAACGAGAAAAAATCTCATGCTGAAAATCTCCCGACAAGTTTCCATCCCGGACGATGAAATTGAACTTTCCGCAATACGCGCTCAGGGCGCTGGCGGGCAAAACGTCAATAAAGTCTCTTCGGCAATACATTTACGTTTTGATATCAAGGCATCCTCACTACCGGAATTTTATCAACAGCGTTTATTAAATCTGAACGATCACCGTATCAGCAAAGCCGGTGTGATTGTGATTAAAGCGCAGCAATACCGCACCCAGGAAAAAAACAGAGAAGACGCACTGGCACGCTTGGCAACCTTAATCAAAGACGCCATCACCATACCCAAAGCCAGACGCCCCAGCAAACCCAGTAAAGGCGCACAGAAGCGCCGTCTGGAAGGCAAAACCCGGCGGGGTAAAGTGAAAGCGTTACGCGGTAAGGTTTTGGATTAGAACAAGGATTTAAGGCAAGTATTCACTCTCCCATAGGAATAACATCCAGACTGTTGAAATAGACTGTGGCAGAAACGGAGTGGCAGATAAACCCTATTAGACTATGATACAATCATTTGCCTTGCAGAACGGGTTAAGGCCGCGCTTGCCATGAATAAATCATCTCCACAAACAATTACGAATAACCTCATAGAAAAGATCTCTAGCTACAATCTGGATAATTTGCCTAGTGAGTTTGAGCTAAAGTCACTTCTTCGTGATGCTGATAAGCTTAAAAAAGTGAGTCCTGCTGAAGGGTGGATGCTCTTAGGCATGATTCATTCTTTATCTGATTATAGTGAAGAGTCTATTTATGCTTTTGAAAATGCATTAGCACTGTCAACCAATCAATTTAATTTAGTCTTAAAAAATTATATCGGCTCTTTGGAGTATCTTGGAAAGTTTGAGGATATTTGTGACTTACTCAAGAAGTATATATCTGATGATAATCATGACTTGATAAGTTCTGCTATAACGATATTTGCCAGGTATGGACTTATTGACGATGCCCTGAGTTATCAGCGTAAGTTAAAAAAACTCAATATTAAAATTCCTCTTGAAGCGCAGCTTAACTATCTTGTTGCGCTTTGCTCACAATTAAATATTGATTATAGTCACTTGCATGAAATATATTTATTCGCATTATCCTCTATGCATAAAGCAGGAGTAATGCCCAATAAAATGGAGTTCATGGAAGCAGATGACGCATTAATAATTATATTTTATGTGAATACCAGTGCTGAAAACATATCAAATATTGAGTGGTCTATCGTTGACAAATTAGCTGAATCAAATACATCTCCAGCTATCTTGAAAAAAATTGTGCCTATTCTTAAATCACAAAGTTAAATTATTTTATTATGCCCTGCACACCTGTTGAGATACTAAAAGTCGCTGAAAAGTTAAGTCAGAGCAGCGATGAAGCTGAGTTGCGAGCAAGTATAAGCAGAAGCTACTATTGTGCATATCACTCATGCCTGAATGATCGTGGAATAACAGATACCAATGCGTGGGTAGGCGGACGTGGCGGTATTCACCAAAAATTGATTGATGAATATATGCATGATGGTAACAAGGCTATTGGCTATATGCTAGATAATCTGAAAGTAAAACGAACAATAGCTGATTATAAGTTGACCGAGAGTCTTGAGAAAAATGATGCACAAGCCATGTTGCGCTCTGTACATAGACTCCTGGAAAAAATCCATTCTTCCTGAGTTTCTCTCTATTTCAGGAAATATGCTATCGCTTGGATAACACCCCTTCAAGGGCTGTTATCCCTTGAAAAGACCTTAGATTTCAGCTTTTTTATCCGATTCTGCAATTTCCAGATGATGAGGTAAAATCTGTACGCCAAGCAGCAATGGGGCCGTGGGCAAAACACCATCAGAATGAAACCTGGCAAGTTTTGTTGTCCAGAGATTTAGATAAAGTTGCTCCCTGGCTGGACAGTCGTGCTGAAATCACCCAGGAATGGGTGCAGCAAGCAGCCAAAGAACTTGAACTCAGCGAAGAAGCCGTGCAGCACGAATACGAAGCACTGGCAGAAGAATTACCCTTGCGCTTGAGCTGGCGCAATCAGGAGCAACAGGCATGACAGCCTATTATTGAATTCAAGCATTTTCATTAAAGGAAGCATAATATGCCAAAACAACAATCCAAAAACCGTTTCGGTGCTTTGCCGCCGCAATATCATTTCGTATTAAACCCTTTTCCCGACACGCGTTGCAGCACTTGCCCAAACTGTGGCGCAAAAACCGGGCAGCGCAAGCTGCCACTGCTGATCCATATCGACCCTGACACCCTGATTGCGATTAATTACACCAATCGCTACTGCAAACGCTGCAATCTGCTGATTGGTCACAGGTTTGATATTGAACGCCTGCTGGCGGAAACTTTCCGTGAGGGCAAACCGGAGATTATCGGCAACGATTACCTGATTTTCGCAACGCTTGAGAAAAAAACGTGGCGGGAGAGTACGCAGCAGCCCAAACCTCCAGCAGAATTGAGAGAAAAAGCCAGTGACTTCAAGAGTTACCAGGAACTGCAAATGTCAATGGGGGGTTGGTTTCATAAAGACCAGGAACCACCGGCCAGGAAGCCGCCACCATCAACGGAATGGGTGGGTAAGGCGGATAAGTAAAACACCATCCGCCATTTGGCCTGCCAAACTGAACGCAGTACAAGCATGAACAAAAAAGCCATAAAAACCACAGGAAAAAGGTGCGATACACATAAGCAACTCAAAAATCATACACTCAAACTTATCCGATCATTTTATGGTGATGGCACATGCCCGAATAATGCCGTCGGCTATGCCTGTTCCGGGGATGCCTGACAAGGCTTCCCCGGAACATTGAAACGATATTTAGAGGCTTAAAAGAACCCTGAACGCCAGCTAAAGAACAAGCTGTAATCATGATCTGCCTGCACGCCATTACGATCTTGATAAATAGGTTTGGAAAATTCTAAACTGATATTGTTGGCGGTTGCCACCATCCAGTTGATACCAATAGACAGCTCAACTTTCTCACCACCATAATTTTCCGGGTTTGCACCTAAGCCGGGGCCGTATATCTTGGGATCTATACCCTGAATCGTATCCTGGGTTTCTCCGCGCAGGCGCACGGAACCAGCAAGCCTGGGTTGCCATTCATAAGTCAGCCATGCCGTTACTTCATGTTTATTGCCATAACGCCAGCCCTGACTGTTTTTACTTTCCAGTGGTAGTGTCGCGAGATATTGCGCACCCCAGCCCCATTGCTTTTGTTTACCCCAATAAGCCACGCCAAGCAGCGCGTCCCAAGTGCCGGAGCCAAGCTGCATACCATAAGCCAAACGGGCTTTTTTCCGGGTATTTGCAGGTGTTAATTGTACATCCTCTTCTTTAATACTGCCGGTGGGTGCGCTTAATACCGTATCAATGATGACATTGTGTTTATTGCCTTTGCTATTATAGGCTCGAAATATTGAACCAAACTTAATGTCCCCCAGCCCTTTTGAACTCACCGTTTTGGTGCCTAAACTGTTGCTGCCCATGCCACCGGCAAAGGTTTCCATGGTGGTTTTTTTACTGACCAATGGTGCCAGCGCAACCAGTGCTATCTTGTCATTGATAGAGAAATTTGCATAAGGGAATATGACATCGGCTTTTGCTTTTTTAGGAACAACGCGCAAAGTCGGGGGTTGCCCTGGATTGCCAAAAAAACGATTAGGGGCGCTGGTCACCACAGTTGCTGCTGAAACAGCATCACGCCCTTGTAATAAGCCCTTGAATTCATAATGCTGATAGTTAATACCGGCAACACCCTGGCCTTTTTCCGGAAAAGCATAAATGCCAAATAGCCCTGAAGGCACGGGAATAGGGACTTGTTTCCTCACTTTGCGCATTTTTTTTATCCGATTGGATAATTCACGTCGCTGCTCATAAGTATCATCATCCTGCGCAACAGCAAACGTCGGCATTGCACTGGATAGTAGTGTTGTTGTTAATAGGGTTATACCCAATTTCATAACATTCTCCCTGGGGTGTGATAGTTGATCTGGGTTGTTTATTTATTGAAATCGCAATAAATGAACAACTTGATCAATTCGTATTTTTTTATTTTAATAGATCAGAAGCGCCTAACTGCTTGCCGCGAAAAACATCATGACATGCCACACAGCCTGAAGTAATAGGAGCCAACAGCGCGGCAGCCTGCGCCATATCATCGCCATCTGCCGCTTTTGCCAGTTTAATGGCATTACCTTCTACGGTATCGTTAAAGCCTTCAAGTAACGCCAGGCGTTCATCTGTAATATTTTCCATTCCCATATAGGGCAGCAGGCCACCGACGGGAATACGGTGATTGGCAAGGCGTCTGGCACTGTCGGCAACCATTTCCGAGCTGTTGGTCATGATGCCCATCACAATACCCTGATAATCCTGTAAGACTTCCAGCATCACCTGACGTAAAGTGGCTTTATCACTGTAGCGGTTATGCATTGCCAGGATTGCCATGATCGCCATTTTGGTATCCGTGGATAAGCCCTGCACTTTCTTTTTCAATTCAGGTTTCATCATATCCATTTGTTTTTGCAGTATGGCTTTCAGGTTATCCATGCTGGGTTCGGCATGGCTATTTGCCATAAAAATAAAACTGCCAAAAAACAACGCCATTGTGATGGTAATAAATTTCATAAAGTTTTTGCATTGAGGTAGCACGCTTCCACTCCTATATAAGGGTTCTCTAAAGGCTTGTTTTATGAAGAATATTTTATTAAATATCCGGCTTACAGGCCATAAAATTTCAGGCAAGCTGGGCTTGTGAAACTTGATAAACATACGCACAATTTGATAAGTATGCGGTTACAGTTTGTAACAAAATGTAAAAAGATGTTAAAAAAACATCTGGCAAGTAACTGAATTCATAATAATAACATTTATTTTCTTGACTAAAAGGCAATCACCTGTAAAACTGTAAATGAACAGTGTTTATTTAGATTGGCTTTTAATTGCAAAACAGACTACATTAAACTTGACTGTCATATAAAAAGAGGAGACACCGTCATGAGCATTTTTCAACGTATGAACGACATTATTAATGCCAGCATCAATGATCTGCTGGATCGCGTGGAAGATCCTGAACGCATGATCAAACAAATTATCCGTGAAATGGAGGACAACATCGCCCAGGCCAAAGAAGGCGTGATCGATGCCATTGCCAGTGAAAAGCAATTGGAAAAAGAACTGGAACGCCATCGTAAACAGGCGGACAGTTGGCATGATAAGGCGCGTCAGGCACTGGCGAATGATAAGGAAGAATTAGCACGTTCGGCGCTGGCACAGAAAAAAGAAATTGATCGCATTATTGAAAATCTGGAACCTTCCTGGGAATCTGCGGCACAAACCAGTCAACGCCTGAAAAAACAGTTAAAGGCTTTGGAACAGCGTCTGGATGAAGCCAAACGCAAACGCACCACCTTACAGGCACGACAACGCGCAGCTCAGGCACGGACACAGATGAGCCAGACCATGGACACATTTCAAAATGGTCTGGATGCTCAGCATAAGTTTGATCGCATGGAAGATAAGGTGTCAGAAATGGAAGCACGCAGTGAAGCCATTGATGAACTGGAAGATGACAACACCCCCCTGGAAAAGGAATTTCTGGAAATGGAAATCGACCAGGATATCGAAGCAGAACTGGCAGCGATGAAAAAGGATTTGGACAAGTAAACTGAGTTCGATTTAGGCTTCATTCATCGCTTATAGCGATAAAAGTCGCCTAAATCTCATGCTGAATTCTTGATAGTGTGTGCTGGATTTTAGGTATTTTGGAGAAAAAACTTAGATCGAACTCAGATTGAATGAGCTAAGGAGTGAGGATGAAATAAATGCAGAAACTGGGTGCAGGATTTTTATTCATTTTCAAGGCGTGAAAACAGGCGCATAGCAAGCTATGTAACTGCCTAAGTCCAAACAGGCATAACGTAGAAAATGGAGAAAAAGACCAGCCAAGTTGCTGAAGTTATAAAATTCTCACTCCTAAGTTTGGTTTAGCGTCATTCAGCGCTTATGGCGCTGAAAACTGCCTCCATCTCATGCCAGGTTTTAGCTTGTACGTACTGGATTTTTATACCTTGTTCCCAACATCTGCGTTGGGAATACATGCCCTGGAAGCGCCGCTTCCAGTATTTGCCAAGCAGAGCCTGCAAGGTAAGCATTCCCAAGTAAAACTTGGGAATGAGGGGAGAATTTAATCTTCTGAAAAACTGAATTCCCCGACAGCCCCCCAATCTCACGTAGGGATACCCCCTTGAAGTGGTGTTATCCCTTAAATAAACCCAAGACCTTCCAGGTTTAACGAACCTGGAAGGTCTTATCAGAGGTTTTTTAATATGGACATCATCATCGCCACCATTATCAGCGGAATTTTTCTGTTTATTGCTTATATCCTGACCTTGATTCAGACACCGAAAACACTACGCTGGCTTAATATTCTGTGGGTTATCTGTGGCGCGTTGGCCATATTCACTGATAGCAATGATTTCATAGAATTTTGTGCTGTTATGGGTTTATTTCTGGTGCCATTAACCCTGATTGTTACGCTGGTAAAACGCCTGAACAAAACTTCATTACCCTCAAACCTGTCTTCGCACCTGCGCCCCTTGTTGTTATTACGCCAGACCTTAAGCAAACAATATCAACAAGGTGATATTGATGACAAGGAATACCAAACTTTAAGTAATGCCTTAAATCCTTTACTGGATGAGGCTGTCAGTGCGATGCCGGGAACTTCGGCGCAACGTGAAAGAGAGATTGCCGCAGCCTGGCTATTATTAGAAGCACACTTAAAACAAGAGGCCAAACAACAAGCGCATAAACCCAGCATTCCCACGCCAGCGCGTGGGAATGAGAAACCGACCAGTATTCCTGAAAAAACAGCAGATAAAACACACAGTCTGGAAATTGACGACGCTGCTTTTGAATTACCGGAAATAGCCACACCCAGCGCAGTCGTATCAAGCAAACACAAAGCAGAAAAACCGGCTTATTCACCTTATGCCAGTGACACCCCGATTCCTTCCGTACCCGCGCATCAACACACAGTTAAGCAGAAAAAACCTGAGGTTTCCACCCAGATTCATCAAGTACACAAAGCGCATACGCCTGCGCATGACGTTCCTACACAGGCACATAATATTCCCACACCAGCGTATGGGAATGAAGTTAAGCAGCCCAGCCGCTGGCAGCAGCTACAAAACCAAAGCCAACGCTGGCTGCTCAACATTCTGCTCCCCTTCTTATGGCAAAACATTGGCTGGTTTATTGGTGGTTTTTGCCTGGTTTCCGGCTCCATTTTCCTGGTAACTTACACCAGCGGTTATAACAAAGCCCTGGCGGTGCTGGGCGTTTTGCTGTTTTACACGGCGCTGATGTTCTGGGGCGGCTATCAGATTCAGCGCCATTACCCCAAAAAATATCAGACCAGCCAGACGCTGTTAATTTTAGGCATATTGCTGATTCCGCTGAACTTCGCCACCGCCACCCGCCTGATATTGCTGGCTGATGGTTTTATGCAAGGTACGCTGGCACTGGTTTTATCGGCGCTGACGCTGTTCAGTTTGGGTTTTGCCGCGCGTCTGGCTTCTGGTTTAATGCAGCGCAGTTTGAATCGAACCCATGCGCCGCTGTTTATTCTGCTCTCCACCTTACAGTTTGGCTTGCCTGTGTTATTACTGCTGCCGCATTGGAGCAGCCTGATGGCGGCGCATGTGGTGTTGCTGGCAGTGCTGGCCTATGCCTTGTGGTCTTTCAGCACGGGCTGGCTATACGCCTTGTATGAAGAGAAAAAACAACTGGCCTGGTATGTGGTCGGCACGCTGGTGTACAGCAGTGTTATCAGCTTCGTGCATTTGACCTGGAGTGCCACGCAAAACCTGCCCAATGGTTATTTTGGGCCGTTTTTAATGGCCTTATGCGCCCTGTTGCTGTATGCCGATTTACAAATCAAAGCCCATATTGATAAAAAAATCTGGCTCAACAGCCTGAATTTTGTGTTGTACGCCCTGCCGGTGGTGGCTTTGTTGCTGGCGTTGTTACCCGATGCGCAGATAGCCAGCGCTTTGCTGCCGTTAAGCCTGGTGTTATTGCTGGCGTGTCTGTTTTACGCGACCTTGCTCTGGCACAGTCTCAGCCTGCCGCCACTGGCGTTGTTGCTGACCAGTTTCAGTGCTTTATACGCCATCTGGGTATTGCGTTTTACCCCCGCCGACACCCATTTTTTACTCAGCCTGCCGGGGCTTGCCACCATATTGGGCTTATACCGGGTGGCACTGAAGCGTCAGGCTGAAAGCGTGGCGCGCCAGATTCAGCATTTTTTACTGGGTTTGATTCCGATGTTGGTGTTATGGAGTTTGTGGCAGGCCAGCCCCGGCTGGAGTTCCATGTTGACACCGCTCAGCGCGGTGCTGGCTTTAATGCTGGTGCTGCGCATTCCGCTGACTTCGCTGAGTACCCTGCAAAAAACAAGTGCGGCATGGCGCTGGAAATGTTATCTACCGCTGGTCTTTATGGTGCTAACCCTGGCTTATACCCCGGTGTGGACAGCCTTATGGAGTCAGCAATTCAGCGCGGCTTTGCTGTTATTGTCCACGCTGTGGGTACTGTGGGCCATCAAAATACGCGATCTGGCGCAAACCATCTGCCACAGCGAAGTGCTGGTAAATACCAGCCTGCTGAGTCTCTCCGCTGCCACTTTATTAGCTTTTTATCATCTGGACGGAGGCTTTACTGCCAATTTGTTGATGTCCGGTGGCGCACTGTTGCTGTTGTTAAGTTTGAGTTTCCGCAGTCGTTTTCTGCTGGTGAGCGCATTATTGGCATGGGCTGTCAGCGCAGTGTTGTTTATTCAGTTTTATAACATCGTCACCACCGGGCAATCCGGTTTTATCCTGGCAATATTACTGTTTATGCTGCTGTGGTGGCTGGAACGCCGCCAGGAAAGCCAGATTATGGCAGTGGATCTGGACAATAAAGATACGGAAAACTGGCGCTTATCCCTGTTGTGGCTGCTGCCACTGCGCGCCAGTGATTACAGCAGCAAAACTGAAATGGTACTGCCCGTCCTGCAATGGTCTTTTGTGCTGTTATGGCTGTTCGGCACGGCTAAATTAATCGGCAGCTTATTTTTTGCGGGCAATGCTTTTACCACCCCGGCTGAGTTATGGCTCATACTCTCACTGCCCGCGCAGTGGTTCCCTGTTTTGGCCTTAGCCATGCTGGTGACGCTGATACAAGCCGGGCGCAGTCGTTATTTATCCCCACTTATTCCGCTGGCAACGCTGTTTGCTGTGGTTTTATTATGCAGCCTCAGCGCCCCCTTATTGGATATTTCCCTGCTGCGTCTGGCTGTTATCAGTATTGCCCTGTGGCTGGTTGGTACTGTACTTGCGCATCAAGGCACCTGGCTGTGGAATACTTTGGGCTGGCGCGGCGGTTATGACCGGCTGGATAGCAAAGTCAGTGGCGGTGCGTTTGCCACCGAGCTATATCTGCACTGGAGTGTTGCGCTGTTATTATTATTTGCCCTGCTCAGCAGTTTTGCCTTCCCTGAATTAGGTATCAGCAATATCCTGTTAGTGTTGAATATCCTGTTTTTCGCCGTAACGGGGCAGCGTTATCAATTATCCACTCATGCTTATCTGGTGGTCACAGGTATCAGCGTTTTATGCTTTAACCTGTTTATGCCCGGCCTGCTCAGCAGTCATCACTGGTTATTCGCGGAAGCCGCATTTTTCTGGATGCTACTGAGTTTTTCACTCATTGTCATATCGCTGTTGCTGCGCCGCTGGCAGCAGGATAATGCCTACATTGCACCACTGCATGATATGGCTTGGCTGCTCTATATTCTGAGTTTTGGTCTGCTGCTATGGCAACCGGTATTCTCAGGTTTTCAATTCAAAGCCGTGGTCTTGCCCTGGATGAGCGCCACCCTGGCGCTGGCTGCAATCACCTTGCTACCCCTGCTGGCACCGCAAAAAAATAAACTTGCCAGTCATCTGCGTGGCTTGTGGATGCCGCTATTTTTGAGTCTTGCCCTGCTGCTGGCGCTGAACTCTTATCCTTTGTTTCATCTGGAAGTCTTTATGGTTTGGGGGTTTATACTCTGGGCCAACCAACATTTTGTACTACCCCACTGGAACAGTGCTTATCCCAGTCTAGCGATTAATCCACTGCTCAGCGTACAACTGGGTTTTCTGTTTGTACTGGGTGCGTTTATCGGGCAGTGGTGGGAAACTGTACTGCCAGTCCTGCCGCTGCCGGACAATACGCCGCCCATGCTGGAGGCCAGCTTAACGCCCTTGCTGGCGCTGTTAGCCATATTGCAGGATACGCAACTGCTGCTGTTTGCCGGGCTAACGCTTTATTCCCTGTTCATGTTAACAAGCCCGCGCACACGTTTTCCCGGCCTCAATAACTGGACTGCGGTATTGATAACACTGCTGGGCTTGAGTGTTTTATTACATATTTTCCCGATACAGGGCAGCCTGCCCAAAGCCCTTATCATAGGCGCGATACTCTGGCTCAATACCTTGTTATATCTGGGCTACCGGCAGACAGACCACATCCCCGCATGGCTGCGCAGCCAGCAAAAACTGCTGCGCCGACTGGCTGCAACTCTGCTCAGCGCTTGCTGGCTGATGGTGTTTATCCCGCTGCTGATTAAACTGGCGGATCTGACCTATGAAGGCATGTGGTCGGTCGAGCCTTATACCCCTTTGTTGCCAACACCTTCATTTCTGGTGACTGGCTTTACTCTATTACTGTTATTTTCATTCCTGCACTGGTTATGGCAGCGTCCCAACTGGCTGAATGCGCAATTAATCCATTTAACGGTATTGACGCTGTTACTGCTGGCGCTGGCTCCCTTATTGGGCTTATCGCTGCTGCTGATAGGCTGGGCGGGGTTGTTGTGGCTGCTGTTTTATCATTTTGCAATTGGAATGCAACTATCTGATAACGCTACTAACAATCCCTCCCCCCCACAGGGGGAGGCTAGGAGGGGGGCGATCAAAAGTGCCAGCCTTTTCTCCCATGAATCCTGGCAATGGCTCAACAAAACCGCATTATTTAATCTCTATATGGGATTTATCCTGGCCCTGGCTGGCTGGGTGGTTGTGGAACGCCCGCTGTGGGAAACCCTGCTCAGCCTGCTGGCACTGATTGCCTTAAGCAGCGTCATACACTGGACTTTACCCCGTAGCGCCAGCGTACTGCGCTGGGGCTGGTCTGTCACCAGCGTCGGTTTATTATTATTCGCCCTGCATTGGATCTGGTTTTTATTCCTGCCATTCAGCGTCAGTGAAACTGCACTGCTGCCCTGGTTCGCGCTGGAAATGGTCTTGTTATTATGGCTGTTGCGCTGGCTGAAACCCTTGCAACAAAACTTGCCGGGATTTTTCACAAGCTGGGTGCTGGGCTTACTGGTATTGGAGTGGCTGCTGCATTTCTGGTGGTATTATCAGGCACTTGCAGGCAGCTATCCAGCGTCTGTATTGTTTGGTATTTTCGACACGGTGGCAGCATTATCCGCTTTAGGCTTATTAGTACTTTATTGGCTGGACAAATACCCATTAAGCACCGAACAAGGTGTCTATCGTCTGCTGGGGCTGGCACTGCTTGCAGCCTTGTATCTGCGCCTGCAATGGCTGGGTTTAGCACCTTTAGGCGTTATCGACACCAGTGCCTGCCTGATACTTGCTGCCATCTTGATATTATGGGCAAAAAAACCAGCACATCCCGCTGCTGTATCACATTTTGCCCTGCTGCTGCCCGCGCTGGCGATACTCAGCGCACCGCTGCAACTGGCCTCGGAACACGCCAGTATCGCCTGGATCAGTGCCGCCACGCTCTATTTGCTGCTGTCACGTAGCAGTGGTAAACGCCATTCCCTGCCCTTGTATCTGGGGCTGCTGGCACTGAATCTAGGTTTATATTTATGGATACCAGCCTGGGTGGATAAAACCCAATTGCTGCAACTGTATATCGTACCGGCTGCAATTACCGTGCTGCTGATGCTGCAACTACACTGGCTGGAGCTGAAACCCAGCACCACCCACAACATGCGCCTTGCCGCGCTCAGCGCCTTATACGCTGCGGCAACGCTGGATGTCTTCCTGCAACCGGGGTTGGGTATTTTTATGCTGACACTGGGTTTAAGCTTCGGTGGCATTCTCATCGGCATACTCTGGCAACAACGCGCTTTTCTCTACAGCGGCGTGGCATTTTTGCTGCTCAATGTCTGTGGGCAGTTATTGCAGCATTATCCCGAAGAAACCCTGGGCAAGGCGATTATCTTAATGGCAGCAGGCGGTTTAATCATCGGCAGTATGATAGGCTTCAGCCTGCAACGGGAATGGGTGTTGGAAAAAATAAGCCGGATGCAGGCGAATTTAAGACAATGGGAATAATGGGAATAAGGCATGCAATATCTCAACGACCACTGGACGGATGAAATTGATTTACTGGGTAGAACCGATTTTGCCAAGGCCATCCGTCAGTTATTACTGGGCGCAGACACCCCGTTTGCCATGTCCATTAACGGTCGTTGGGGTTCCGACAAAACCTCCATGCTGCGCGCTTTGATGACGGCAATGGACGGCATTCCCGTTGCCAGTTTATCAGGGCTGTTTGAAAACCCGGAAGATCGGGGTGACGGGCAGTTGCCGGATGATTTAAAAGTCCTGGATGAGAAAGGAAAATGGATCGTTCAAGATGAAGTATTAAAACAACAACTCAAAAACACCAAAACCGTCTGGTTTAACCCCTGGCAATACCAGAATGAAGACAATCCCATCATCCCCCTGCTGCACGAAATCCGCGAGCAGGTGCGCCAGCATTATACATTCACGCACCAGACCAAAAAAGAAGCCATGCATTCCAAGCCAGGATTTAGAGTCCTTTAAAAAAGGCAAAAAAAAGCCCCTTCAAGTTCTACCTTGAAGAGGCTTTTTCCTCTGAATTAATCCCTGGCAATGACCTACTTTCACATGGGAGCCCCCACACTATCATCGGCGCTAAGCGGTTTCAC
>NZ_JAUCGJ010000114.1 GCF_030378065.1 Candidatus Venteria ishoeyi | reverse complement strand
AGAGATGTTGCCAAATAACCTAAATTAAAAAAACTCCCGCCCCATGCCCGTTTACCCTATGAATTACCCTCTACATTCCAGATTGAAGTTCCATAATCCAGCCGCTAGAAAAATAAATTTATCATCTTGCCCATTTCGATTGCGATAAACGTCATACAGACAGTTCATCCGTTTTAAACCTGCAAAAACGTTTTCAATAGGCATCCTGAGGGCTGAAATGACTTTATTTTCTTCTTTTTCTTCGATAGTGAGTTCTCTATTTTGTGGCTTTTTCTTGGGCTGCATAATATTTTTATGCACATGCTGAACCCCTTGAAAACCCTTATCAAGCCACAGACAACAGTCCGATGGAATAAAGCGAAATGAGGTTTCTTTATCAAACATTTTTTTATCGTGATAATGCCCCGCTTTAGTTGGGCTTAAAAAGAGTATTTTTTTCTCAGGATTCGATGCCGCAATATTTTTCCGAGTATGAGCACGTTGCTTTCCAGAAAAGTGCTTACGCTGTGTTTTATTGCTGCTTGAACGTTGGGTTCTGCGCTCTGTCGCATCAATTAATAAATCTTTTTCACCAGGAAAATGCTGCAAAAACTCATCAACACTGCAAATTTTTCGGATAGGCAAAACTTGTTTTTCACCTAAAGTTGACTCAAGAACAGGGAGTAGTCGTTTCACCCAGTCGCAGCAGTTTCCAGCATCTAAATCAAACAGAACAGCTTGTACATCATAAGTGGGATAGCATTTTAGATAAATTAAAATAAAGGACAGTTTGAGGCTGGGTGTTGAGAGGCGTGCTTTTTGACCACCCCCTTTTTTACGCACACAGCCACGAGCCGCTCTTTCAGCATCTATAGCTTTTTCATAATTTCTGTCAAAAACATCAACCAATTCATTAAATTGTTTAATACTTAAGCCAAACATAGCTCTCATGAGGCGTTCGTTTTTCTGTATTCTGTCAAGATTCAACATTTTTTTGGCTCTGTGGATGACTCAAATTACAAGTTTGTATGTTTTT
>NZ_JAUCGJ010000113.1 GCF_030378065.1 Candidatus Venteria ishoeyi | reverse complement strand
CATTTAGTTGTCTTATAGCATCCACGCCTTCATGTAATTGAGCCGCTTGTAATATGGCCCGATATTGATTTTCACAAAAAGCAACAAAGGCAATACAGCCAAAATGCTGACCAATGAAACGATTAGGCTTATTATTGTTCTGGGATGAATGGTGCATCCACTTCAAGCCAGGTTGTCGTTTTGCTTCCTTTGGCACTTTGATGCCATCACCGATACAAACTAAACGTTCCTGAACATAGACCAAATCAAATGATTGTTGACACCATTGCATCCACTGTAGCATCACTTCACCTAATCGCCAGGACTTTGCCTGGAAAAAATTAAGCAGTAGCTCGTAAGAAGAAGGAGCCAGTCCCAACCAGCGAACAAAACTACTGACACCGTTGTGATCAAAGCGGAGAATGAAGCCAAAAATAATAACGACAAACCAGATAAATGCACGTTCTCGTGAAAATTGCTGGCGAAAGGGGGCTAAAATTGAAAAATTTCATGTTTCATATGACTGTATAACCATACTGAAAAATTTTAACTTAACCATAAATAGGGGAAAAAGTTAAGAACTTTTGACTCTCAAGCTTCTAATGTCCTCAGCCAAGTCAAATTATAAAATTCAGAGATAAACCAGGGAAAACAGCTCGATCATATGAAAAAAACCAAAAATCAGCCATAACCTACCTATGGCAAGTCGTTTGGTGCCATAAATATGACTTAATGAGAGATGAAAATATCAGCTATTGGAGAAAATTACTATGCAAAAATTACCAAAAAAAAATTACCAAAAAAAAATTACCAAAAATTACCAGACAAAAAAATTACCAGACAGCCAATAAATTAAAAAAATAAAATTACACTATCCTTCTAAAAAAATTACCAGACAGCCAATAAATTAAAAAAATAAAATTACACTATCCTTCTGAAAACTCCGAAAAACTATTCTGAGATACCAGCATACGCTTGCATCTCGGAATAAAGCTCATCAGAAATATGATGTTGCTCTCTGAATTTATTGACACTTTCTGCTATCAGCAGCTTTTTCAA
>NZ_JAUCGJ010000112.1 GCF_030378065.1 Candidatus Venteria ishoeyi | reverse complement strand
TTTTGAATAAAAAGCTATTTTAATAAGTATCCGATTTTCTTCAAGAAGGAAAAAATTTCTTCCAACCAAAGCTATTGAGGATACTCAGCTAACTCAGTAAGAAATGCTCTAAAGTAGCATTTTTAGGTACTTTTATCGATTTTTTCTGTTCCGATTTTAGCTTATATTGGTTTTTTATCCAGACAAGAAGCATACTTGAGGCACCCCATAAAATATTTGCCTGACAAGCCCTCTGCACAGTTTCTTCCGATGGTAAATTTGAGGAATAGGTGCGTAACCAGGAGCTACGATGATGTATTTTCCAAACCAACCTGGTTTTTACCAAAGCAAAATAGCTTAAAATGCCTTGTGCAATAATAGCTAAATTTACAAAACGTTCAATAACTTCCAGTTTTTTCAACAGATTGACTGCCATTGGATTATCTTTTGTCCAAGATAAGCTAATGCTGGTTTTATCAGTTGGACTGACTAATAATTTTGACCAAAAACGGTAACAAAAAGCGCCAACAACATGTTTTAGAACATAAAAAGCTGCTTCAATCTTAAAATGCAAAGCATAAATTTTCAGAATTTCTAAAGCCGGTAAGTTTGGGTCTGAAGACATCAAAATAAAACGACGCTCTTGATCAATAACCCAGACAAAACGAATATTTAACCCCAGCGCGCCCCAACAAAGGTCTTCCCAATAAAAATGTACAATACGCTCTGGATGCAGCGGATGCGGCGCAATTTCAAACCAGTCTTGATGCTTAAACAAGGAAAAGAGCTTGAATGTCTTTTTTTTCTTTTGTCCATCAATGAGATAAGCAACATAATTTGATTTTGCTTTGGTAATCAGATGAACCCAGGGTTTACCATCGTCCATCAAGTAAGAAGCCGCATAAAGAAAGGCAGGGGCAGTTGCAAAATAAGCATCCAAACAGGTATACATGGGCTGTGCTCGGCGCATAGCAACAATGACAATCAGACTCAACATACGAACAACCACGCTTTCTTTCTCATGTAATGCATGGTTTTCATTTGCATTTAGTTGTCTTATAGCATCCACGCCTTCATGTAATTGAGCCGCTTGTAATAT
>NZ_JAUCGJ010000001.1 GCF_030378065.1 Candidatus Venteria ishoeyi | reverse complement strand
CAATGGTCACTAAAAATATACAAGCGACTGTTATTACATAGCTTTTCAACGCTATTTTTAATCAAGGCATTGGATATTTTTTCATCATCTAAAACCGATTTTAAAGAATTATCTATCAACTTTTTACCTCTCTCAAACTCACGTTTGTCATCACTAATTTGCCATAATTTTATCGTCTTATTTTCAACAATTTTTTAAATTGAGAATTGCTGATTCTTGATAGTCGAGTAAAAATTAAATTTTAATTGGCCCTATACTTTACATTGTAAAGTAATTTGCTAAACTTTAATTTATCAAGCCGCACAAACAAGGAAAAACCCATGCAAGATCTGGAAAAAGCTTTAAACCATCTTGCCGATATCCACGCGCAGGTATCGCGCACGGAATATTATCGGGGTTTTAACAGCGTCCCGCTGGTATTGAGTGGGGTCAGTGGTTTGTTTGCCGCAAGTGTACAGGCATCCTGGATGAATATGGATAATCCAGGTTTATTTGTACTCTACTGGTCAGTTGTGGCAAGTTTGAATGTATTACTGTTTGGAATAAAGCTGGGTCTGGATTACCGCTGCAGCCATACCCCTTTTGAACGCCGCAAAACCCATGCAGTATTGTTGCAATTTATGCCGACATTACTCGCAGGTTTATTATTAACCATTGTTGCATTGCGCTGGATGCACCCGGTTTTGCTGCAATGTATGCCGGGATTATGGGCCTTGCTATTTGCATTGGGCGTCTTTGCCTGTCGCCCGTTTTTTCCAGGGCGCATGTTTTGGCTGGGTGCTGCTTATTTAATTGCAGCAGCCTGGTTGTTGACCCTGGCTCCAACCGGGCAAAGTCTATCACCCTGGAATATGGGTTTGGTATTTGGTGGCGGACAATTATTAGCCGCCTTGATTATTTATTGGGAAATGGAACGACATGAACGCTGAATCTCTTCATAGCCACAAAGGCCGTTACGCTTATGAGCGACTGGAGCGGGTGATTCATGAAAAAGCACGTCTGGGTATTTTAACCTCACTGTTAACCCAGCCTGAAGGTTTATTATTCAGTGAATTACGAGATTTGGTGGGCTTGACCGATGGTAATCTCAGTCGTCATTTGAAGGTTTTACAGGAAGAATCATTGGTCAGTATTCAAAAAGCTTTTGTGAATAACCGTCCACAAACGACGTGTTTGCTGACAGAAGATGGGCGAGAACGCTTTCTGAATTATTTACAAGCATTAGAGCAGGTGATTAAAGATGCAGAAACCGCAACAAAAAAGACTACAAAATCTGAGTCGGCATGGCTTGCCACCTGAACTCAGTACTCATCCTTTGTCATTGGGTTCTCCTGCAACCCACACACGCCTGCGTTGGTGTGGTTGTTGTGTAGAAGAATTATCACCACTGGGCTTAACGCGCCAAGTGTCGTTACGCGAATGGCTGAAAACCAGTGATTTTTTTCAGCAAGCTACTTTGCATCACAAAGTATTTTTCAGGGAAAACTAAATAGGTTAATTTTATATGTATATCATGCTCATTAATGCACCTCACCAAAATGCATAGAACTCGGTGATTCACTCTTCCTCCGCAGCATGTTCTGCGGCAAACACATGTGAATAAAGATTGGCTATCCACTGCTTGCCTTCCTGCGTGACCCGCAGGTAGGACAAACCATCCTGGATATAATGGTTGACCATATTCCAGTAAAACGCGGGGTAATCCCGTTTTAGGTCTTGTGGGCTGTGGTAATTCAAACGCTGATTAACCCCGGTTTCTTCAAATTCATAATATAAAGCGGGCAATTTACGAATATAATGCGGGTCAGCCATTTGACCGATTAAATCTGCGGCACGCACCAGCCCCGGATAAGAACAGGTATTTTGATGATCCGTGTCATCAGGTACCGGAAATCGGGTCAGCTCGATGTTGGCGGCAATACTTTCCGCGTCAACATAGGGATTGCCGCCAAAGCGTTCGCGGATAAATAACTTACCCCGATCCACATGATAAGGCGAGAGCGCGGCATCGGTTGCACCTGCGGGTAATGTGACCATGCCCTCATCAATGCCAGTGGCATAAATGCCAGCCCCGTCCTGCTGACAAATGCCACGTATATGACCAATATCATGGCATAACAGAGAAACGATAAAATTCAGCCAGTCACGATTGGATACCCCACCTTCCCGAATATGTTTACCACGCAGGATTTCCTGTCCGACCATCGTCACCATAATGGTATGTTCCATATTATGGTACAAGGCATTGCTGTTGGAATAGTGTTCTAGCGCCATGCGCCCGGCCCAAGCGATAATTGATGTATTCGCTTGTTGCAGATTGCCATAATTGCGGTAATAGGCTTCTTCTAGGCGTTGTACAAATGCTTCAACAACCAATTCTGTGGGGTTAAACATCATTTGTAAGTTCCTTCCTCTAAATGATTTTTGCTGGAGGTAAAGATAATCATACCCTCTAAGGAGCAGGAATTAAATAACTTGTGCAGTTGCTATGGGATTTTTTTTCATCCTCACTCCTAAGAAAATAACTGGGCAAGTAACTTCCAGGCAACCGCTTCAGGGTGAAACTGCGGCATATCCATAATGGCTTGTTGCGCCAAGCGTTGGCGCAGAGCAGATTGCTCAATCAGTTGTTGCAGCGCCTGATAACATTGTGGAAAACATTGGCTATTTACTTGCAGTGCATTTTTTCCGTGACGGACAAAACTGCCGCTGCCACCGGCTTCCGGCACAATGACAGCCACCCCGCAGGCCATCGCTTCCATTGCGGTCAGGCCCATTGCCTGAAAACGTGAGAAATCGACAAAAATATCCACATCATTAAAAAGCGTGACTAATTGTGCAGGGCTGAGCAAACCTAAATGTTGATGTTCAAAATCTCTGCTTAAGCTTGCCAGTGCCGGGTCATTTGCATCAACGCCAAATAATACAATTTCCACCTGTTGTGGATAGGCCCGTTGAATTTTTGCTAAGACTTGCATGGTCAGGGCGGCAGCACGGCGCGGCGTTGCTGGTCGAATCATGGCGCTGATGCGCAGCTTGTCATGCTCTGCGCGCTCGCGTAGTGGCATAAAAATATCACTTTGATAGCTGGCACCGATCACCTGGCTGTTTTTCCCCAGCATGGCAGATAGTTCTTGTTGGTTCCAGCGGGTTTTGGTCAATAACTGTATGTCTGGAATATGCAGATAAGACAACCAGGCAGCACGAAAGTCTTCGCTGCGGCGAAAATAATAACCCGCCAGACGGCGGCGCAATGCGGGCATGGACCAAAATCCTGGCAAACGACTGGCTTTATCAATAAAAAACCAGGGTTCAAAATCCTGCACATAATAAGCAATTTTTGGTGGATTGGGAAAATCAAGCAAAGCCTGTAACCAGGGTACGGTAAAAAATACGCTGGCAATAACCGCATCAAAATTTTGGCAGGCTTCGGGAATATCAGACTCATGATGCACATAACAGACAGGGACTTCCAAATCCGGGTAACAGGCCTCAAAATCCTGTTGATGCCCATAAAAATTCAGCAGTTGTATATCCACGCCCATGCGCCGCAGTACCTGTGCTTCCGAAACAATCACATGGCTGCCACCGCCGGTTTCCCGCAGTGGCAATATAATCATGATTTTTTTCCCCTGCCAACGGAATAAGGCGCTTTCAATATAATTCCAACGCTTTAACAGCACTTGTGTGCGCGCGCGCAAACCCGCCATAACCCGGCTGTCGCGGCACAAATTACGTTGTTTTAACAACAGGGGTTCAGTAAAGCGTTGCAACAAAGCGGGATGCATTAGCGGGTTTGCTGTTGTCGGGCGCGGCGCATGGGCATATAACCAGACATCGTCAGCCACTACTGAGGTCAAATCCTCTGCCTGGGCGCGCAGGCTGTATTCCAGCAACTGCATCGGAATTGTTGCCAAATCTGGTGCCAATGGCCCCAGTTGTCCACGCGCCTGTGCTTTTAACAGGATACAGGCAGGGTCAAGATAGGGCAGGCGCGGATAAATACGGCACGATGTCGCGCGCAAACGCTGTGCCATTTGCGCACTGTCCATATCCAGTGGTAATGCTTTAGCAGGATGTTGATGGGGTAATGTGGGTACGCTTTGCCACCCTGCATCATTACTTAATACTCCAACCAGCGCAATTTGCGCATCACTGTGCGCGCATTGCTGTAATAAGGCCAACCAGTTCGGGGTGACGCTGATAGCCGCGTCCAGTACCACAATATCCTGTTGTGGGTGCTGCTTAACAATATGCTGTAAAGTGGCGCTTGGTTTGTCATCGCAGTGTAAATCAGTAACTGTAATGGTTTGCCGTAAAGCCTGCCATATTGCTTGTTCAACATGCTGATAGTTTTGTAAAACAAGTATTTTACAATGTGTTGGAGTGTGTGAAATCAGGG
This sequence comes from Candidatus Venteria ishoeyi, assembly GCF_030378065.1. GTDB lineage: Bacteria > Pseudomonadota > Gammaproteobacteria > Beggiatoales > Beggiatoaceae > Venteria > Venteria ishoeyi. Next base: position 173,055 of record NZ_JAUCGJ010000001.1, on the reverse strand, counting down.
CGTGTAAACAAGTTTCCAGTACACTAACCGCAGTTTCTACAGCAATGACGACAATCAGCACAGGTTGGCTTTCCAGGTTGGAGCCTGGGTTGGAGCCTGGGTTGGGTTCCGGGTTGTATTCTAATTGCCAGTCTGCTTGTTTAAGGATGGCAATGCCCTGATTATTTTTCATTATTTTTTGATTTTGCATACTGTCTTATCGTTATCTTATTGTACAACACGACCTGGGAGGCTATTCTCAGACAGCCTCCTAGGAGGCTATCCGAGAACAGAGGCCGTAGCGAGGGAAGGCTGGTTTGAGGCAGATTTTTTCATTATTTGAGGCGAATATTGGGTATATTTAACGAAAATAAGGGAGAAATCTGACCAAATCCAGCTTTTCCGCAGTAGGTCTTGTGTTTTCGGACAGCCTCCTAGTACAGCGAACACTAAGTTCACATAATAACTTTGAGCGTAGGACTGGCAGTCCTTTAGGGACTGCCAGTCCTGAAGTTATTATTTGTTTTTACCAGTTACTGTACTAGCTATTTAACCAATTTTGCCATTGCTCAAAAATTTCAGCATCTAATGCTGCAATCGCTGAACGGCTTTTTAAGGTATTGGGCTGAATTTCTTCACCTTCAAAGCTGCATGCCGAACCACCTGCTTCAGCAAAAATTAAAGCGGCTGCGGCGTAATCCCAGAGCTTTTGTCCACCGTGAATATACACATGCGCACGCCCTGCCGCCAGCCAGCACCAGTCTAACACCACCGCACCAATATTACGCTGCGAGGCATAAGGTGGCGCACTTAGCAGACGCTGTTGCAGCGTTGGGGATAAGCGTTTGAAATCCACCAGGCCCACGCCTTTGTGCAGTGGGGTGCGGGGTTTTAATGTGCCAAGCTTTTGGCCATTAAGCTCAGCGCCCTGCCCCCGTATGGCACTGAAACATTCATCACGCATGGGGTCATAGACCATGCCCATTTGCGCCTGTCCGGCTTCCAATAATGCCAGCGATATTGCAAAACAAGGTAAACCCGCAGAAAAATTGGTGGTACCATCTAAGGGATCCAGACACCAAAGTGGGGTTTGCGCAGCCAACAACGCTTCCTGTTCTGTTGCAGGCATTTCTTCGCTGAGCACCGGAATATCTGGATAGGATTGTTTTAAGGCTTGAATAATGCGTGTGTTCGCAGCCAGATCCGCTTCAGTCACCAAACTGCCATCGGCTTTTTGTTGAGCATCACAGGATTGGAAACGCGCTAATAATTCCTCTTGTGCTACGGACTTTAATAAGGGGCGTAAGTGCTCCAGCTTGGGTGCAGACATCTTGTACTCCTATTACCTAACATCAATCTGAACTCGATGTAAGGCGTGTTAAGAAAAAATAGTGAAATCCAGTATGACAGAAGTGCAGACCTGACAGGTCTTTGCTATGAAGCCCGACAATAGAATGTTGCGGATGTTTTAGCATCAAACACGTTGTATAGAAAAACTTAATACCTCATCAATATGCTGTGCACCGGTTTGTAACATTAACAACCGATCCAGCCCCAGGGCAACCCCTGCGCAATCCGGTAAACCCGCTTCCAGCGCAGCCAGAAAACGCTCATCTTGCACGGGTTGTAATAAACCACGCTGTTTGCGTTGTGCCAGTTCTTCCTTAAAACGTTGCGCTTGCTCTTTGGCATTATTGAGTTCAAAAAAACCATTGGCGAGTTCCACGCCCTGCATATATAACTCAAAGCGCGCGGCTAATTCAGGTCTGTCAGGAAGCTTACGCGCCAGTGATGCCTGACTGGCTGGATAATCATATAAAAACAGAGGAGCCTGCACCCCTAAATACTGCTCAATAGCATGGCTTAGAATCAGATTGAGACAGTCATCCCTATCGAGACTTTGTGCCTGAACGGGTGTCAGCCATTGCTCTGCTCGCTGTTGTAATTGTTGCAGCGGCGTATCCAGTGGATGAAGTTTGGCATAATGTAAAAAGGCATCAATATAAGACAGATAGGTTGCAGGCGGTGTGTTTAAGGTGACTTGTAATAAAGCATCGACTTCCTGCATTAATTGCCAGTGATCAAAACCAGGACGATACCACTCCAATAAACTGAATTCAGGGTTATGTAAGCGTCCCGCCTCCCCATCCCGAAACACCCGGCTAATCTGGTAAATCGCGCCACTGCCCGCGCTTAATAAGCGTTTCATGGCTAATTCCGGGGAGCTTTGCAGATATAATGTGCCTGGTTGCGGCCCATGATATTGCGTCAGCAAGGGTTCAATGGCAGGATCGGGCACGCAGGCACGAAATAATACCGGGGTTTCGACTTCCAGCACATCCCGCTGCGCAAAAAAATCCCGAATTTTAGACAATAAATTCGCTCTTGCCTGTAAGCGTTCCCGGTTTGCACCCGGTTGCCAGTCGCTATCGCTCATAATCATTACACCATATTGCATAAGGGTTAAATAACATAGCTGCCACCAGCATCACATCCAGCATACCCCGGCGTCCCAGCAATTCCACGCCATGCAATAAATGCGCTTTATTGGATAACAGGTACAATAAAAGTAGTTTAAGTGTACGCAACATCGGCAACAATATTGCTGGCAAATACAGGATTAAAGCACTCAAGGCCAGCATTGCCGAGGGTTGATTAGCAGGGGAAGGCGCTGTATTTTTGGTGTGCGGCAAGGGGATTTCACCAGCCTGACAAATCAGTTGTAGGGGATGCTTTTTAGACTTTTGCACCAAACCAGGGACTCGCTGCACCAAATCAGGGAATTTTTGCACCAAACCGCAGCAAAAACAGGCACACAAATGGGTATCATCTGCTACTTGAAAATATTGTCCGGTGCTGTTTATTTTACGTGGCATCGTCCCTATCCTTTAAATAACCTGAACCCGAGGTCAGATTTTTGAGTAAAAATGTATTTTAACCTGAATCCAATGTAATGAATTTTGCAAAAAATTTAACCCTGCTTTACAGTAGATTTTATAAAAGATTAAAAATTTGGGAGGTACTTATGCGTAGGAGGTTGTATTTCATGTTACCGGATGTTGCGCATTGCAAAAAACTGGTGGCAGAACTCAATGAAAATGGTATTTCTAATCATTATATTCATGCGGCTGCCAGAGAGGATATTTCTCTGGAAGGCTTACACCAGGCCACTAAGCTGGAAAAAACAGAACTAGGATATGGCTTAGCCTTAGGTATTATTGTCGGTGGTCTCGCAGGTTTAAGCGCGGGACTGGCAGCGGTCATGTTACCACCTGCCGGGCTGGAACTGGATAGTAAATTGGTATTAATCACCACCACGGTGATTGGCACAATATTTGGTATCGCGGTATCCACGCTGGTTGCCAGCGATATACCCAATCACGAACTGAATAATTTTCAGGATAGAATTTACCAGGGAGAGATTCTATTAATTGTTGATATGCCAAGTGGGCAAATTGAACCGGTTAAAGCACTAATTTATGACCATCATCCTGAGGTCAAAATAGGGGTATTAAAAAATCCACGTAAACCGCTACCAGGTCAGGTGTAAAAAAAACCGCGCAAGCTAACCCAATAAAGCAAGCGCGGTAGAACAACTAAACTGGTGTATACAATAGCATATTTTATCTCTGCAATAACGTCAGGCAAGCCATGATTTGACGTGATTAAAAAGCTTATTCTACAAGGAGAACAGAATGACATATCCATCCCCTGTAATTTTAGTGGGTCTGGGAGAAATGGGCGGTGTCTTTGCCCGGGGCTTTTTACGTGCGGGGTATCCGGTTTATCCGGTCACTCGCAATACCGATCTGTCACAGACTGCGCAACTCATCCCGCAGCCACAATTAGTGTTACTTGCCACCGGAGAGCAAGATTTACATCCCTTGCTTAAGCATATTCCAGAACATTGGCGGACGCGTTTGGTTTTATTACAAAATGAATTATTACCTAAAGACTGGCAACAACATGATCTGGATAATCCTACGGTGATTTCCGTCTGGTTTGAGAAAAAACCGGGACAGGATTTTAAGGTGATTATTCCCTCCCCGGTTTATGGCCCACAGGCGCAAGTCATTGCAGACAGCCTTGGCAGTCTTTCAATTCCCGTGCGGGTGTTAAAAGATAAAGCCAGTTTATTATTTGAACTGGTACGCAAAAACCTGTATATCCTGACCAGTAATATCGCAGGTATTAAAGTGGGGGGTAATGTCGGGCAACTCTGGGAACAGCATCACGAATTAGCAGAATCAGTTGCCAGCGAGGTATTGGAACTGCAAGCTTTTCTCAGCGCAGAAGAATTGCCGCAAGCGCATCTTATTAACGCAATGGTGGAAGCCTTTGACAATGACCCGGAACATCAGTGTATGGGACGTTCCGCCCCTGGGCGTTTGCAACGTGCATTAGAAATTGCAGACAGGGCTGGATTAGATGTGCCGGTACTCAGGCAAATTCAGAAACTGTATTAAAACTTAGGAACGAGGATTTTATAATTCCTGAAACTAAGGAGTGAGGATGAAATAAGTGCAGAAACTGGGCACAGGATTTTTATTCATTTTCAAGGCGTGAAAACAGGCGCATAGCAAGCTATGTAACTGTTTTCGGAACGCAGAAAATGGAGAAAAAGACCAGCCCAGTTGCTGAAGTTATAAAATTCTCACTCCTAAGCTGGGAACATGACAAATTATTCTCCGTAGAGACGTAGCAGTGCTACGTCTTAGCTACATCTCTACAGACCGGATAATATGGGATTATCGAAAAATAGACTTTGCCTGTTCGCGGCTCAGACAAACATCTAAAGCAACATCCCAGTCAGGCAGGCGCACGCCAAATGTTTCTGCAAGTTTGTCATTGGATAAAACCGAATAGGCCGGACGCGGTGCGGGTGCAGGATATTCTTCGGTGCGTATAGGGAATACGCTGGGCGGATTAGGCAGGTGAGAAACGATGGCCTTGGCAAAATCACACCAACTGGTTTGACCACCACAAGTGAGATGATAAATACCAGATAAATCCTCAATCGAATGTGGGCATAAAGCAGATTGAAGTTGTACTAAAACCTGCGTTGTGGCATCAGAAATCAGGCGGCTCCAGGTTGGCGCGCCAATTTGGTCAGCGACGATGCTTAATTCGGAACGCTCTTGTCCCAGGCGCAGCATGGTCAACAGGAAATTATTTCCATAACGTCCATAAACCCAACTGGTACGGAAAATCAGATGCTTGCAGCCGATACCTTGAATCGCTTCATCCCCCGCCAGTTTGGTTTTACCATAAACACTACGTGGGTCGCAAAAATCGGTTTCCACATAAGGTTTATCCACATGTTTGCCGTTATATACATAATCTGTGGAATAATGCACCAGCAAAGCATCCAGCGCCTTAGCCTCTTCAGCCAGGATACCGGGTGCGGTGCCATTAATTGCCATAGCCAGTGCTTCGTCCTGCTCTGCGTTGTCAACCGCAGTATAAGCGGCGGCATTAACAATAATATCAGGCGCAACATCGCGCACAGCATGGCGCAGTTGACTGTGATCGGCTAAATCCACTGGATAAGTGGGATGATCACGATCCACCGTGATCACATCGCCTAAAGATTGTAACGAGCGCCATAGCTCTGCGCCGACCTGCCCGGTATTGCTGACTAATAAAATACGTTTTCTTTGATGTGTCATGTGTTTTCCTGAAGGGGTTATGAAAACCAGCGTGAAGCAAAAGCGGTTTTTTCGCGTTTCAAATCCTCAAAACCGGCGAAACAGAAGCTTTTACATAACACCAGCTTATAAAGCTTTCAATAGCGGTGCTTTGGCATCTTTTTCAGACAAAACAGGATCACTGATAGGCCATTCTATACCAACATCCGGATCATTCCAGATTAAGCTGCCCTCATCATCCGGTTGATAATAATCCGTACATTTATAGGTAAAGTCGGCTGTTTCAGATAGGACACAAAACCCATGTGCGCAACCTGGCGGTACATAAAACTGGGTATGATTTTCAGCGGTCAGGGTAATGCCCACCCAGCGCCCGAATGCCGGGGAATCTTTACGAATATCAACGGCGACATCAAAGACTTCTCCCTGGGTAACAGAAACCAGCTTACCTTGTGGACGCTGGCGCTGAAAATGCAGACCGCGCAATACGCCGTAACGAGAACGTGAATGGTTATCCTGTACAAAAGGCTCAGCAATTCCCGCAGCCTTATAACGCTCTGCCTGGTAGGTTTCCAGAAAAAAACCACGTTCGTCACCAAAGACTTTGGGTTCAATGATTAATACACCGGGAATTTCAGTTGTGATGACATTCATGATGGGTACTAAAGACTCCTTGTTTAATCTGGTTTCGTGTAAGATCGATTAGCCACTTGTGGCTAAAAACCGTTTCCATCTCATGCCAGGTTTTTGATAGTGTGTACCGGGTCTGACTATTTTTTACTTAAAAAACCTGATATTGGTTTTCATCGCTTATTTAGGTGAAATTGAGTCGATCCGTGTTTGAAAAAAAGTATACCATAACAGCAATCGCCTGAAACTCAAGGAGCACAACAATGTCCGTAGAACAACAACTCAGGACACAAAATACCGAATATAAAGATTTACTGGCAAAAACCTTGCAGGAATTAAAAATAATTGAGAAATTAGCTGATGTTGCTAAAAAGGATCAGCAGGCACAACAAATTATTACCAATATTGAGTTTGCATTAGAAGAAATGCAAAATCAGATGGGAACAGAAGCCGCTGCTAATTCAGGGGCAAAAAAAGCAGATCGAGACTTGTTTGACATACCACTGCTTGCCGAGAAAAACTGGATCGAACCCCCTTTATTTGCAGAAATTAAATCTAAATTACAAGCAAAAGTAGATGCGCAAAAAACACCCATATTAATTGAAGGGGAATGTGGCATGGGTAAATCCATGCTGGCAGCGCATTTGGCTTATGATCAGGATGTTCGCTCCCAGTTTTCAGATGGAATTTTCTGGATTGGCATGGATGCACATTCCGATATTTTTCAGCAATATCAACGTCTGGCAGGTTTTTTCAATAAATCCATACAAGCTTTTGTGGAGCCAGAAAACCTGTTAGCCTATATGCAGGATTTATTTGCTGCCCGTTGCTGTTTATTGATATTGGATAATGCTGAAGATATCGAAAGTGTTTTAGCATTTATGGAACTGGGCAACCAATGCCGGGTATTAATTACCACCCATAATGCAACCCTGCCGACTTTTTTACAATATAAAACCAATCAGACATTACATTATCAGTTAGCACCGCTAGAGCAACCCAGCGCAATAGAATTATTAGGTGATAACAGCCAGCAACCCATGCCCAGTACAGACTCATCACTTAATGGCATTCTTGAAACCTGCGCATCTAACCCATTGGCACTGAAATTAGCAGCCAATACACTGGCAAGCTGGTTAGAAACTGGCATGGTCAGTGATACGGAATCCGCCTGGAAACAATTACTGGAGCGTTTACAGGAAGATGACTGGGAGTTTGATGAAGGCCATCCTTATTATTTAATGCAGGCTTTGTATTTATACCTGGAAGCTCTGGGCGAGCAAGGCGAATGTTATCTGGTATTGGCGGTATTTGCAGACCCCAGTTGGATGCCCGTGCCGATTATTTTTATGCTGTGGCAATATATGTTCAATCTGCCAGCGCAGGAAGCGCAAAGTTTGCTGGATGACTTTGCTGAAAAAGGCTTGTTACAACAACATGGACAAGGCAAACAAGCTTATGTCAGTCTGCATAGTTTTCAATATGCCTATTTACATGATTTTTCAGATGTAGATAAACTACATCAGCATATGCTTGCAGCCTATTTGCGTCAATGCGGACAAGGCTGGTTAAGTGGCCCGGATGATGGTTATTTCTATACGCATGTGTGCACCCATCTACTGAAAGCCGGACGCTTGCAGGAAGCGCGTTCCTTGCTACTGAATTTTGACTGGATAAAAAAATCCTTTCAATATGGTGGCTTGCACCATGTCATCCATGATTATGGTTTATTAGATGATGCTGATTTGGCGCGGATACAACACGCCCTGCTCATGGCAGCTTCCGTGCTACACGAAGATCCCGGCCTGTTTGCCAGTGAGTTACTTGATCGTCTGTGGCAAAATGCTTCCAAGGATATCCAGGCAATGCTGAATCAGGCGAAAGAAACACTGCCAACCTGGGAACCACCGATGCCGGAAAATAATGAAGTGTAATAAGCTGTGTATTACGAATATTTTGGCCTGAACAGCCCGCCCTTTAAGATCACGCCCGATCCACAATTATTTTATCGTGGTGAAGAGCGTGGTTTGATGTTAGATGCTTTGGTTTACGCCGTTGGCAATGGTGAAGGCGTGGTTAAAGTCACGGGTGAAGTGGGCAGCGGCAAAACCATGTTGTGCCGAATGTTGCCGGAAAAACTGCCTGAGCAGGTGGAAGTGTTATATCTGGCAAATCCCCGCTTGACACCGGATACCATTTTACAGGCCATTGCGATGGAAATGGATTTGCAGTTTACAAATGATGTCAATCATTTACAGCTTATGCAGCGCCTGCATGAAACCCTGTTACAAAAACACAGTGAGAAAAAGCAGGTTTTATTGCTGGTGGAAGAAGCGCAGGGGATGCCACTGGAAACCCTGGAAGAGATTCGCCTGCTCAGCAACCTGGAAACCAGTCAGCATAAATTATTACAAATTATTCTGTTTGGACAACCGGAACTGGATGACAATCTGAAGCACAAAAGCATCAGGCAACTACGCGAGCGCATTACCCATCACTTTTACCTGCCGCCATTATTGGACATTCGGGGCTATCTGGATTTTCGTATGCAGATTGTGGGTTATCGCGGCCCCAGTGTATTTTCAGCCAGTGCATTACGGACGCTGAAACACTATTCTTTGGGCTTATTGCGGCGGGTGAACATCCTTGCCGATAAAGCCCTGTTAGCCGCCTTTTCTGATAATACCCACAGCGTCAGCAAAAAACATATATTACTGGCAGCCAAAGACAGTGGCTATCAAGAGCAAACCTTAAGGGGTTGGCAAAGAATGAGTCTGGCAAGCATGGGATTCATTTTATTAGTGGGCTTAGCCATCTTCGCCACCAAGCATTGGCTGCCGGGAAAACTTTTTTCCATGCCCTGGTTGCCTATTGGGCAATCCACTTTGACACCAGCCTCGATAACGGCCTCGACAATGGCCTCTGAACCACCAATCAATAAATGGTTTCAGGTAGGCGATCAACCTCTTCCAGTGATAACGATAGTGACACCTGAACCTTCCGCCCCACGATTAGAGACACCAGAGCATAGCCGTTTTTTCAGCTTTGACCAATCCTTATCCTTGACCAATATTGATTTGCCGCAAAAAATGCGTTACAGCAAAAACTGGAAAGAAAACCCGGATAAAGCTCGATATTACATACAGCTTATGCGATTAAATAGTGATAACCCCATCGTATTGCGTAAAGCATTGGCGCAAGATAATTTACAGACCCTGCAAAATCATTTATACCTGATAAAAAACAAAGCCAATATCTGGCTTTTAATCTATGCCGGTTTTAACAACCGCAAGCAGGCTCAGGCCGCTTTGCATCAATTACCAAATAGTTTGACCGTTTATAAGCCTTTTATTCGCAGCATTGAGTAATTAAGGCGATTGTCTTTTTAGACGGGGTTTATCAACAGCGCCTACAAGGCGCCCAGATATTTCTGAATCACTTTTTGCAAGCGTTTATCATCAGGAAATTTGGCAAAAGCTTTTTTCAGTATGTGACGGGCTTCGACTTCTTCACCCAACACCCATAAAACCTCAGCAAGATGGGCAGCAATTTCTGGATCATCTTTGAGTTGCAAGGCTTTGCGTAAATAACCCAGCGCTTTTTTATGCTCACCTAAATGATATAAAACCCAGCCCATGCTATCTAAAATATAAAAGGCATCCGGTTTTTGCTCATAAGCCTTATAAATCAGCTCATAGGCTTCCTGATAACGATTGGTGCGATCAGCCAGCGTGTATCCCAGGGCGTTTAAGGCATCAATATTTTCCGGTTCAAGCGCCAGAATTTTACGAAACCCGCGTTCACTGAGTTCAAGCTCATTGAGCAATTCCGCTGTCATTGCATGCATATACAACAGGTCAACATTTTCCGGATCGGCATCCAGGCCGCGCTGATAGACCTTGAGTACGGCATCATGGCGTTCCTGCTGAGTATAAATTTCTGCCTCAAGTTTAAGCAGCGTCAGTGATTCCTCAGCATCATTGCTGTTTAAGGATTTGAGATGCTCCAACGCAGGGTTATATTTTTTCTGATCAATATATAACAAAACAACACGTACATTAGCGCTGAAATAATATTGACTGGAGTGATCTATCCCTTTGTAAGCTTGTATCGCCAGACTGAATTTTTCTTCCTGCTCATCGGCCTGTCCCAGAAAATAGCGGGCGGTATCACGTTGCTCTTCCAGTTCCGCATTTTTTAATATTTCATTTAAATAAAGGCGCGCCTGCTTAAAGTTTTTATTTTGCAAATAAATCAATGACAAAGCATATAATGTATCGTAATCCCCTGGATTTTCCTGTAATAAGTGCTCAAACTGTTGCGCGGCTAAATCATATTCTTCTGCGCTGACCAGCATACGCGCATACATCATGCGCCAGTCATTGTGATCGGGATAGTTTTGCAGAAGATTACGCAAAAAACGCAGTGCCTTGGGCTGGCTATGCTGCTGATGTAATAACTCAACATATAACAAGACAGCTTCGGGGTGATTTGGTTGCAGATTCAACAGGCTCTCCAATACACTTGTCGCCTTATCCCCTTCTTCCGAGCCAATCAGTAATCGCGCATATAAATACAATAAAGCGGCATTTTCCGGTTGCGCCAGCACCAGCTTATCCATAACTTCAATCGCCGCTTTCTGGTTGCCGCCTTGTTTGAGCAATAAAATTAAAGTCTCAATTTGTTCATCCTGGCTGATGTCTGTTGCAGCTTTTGTGCTCTCCTGGCTATCGGTTTCCTGAGCATCAGCACTATCAGTAGCGATGTTGCTTGCCGCCAGCATCGCTTGTATCTGTTCAGCCGCTGCATCGGTTTCCCCGTGTTGTAATAAAGTCGCGATCAATGCCTGACGCGCACCTTTATTATCAGGTGCCAGGCGATACCATAATTTTGCAGCATCCAAGGCTAATTGGGGTAACTTGGCATATAAAGACAGACGGGTGGCGCGTGCGGCAATTTTGGGATTTTCTGAAGTTTTTGCAACTTCATAATAATGTTTTGCCGCAGTCGAATAATCGCCCTGAAATCCAGCCATTTCCGCAATCATCAACTGATACAGGCTGTTATGATAAATTCGCACCTGCTCTGCCGAATGAAAAGTCGGACGATTTTTCATGGCATTGTTGATATTTTTTTCTGCAATTTTTGCTGGTGGCATCAATTTTTGTTCTGGCACAGCCTTGTCAGGTTTGGCAACCGCCCCAGAATTTTTGCTGGCATCAGTATATTCAGCCGCTTGTGCCTTACCACTTGTTTCTTGTGGCGTTATAACTTCAGCGCGGTGTTCTACAGACAGCTCACTGGCGCAGCCTTGCAGGGCGGAATTTAAAATCAATATAAAAATAATCAAAATATTACGTAAAAACAGTTTCACAGCTTATTCCAGAAAAAACCATCCTGAATCCAGGAAAAAAATAAAATCGAATCTAGCAAGAGTATATAATAGCACCCTTTTTCCTCTAGGCGATTACTAGAGGTACCTTAATTTCCTAACCTTAAAGAAATCTTTTAATACGTTATGCGGTTATTTGCTTTTGGAATCAACCATAACACAGCCACTGTCGATATTCGGGAGCGTTTTAGTTTTACTGAAACGCAACTGCCCGTCGCGCTACAGGACTTAAAACAACAAACCGGCATTCGTGAAGCCGTGTTATTGTCTACCTGTAATCGCACCGAAGTGTACTGCGGAATACAAGAAGATGGCAGTCAGGTGATAGACTGGTTCAGCCAGTATCGTAACACCTCCCGTGACTTGCTGAATACCAGTTTATACGTGCACTCCGCCCGTTCTGCGGTGCGCCATCTGCTGCGCGTTGCCAGCGGCCTGGACTCTATGGTGTTGGGTGAGCCGCAAATTCTGGGGCAACTAAAAAATGCCTATCGCATTGCGCAGAAAAGCGGCACATTGGGCATGTTGTTGGGGCGTTTGTTTCAACACAGTTTTGCCGTTGCCAAACAAGTGCGCACCGATACCGCCATCAGCTCCAGCCCCATCTCTGTGGCTTTTGCCGCCGTGCGTCTGGCGCAGCAAGTGTTTGGCGATCTCAGCAATCGCACAGCGCTGCTCATTGGCGCAGGCGAAACCATAGAACTGGCAGCACGTCACCTCCATGAAAACCAGTTGGGGCGCATGGTGGTGGCAAACCGGACTTTGGAGCGTGCGCGGCATCTGGCAATGGCAATGGGCGGTTACGCCATTACCCTGCCGGAAATTTCTGAGCATCTGGCAGAAGCCGATGTCATTATCAGTTCCACCGGCAGTGACATCCCTGTTTTATTAGCCTCACAAATCCAGGAAGCCGTTAAAAAACGCAAACATCGGCCCATGTTTATTGTCGATATTGCCGTGCCGCGTGATGTTGAAGCAGCGGCGGGTGACTTGGAAAATGTGTATTTATATACGGTTGATGATCTCAATGATGTGATTCAGGAAAATCTGCGCAACCGCCAGCAGGCTGCGGTGCAGGCAGAAGAAATTATCGACACCCAGGTTACGCATTTTATCAGTTGGCTGGATTCCCTGGGCGCGGTGGATACCATTTGTGCAATTCGGGAACAGGCGCTGCAACAAAGGCAGGAAGTGAGTGATCGCGCCTTGCGCCTGCTGAAAAATGGCGGCGATCCTGAAGATGTGATTCAACAACTGGCCTATCAATTGACCAATACATTTTTACACGCACCTTCCACCCAATTACGGGAAGCCGCCAGTAATGGTGATGAGGAATTTATTGATGTCGCCCGGCAATTATTTAATCTGCCGGAAATTCCCCCGCAATGCACGCGTTCCGAAACTGTTACTAAACCATCATGAGCGAAGGCAGTGCGAAAAACCGGCGTGTACAAGTCGTACATGAGGATTTTTCACGCTGACCGCAACGCTGCTATGTCGAGCGCAATAGGTTTAGCAATCGTTTCTCAGGAGAAAAAAACATCATGAAACCGAGTATTTACAACAAACTGGAAAACCTTACCGAACGCCTGGAAGAATTGGGTGAATTATTGTCTGATGCTGAAATCATCAGCAACCAAAACCAGTTTCGTGAGTTGTCCATAGAATACGCTGAAATCAAGCCGGTGGTGGATAGCTTTAGCGCTTATCTGGAGGCCAACCAGGAACTGGACAATGCCAAGGAAATGGTTCATGACAGCGATCTTGAAATTCGGGAACTGGCGCATGAAGAAATCGCGGCAGCCAAAGCACAAATTGAACAGTTAGAGCAGGCATTACAAATTTTATTACTGCCTAAAGACCCGGATGATAACCGCAATATCTTTCTGGAAATTCGTGCTGGCACAGGCGGTGACGAGGCCGCTATTTTTTCTGGTGATTTATTGCGTATGTACTTGCGCTATGCCGAGCAGCAAAAATGGCAAGTTGAAGTAATCAGTGAAAATCAGGGCGAACATGGGGGTTATAAAGAAATCATTACCCGTATCGCTGGCTTAAACGTGTATTCCAAACTGAAATTTGAATCCGGCGCGCACCGCGTACAAAGGGTGCCAGAAACTGAAACTCAGGGCCGCATTCATACCTCAGCCTGCACCGTGGCAATCATGCCGGAAGTCGATGAAGTGGAAAATATCGACATCAATCCTTCCGATTTAAAAGTGGATACCTACCGCGCATCCGGTGCGGGTGGGCAGCACGTCAACAAAACCGACTCCGCCATCCGCATCACCCACCTGCCCAGTGGCATTGTTGTGGAATGTCAGGACGAACGCTCGCAGCACAAAAACCGCGCCCGCGCCATGTCTTTGCTGCAAGCACGTTTAAATAACGCCGAGCGCGAAAAGCAGGAAGCCGAACAAGCCGCAACCCGGCGCAGTCTGGTGGGCAGCGGGGATCGCTCCGAGCGCATCCGCACTTATAACTACCCGCAAGGGCGGGTGACGGATCACCGCATCAACCTGACTTTATACAAGCTAGAAGATGTGATGAATAATGGGCAACTAGGGGAAGTCATTGACCCCTTAACCCATGAATATCAGGCCGATCAACTCGCCAGCATGGGAGAATAAGCCTTTCACCATCGCTCCCACGCGCCCTGCGTGGGAACAAGAAATATTGTTCAAGCAACACTCCGATAAAATTTAAGTTCTATACTTAGGTAACTCGCAGCGAATAACACCTCCCATTTCGCTGGTCTTTTTACCCGTTTTCTGCGTTGTAAAAACCGTTACATAGCTCACTATGCGCCGGTTTTCACGCCTTGAAAACGGATAAAAATCCTGCGCGCCACGGGGATGTTATTTCTTGCAAGTTACCTTAGAAGTGAGAATTTTATAACGTCAGAAACCCTGCGCCCAGTTCCTGCACTTATTTCATCCTCACGCCTTAATCTTGGACTTCATTTATTTTGTCAGGGGGTTGATCATGTTGCGCTACTTCAAATATTTGCTACTCTCTATCCTTTTTTTACCCGCAGCGTTGCTGGCTTTGGAGTTCACGCCAGCAAGCCCGCAAGTGGAAGCTGGTTACAGCCGTAGTCTGGAAATTTCCGGTGGTGAAGGTCTGGTCTTGTGGAGTGCCTTGAAAGGTCGCATTGAAGGCGCGGGGGATCGGGTGTTGTATACCGCGCCCTTACAGGCGGGTACCGATGTGGTCACGGTGCTGGACAGCTTGGCGCAGTTTGCAGTGTTATCCATTACTGTCACCCCCTCAGTGCAACCCCCGCTGGAAGTGTCGATGGAAAATGCCCGTTGGCAGATTTTCAGTAACCGCAGCAAAATTCAGTCTATTGTTTACAGCGAAGATGGCGAAAGCCTGTGGATTGCCACTCAGGGCGGTATTGAGCAGCGTGATCCTTATTCCGGGGAAATCCTGCAAGTGCTGACTTCTGCTGATGGCTTGCCGTATAACCGTATCATCTCTCTGGTCAGTGATGGTAATAACGGTTTCTGGGCCGGTACGGTTTTTGGCCTGGTGCATGGCGAGGCTGATGGTAAAAATATTCATACGATTTATCCTTCTGAATCGACCGATCTGTATGATGATCATATCTCTGCTTTATATCTGGATAATCAACACGGTTTATGGGTCGGTGTGCGTGGCTCGCTACTTTATCGGGATGCTGACGAACAATGGCAGCAATGGAAACTGACTGAAGTGGGTTTCCCGGAAAGTGATAATGAGGTTAACAGGCTGTGGCTGTCAGCTGATGAAAGCCAGTTATGGATGGGCACGGATCAGGGCTTGGCCTGGTTGGAGCGGGATACCGAAACCTGGCAGGTTTTTTCCCCGGACAACAGCCCCCTGCAAGGGCGTATTGTCAGGGCTATCAGCGGTGATGATGCTGGTGGCGTATGGATTGGACTGGGTGCAGAGGATGAAACCGGTGGTCTGGCACATCGTGATGTCAATGGAGCATGGTCTAGCCTGACCGAGCAGAATTCGGATTTGCCTTATAACTATATCGGGCAATTACTGGCTGATGGTGAAGGTGGTTTATGGGTGGGCATGAGCGGTGGCGGCTTGGCACATCTGGATGCAGATAATGATTGGGCGAGCATGAATCATTACGATAGCGATTTACCTAATGATAACATCAGTGTTCTGACCAAAACCCTGGATGAAGAACTGCTGATAGGCATGTCCGGCTGGGATGGCGGGGGCTTGGCCTTGTTCACAGATTTAACGGATTTCAGCGCGGGTGAAATCCAGGTATTGGATACCAGCGCAGATAGAATTCCAGATAATGAAATTCAAACGATTCTGGTTGATAGCCAGGGCGGAACCTGGATTGGTGCGGGTGGGTTTCTGCTGCATATCCTAGCGGATGAAAGCCAGGTATTGTTTGACCAGAGCAATTCTCCGCTGCCGGTTAATGATACGCGGGTGATGAGCCTGCTGGAAGATGTCGATAATGGCGGTATGTGGGTTGCGACTTTGGATAATGGCCTGTTTTATCGCGGCAGCAGCGGCGACTGGCAACAATACACTGTAGACAATTCTGGCCTGCCCAGTAATCAATTATACGAATTATTACATGATAATGAAGATGGCTTCTGGATTACTACCAAAGATACCGGTCTGGTGCATTTTGATGCGCTGGCTACCGGTGCATGGACGGTGTATAACCAGGATAATACCGGTTTTCCCAATAATCGGATTCAGACCCTGTTGCTGGATGAAGATGATGCCGTGTGGCTGGGTTTTGGCCTGGATGAACTCGACCCCGGTATCCCTGGTGGTCTGGCGCGGCGAGACCAGCTTGGTAATTGGACTTTCTGGGCAAAAAATGCCTCCACCCTGCCAGATGATGATATTACGGCTTTATTGATGGATGGCGTTGGTGGCTTATGGATAGGTACCCGCAATCAAGGTCTGCTGCACTGGAATGATATGCAGCAAATGCAGGCGCATTTTCAGGAATTACCGGAACAATTGCCGGGCAGTTCCATCCAGGGCTTGATGGATGATGGCAATGGTGGTTTATGGATTGCAGTGTATTGGTCTGGTTTGGCTCATCGCAGTAATAGCGGCGTGTGGACACATTTTGACAATAGCAACAGTCAGTTGCCGGATGAGTCGGTTGCCGTACTCAGCCAGAATGTGGAAGGTGGCTTGTGGCTGGGTACTCAACAGGGGCTGGCAATGCTGAATTTCGGAGAAAAAAATAAATTATTACGCAGTATTTCCGAGCAGAGCGCCAGAGACAGTTTGTTACAGGAACGTCGTGCCGCGCTGATTATTCATCCTTCCGGTAGTGGCAGCGGTTATAACCAGGCGGCGGCGGTGGATTTTATGGCAACTTATGCCTACCGCAGCCTCAGCGCCCGTGGTTATGACAATGATGAAATCTATTTTCTCTCCTATAAACCGGATATTGATGTCAACGGTGACGGGCAATCTGACTTGAATGTGATCGATGCCCCGGTCACGCTTACCCAGCAACGCACAGGCACGCCTGCCAGAGATTTGCAGCAGACTGATATTGAAATTGCACTTCGCTGGGCTAAAAATCAAGGTTCGCTGGATCAGCCCTTAGTGGTTTTGTTTATTGATCACGGCTTGCCGGAATCCTTATTGCTCGATCCGCAAGGGCTGGACAGTATTTCTGCACAAGCACTGGACGCGCTGCTGGATGATTATCAGCAAACCACAGGGAACAGTGTGGTGGTGGTATTGGAAGCCTGCCATACCGGCACCGTGGCGGCAGTCTTAAGTGACACTGAGCGTCTGGTTATCAGCAGCACTGATGCACAACTGGCCTATTATGACGATCTGGGGCGGCTGTCTTTCCTTAAATTATTTTTTGACCAGTTGCGCCAGGGGGAAAATTACCAGCAGGCCAGGGAAACGGTTGCCGCCAGTCTAAGCGGGCTGCGCTGGCCCTTAAACCAGCAACAACCCCAGTTATATGATGAAGATGGGCAACTCAGCTACGCCTGTCTTAACGGTTGCTTTGGTGGCCTGCCCGGTTTGCTGACGCTCACCGTAGAGCCACCGCCCAGCGTGGTTGCACCGGGGCAAAGTCTGCCACTGCAAGTGGCAACCCATATTGGCAGTGGCAGCGTGCGTAATGTCTGGGCCTCACTGAGTACGCCGGAAGTTGCCAGCCAACGTAATGAATTTGGTTATTCACGTAACCCCACGCCCAATTTTTATTTGCGCCGTAGCGAAACCGGTGACTGGCAGGGTAATATTGATGCGTTTAATTACCAGGGCGATTACCAGTTGACGGTCAAAGCGGAAGATAACAGCGGTTTTATTACCGAATCGCCAAGTATTAACTTAAAAGTGGAAAGTGGTATTGCCATACAAGGCGCTGATTTTGATGCCAACACAGGCTTGCTGCATGTACCCGTTGTCACCCTCGCTAATACTGTGGGCGGTACGGATTATTTCCAGGTGGATTTATTGCTGGAAGATAGGCCGGATGGTCTGCTATTCAATATTGATGCTATTGATATGCTAAGCGGGCAACCCGGCGGTGTCAGTTATGCCAACTTTGAACTGAGCAGCGGCTTGCTTTATGTGCCGGATATTCAACTCAGTAGCGAGGTGGATGGGCCGCGTTATAATGCGGATTTACAACTCATGGCGGATGGCGGTTTATTATTGCAACGGCTTGGGCAACAATAGTGTATAGACTCTATGGTATGGGTGTGTACAATATAGTGCTGATTATTGAGCTTAGGAGTGAGAATTTTATAACTTCAGCAACCTGGCTGGTCTTTTTCTCCATTTTCTACGTTGTGAAAACAGTTACATAGCTTGCTATGCGCCTGTTTTCACGCCTTGAAAATGAATAAAAATCCTGCGCCCAGTTTCTGTATTTATTTCATCCTCACTCCTTATTTGCTAATGTTACGCAGTTGCGTGTTTTTTAGCACAAAACCTGGTTTACCGAGAGACAAATGTAAACCAGCGTGAAGCAATAGCGATTTTTTCGCATTCCAAACCTTCAAGACCTGCGAAAAAGAAGCTTTTGCGTAACACTCGTTATTGTTTACAGAAAATGGACTTTATCCATGTTAGCACCTGAACCTGCCGGATTTCATTTTGCACAAGCTGCCTGGTTGTACCTGTTACTGCTGCCGCTGATATTGTGGTTATTACCACCGGGTAAGCAATCTGTCAGAAATGAACAGGAACGTCTGCGCCGTTATGCCGACACGCATTTATTGCCGCATGTTTTAATTTATCCTGAAGCGGAAGCACGTCGTAAACGCCAAAGTCTGATGTTATGGGCGGCGTTGTGGATCTTTGGTGTATTGGCAATGGCGGGGCCGCGCTGGGATTTTCGGGATGTGAACGTATTTCAACCGGGTTCCGATTTGGTGGTGCTGATGGACTTATCGCGCTCAATGGCGGTGAACGATGTGCGCCCTTCCCGGTTGGGGCGTGCGCGTCAGGAAGTCATGGATTTACTGGATAACACTCAAGGTGTCCGGGTGGGTATTATCGCTTTTGCCACCATTGCCCATGTGGTTGCACCGATTACCGAAGACAGCCACACATTGAAATATACATTGACATCTTTATCCACCGATTTAGTCCGCTTGCAAGGCAGTCGCCTGACTCGCGCCCTGGATCGCGCAGAACAATTATTTGCCGGACAACCTGATGGCAACTCACGCGCCGTTTTATTACTCAGTGATGGTGATTTTAATGAACCGGATTTGGCGCAACGGATTCAGACATTACGCGCGCAAGGCATTCATTTTTATGTGCTGGGTATCGGCACGGAAAAAGGCAGTCGCGTACCCGCACCCAAGGAAACCAGCGCTAACTGGGTATTAGATCCCAAAGGTCAGGCGGTTGTTTCCAAGCTCAATGAAGCGCAACTGGAAAAGCTGGCAGACATGGGCGGTGGTTTTTATCAACGCGCGCATTATAAAGATAATGATACCAAAGCATTGATGCAACAGATTCAATCGGATGCACCACCGGTATTAGAGCGTAACCCGCTGCGTTTATGGAATGAGCGTTATTATCTGCCATTGATATTATTGATGTTATTGCTATTGATGCGGTTTCGTCGTGGCAGCGCAGTTTTAAGGCATTGAGATTATGAAAAATTTGATTTTATTGATGAGCCTGTGGCTTTCCGGGCCAGCATCTGCAACGACTGAGCAGATGCTTAGCAACTGGTTTAAAAACGATACGCAGAAAACGGCGGAATTATTTCAGCAAGGCCAGTATGAAAAAGCTGCAAAAAGTTTCAAAGACAACTACCGGCGCGGTGTAGCACTTTATCGCATTGGTGATTATGAAGCGGCAGCAAGTGCGTTCCAACATGTGACTCGCGCCGTGGTACAAACCGATGCTTTATATAATCTGGGTAACAGTTATTATCAACTGGAGCGTTACCGGGATGCGATAGAAACTTATGAACAAGTGCTGGAGCGTGACAGCGAGCATGAAGATGCGCAATATAATCTGGCGCTGGCAAAAGGCCAGTTAGCACTGATTGCGCCGGAATTACTGGCAGAGATGGAAAAAGAAAAAGAAGATGCTGCAAAACAGGAAGCGGCGGAAGAAGACAAGCCGGAAGAAGAAACCCAGGAAGAGGCTGAGCAGAAACAACAGCAGCAGGAAGAAACTGAGCAAAAACAAGAGCAAGAGCAAGAAGAACAAAGCCAGGAGCAGCAAGCCAGCGAACAGCAGGAACAGAAAGAACAGCAGGAAAAACAGGAACAAGAAGAAAGCCAGAGCGGTGACTCGGAAGAGAAAAAAGAACAGGAAGGAGAAGAACAGAAAGAAGACAGCGAGCCGCAGGAAGAACAGGAAGGCGAACAACAAAAACAGGACGAGCAGGAGAAAAAAGACAGCCAGAGCGGAGAGTCTGAACAAAAACAATCCGGGGAAAGCGAGCAGCAGGACGAGTCCGGCGAAAGTTCAGAAGATGCCCAGTCTGGAGAACAATCTGGCGAGCAGGACAAACCCAGCGAATCTGAAGAAGGTGCCAGCCAGGAAGAACAGGACAGCGAAAGCCAGCAAGGTGGAGCGCAGTCTGAACAGGAAAATGAAGCCGATTCCGAGCAAGGCAAAGAAGAACAAGAACAAAGCGAAAAAGGCGGTCAGGAACAGCAGGAAACCGAGCAAAAAGGCGAGGGCGAAGAAGCACAGGAAAAAAACCAAACAGGCGAACAGGAAAGTGACGACCCTGAACCAAAACAAGATAAGGGCGGCGAAGAGGAACAGGAACAAAAATCTGAAGGCGATAAGGAAGATAAAACTCAGGAACAGGCTGCAAAAGACAGCGAGCAAGGTGAGCAAAAATCTGAGCCTGATGCCGGAAAAACAGAAGAATTCCCGAACCAGGAAGATACTGGAAAATCAGAAGATAAACAAAGTGAAGAACAAAGCGGGGAAGGCATGGAACCAAAACCTGAACCAGAACCCGGTGAGGAAGCCAGCAAAGGTGAAGATGAAACCCAGGAAACCCCCAGTGCTGGAGAATCTGAGGAAGAAGATACCAAAGGTGAAGAAGGTGGTGAAGATCAGCCTGCTGAAAATGCCCCGGCAAAACAACACAGCCTGGAAGATCTTTCCAGTAAAGCAGTCAGTGAATTTGACCAGATGAACCAAGGTCAGGAGCAAGACCCGAAAGATGGCGAAGAAGGTAGCGCCATAGGCAGCCAACCGCAAGCTGGGCAACGCCCTAACATACCGGAAGCACTGGTGGATCAAATCTTGAATCGCGTGGAAAGTAACCCAGGGCGTTTATTAGGCAGTCAGTTTTTACTGGAAGAGCGCCGCGCCTGGGAATTCAGCCAAAGGCAGTTGATTGAAACAAGGCCTTGGTAAATTAACCTGAATTCGATGTAAGCTCAATTCATCCGCTTCGCGTCTGAAAACCGCTTACATCTCATGCTAATTTATTGTTAGGAGTGAGGATGAAATAAATGCAGAAACTGGGCGCAGGATTTTTATTCATTTTCAAGGTGTGAAAACAGGCGCATAGCAAGCTATGTAACTGTTTTCACAACGCAGAAAATGAAGGAAAAGACCAGCCAAGTTGCTGAAGTTATAAAATTCTCACTCCTTAGAGTAAAAAACACAGAAACAGGAGTAACCTTTGAGCTTCAATAAAAAGAAAGTAAGTCTTATAGCAGAGAAAGCATGTATAAATGAGGATGAGAAAACTTTAATTAGTTCATTCGTAGAGGTTTGCTCCTTCCTCTCAGAATTTCCAGATGAGCTTTCATGGCGAACCAGCAAGGTTAATCCAAAAAAACCAGATGCAGCCACTGATGAAGGTCTAGAAATGTTGGCAAATCGCTACTTTGAAGCATACAGAAGGTCAGACTTTCCGGCAGAACCAAGTACGATACCTGACGAAATGGTATCTGTTATTATGGAAAATGCGTATGGATATTCAGCGGCAGAATGTGAAAAAATAAAAGTTGAGCATCAGTATTCAATGTGTGCTGAAAACTGCGTTGGTAATTTATTAGAAAGGTACTTAGATTCACAGCTAAGGTCAAGCCATTGGAATTGGTGCTGTGGAGAATTTGTAAAAGCAATAGACTTTTTAGGTAAAAATGATAATGGTGAATGGATCGCGCTTCAAATAAAAAATAGAGATAACTCTGAAAACTCATCTAGTAGTGCAATTCGAGACGGAACTAGAATTCAAAAATGGTTCAGGTCTTTTTCAAAAGACACAAAAAAAGGCAGGCCTAGCTTTACTAATTGGCAGAAATTACCATCATTAATACAAGGCTATAATCTAAACGAAAAAGAATTCAAATTATTTGTAAGTAAATATATTAAAGAAGAAAAAAAGAACTTGGGTAAATAGAGTTACCCAAAGCTTATTTCTTTTTGCTTCAATGTTGGTTCTATAGATTTTTTGTAAGCTTCATTGAATTGTATCTCCCACTCATGATTGCTGGTATTTTTATATCTTGAATAACTAAATCCAATAAATTGATTTACTTTTTCATTATTAATGAGGGAGATAATAAGTTTCCCAATAGCACAGCCGAGGCTAGAAGGTACGGCATTTCCAACTTGCTTATATTGCTGTACAAGAGGCCCAGTTACCTCCCAATTATCTGGAAATTCTTGAATACGTTTATACTCCTGAATAGACAATGGTCTGTCTTCTTCTGGGTGTGCTAAATCGGTTGCTGGCATAGCAGGATGAGTAACAATTGTTGGTGAAGGCTTGTTCCAGTCTAACCTCCTTAAAAACCCCGTTTTTCCTCCGCCAGCATAAAAAGATTTACCTAACGCTTCTTTTTGTATTTTTTCTGGTAAGTTTTTCCAATTTTCACCTGACTTTAACATTCTATAGTATTTCAAACGCTTTTCTGGAAAGTTTAAGTGTTGATGCTCTTTTAAGCCTTTTACAGCCTGTTTAAATGTTTTCCATTTTGGTAAGCCGTATTCTTTTTTCTCAGAGTGTGTTGGTAATAAATATGGAGGAGTTTCCCCATCTCTCGCACATACAATTATTACGCGCTCTCTTATTTGTGGCGAGCCAAAATTGGCAGAATTATAGAGATTAAAAGAGTAAGAATATCCTGATTTTTTTAACTTTGATAAAATAAAATTCAAGGCTCCACCTTTCATTTCATCAGCAGTTAGGTCAGGAAATTCAGAGCCTCTTTCATCATGGGGCCTATGATGCATTGGGCAAGATAGCAGACCTCTTACATTTTCAATTACAATATATTTAGGATTTAACTCAATAGCCAAATCGATATATTTTAGAAACACATTGCCTCGATCATCATTAAAGGCCTTGCGTTTCCCTGCTGTACTAAAAGCTTGGCAAGGTGGGCCACCAATTATAAGGTCAATATCATCCGCTTCTCTAAGTCCCGAAGCATTCAATATATCCTGTTTAGAATAATCGTTTATGTCACTCAATAGAGCCATATTAGGCTTGTTAAGCGCGATTGTCTGACGACAATATTTATCAATTTCACACGCAAGTCGAACATCAAATCCTGCTTTTTCAATACCAAGGTCTAGCCCCATTGCACCTGAGAAAAAACTTAGAGCGATGGGTTTAGTATTTTTATGTACATCATAAGTTGCGTGATCTTCTGCAACCACATGAGCCGATTGTAGTCCGTAATGATTTACTGAATCTTGCTCGAGCATCCATGAGCGACCAAATTTAGTGGCTGAAAGAACACCAGTGCGGCATAATGTGCGTACTCGTTGCTCACTAATATTTAGTGTATTAGCCGCTTCTTTTATTGTGATATTGGTACTCATGTGGGTGTTCCTTATCGAAACCTACAGCAAGTACCTAGTATAATAAACAAATATTGAATGTCAATGCAAAAATGCTCTAACAAATAGCCCCACCGGATCAGATACTACCCATGCAACCTGCGCTCTAAGCCGCTGGTTTGCAAAATGGTGGTTGCGATCTCTTCAATTGAAACAGCGCTGGTATCCAGAAAGGGAATATGCTGCGCCCGATAGATTTTTTCTACGGCATTCACTTCATATTGACACTGCTGGTACTCAGCATAGCTGCTATCCGGGCGGCGTTCTTTGCGAATCTGTTGTAAACGCTCGGGGGCAATGGTCAAGCCAAACAGCTTGTCGCGATAAGGTTTCAGGACTTCAGGGAGACGTGAGCTTTCCAGATCATCGTCAACCAGTGGATAGTTGGCGGCAAGGATGCCATATTGCAGTGCCAGAAACAGGCAACTTGGGGTTTTTCCGCTGCGCGATACACCCAGTAAGATGATGTCGGCCTTGGGGAAGTGCTTTAAGGTATTGCCATCATCATTAGCCAGCGAGAAATTGAGCGCATCAATGCGTAATTTATAGGTCGAGTAAATCCTCATGCCGTGTGATCGTCCCACGGCGTGAGCGGAGTGAATACCCAGTTCCTGTTCCAGCGGGTGAATGAAGGTATTGAGCAGGTCAAATATCATCCCCTCGCTTTGCTCAATCACTTTGATGACGGCTCGATCAATGAGCGTGATAAACAGCAGTGGCTTGCAGGCATAATGCTCAGCCGCCGCATTAATCTGTACGACTGCCTGCTCTGCCTTCTCCACCGAATCAATAAAGGGAAGATTGATCTGCTCAAACTCGATAGACTCGAATTGCGTGAGCAGACTATGCCCCATCATTTCAGCGGTGATGGCGGTGCGGTCTGATACAAAAAAAGCGGCGCGTTTCATCTAACTATCCATTTGCTGTGCCAGGAACTGCCCCGTCTGAACGACGGTATCCGGGTTTAATGAGATGCTGCTGATACCCTCTTCCAGCAGCCATTGCGCAAAATCAGAATGATCGGAAGGCCCTTGACCACAAATGCCGACATATTTATCAGCCCGGTTACAGGCAGCAATAGCCAGATGCAGCATTTTTTTCACCGCAGGGTCGCGTTCATCAAAGGCATGGGCGATAAGGCCGGAGTCTCTATCCAGTCCCAGCGTCAACTGGGTCATATCGTTGGAACCGATAGAGAAGCCGTCAAAGTATGTCAAAAATTCATCGGCAAGGATCGCATTGGAGGGGAGTTCGCACATCATAATGATCCGCAACCCGTTTTTACCTCGCTCCAGACCATTTTCTGCCAGCAGCTTGATCACTTCTTCGGCTTCGGTCAGGGTACGTACAAAGGGGATCATAATTTCCAGGTTAACAAAACCCATTTCATCACGCACCCGTTTAAGCGCCTGACATTCAAGATCAAAGCACTGCCTGAAATCTGAGGAAATGTAACGTGAAGCACCACGAAAGCCAATCATTGGATTTTCTTCATGTGGCTCGTAGTTTTCGCCCCCCAGCAGATTGGCGTATTCGTTGGATTTAAAATCCGACATGCGCACAATCACGGGTTTATGGTTAAACGCAGCAGTCAAGGTGCTGATGCCTTCAACCAGTCGATCAACGTAGAAACTCACCGGATCGGCATAGGCGCTGGTGAGTTCACTGATCTGCTGCTGTAATTCCGGGGTCTGTTGCTCAAATGCCAATAAGGCTTTGGGGTGAATGCCTATCATGCGGTTAATGATAAACTCAAGCCGCGCAAGACCGATGCCTTCATTGGGAATACCGGCAAAATCAAAAGCCCGATCCGGGTTGCCGACATTCATCATCAGTTTGGTGGGCAACTCTGGGGTGTCACCTGCATTTGTTTTCTGGATCTGGAAGTTAAGCTCTCCCTGGTAAATGTGACCGGTGTCACCTTCAGCGCAGGAAACAGTCAGTGGCGTATCTTGCTTGAGCACTTCGGTGGCATTACCACAACCAACAACCGCAGGGATGCCCAGTTCACGGGCAATGATTGCGGCATGACAAGTACGTCCGCCGCGATTGGTGACAATGGCGGCAGCGCGTTTCATGACGGGTTCCCAATCGGGGTCGGTCATGTCTGTTACCAGTACGTCACCCTTCTGCACTTGATCCATCTGTGCGATGTCATTAATGACGCGCGCAGGTCCTGAGCCTATGCCGCCACCGATGGCGCGACCCTCGCAAAGCAGCTCGCCTTTTTCATTAAGCTGGTAGCGTTCAATGATATTTTTATTTTCACGACTTTTGACGGTCTCAGGACGTGCCTGAACGATATAGAGTTTATTGTCATCACCATCCAACGCCCACTCGATATCCATCGGGCATTGATAGTGTTTTTCAATAGTGATGGCTTGTGCGGCGAGTGATTCGAGCTGCGCATCAGTCAGACAATATCTGCTCCGATCTGCACCAGCTACATCAATTGTTTTGATGGTGCGACCGATAGTGGTGTTGTCATCGTAAACCATTTTTAGTGCTTTGCTGCCGAGGGTA
Source organism: Candidatus Venteria ishoeyi (assembly GCF_030378065.1). Lineage (GTDB taxonomy): Bacteria > Pseudomonadota > Gammaproteobacteria > Beggiatoales > Beggiatoaceae > Venteria > Venteria ishoeyi. The sequence continues at coordinate 146,571 of NZ_JAUCGJ010000001.1, read as the reverse complement.
CGGCGCAGTACCGCAGGTCGTCCTGCTGTCAGCGTCTCTTTGTGGACATAGAATTCATCGGGGTTAACCGCGCCCTGTACCACAGCTTCACCCAAGCCGTAAGAGCCGGTAATCAGCACCACGTCATTAAAACCTGATTCGGTATCCAGGGTAAACATCACGCCACTGGCACCGGTTTCTGAGCGCACCATGCGTTGAATACCGGCAGAGAGCGCAACATCAATGTGATCATAGCCTTGATGTACACGGTAGGAGATAGCGCGATCATTGTAGAGCGAGGCAAAGACATGTTTAACGGCTGAAAGTACGCTATCGATGCCTTTTACATTCAAAAAGGTCTCTTGTTGCCCGGCAAAAGAAGCATCAGGCATGTCTTCAGCGGTGGCTGATGAGCGCACGGCGACAATCGCGCCACCTTCAATACCTTCAGACATGACATCATAGGCATGGCATAAGCCATCTTTTAAGTCTTCTGGAAACGGGACATCGATCATCCAGCGGCGAATGCTATTACCCGCTTCTGCCAGTGCGGTAACATCATTGGTATCCAGCGTAGAGAGCAACGCGTTAATGCGCTCATCGAGTTGCTCATGCTGAAGAAAACGTCTGAATGCGTCAGCGGTGGTTGCAAAACCCCCTGGTACCTTCACCCCCATTGCTGAGAGTGAGCTGATCATTTCTCCCAGTGAAGCGTTTTTACCACCCACGCGTGACACATCAGACATACCGAGTGATTCAAACTTTACGATATTTTCGTCCACAACAGACCCCTTTAAGGTTTTATTAGCTGTTGATAAACCGTGTTGCAATATGCCACTAAGTAGGTGGATATAATTATGATTACCTACTTATATCAAGCACAATAGGTTTACCAGTCCTTTTTTATAAAGAATTAGTCAACAGCAAAAATATTATTTAACCTGAACTCGACATAAGTTTTTTAATGAAAACCAGTCAAACTTCACCACGCACCAGCAACAATTTAGCGTGAGGTGGAAGCGGCTTTCACCGCTTTTGGTGGTGAATAAAGCTTATGCCGAACTCAGGTAAACTATTTATTTTTGCACGACTTTTTACCATGACATCCACAACTGGAACCGCAGCCCCTTCCTTCTTCCCTTACTGGCCCAAACTCTGGGTGACGTTTTGAAAAAATACGGGAGAAGTGCTGTACAAGCAGCCAGGCAATGAGCAATGTTAAGGTCGCGGTAATGGCGATAAGCATATTGATGAACATTTATGCGCCTCCCATTCCGGCAAAGCCCATAAAAATGAGCGAAAGAATACCACCCAACATCAAGGTCATGGCTGCACCTTGAGCGATTCCCGGCACATCAGCCAGTTCCAGTTTTTCCCGTAAGCCTGCCATCAGTATGATGGCGATAATAAAACCACCGCCCGCGCCGAAGCTATAGGCTATCGACTGGGGAAAATTATACTCACGGTAAGTCTGAAACAGTGCCAATCCCAAAATTGCACAATTAGTGGTAATCAGTGGCAGGAAGATACCCAGCGCGCGAAACAAGGTTGGGCTGAATTTTTTCATGCTCATTTCAACCAGTTGCACCGCTGAGGCAATCACTGCGATATAGGCAATCAGGCGCAGAAATTCGATATCAAATGTTACCAGCAGTATGTTGATGAAATAAGCGCAAATGGAACTGATCAACATCACCAGGGTGGTGGCTACCCCCATGGAGAATGCCGTATTGAGCTTTCCAGAAACCCCCAGGAAAGGACAAATACCCAAAAATGATGCCAGCACAAAGTTATTAATAATGAGTGCATTAAGGAAAATAAAACCAAGTGATTCAGTGGGCACGAGTAAGTTCCTCCATCTTGGTTTTGCGCTGCTTCAGCAGTGCAAAGATCAATAACCAACTGCCTAAAACAAAAAATCCACCCGGGGGTAAAATCATCACCACCCAAGGTTCAAAGTCAGCGCCAAAGAGTGGGAAGCCAAGCAAAGTACCCGCCCCCAGAATCTCACGCACAGTACCCAGACACAGCAGGGCAATGGTAAATCCTGCGCCCATGCCCAGTGCGCTGACCACTGATTTGGTTACATTGTTGCGGGAAGCATAAGATTCCGCACGCCCTAAAATCATGCAGTTGACCACGATGAGCTGAATAAAGGCACCGAGCGCGTTGTAGAGTTCCAGACTGATGGCCTGAATTAAATAATCAACTATGGTGACAAAGGTGGCGATGATGATGATATAAGTTGCAATACGCACCTGTTTGGGGATACCGCGACGCAGCAGAGAAACCAAGGCACTCGAACCCAGTAACACAAAGGTGGTGGCAATACCCATCGCCAGCGCGTTAATCGTGGAATTTGTCACCGCCAGCACCGGGCACATGCCGAGTAACATCACAAATACCGGATTCTCTTCCCATATACCTTTGAGGAAAGTATCCATAGTGACGGGCGTTTCTTTAATACGTGGACGTGAACTCATTTTGTTTCATCCTCCATACTCATCTGTTTTATGGTGGTCAATTGATTAACCATCCTGGGAAGCAGGTATTGAGCGGAATCATTCAGCGCCTTGCCGACTGCCCTTGATGAAACGGTTGCGCCAGAGATGGCATCAATTTGCCAGGGTTGGGTTTTTTCTCCGTGTTTAACCGTTATAATGGCATTTTCAAGCGCACTTTGTTCTCCATTAAGCTTAGCTTCCAGGGCTTTGAAGTTGGCAATAAAATCCAGGTCTTTAAATATTTTATCACCCAATCCCGGTGTTTCCGCGCTCTTGAGAATTTTGATCCCGGTAATGCACTCACAGGCCGGATTATAACCATAGAGCAGGCGAATGCTATCAGCATAGCCCTGCGCCACCGCTTCACTGGCAATACCCGCCAGTGCGCCTGCCTGATTAAAACCGGCGTAGATAGAAATACCCTCTGTGGTTTCACTTGCTACAAGCAGTTTGCCGTCACTGAGCCGATATTCCTGCCAGTCCACTGCTTCAGGAATCACTTGATAGATTGCCTGCTCTACGGCAATACGCTGATTTTCAGCAATTAAAGGCCGCGTTAACTCAAATGTCAAAACCACCAACAGACCTGAAATCATTGCAATCAATGTCAGGGTTTTGATCATCTTGGCACTATTTTGAGTATTACTGTTCTGAGCTGGGGTAACTGTACTCATGCGCTATTCCCCTTTTTTTGCTTATCACCATAAACCCTGGGTTGCGTCACCGATTCAATGAGTGGCGTAAGCGCATTACCCAGCAAGATGGCATACATCACGCCCTCTGGAAGTCCACCAAAGGTACGAATAATCACGGTAAAAAATCCGATAAGCAAGCCATAAATCAAAACCCCCAATGGCGTGACGGGGCTGCCCACCATATCGCTTGCCATGAAGATTGCGCCCAGCATCAAACCACCGGAAAAGAGAACAAATAGCGGGTCGGGATAAGCTTCACTGTCGAATAAAAACAGCAGCAGGGCGGTGATAAATGCGCCTGCCAAGACCGTAGCCGGAATGCGCCAATTCATCATTTTCCGCAACACCAGATAGCCGCCGCAAAGAAGAATCAGCAATGCTGAAGTTTCACCACTGGAACCTGTCACCATACCGGTTAACAAGTCCATGCTATCGGTCGCGATGCCATCAAATTTCCAGGCAGCTAAGGGCGTTGCACCAGAAAAAGCATCAACAGCATTACCTGCGCTGGCATTGATTTTCTCTATCCAGGGCGTGAGATCAGCGGGACGCATTAAAGGCATGGTCAATGTTGACGGAATAAATTCCACAAAGCGTCCCGGCGCAAAGGCGGGACTCCAGGTGGTAATCGCTACCGGAAATGCTGCCTGCACAAAGGCACGACCAATGAGCGCGGGATTAAACAAGTTAAAGCCGATACCGCCAAACAGGGTCTTACCCAGTGCGATAGCAATAAACCCTGCCACCGCCCCCATCCATAAGGGAAATCCGGGGGGCAGCGTGAGTGCCAGCAATAAGCCGGTAATCGCGGCACTGCTATCAAAAATGGTATTCTCACGACCACTCAGTTTTGCAAACAGTGACTCAGTTAATAGTGTTGCAGTGACCACAGTAACGATTAATGCCAGTGCGCTAATGCCAAATTGGAATACGGCAAAGGCAACCAGTGGCATTAAGGCGTAGGTGACATTGCGCATAATCTGCGCCACAGTCGGGCTACTATGAATATGCGGGGAGGTACGAATCTCAACAAGAGGCTGATTCATTAGCTAGAGCGCTCCCGGTTAACGGATTTAGCAATACGAAAATATTGCACCAGTGGAATGTTGGAGGGACAAACATAACTGCAACTGCCACATTCAAAACAGTCATTAAGATGATATTGACTGGCCATGACCTCATATTCACGTTTTGCCGCTAGGCGTCCCAGTTGTGATGGGTTGAGGTTAACCGGGCAGGCTTCAAGGCAATGTGAACAGTGGATGCAGGGATAGATTTTTTGCTGCTCACTGTTACTCTCGGTCGGTTCCAGAACCAGAATCCCGGATACCGGTTTGGTGATAGGAACATCCAGTGATGCAGCGGTATTGCCCATCATCGGCCCGCCTAACACCAAGCGACTGGCATCGCCAAAATAACCGGCATGTTCCAGCGCAAAACGCAGCGGCGTCCCGAGAGGCACCATATAGTTGCCCGGTTTGGCAACGCCGGGACCGGCAATCGTCACCACGCGCTCAATGAGTCCCTGACGTTCTGGAATAAGCTCTCCCAACTGCGCCAGTGTTGCCACATTATTGACCACGACTCCCACTTGAAAGGGCAGTCCACCCGAGGGCACTTCGCGGCCTAAAAGCGCGGTAATCAATAACTTTTCCGAGCCTTGAGGATATTTGGTTTTGACCACGCCAACGCTGATGGGGTCGCTTTTATCCAGACGTTCCCGGATTGCAGCCACCGCGTCCATCTTGTTATCTTCAATACCGATAATGGCTTTTTTTGCACCACAAATTTTCAGCGCGATGCGAATACCCAGCAGCAATGAATCGGTCATTTCCAGCATTAGCCGGTGATCGGTGGTGAGGTAGGGTTCACACTCACAACCATTGATCACCAGCGTATCGATTTGATGATCTTCCGGCACCTGCATTTTTACATGACTGGGAAAACCCGCACCGCCCAGCCCGACCATGCCGGTATTCTGGATCTCATGAATCAAGTCTTCAGCATTGGCGTTTTGCCAATCATATTCGCTGCCATACATCACCTTCTGACTGGCAGAAGGGTGAGTCTTGATGATAATGGCTTCCGTTTTCGGCCCCTTGGCAGTGGGCGTGAGTTCCACCCCCACCACCACGCCAGTGACTGGCGCATGCATGGGGACGGACATAAAACCATCCGCCTCGGCAATAGGCTCACCACGTACCACTTCCTGACCTTTGTGCACCAATGGCTTGGAGGGCGCACCAAAGTGCTGTGACAGTGGCACCGTAATGAGATCTGAAAACGGCATACGCCGTATTGGCAATTGATGCGTCTGTCCTTTGCTGGTTGGCGGATGAATGCCGTGAGCAAAGGTTTTGGTAAACAATGATTGAAATAATCCCATCATTAAATCCCTGGCTAATCTGAGTTCGGTGGAGGCTGGCTCAGCATTAAAAATACTGAAAACCACCCCACCTCACGCTAAATTATTGATTACTGGAACTTTTCAGCACGTTTAATGAGCTTATCGAGATTCGCCTCATTGGGATTAAACGGCGTACCTGGATGAATCACCTCAGCGGTACATTTTTCTGCCGCCTTGACAATATCCACAAAGGGACCTGCTTTAGGATCAACCACAATAGCCAGCTTATCATCGTTATAAGCAAAGATATTAGGATTCAGATCCATACATTCATCACATGCGGTACATTCCGGGGTTTCAATCCAGACCGGTTCATAATCTTCCGGTGTTGCTGCTGATGTTGCTGCACCAACTCCTGCGCCTGCGCCGGAGTTACTGAGCAGAGCACTCATATCCGCTGTGCCGCTGCCGCCTCCCATTGCCAGTAATGAACTGGTAATTTTCTGCGCCATATCAATTTTGGCATCATTAGCAATCTGCTCAACATCAACCACCTGATCAACACCGACCAGAGATTTGAGTTGCCGCCAGAAATCACGCCGCTCGATAGTTGAGTTGACGATTTCGGCACTCACCAGTACGCGCATCAGGCGATTTTTAGCATCCACCGCCCAGATATACGGGAAGAGTTCTTCTTTGTCAGTGTCATCATCCAGGTCGATAAATTCAGCCAATGGCATCATATTATCATTCCAGGTTTCAGGCGGTGCTTTACGAAATTGCTTACGAAAACGGCCTTCAGTCAGTGCAAAATCGGCAAAGGTCAGCGGCAGTTCCATACTTGCGGCTTTGCCTTCTTCATCCTGGTATTCCAGCTTATAAGTAGGCCAGTCGGTTTTCATTGAAGGATTGCCACTGAGTGATGAGCATTCCTCAAAAGTGGTTCCCAGATCAGGATTATAGGTAAACAGCGGATAAGCGCGTGACTCAACAGCCATTTTGCTCTGTCGGGTGGTGGCTTCATCACCCACACCATGCTCTGGCTGACAGACTGCGTAAACATTAAAGACCGCAGGACGACGACTGTTAAGTCCATCAATATAGGACTCGATCAGATGGGTCACGCTGGAAGGCGAACCTTGCAATACATAAGAAGTACGATGCGCCATGGCAATGACACTCATTTCCTTACGAATCTCTTTTTTACCCTTCACAATTTTACCGTAAGGTGCCATATCAGCAACCTGGGCAACATAGGTGGAGGTACAAGCCTGACCACCAGTGTTGGAGTAAACCTGAGTATCAAGGATCAGCACTTTAACCGGCAGACCGGACATCATCATGCGTGACAGATTCTGGAAGCCGATGTCATACATCGCGCCATCACCCCCGACTGAAACCACTGGCGGACAGAGTTTAAACTCTTCGTCGCTGAACTGCTCCCAGTTAAAGTAGGTGAAGAAGCTATCATGCTCTTCAGGTTTATACTGACCTTTAATTTCCAGCTCAGCCTGGCGTATCGCCTTAAAGCCTTCAGCCATTTTCACCATATGCCCTTCAAACAGCCCCATCGCCATGGAAGGGGAGTCCTGGAACAGGTTACTGGCCCAGGGGAAAGGATAAGGCGCATAAGGGAAAGTCGCGCCCCATACCGAAGTACAACCGGTGGCGTTAACAATCCCCATGCTGGAGCGACCCTTATTGGTGACGCCAGTGGTGTACTGCCATTTAAGATGTTTGAGTTTCTCCAGCAATTGAGTTACCCAACGCAACCATTCACTGTCGATAGGCTGCGCTTCTCCCTTACCGTCAAGTCCCATGGAAAGACGCGAAAGCGTGAGATCAATATCATTGTGCTCATCAATGACGGCATTGATATTTTCGGTATTACCGAGATCCATGGTATCAGCCAGCTTGGTGCGGATGTGTTTTTCAAGCTGTTGAATCAATCCTTCAAGGTGTGCCAGGTGTTTTTTCACCCGTGCCTGCATCAGCGCAGTCACCGTACCGGTGAAAATATGAATAATGGTTTTTTCGCCACAGCCGTTACACGCGCCATCACCACAAACCATAGAGCCATAGTTTGTCTTATCGAGCAACAGGGTTTCCAGAGCGCCAATTTTTTCATCCAGATCATCAATACGAATATAATCCGGTGAGGTGGTTGGCAATTCCAGCCAATAGGCCCAGTCTTTGCGCAATCTATCTACGCTGTCTTTGGTTTGAGGTACTGCGCGCAGGGCGTCATCATCACACACATCAACGCATTCCATACAGCCTTTACAGGTGTAAGGGTTAATGGTGATGGAAAAGAGACCGCCACTGCCTTTTGCACGTTTTTCTTTATTGCTATAAAACGGTTTGGTTGCGGCAAACTTAAAGCCATCCATTGCCGCTTCAAACTGATCAAATTCCGTTGAGAGCCGGTTTTTCTCCTGCTCACCCAAATCAGCTTCAACCAGGGTTTCGTTAATGGCATCGAGTAACAGTTGATTAACATTGCACTCGTCACCCTGTGCTTCGACAGCAGTACGTAACTTTTTCTCTACCGTGCGCACGGCGCGGCGCAGGTGTCGGGTCGGCATACCCTGGCCTTCGATACGTCGAATGGTGGTGTCAAACACTTCACCAATGGTATTAACCAGTCCGGGAATGGCGCTGTCCGGGCAGGCGGTATAACAGTTACCGCAGGCGGTACAATTCTCTGCAACCCAGTCAGGATAGTCAAAGCGGATCTGGGTCATGTCGCGGAAAATACCAGTCGAAGCAGGAATCAGGCTCAGGCCGATAAAGGGATCGACCAGATTGTCGCTACCCTGTCCACTGGTGTAGAAGTTACCAGTCTGCTCCCAGAAACGATGAATGTCCGATATGCGGTTATCCGATTTCGGTATTTGCTTGAGCATAATCGGCAGGTGTGATTCTTTGCGCAGCATCTGCTGCGAAACCTGAACCACCTCTTTTTCGGTGATCTCATGAATCTCATCAAAACCGCGTCGTACTACGCGCAGGTTATCAGCAACAATACGCTCGCCTTTGCCCCCGAATTTTGCACGAATCTGATCTTCAATTGCGAGGAATAATGTTTTTTCATTAAGTCCGGCTGTTTCCATCACTGGCGATGCGGCAAAGAAAGCGCCCTGGAAGGCAATCCCCTGCATACGCAGTTGCAATTCAGGATTGGAAGCTTCCTCACGGGCAACCTTGAAGGCATCAATATAGAAAACCTGGATCTCATTATCAATAATAAAGCGCTGCATGGTGACCGGGAAGGAGCGCCAGACGGCATCACTGCCTTCCAGGCTGCTCTGAATGATCAGCACGCCACCTTTTTTCAGGCCACTAACCGGATTGGAGTGTTCAAAGGAATTAGGATCGGGCGACAGCACTACGTCAACATAGTGGTACTCAGCATTAATGCGGATAGGTTCCGGCGCGGCTGAGAGATAATAAGTCGTGGGCTGGCCTTTTTTCTCTGAGCCATATTTCGGGTTGGCTTTGATATCAAAATCCAGCAACTCAAACAAGGTCATTGCCAGATTTTTACCCGTAGTGATAGCACCCCAGCCACCGACTGAGTGCATCCGCACGGTAACGGCGTCTTTAGGCATCAGATTGGGGTTTTCACTGCCTTTGAGTGCCAGATCTTTGATTTTGGGATAGGCTTCCAGCAGTTCTTGTTGATACAGTTCCTGCTTGGGACTGGCGGAGTCATCACGTACAAATTCGACGGATAAATAAAAGAAATTACGTTTGCTGCCACCAGGCAACATGTTTTCAATCGCGGCAATAATCCCTTCCGGTTGCAAATCCCGGCTGCCCAGGCCATAAGCGCCAGAGAAGAGACGTGGCGTTTCATCCATCGTCTTATAAGCCGTATACTCGGGATAAGGCAGATCCGTGCCGCCAACAATGCCGTTCTCGATACATTTGGAAATCGTTGCGCGCACTTCACGCATCAGTGGCAGATCTTCTGCCAAGGGTTGATCGGTACGTTCCAGCACCACAACGCCTTTTTTCCCTTTCAGCGCCTTACCTAAAAGATCGCCAGGGAATGGGCGGAACATGGTGACATCAATCACGCCCACTTTAATACTGCGGGTTTTACGCAAGTAATCAGCCACTGCCTGCGCGGTGATTAACATGCTGCCAAAACCCAGCACAACATAGTCGGCATCTTCCGTGCGATACTGACTGATGCGGTTATAACGGCGTCCGGTGAGCTGATAGAATTCTTCCATCGCCTGCTCGGTAATCGCCGGGATGTGGTCAAAAAAGTAAGGACGCTGCGCGGCAACTGCCTGCATATAAGCATCCTGGTTTTGCACGCTGCCGGAAGTCATCGGATTATCAACATCCCAAATCGCTGGAATGCGGCGACGCTTATCACCGTACAGCATTTTCTGGGAAGGGGTCGGGGTGTCGATGATGTCATCGGGGCGGCCCAGATACTCTTCAATTAAGCCACGTTCCGGCACCATAATTGATTCGATAAGGTGGGTGGTTAAAAAACCATCCTGTGCCACGATACCGGGAATCAGTGAAAGCTCGGATATTTTATGGGCAATGATATTAAGATCAGCCGCGCCCTGAGCGCCGTTAGCCATCACCTGAAAAAAGCCAGTATCATCAACGCAGTGATAATCATCATGTGCGCAATGAACATTCAAACTGGCCTTAGTAATGGCGCGGCAGCCGATGTTGAGTACATAAGGCAGGTGTTTTCCCGAGGCTGCATAAAGTGATTCATGCATAAAGGCGACACCTTGCGCCGATGAAAAGTTGGTGGAGCGCAGGCCGGTCATGGTAAGGCCGGCAGTGACCGCCGCTGCGGCGTGCTCACTTTCCGGTTCGACAAAAATAAGGGGGCGACCTGAGACATTCACATGCCCCTTGGCAGCCTCTTCTGCCCAATATTCACCCATCTGGGTTGAGGGCGTGATGGGATAAGCGCCAGCAGCATCAGATGATTCACGCTCACACATGATGACGGCGGTGTTGCCGTCCATTGCCTGGCGTACCCCAGGATACTTAAATGTCGATACCTTTTTGTTCATAAGCCTTCACTCTCTCCAGATACTAGATATATTGTTCGGTTCTAGTTTAATTAAACTCAACTATCCACGGGGTAGCGGTTCACGACGAATCACTTTTTTAGCGCCAACGCCCTTAACCGGGCCATTTACCTCATCAAGCCATACAATCGCACCCGTAGGGCAACGCTCAATGGCGACCCTGGAGGAGAGATCATTTTTGTCATAATCGACAACAGCGAGATTATTTTTAATCGTAATCAACCCCTCCGGGGCATCTGCGGCGCAGCGCCCACAGGCGTTGCAGGTTACATCACAGTCAGCTTCAGCCTCATCCGCATTATCCAGACTCTTACAGGCCACCCATAGGCGGCGGCTGACTGGTTCCAATGAAAACAGCGATTTGGGACAAACCTCAACGCAGTCACCACAAGCAGTACACTTGTCAACATCAACGATGGGCAGGCCAAATTTATTCAGGTGAATCGCATCAAAATCACAGCTAACTTCACAATCCCCCAGACCCAAACAGGCCCAGGTACAGCCTTTACCGCCACCGGACACCAATGCCGCTGCGCGACAGGTTTTGAGTCCTTCATAACTAGCGCGGGTATAAGCAACATGAGAGCCGCCTGCACAGGCGAGACGCGCCACTTGCTTTTCTATGTTGCCGACATCGACCCCCAGAAAATCAGCAATGGCAATATTCATTTCACTGGAATTAACCGTACACTGACCGGGCGTGACGCTGCCGTCAATCAGCTTCTCGGCAAAGGGACGGCACCCCGGCGTACCACAAGCCCCGCAATTAGAATGTGGCAGCATTTCATCCACCTCATCTATTCTGGGGTCTTCAAAAACAAAAAGGCGACGATTAGCATAAGCCAATACAATCGCCAATAAGAGTCCCAGCCCGCCCATGAAGGAGGCTGCGATGAGCATCGATTCAAAACTTGACATTTTGCAAATATCCTCCGGCTTTATTTTATTATTAAAATAATCAATTAATTTCTAGTTGAGTATTAGGATATACTGGGTTTTATTATTGTCAAAGTTAATTCTTTCAATACTAATTATTAATTTTTATTAATTAAATAGTAAGTATTGAATCTTATCATAATTGAGACATATAACATAAACCACCTCTACCAGATAGATGAAATACTTTTAATTGAGGTGCCGGACAATAGCGTATCCAATAATTCTGGAGATAATGATGGGATCACCGATCTACTATAAGCATAACCGGCTCAAGCAGTTGCGTGCCTTCTGTTACGCCGCCCGTACAGGGAGTGTTTCGCAGGCGGCTGAAGCACTATTTTTAAGTCAACCCTCCGTGACCTTGCAGATACAGGCACTGGAACGGGATATACAGGTCAAATTATTTGAACGACGAGGGCCAAAGATTAGCCTGACGCCAGAAGGAGAAGCACTCTATCAATTATCTGATCCTCTGGTGGAAGGCATTGATAAACTGCCTGAAACTTTTGCCGCACAATTTGGTTCTTTGGAAAGTGGCGAGCTTAATATTGCTGCCGGGGAATCAACCATTCTCTATATTCTGCCAGAGTGTATTACCAAATTTGCTAAAACTTACCCTCAGGTTCAGATTAAGCTACACAATGTCACCGGGCGTGATGGCATGACGATGTTACGTGCTGATGAGGCTGACTTTGCCGTAGGCTCAATGCTCGAAGTGCCTGAAGACATTATCTATCACCCCAGCATGAGCTTTGATCCCTGCCTGATTACCCCGCTTGATCATCCGCTTGCTAATAGAAAGAGCGTGACGCTTAAAGAAATCAGTCCCTATGGATTGATTTTGCCGCCGCGTCATCTCAGTACATGGCGCATGGTTGATCTGGTCTTTACCCAGAATAATGCAACCTATGAGGTTGCCCTTGAAGCGGGTGGCTGGGAGATTGTTAAAAAATATGTTGAAATTGGCCTGGGTGTCTCTATTGTCACCGATATTTGCCTGACTGACTGTGATAAGGTTTCCAGAATTCCATTGAATGAATACTTTCCAAAACGCAGCTATGGCATTGTGCTGCGAAAAGGCAAGTTTCTGTCACCCCAGGCAAAAAGCTTTATTGAGATGATGGATCCTGAGTTTAGCCATGAAAATGGCAATTAAGCAGCGCCATTAGTATGGACTTTAAAAATAGGATGCACATCAAAAATACTGTTCCTGCTCATCACTGACAGACCAGCGAATTTGCTCAGCCGTAGATGTTCCCACCCCGTCAACGGCTGCCAGTTGTTCACGGCTTGCAGTCAATATGGACTCAGGTAACTCGCAAGAAATAACACCCCTATTTCGCTGCGAGTTACCTAATGCCTCAGGCGCATATGCGCAGGTCTTAAACCTGCCAGCCACAGTAGCGTAAAATAACAAACCACACCTGCACCTATCCAGCCAAACAAATGCCAGATACGCCAGCCCAGAGGCTGGATTAACCAATCAGAAAACGAACCAACGCCCCACCACAACAAAGCAGACATGCCAAGACTGGCAAATACTAGTTGGCTAAAGAATCGTATCCAGCCCGATTCTGGAATAAATAATTTTTGCTCTGATAATGCGCGATATAATAAAGCGGCATTTAACAAGGCTGAAAGCGCAGTTGCCAGGGCCAAGCCGATGTGTGCCAGAGACCAGATCAACATAAAATTTAGGGTAATATTGACCAGCATAGCTATCACGGCAATCCGCATTGGGGTTTTGGTATCCTGACGGGAAAAAAAGCCGGAAGCCAGAATTTTAATCAACACAAAACCCAGCAAACCTACGCTATAAGCAATTAAGCTATAACTGGACATGGTGACATCTTCCGCCCGGAAAGCCCCGTGATAAAACAGGGTGGTCAATATCGGCCCGGATAACAGCATCAACCCCAGCATACTCGGCAGACCAATCAGAAACACCCAGCGCAGTCCCCAATTCAAAGAATGCTGATAAGCCACTTCAGATTTTTTCGCAGATAATTGCGACAAGCGCGGCAATAACACGGTTGCCAGCGCAACCCCAAACACGCCAACGGGAAATTCCAGCATCCGATCAGAATAATACAGCCAGGTAATACTGCCCGTCACCAAAAATGAAGCCATCAGCGTGTCAATTAATAAACTGATTTGAGTGACAGAAACGGCAAAAATAGCAGGCAGCATTAAGCGCAGAACTTTACGCACCCCGGAATGCAAGGGCCATTGCCAAGCAAATTTAGGTAATAAACCTAAACGATATAAAAACGGTATCTGAAATAATAATTGCACCACACCGGCAACAAAAACACCCCAGGCCAGCGCCAATACCGGACGTTCAAACCAGGCAGTAAACCATAGTGCTGCTGCAATCATACATAAATTCAGCAATACCGGGGTCACTGCGGGTACCGCAAAACGCCCATAAGTATTGAGTATGCCACCAGCAAATGCAGTTAAGGAAATAAACAACATATAAGGCAGGGTGATGCGCAACAGATCAGTTGCCAGTGCGTATTTTTCCGGCATCTGCGCAAAACCAGGCGCAAAAATTAAAACCAACAGAGGGGCGGCGAATATGCCCAATACGGTTAATAAGGTCAGAATACCAGCCAGCGCACCACTCACATGATCAATCAGGTGTTTGACATAATGCTGTTCCCGGGTTTCTTTGTATTCGCCAAGTACCGGCACAAAGGCCTGGGAAAACGCACCTTCTGCGAATAAACGGCGCATAAAATTTGGAATTTTGAAGGCAACCAGGAAAGCATCCGTGGCAGTGCTGGCACCAAAAACCTGGGCAATCACCATATCACGCACAAAACCCAGAATACGGGACAAAAACGTAAAACCGCTAACCGTTCCCAGGGCGCGAAACAGATTTTTATTCATACATCCTATACAAATAGTAGAGACGTAGCATTGCTAGGTCTAATCAACAGAAGCCACGCCTAATCAACAGATGTTACGCAGCAGTGCTGCGTCTCTACGGTGGTATAAATCACCGCGTAAGGGCTGTTTTTCGCCATAAGCTGCAATATACAAACATGAAGGCGGGATATGATAAACCGAAACCAGATAACTTTTCACACTTTGTGCGCACTGCCGGGAAGGTTGCAAATTATAATTACGGGTATCTGTAAATTCAAAGGCATGAATAAATTTAAAATTCTGATTCCCACTCGTAACCATTCAGACTCCGATTATTCTTTGCTGCGGAAAATACAGAAAATAACTTAAAGTTAACCCATTCTGTGTATTTCAGTGAATTCTGCGGCAAAATCTACAATGGGGGCTGAACAGTTATGCTGAGTCACAGCATTTTTCGATAAAAAATCTTATATCGAACTCACGTTATTAAGGGATTTAAGCAATCACGCACCTGTTGTGCCAGCGTTTGAATATCCTGATATCCATTGAACACCCGAAAGCGTTGTGGCTGTGCCTTGGCGCGTTGTAAATAGGCCGCGCGCACTTTTTGAAAAAAAGCCTGTTGTTCGCGTTCAAAACGATCTGGTGCGCTGCGTGATGCCGCGCGTTGCCTTCCCAGTGCTTCGGGCAAATCAAATAACAAGGTCATATCCGGTTGCCGTTCACCCTGCACCCAGGTTTCCAACGCAGCGATACGCGCAGTCGGTACATCCCGCCCGCCACCTTGATAAGCATAACTGGCATCGGTAAAGCGATCACAAATCACCCACTGCCCTGTTGCCAGTGCAGGTAAAATCACCTGCTGCAAATGTTCCGCGCGCGCTGCAAACATCAGCAATAATTCAGTATCTGTGCACATAGACTGATGCAGCAACATCTCGCGCAGTTGTTCACCTAAATCTGTACCACCAGGCTCCCTTGTCTGGATAAAATTCACGCCTTGTTCGCATAAATAATCACACAATAATTGCTGCTGGGTACTTTTCCCTGCGCCTTCAATACCTTCCAAAGTAATAAACATATTTTACCTGAGTTCGGCGTAAGCTTCTTTCAATGCTTAAGGCATTGAAAACCGCTCCCGCCTCATGCTAAGTTCTTGATAGTGTGTACTGAATTTTAGCATTTTGAATAAAAAACTTATGCTTTGGCAACACTTCTAAGAGGCTACCAACGTTGCTGTATTTCCTGCCATAAGCTTTGGTAGGATTTGGCAGCCTGACTGCTGGCGGCATAATCCCCTACTGCCGCGCGCCTTAGGCCCATTTTTTCAATATCACTGGCATAAGCAATTTGCTGGTTTAAAAACAAACCCTGAGGTTTAAAGGTTTCAATAATTTGCTGATGCATTTTTTTGCGCCGGTCTACCATGGAAAAAAAGGGTAAAATCGATAAATGTTTTAAGTTGTTATCATTGCAAAAATCCTCAAGCTGTTGCAGGGTACGCAATGATAAGGTGGTCGGGATGACAGGGCAGATCATAATATCAGCGGCTTGAAAAATATTTTCCGATACCAGCGTCAGCGTGGGTGGGCAATCCAGAAAAATATAATCATATTCCTGGGTTAAAGGTCGCAATAAACGTAATAATTGCTGGGTGGGATGTTTCTGCTCATTCAGACCCAATTCCATATGGCGGTAAGAAAAATCAGCCGGCAGCAAATCCAGATTCAGATAATCAGTACCTTTAATTAAATTATCCAGTACACTTTTGGGTTTTAATAATTTTTTGGTGCCACCTTTAATTTTAGGTTTGATGCGGAAATAAAAACTGGCTGCCGCTTGTGGGTCTAAGTCCCAGATTAGGGTATTCGCACCTTCCTGCGCAGCTTGCCATGCCAGGTTTACCGCAGTTGACGTTTTACCCACGCCACCTTTAATACTATAAGAAGCAATAATTTTCATTGTTACGCCCCCCCTGCTTGGGTGGCTTTTGTAATCACTTTTGTAATCTTGGCTTTTTGGGGTTTAAATAACTCAGCAAAACGATGGCGATTGGTTTCCTGGGCAAAGATTTCAAAACGCTCAGTAAACCGGGTGCGTGCTTGTTGTTCCAAATCCAGTAAATGTCCAACCAAAACGCCCATTGCCAATAAGGTACGACTACTTCCTGTACCTTCTTCCACCATCTGCTCGGCAAAGGATTGTAAGTGCTCAACTTGCACAAAATAATCCTGAATATCACCCAGAATATTTTGAAAATCTTTCAGAATCTTAATTGAACGCATGGCCCTGTCTTTTGGGTACAGGCTTTGGAAAAACTCCATCAGGTAGCGTAATTTTTTACAATCCTTGCGCAGTTCATGTAAAGCAACTACCGGCGTATCATCATTAATTCGTTTACCTGCCTTCAGCACTTTACGATAAGCCTTCCAGATATTTTCATTAGCCACTTCAATGACTGGACGACCGGAATTAGGAATTTGCGGGTGTGCGCGACTGGGACTGTGAATAAACTGTTGCCACTCCTGGATCAGTTTCTGATAGGTTTTAGACACCAGTGTTTTAGCCATTTTCTGCTGTGCCTGCCGGTGGTGCTGCTGTAAAAAGTGCAACAATGGCGCAAGATCGGGTTGTACCTGCGCTGGCAACATGGCGTGATATTTATCAAAATCCAGTAAATACACATCCAGATCCCGGGTTGGGGTGGTGACACTACCTAACCAGGCAAACTGGGGTTTGAAGCGGGTTACAGTAGTTTTTGGCAAAACCCCCTTTACCTGGCTGAGCACAGAACGGGTGCGACGAATAGCCACCCGGAAATCATGTAGAAATTCAGAATCCAGATTTTGCCGGGTACCTGCTTCATTTTCCTGCATGGTATCTAACAAACGCTGCAAAATAATTTTAGTAGCAATATTGGCAGGCATATCCGGTTTTAATTGGAGATTGAGTTTACTGCTATAACTGCCCGGTTGCTGCTGAGTTTGCCGCCATGCCAGTTCCAACCAGCTTTTCTGCTCCGTTTCCAGTGCCTGCGCCTGAATAATCTGTAAAACCCGTTGCAAAGCTTTTGTATAACCGCGCACGGGTAACACACGTAGAGCTTGCCCCAGACAAGTGTGTTCTGAATTTTCACCAACTACATAAACGGTTTCCAATTGCAGGCGCACCACCGTTTTTTGTTCATCATCCAACACCTTCCAGGTTTGCACCACCCAATGTAAGTGGGTATGGGCTAATAATGCCCGCATTTCCAATATTGGCTGTAATTGGGTTTTCAGCAAACTGTCTGGAAAGTCCCAGGCAAAAGTGGGAACCTGTTTCAGGGACTGCCTGGCATATTGCTGCTGTCCATCAACAGATTCCAATATGATGCTCCAACACTCAGTCTGCTGCGCCGTATTCTGCCCAGATTCGTATGCTGTTTTTTTATTATGCGCAGTCAGTTGCCAGCCCTGGAGAAACAAGCGCCAGTCAAAACTGTCATAACAGATGCTGTCATGGGTCTGGGTAATACTTTTTTCCAGATCGTAATGCACATTAATCTGTTCCCATAAAGCAGCCGGATCTTGTCCTTCCTCCAGTTTGAACAGATTATTGGGTAATGTCGCCATGTAATAAACCCCTTAATGTGGAACGCCCTTATGTGAATAGTGTGAAAATGAGGATTAAAATAAAAGGTATTATAAAATCCTCATGTCTTGTTATATATTAACTCATAAGCTTACCTGATAACGTGTTGTCATGAAAGTTAAGCATGGGCTTATTTCTTAGCAACATTTAATGTATATTGGTGAAACAAGGCATATAAAGCCGGAATTAATAACAAACTCACCAGCAATGAAAAACTCAAACCAAACACCACGGTGATTGCCAAGGGTTGCAATAAAGCCGTACCCGCACCCCAGCCCAGCGCCAATGGAATCATACCGGCAACGGTGGTCAGCGTAGTCATCAGCACCGGACGCAGCCTTAAACGTGCTGCAGTTAAAATTGCCTCTATCACAGTCGCCTGACAGCGTTGCTGCTCTATAGTTTCCACCAGCACAATACTGTTATTCACCACCAGCCCCGCCAATAAAATCAGCCCCAGCCAGACCGGCATGGACAGCGGTACATCCAGCATAAACAAACCACCTGCTACACCAATCAGGGCAAAAGGAATGCCCAGCAATATCACCAGCGGATTGCGCAAGGATTCATACTGTACCGCCATCACCACAAACACCAGGA
Source organism: Candidatus Venteria ishoeyi (assembly GCF_030378065.1). Lineage (GTDB taxonomy): Bacteria > Pseudomonadota > Gammaproteobacteria > Beggiatoales > Beggiatoaceae > Venteria > Venteria ishoeyi. The sequence goes on along the minus strand of NZ_JAUCGJ010000001.1, from coordinate 127,925 downwards.
AAATGGCTAATCCCAGTAATAACATGCCCAGCTTACGCCCGGTTTGCAGGTTTTTTATCTCGCCACCGTCATAATAGCTGTAACCCGCAGGTAAGGGATGTTGCATCATGTGATTTTCTATCGCAGCAAAAGCCTGCTCCAGACTGCTACCTGCTGCCAGTGAGCCACTGATTTCCACAATTCGCTGCTGTTGATCACGTTGAATTTGCGCCATAGCCGTCTGCCATTCCAAATGCGCCAGTTCATCCAGATACACGGCTTGCCCTGATTTGTTATAGAGCAGAATTTCAGACAATGCCTGCGGTGTGTTCAAATCCTTTTTCAGCAAACGCACCCGGATATTGATTTGCTGATCATTTTGCATCAAATAACCCACTTGCTTGCCGCGTAACAACACGTCTACACCATCACGTATCTGTTCCAGTGAAAAACCCAGTGCGGCGGCAGCCAGACGATCCACTTTCAATACCAGTTCCTGACGTGCATCTTCCTGGCTGTGGCTGAGATTACGCAATTGTGGCAGTGCCTTCAGATGTTTGACGTGTTGCTGTGCCAGTTGTTTGAGAGTATCAAGCTGCGGCCCCTGCAAACGCAAACTAATGTCATCATCACCCTGGCTTAAACGTATGCCACGTATGCCACGACTGCGTAAATAGACTTGTATGCCCACCAGTTGTAGCGCTTTAATCGCCTTGCGGGTTTTGCCTATCCAGTGCTGACTGTGCCAGCGCCCCGATTTCCCTGCTTGTAATTGTAGTTTCAGGCTGCTGCGATGCGTGGCCTGATATTGTGAGCGCCCGAAGACAAAACCACCTACTTGAGCATATAAGGAAATCACCTGCGGATCGGCTAACAGCAAGTTTTCCAGTTTTGTCACTGCGGCATCCATCCGTGCCAGCGGAATGCCGGGTTCCGCCCGTACTGAAATCTGTACCCGGCCTTCATCCATATTGGGTAAAAAACGCTGTGGTTTATTTTGTAATACCGAAACCGCCCAGACCAGTCCCAGTAAAAATACCAATATCATCAGATAAGGCCAACGCAACACTTGGCGCAATAACCATTGGTGCAAACCTGTCAAGGCAGAAAACAAACGTCCAGCTTGGATTGCTTTGCCTGCTTTGTTAGCAGCGCTGACTTTTGCACTTAATGCAGGAACCAATGTTAAGGCCACGACCATTGCAGCTAACATTGCAGCCACCAGGGTCAGTATCAAATCCCGGAACAACAAACCAATCAAACCACTGATAAATAAAAATGGCAATATGGCTGCCAGATTGGTGGAGGTTGAAGCAAAAATAGCGCTGCTGATTTCCTGCGTGGCAATTTCTGCCGCTTTTGCTGTATTCTGCTGCTGATGTCGGGCAATATTTTCCAGCATGACAATGGCACTGTCCACCAGCAAACCAACGCCCACAGCTAGGCCGCCTAAGGTCATGATATTCAAATGTAAATCACCCAAGCCCATCAAAGCAAAAGTCAGCATCAAAGCAATCGGAATACTACTGCCAATAATCAGCGTGCGGCGCACATCACCCAAAAATAGATACACCACCAGCATCGCCAGCAGCGCCCCACCAAGCACCGCCCAGGCGGTATTTTGCAGCGACTGACGCACATAAACCGATTGATCACCCACCACGGCAATTTCAATATCTTCCGGGATAATTTGCTGACTTTTCAACCAACCCAGGCGTTGATGTAAAGCATCAGCGACAGCAACGGTATTCGCCCGGGGTTGTTTTTGAATGGAAAGCTTAACCCCGGCTTCGCCATTTAGCCGAATCCGCAGTTGCTCTTCTTCATGACCGTCATTTAATTGCGCGACATCCCCCAGATGCACGGGGTTATCCCCGGTTTGCAGGGGAATTTTTGCCAAATCCTGCAAGGCCAGAGCGCGTCCACTTAAACGCACGCTGATAACCTGCCCCGGTGTGTGTAAACGTCCTAATGGTGCTTCCAGGTTTTCTGATTGCAAACTGTCCAGCACATCAGCAATGCTCAGCCCCAGCGCCTGCAAACGCGATAAATCCGGTATCACCTGAATTTCCCGGCGCAAACCGCCACCGGTCTCAACCGCCGCCACGCCGGGCAGGTTTAACAACCAGCGCGCAAATTGATTATCCGCCCAATCCCGCAACGCTACAGCACCCCGTAAGTTGGAACTCAGCACCAGTTCGGCAACGGGTAATTGTGAGGGATCACGTTTGTAAATAACGGGTGGGGAAATGGTATCGGGTAAAAAGCGTTTCGCCCGATCCAGACGAATACTGGCATCTGCCAAGGCCTTATCAATATCCCAGCCATAAGGAAAGGATAAATCTACGGCACTGCGCCCCTGAGAAGTACGTGATTGAATATGAACCAGACCTTCAGTAATTGCCAGTTGCTCTTCAAGCTGGCGCGTGATCTGTTCTTCCATAATCACCGCAGGCACGCCGGAATCCAGCACCCGCACCCGCACTTCCGGGTAAATAATATGCGGGAGTAAATCCAGCCCCAGGCGGGGCAGGGTGACAGCACCTAACACCACACAGGCCAGGGCAATCAGGGAAATACCGATAGGATGATAAATAGACCAGGTGCGCATGGTTTATTTGGATTTAACTCGCTGCAATAAAAATACTATTTTTATTTGCAGTAGCACTGAATAAATTATGAATACTTCTAGGAGGCTGTTAGAAAATAACAAAATCAATAATTTTTCTAAATTTAACCATTATTTATCATTAACCATTGTATCAATCGCCTCAAGCTGCCCATTATTCAGGGTAAAACTTCTGTCCATTTTCTGCGCCAGATGAATATCATGGGTGACAATGACCAGACTGGTTTGAATTTCTGTATTTAAGGCCAGCATGGTTTCATAAACATGTTGCGCGGTGTGCTGATCCAGATTGCCAGTCGGTTCATCGGCAAGCAGACACTGAGGTTTGGTGACTAAGGCTCTGGCAACGGCTGCGCGCTGGCGCTCGCCGCCGGAAAGCTCACCGGGTTTATGTTTCAGGCGTTGTTTTAATCCCACTCTATCCAACATATCCGCTGCCTGCTCCTGCGCGTCTGCCACGCTTAAACCACGAATCAACAAGGGCATGGCTACATTTTCCAGTGCCGTAAATTCCGGTAACAGGTGATGAAACTGATACACAAAGCCCAGGGTTTTATTACGCCAGATACCGCGTTTGGCGGCATTCATGTCAAACAGGCTTTTACCCCCGGCAAGCACTTCACCCGCGCTGGGATCATCCAGGCCACCTAACAAATGTAATAAGGTACTTTTACCAGAGCCAGAACTACCGACAATGGCAATCTGTTCACCTTTGCCCACTTTTAAGTCAACATTTGTTAAAACATCAACCGATAAGTCGGCATCATGAAAAGTTTTTTTCAGGTTTTTTGCTTCCAGCACCAACTCATTCATAACGCAGCGCCTCAGCAGGTTGGGTTTTTGCCGCACGGCGTGCAGGATACAGTGTTGCCAGCAGGCTTAACAGTAAGGATAAAATGCCAATATTACGCACATCATCCCAGTTTAGTTCCGAGGGTAAATCACTGATGTAATACACCGAGGAATCCAAAAACTGTACATTAAATGCTTGTTCGATACTGGGAATAATGGTTTCCACATTCAGTGCCAGACTGACGCCACCGACAAGTCCCAGCAAGGTACCAAATACCCCAATCAAGGAACCCTGCACCATAAAAATCGCCATAATCGTATTCGGCGTTGCACCTAAGGTGCGCAAAATTGCAATATCGGCTTCTTTATCCGTTACCACCATCACCAGGGTCGAGATAATATTAAATGCTGCTACGCCAACAATCAGACTTAAAATCACAAACATCACAGTTTTTTCCATTTTTATCGCCCGGAAAAAATTGGCATGACGATAAGTCCAATCCTGAATGTAATAACCAATTGGTAGCTCATCCACCAAAGCGCGACTGACTTTGGGCGCATCAAACATCTGGGTAATTTTAATATTGATACCATGTACATGTGCTTTAGGCATACGCAATAAACGCGCAGCATCGGCAATATTCATCAATACCAGGGAACTGTCAAATTCATGCATACCGACTTCAAAAATACCGGCAACGGTCATGCGTTTCATGCGTGGCAACACGCCAACCGGCGTGATATTGGCCTGCGGCACCACCACAGTGACCTTATCGCCAACCATGACGCCCATCGCCATCGCCAGTTCCTGACCCAGCAAGACATTAAATTTTCCCGGCTGTAAATCCTGTAAACTGCCTTGTTTCATGTTATCGCCCACCTGGGAGACTTCCGACTCAATCGCCGGGTCTATACCCTGAAACAAGGTGCCTTTAATACGCTTACGATGGGTCAGCATCGCCTGTCCCTGCACATAAGGCGCAATACCGGTGACTTGCGTCGGTGTATCGCGCACCAATTTTGCCATCACTTCCCAATCAGCCATGCCCCGATCACCTGCGGCAAATACCATGACATGCGGGGCCATGCCCAACATGCGCTCGCGCAGCTCTTTTTCAAAGCCGTTCATTACTGACAATACCGTAATTAACGCAGTCACGCCCAGCGCAATGCCGAACATGGAAGTCAGGGAGATAAAAGAAATAAAATGATTACGGCGCTTGGCGCGGGTATAGCGCAGGCCGATATAAAAGGGTAAGGGCTTAAACATCATTGTTGGATTATACGTGAATGGGGGGAATCATTAAAGTTTCATGATGTATAATGTGTCAGAACATACATCATAGAGGCGCTTATGCATAGAACGCAGATTTATTTACCCGATGATTTATATGCACAGTTCCAAGCTATGGGATATTGATTTATTCAAGGTGTAAGATCGCCATAATGACATTTTCAGTTATAATTGCCTTTATTTATGCTGACAGGATTACCGCGTAAACATGCTTTCCTCATTAAAAATTAAAAATTTCAGATCCTTAGAAGACTTTCAGATTGATAAGCTGGGGCGGGTCAACTTAATTGTTGGTAAAAATAATTCTGGAAAAAGCTCTGTACTTGAGGCCTTAAGAATTTATGCCGCTAACGCTAACAGAGTCTTGCTGGAAGAAATTGCATTAGGACATGATGAAACCGGCCTTTCAACTTATCAAGCACAAGGGCAATTTGATACGACATTACCATTTGAGGATTTATTTACAGGAAGAAAGTTTTTTGATGAAGACAATAATATTTTAATAGCTGATTTAGAAAATTCAGAAAAATCTTTAGGTATTACTCATATTTTTTTTATTGAAAAAGATTTTGATATAATAGATGAGTTAAATGAAAAAAGTACTATAAAGCGCCGTATACCTATCTTTCCAAATAAATTACAGGAGAATGAAGTAGTATTAGGTGATGGATTGTTAATCACTAAAGGGAAAAAAGTATCTCTTATTGATTTCAATAATGTAGCCCCTAGTACTAAGCAACTTAATACTGAATCAAAGATGATAACACCCTGTAGCTTTATTCCAACTCAGCTTATTCCTATGGATGATTTAGCCAAAGAATGGGATACAATTGGATTAACTGAAGCAGAAGCCATTGTAAAAAAATCTTTACAGATTATCTTGCCGGAATTTGAAAACCTAATTTTTGTTGATAACCCTTCTCAGGCTAAACAAAGACGGCGTTTGCCTAAAGTTAAACTATCGGGCTTATCTCGCCCAGTGCCACTGAATAGTTTAGGTGATGGCATGTTGCGAATCTTACAATTAGTCTTAAAAATATTTCCTGCCAAGGGTGGTTTTTTACTTATTGATGAGTTTGAAAATGGCTTGCATTACAGCGTACAGGAAAAAGTCTGGCACTTATTATTTGAGTTATCCATAGAACTGGATATACAAATTTTTACAACAACCCATAGCTGGGATTGTATTGAGAGCTTTTCAAAAGTTGCGGTAAACAAAAAAGATATTGATGGCATCTTGTTTAGGGTAGGTAAAAGTGCCCGTAATAGTGATAAAGGCAAGGTAATTGCCACTGTTTTTGATGAAGAACAGCTTTATAATATTACCCAATCCGATGTCGAAGTACGCTGATGCCTACTTCCCAAAAAATATTATTAGTTGAAGGTGATTCAGATAAAAGTTTTTTTGAGAAAATTTGTAAAAAACTATCATTAGATAATAGTGTACAAGTTGCACCGCCTAAGGATGTAGGTGGTGGACGTAATTCTAAAGAGGGAGTGTTTCAACGTTTAGAAATCTTGCTACCTCAACTTGCTGACGGACAACTCACCCATATTGCTGTTGTTATAGATGCTGATTATGTCGAGTGTAATGGCTTAGGCTTACAAAGAACGATTGAAAGGGTTTCAAAAATTGTAAAACCCTTTGATTTTGAACTTAGGCAAGATGATAGGAAAAAGGGTCTATATTTCAAGCATTCTGATGGGTTTTCAGATTTTGGCTTATGGGTTATGCCGGACAATGAAAATGAAGGTATGCTGGAAGATTGGATAAAACCCTGCATTAAAAATGATGAATCTGAATTATTTGAAAAAGCCAGTCAAGCCGTAGCTTCTCTAAGTAGTCCAAAATTCAAACCACACTTAAAAACCAAAGCTAAAATAGCAACATGGTTGGCTTGGCAAAAACAGCCTGGACATGGGCTTTATTGGGCTATTAAAGAAAATCTTTTGGATGAAGATATCGAATACTATAAAAATTTAGAAAACTGGCTTGTACAGATATTTCAATAGCTTATCAACTTTTCATTCGCTTTAAATCAGGAAACCTACATGGAAAACCTCAAACAAACCATTGAAACCGCTTTTGAAAACCGTGCTGACATCACCCCGGTCAATGCCGATGCCAATGTTCGCGCTGCCGTGAATGAAGCGCTGGCTTTAATTGACAGTGGCGAGCAACGGGTCGCAGAAAAACAAGGCGAGCAATGGGTGGTTAATGAATGGCTGAAAAAAGCCGTGTTATTGTCCTTCCGTCTGGAAGAAAATCAGGTGATGCGTGATGGTTACACCAACTATTACGACAAGGTGCAACCCAAATTTGCTGACATGAACAGCCAGCAATTCAAAGATGCCGGGGTGCGCGTGGTACCGCCTGCAAACGTGCGCCGGGGTGCTTATATCGCACCGGGTGTGGTATTAATGCCTTCTTATGTCAATATTGGCGCTTATGTGGATAGCGGCACTATGGTGGATACCTGGGCAACTGTCGGCTCCTGCGCGCAAATTGGTAAAAACGTACATTTATCCGGTGGCGTTGGTATTGGTGGCGTGTTAGAGCCTTTGCAGGCCGCACCCACCATTATTGAAGATGATTGTTTTGTCGGCGCGCGCTCGGAAGTGGTTGAAGGCGTGATTGTTGGTAAAGGCTCTGTGATTTCCATGGGCGTATATATTGGTCAGAGTACCAAAATTTATAATCGTGAAACCGGCGAAGTGAGTTATGGTTATGTGCCACCGGGTTCAGTGGTGGTTTCCGGTAACCTGCCTTCCAAAGATGGTAAATACAGCCTGTATTGTGCAGTGATTGTGAAACAGGTCGATGCTAAAACGTTGGGTAAGGTCGGTATTAACGAATTACTGCGTAACATTTAGTCCTGACTGCTTTGGGAAGGTTCTACCGGGGCATTCCCGAAACAGCCGTTGCTTTGAAAAGGAGGCCAAGCCTTGGCTTGGCCTCCTTTAAACTTTTGTGCCAGCATAATGTCAGTGAAGCGTTGCTCTGGGTATCAAAATAGCAATGATTAAGCCCTGTAGGGACGATTTGAATAATACGCCCCTGACCGAAATTGAGAAATAAACAATGTTAGATCCACATATTTTACGCCAGGATGACCTCAGCGAAGTCACCGAGAAATTGGCAAATCGCGGTTTTGAACTGCCCGCTGCACAGATTACTGAACTGGAAAATAAACGCAAAAGCTGCCAGATTGAAACTGAAAATCTGCAAAATGAGCGCAATCAACGTTCCAAAGTCATTGGTAAGGCCAAGGCTTCAGGCGAGGATATTCAGCCTTTACTGGATGAAGTCTCCTCACTGGGCGATAAGCTCAAGCAAAGCCAGAACGACCTTGAACAAATTCAGCAAGACTTACAAGCACTGCTCTGGGGAATCCCTAATCTACCGCATGAAAGCACACCGGTCGGTAATGGCGAAGAACAAAATCAGGAATTGCAGCGCTGGGGTACGCCGCGTGAGTTTGATTTTAAGCCTAAAGATCATGTGGATCTCGGCACCCAGCTGGGCGGTCTGGATTTTGAAAATGCCAGCAAAATCACGGGCAGCCGATTTGTACTGATGCGTGGACAAATTGCCCGTCTGCACCGCGCCCTGGCGCAGTTTATGCTGGATTTACATACCCAGGAACACGGTTATACTGAACTGAATGTGCCGGTTCTGGTGAATGCCGACAGCTTACGCGGCACCGGTCAGTTACCTAAATTTGAGGAAGACCTGTTCAAAATTGCCGAGCAGGGTTATTACCTGATCCCTACCGCAGAAGTCCCCATCACTAACCTTGCCCGTAATGAAATTTTAGAAGGCGAACATCTACCGGCTAAATATGTTGCGCATACCTTATGTTTTCGCAGTGAAGCCGGTGCTTATGGCAAAGATACTCGCGGCATGATACGCCAGCATCAATTCGAGAAAGTTGAATTAGTACAGTTTGTACATCCTGAAAAATCCTATCAGGCTTTGGATGAACTCACCCATCACGCAGAAACTGTACTGCAAAAGCTGGAACTACCCTACCGAATGATGGCCTTATGTACGGGTGATATTGGTTTTTCCGCCACCAAAACCTACGATTTGGAAGTCTGGCTGCCAGGTCAACAGAAATATCGTGAAATTTCTTCCTGTAGTAATTTTGAAGCCTTTCAGGCACGGCGCATGAAAGCACGTTTTCGCAGCAAAGACATGAAAAAACCACAATTACTGCATAGCCTTAATGGTTCAGGTCTGGCCATTGGTCGCACCTTGGTTGCGGTGCTGGAAAACTACCAGGATGCTGAAGGCCGTATTGCGATTCCAGACGTTTTACAGACGTATATGAGTGGACAAAAAATTATTTGATTCTAACTTGAGTTGATTTACGCCAAAGAGATCTGTTATGCCCACTGTCAATAGCTATGATGACCTGCCTTATACCTGTTTACCACAACCGACAACGCATCCTGCGCGCCTGGCAAGCGTTGTCAGTTTATTAGGTTTATCATCGCCTGATGTCAGCGGCAGCCGCATTCTGGAATTAGGCTGCGCTGATGGTTCTAACCTGTTATCCATTGCCGTCACCTTGCCAGAGAGCTTTTGTTTGGGCATTGATTATTCAGCGCGTCAAATCGAAGCAGGACAACAGCAAATTCAAACGCTGCAACTGGAAAATATTGAATTACGCCATGCCGATATTCTGGAGTTGGGGCCAGAAATCGGCATGTTTGATTATATTATTGTACATGGCGTTTTTTCCTGGGTACCGGAAGCTATTCAACAACATATCCTTAAACTCTGCGCTAAACAATTAACCCCTGAAGGTGTGGCCTATATCAGTTATAACACCCGCCCCGGCTGGAACATGCGCAGCACTATCCGTGACATGCTGTTGTATCACACTCAGCAATTTGATGACATGGATACCCGGATTGCGCAAATGCGTGCCTGGATGGATTTTCTGAAAAGTCATATGACGGAAATGAGTCGTGATGACCTGTCGGATCTGGGTAATGATCAGGTTTATTACCAGTATCTGAAAAATGAAAGTGAATATTTTTCGGAAATGGATGCCGATTATCTGTTCCATGAGTTTCTGGAAGACTGTAATCAGCCGCTGTATTTTCATGAGTTTATGGATAAGGCGCACGGTGTTAATCTGGCCTATGCCGGTGATGCCAGTTTAATCAACATGTTCCGCGAGTTTAAGTCAGTACGGGTGCTGGAAACCCTGGGCGAGCTGGATACCTTACATAAGGAACAATATCTGGATTTTCTGGAAAATCGCCAGTTCCGCCAGACATTGTTACGCCACCAGGCAAGCTCGGATGAAACGCAACAGCGTGGCGTTGCGGTGATGGAACCGTTTTATTTCAGCGCCTCATTGAAACCGGAAACCGAGTCCATGCCATCATTGGTGGAAATCGGTGCGCTAAAATTTGAAGACCGCCGTATCCTGATTACGGAAGAACGCCCCATTGGTAAAGCAGCGTTGCTGATTCTATATCAACAATACCCCGCCATGTTAAGTTTTGCAGACATTTTTCAACAAGCCAGCAAGCTATTGGTAGAACAGGCTTATCAGCCAACAGGGAATGAGCGAGAAGAACTGGCAACTATTCTTGCGCGTTATGCCAGCAGCAGCGCGATTGAAAGCAGCATCACGCCGCCTGTTTATACGCTGGAACCGGGTGACAGCCCCTTAGCCAGCCCCTTGGCGCGTTTGCAGTTGCAACAAGGCAAAATGGCCTTGTTTAATCTGAAAAATGAAACCATACGTCTCAACAACCCCATACTTGCGCATATTATGCTGGAACTGGATGGAGATCATAATCGGGAGCAATTGGTTGAACAGTTGCAACAATGGATTGCAGAAGGGAGAATCACACCACCGCCCAATGTGGATAAAACAACATTGACCCGGGAAGCGTTGCATCAGGTTTTGGATAGCGCACTTAAAGCACTGGCTAAGAACGCTTTATTACTGACTTGAGATACCGATGCAAAGTCCGATAAATCCAATCATTTGCCATTGCAATATCCCGCGCAGGGTGGGCGAAATGCCGCCACGATGTTTGGTTCTGGTACAGTGTTTATCGGCATTTTGCCCACTATTTATTGCCAATTGGGAATGGTGGGCAAATTCCGTGATGTTTCAGTGCCACAGCAAAATTCATTGGACGGAATTCGCCCACCCTACCGGGCTTCAATTTTCCCGGTCTTCAATTTTCCCCGCACAGTAGGGTTTGCGCCGCAAGTTTTACGCGGCGCGAACGCGGAAAGTTATGGTCATTACCTGCGTGCGCAAAATGCCGTTTTAATTTTTTGCCAAAACAAAGTTCAGCGGCGGCATTATGCGCACCCTACCTGGCTACCTGACTTGGGTGGGGACATTATGGCAATGTAGCTGATGTGGGGTGTTGGGGGTGTAGTGGGAGGAATTTGGAAGAGGAGTTCAGAATGCTGGGTTTTCCAAAATGTAAAGGTTGGGGTTGCAAACCCTGACCTGCATAGAGGGAAGACCCAGAACCTATGGCAACAGAGTCGATTACCAAAATCTTCCTGCTTAGCAGCACATCCACAATCTGGTGTAATTATGCAAGGTACGGGAGGTATTAGAAAATTTCGGTGGGCATCTGGAAATAAGGGAAAAAGCGGCGGAGTTAGAGTGGTTTACTATTATCACAATGAAACCATGCCGTTATTTCTGCTTTCACTATTTGGCAAAAGTGAAAAGGCAAATTTATCTAAATCAGAACGGAATGAGTTTGCTAGATTCACACAACTTTTACTAAAGAACTATGGTGTATCTAATGACTGATTTTTTTAAAAGCATTAAACAGGGGCTTGAAGAAGCTGTTGATTATTCAAAAGGAAAACATACCAAAGCTATTGTCCATGAATTTTCCTCTGTTGATGTAAAAAATATTCGTACCAAAATGGATATGAGTCAAACAGAATTTGCATCTGCATTTGGTATTAGTGTAAGTACATTAAGACATTGGGAGCGGGGTGATCGTGTACCTCATGGTCCAGCATTGGTATTGCTTAATGTTGTGGATCGAGAGCCACAAGCAGTATTAAAAGCTTTGGCGAGATGAATATTAGAGTGATAGTGTTATACACCAAATAAAGTATCAAAATGGCGGATGACGCTATCGCTTATCCGCCTTACGAGTTACTCGCCTTACGAATTTATCCACGCTGTCACGCTATGCGGCTAAATTTTTTGAAGGTGGGTAAGATTGTGTTCTGTCTCCAATGCCCATTAACAGGTATTCAACACTAATATCCTCATCAAGTTCATCCCAATGCAAACCGCTACCGCCGCCACTGATTTCATAGTGTTGACACTGCTCCAGTTGCGCATTGAGTAAACGTGGAAAATAAGCCAGCAGCACCCCTAATTTTCGACCATCAACCAGCTCAAGCCACATCATATCAGTATCAAATTTAACATTTTTTGCTAATGGTTTATTGATTGAAATAGGCATTCCATTTCTCCTTGATTAAAGCTTCATGTTGGATGACCTTTGTTTAGTTTGGCAGAGTGCATAACAGTCCCCTCATTCCCAAGCTCTACGGGCGAAAACAAGCAACCAGGCTATAACGCTTGCAGTATGGAAATAAGGGAATGCTTCATTGAGGATTTGATAATTGCTTCGAGCCATTTTAGAAGTTTAACACGGCAAGTGGAGCTTGCAAGGTAGGCATTACCAAGCTGGAGCTTGGTAATGAGGGTAAACGGTTACATTTTAATGGCTGTCTTCAATTTTTGGCTTTCAATTTTTGTCTTCAATTTTTCCTACCGGGCTTGGCTCCGTGCCCGGCGAAAACTTTCGTGCATGGTTTTAACCGGGTAGGCAAAAACCAAAGGTCACTGTCCGTCGCGCACCAGGCGAACGTGCCGGCTGTAGCCACGGTAGTAGCCGCTGGCGTGCCCACTGTCGAAGTCCACGTACCAGGCGAGGTTCGCATGGGCGGCATAGGGCGAGCCTGACCAGACATAACCACCAGGGTCATTAGGAAACATCGTTAAATTAATTGCCGGATCATAACAATGCAGTTCAACAATAGAAGCCAGTTCCTTGATATTGGGTAAACGCCAGGGGCTTTGTGATGCCCCGCGTTGTAAAGCCTGTTGCCAGGTAAAGCTTTCTGGCGTACCTGTCATGCAATCCGCGCCGCTTTGCCCTTCCAGGCAACGCTTCCAGATTAAGCCGGTTTGCTGGTCAGTGACTGTACCATCCCCATTGTGGGTAAAACGCGCATCGGGGGTACTTGCCTGGATGTCGGGGTTGCAGGTTTGGGCGGACAGGTTGCAAGTAAAAACAAGCCCGCAAGCTACAAATATTAGACGTGATAACATAAGGGTACTCCTGGAAAAGTGTGGATTTGGGTAATAAGGCGGCGTTTGAGTCCGCCCTTAAGAAAACCGGCTTCCCTGATAACAAGCTTACTTACCGCAAGCCTTGACAGATTTTGTGGGTTTGCTGCTTGTTTTGGCAGACAGTCCAGTGTCTTGAGCAGGTTAAATGCGGTATGACTGATTGGCAGGCTTATGCCTGGCAGGACAAAATCACATTCACGTCCACGCTGCGTATGCAAGCAAGCCTTTGGAAATAAACGGCGAAAATAAGCAATCTGACTACGATAGCTACTGACCGTTTGCGGTTGCCACAATGGGTGCAAAGGTAGTTCTGGTGCCTGAAATAGCAAGGAGAGCCATGCAAAACGGGTAAAAATACGCTGCACCAGGCGGTAATGATGGGCATGCTGAAAATGCCCCAGATAACTGCTTAAAGTGGTGCGTAATTGTTCCCGGGCTTGCTGATAGAGCTTGATGCGCCAACCAGTGACAAGAGAACCGGAAATAAAGTGCTTTTGCCAGGTATGGAGTTTTTCATATAAATTGCCCACCACGCGGCGGCGCACCAAACGGTAATGTGGGCGGACGATATAACCAAGAAAGTCTGCGCCATCGGCAACGGGTGCCAACCGGGTTCCCGGTTTTAATTGCAATAACAGGTTTTGTTGCAAAAACACACTGATTTGTTGTTGCCAGCGGCGCAGTTGCGCTGGTTCCTGGTGCAGCAGGATAAAGTCATCGACATAGCGCAAATAATGGCGGCATTTAAGCTGATGTTTGATGAATTGATCCAGTTCATTGAGATAGACATTGGCAAAAAACTGGCTGGTGAGATTGCCTATTGGCAAGCCCTTGTCTGCACCTAAGGCGCCAAAGCGTTTATGCGGTGGCACCTGGCTGAAACTTTTGGCTTTGCCAATATATTGTACATCGGCACTGAGGTCGTGTTTTAGCAATACGTGGCAAAGCCAGCGCAGGGCTTGGGCTTCCTGCTGCCCTGTCTTGCCTTGTTTAATCGCTTTACCCAGGCGTTTTTGTAACTGCTTAAAGAGAATTGGGCGATCAATGCTGTTAAAAAAGTTATGAATGTCCAGTTGCAGGAAGTAAGGTCTATTTAATCCTGAGAGATTTTTACTACGCATAAAATGTTGCAACTGCTTTACTGCTGCATGGGTGCCTTTGCCTTCACGATTGGAATATAAATCATGAATAAAAATTGGCTCATACAAAGCCGCCAGACGTGGTACCAGCCAGTGATGCACCACGCGGTCGGCGAAGTTTGCGGCATGAATTTCCCGTGCTTTAGGCTTGACTGCGACAAAGCAATGAGTCGTGGTGGGCTGGTAGCTTTGCTGCTGTAAGCGAAATAAGGTATCAAACAAATTGTCCAGCCAGCGTTGTTCATAATGCTGACAATCTGACGTGCCGCGTTTGCGTCGTCTGCATTGCAGATAAGCCGCGTACAAGTCAGCGAAGTTGAATACCGATGCGTTGCCACTTTCCGTCGCGCACCAGGCGAACGTGTTGGTTGTTGTTACGGTTGTTGTTGTTGTCGTTTCCATTGTTGAAGTTCACGTTCCAGGCGTTGTTTGAATTGGCGGCATAGGGCGAGCCTGACCAGACAATTCCTTAGCGGGTGAAGTTCCTCAAGCCTTTGGCATCCTGACGGTAGCCTGGGCTTTTTTTCATACCCGGCGCATAGCCGGGTCTCACCCGCGCACAGTGACATCAGCACGCGCAATAAAGCAAAACAGAGAAGCGATTGCTTATCCGCCTTGCTCTGCTTCTGGCTGTCGCTTGGCTAGGCGCCGCAACCAGCCCCCACTCTGTTTGCCCAGGCTGATTGTTAATTCAGCCAGGCGTTGAAATTCTGCAAAATTACGAAATACTTGTAATTCTTTTGCCAGTTGTAACTGGATTTTTAAGTCATCTATACTGCGAATGATCCGTTTGAGGTAATAGTTTGTTTGTTGTTTATATTGCCAGGCGCGTGCAATGAGCTGGTTGATTTTGAATACCTGACTGCGTAACTCACTACCCAGAGTGTATTTGTGATAACGCGGAAAATGGCGTACTACTTGTTCCATTTCAACTAGCAGGCGGTTGGCATCACGTAATATCGGGCTGGTTTTCTGATACATAGCGGTAGATTTCCAAAAAATGTCGCGATCCCCGCAAGCGGGGATAAGGCTCGGGGCTGTCCGAAGAATAGAGTAGGTCTTGCGTTCCCGGACAGCATTCTGATTAGCTCCGTGCCCAGCAAAAACTTTCGTGCACAGTTTTAACCGGGCAGGCAAAAAGCAAAGGTCACTGTCCGTCGCGCACCAGGCGAACGTGCTGGCCGTAGCTACGGTAGTAGCTGCCGTAGTGCCCATAGTTGAAGTCCACGTGCCAGGCGTCGTTTGAAACGGCGGCATAGGGCGAGCCCGACCAGTACCAATCGGATTGTGTATTGGGGAAGTAACGGGTGTCTATCGCCGGATTATAAGTCCCATAATCGACAATCGAGCGTAATTCTTCTCGTGTGGGCATACGCCAGTCGGTATAACCACACCAGCCTTCAGTATTGACCCGCGCCACATACGCCTGGGTGTTGCAATATGTGCCGGTGCTGCCGGACTGGTAGCCATGACAAATGTCACCGTCATCATCGGCATAGCCGTCCGCGCCACCGTTGCTGCTGGAGTCGGTGTTGTACCAGTTGTACTCATCATCGGCATCATGCAGTCCTTCATCGCCTTTAGTGCCATTGCCGCCTTGTTTGACTTCCCACATCAAGCCAGTGACGTTATCCTGCACACATTGCCCGCCCGATACTTTGGCAAAGCTGAAGCCTGCATTGCCATCGCTGTCATCGTTATGGCTGACATCCCGCCCCTGTGAGCAGTCCTGCTGGCTGATGGTTTCTCCGGTGCAAGTATCGTTGTTGCCTCTGGAATACTCACCACCCCAGGTGATGCCGGTGTCGTTGAGCTTGCCGGTGCCGCCGATAACCGGTGGCGGCGTAGCGGCTTGCGGACTGGCGCTGACTTCGGCGGAATAGTCGCCGCTGTTGCCATCGGCATCTAGTGCCGCGACTTTATACACATAACTGCCGCCATTGGTTAGCCCGGTCAGGGTGTGGCTGGTTCCCGGCACGGAGGCTACCGTAGTGCCAAATTTTCCAGTGCCAGTTTTATGCGTTATCCGATAAGCCGCCGCGCCACTGACCGCATCCCAACTGAGGGTGATTTCAGCATCGCCGGGGGTGGCTGTCAGATTATCCGGTGCAGATAAAGCTGGAGCAAGCGTTGGTTCTTCTCCTGCATTGTTAAAAGTTTCAGATACTGGTACGGAATAAGCACTGCTTAAACCATTTATATCCTGCGCCGTCAGGCGATAACGATAAGTAACACCATTTTTTACATTGCCGTGAATATAATAGGTATTGCTTAAACCCGATGCCAAAACTTGTTCCGCCTGCCCGTCTTCCTGCACATAGAGTGTATAGCTTTCAGCTTTATCAACCGCATTCCATTTCATCAGAATACGGTTAATCCGTTGTTTGGTTTCTCTAAATTCAGGTGCTTGTGGCGGTACGGTGACTGGATCGGGAATCACCAGTGCCTCGACATTGGAGAAATTACCTGTACCCATCTGGTTATTGGCTTGCACCGCAAGATAAAGACTGACACCTCTATCAAAGGCGACCGAGAAAAAGTTTTGCTGGCCTACGGGAATGCTTTGAATATTATCCAGGGTTTCCTGCGTGACCGGATTGGAGTATGGCGCATAAAACAAGGTGTAGTTTTCAGCATCAAAAATATCCAGCCAGGATAATTTGGCTTTTTCACCCTCGATTTCCAGTTTGATTTTTGGTGGCTCCGGCGGTGTTGTGGCAGCCTGAACCGGGGGTTTTTTGATGGTGATTCTTTTGTTAATGGTATAGTCTTGTTCCGTTGTTTTAATAGTCAAAGAAATATCATAAACCCCCGCAGCCGGAAAATTAGCTTGCCTTATTCCTGGAGCGGTTACACCAATAGCAACAGGTGTGCTATCACCTGGGAATTCATAGTGATACTCTTTAATTGAAACCTCATTGGGAAGCGCTTGTGTTGCATCGCAAGTTATTGTGGCAGGTGCATAACCATCATTACTGACATCGCAGTTCATATCCAGATTAAAATCCCCTGCAATTAACATTTTAAGATGTGCATGGGCGGCAATATCTCTTTTAATCTGTAGGATATTCAAGGCTTTTATGCTGGCAAAGAGATTTGCCCAGGCATACATTTTTTGGATTTTGGTGATTTGTGAACCTGTAGGATTTAGATCAACGCTACAGTTTCTCTTTTCTTCATCATTAAGGAAAGTACATTCTCTTAAATAAGCTAATTCATTTAATGTTGAGTCATTAGTGTGAGAAGTGCTACGGAAGTAATCATTATAACCACCAGCGCGGTTATAACCAAAGCAAAGGATTTTGTTAGTGGCGTCAAACATGGAGTTGTTCAAATCTCCACATGAAGCGGTATTTCCACTGTCTGCATAATTTTTCAGAAGCGATGTGTGTTCTGTTGCTAAACGATAATAATTGAGTAAATGCGCACCTAATGTTTCTGCCTTTATACCATCAATAACATATGTAAGACCTTGATACACCAGTAAACCTGGCGCAGCAATCAGCCCCATGCCCCCTTGAGTGGCACCCCAGATAGTTTGCCCTGCTTCAAATAAGGCAACAACTTTTTTATCAGTTTCTGATTTGGCAGATTTAGCATAATAAGATATACCAATGCTTGCTAACAGTTTTTTGCCATCAATAATAGCCAAGTTGTCTTTTTCATCAAAAAAAGTCAGGCGACCTTCTGCTAAATACTCCAAGACCTTATCTTTGGTCAGTGCTTCTGCTGTATGATCAGCCAATAAAAGGTTACCCCAACTATGCTCACCTTGTTCACCTATGCCAAGCAGAACACTGAGCAATACATTTCGCTCTTCATCACCAATATAGTTTTGATAGCGCTCCATAATGATTGTTGCAAGGTAAAGAGCTTCCTTAAACTTTCCTTCTTTTCCATTAGCACTCACACCTATAATATACTCGCTTTCCCACTTGACGATGCTATCTTGCATACTTTCCAGAAATAGCACATCACGCATCAATTTCCAAAGCGGTGTGTTGATGTCGTAATATTCTTCGATACCATTGAGCTTGTCCACATCAATGATGCTATCAACAGGTAGGTTAATAAGGCCGGAAGCATATACCTGATGAATTGGTAAATCCCAATAAGCTGCCCAGTTCATTAACTCCTGTATATATTGGCTTTTATCTTCACTTGGAATGCCTGGTAAATCCTCGCCATCTTCCAGCCATAAAAAACCGTAATTATCGTAATTCATTCCGACTTGAGAAGTGGGAAATTCTAGTATTTGAGCATGTGCTATGGGATAGCACAGGATTAAGATATATCCGAATATTAAATATAATTTTTTCATGCGGTGACTCCTGATTATATTTTCAATAAATTATTCATCTTCAAACTACCATAGCTGTATCCATACAAAAACCCCAAACATCAGGTTTTTACCAAAAATTTTTCCGGGAAAACGCAATATCCACCAGAAACGCATAGTGGCGCTTGCCACTGCCGTGATATTCGCCAAACAAATCGGCGTTATGCTGACAGATGTATTTGATGTAGCTGTTGAGACCTTGAATTTTTCCAGTTTATGGCTGGGTTCAAGCGGATTGGGTGTGCTGATTTGTTGATATCAGTCGTGTCTTGCCTGACTGTGCATGTAGTGAAAACTGATAAATTGCCGACTGCTGTCTGACAATTTGAAACAGATTTTGCTGATGCTGCGCAGGTCAAAGGGAACGCAGTATTTTTGAAATATGGGGTATTGTTCCAGGTTTTGATATTGGGGATGTTGTTGCAGTTCTTCGGTGATGAGCAGCAGGCCGGGGTTGTGGATGGCGAAAGGCATCAGGAGTGAGAATTTTATAACTTCTCACTCATCAGGTCATTAAGACTGAAACAGTGCTGGTAACTTTAAATGGATAAAAAGACAAGTCCAGTTGCGGCTTTTATTTCATTCCTGTTCCATAACCGCGACTGGAATATTTCAAGCAGGTCGGAAACATCTCATGTCTGCTTAAAAAATTCCCGCAGCATTGTTTCATTTAATACATAACTACATATTTCCTGTTCGCCTGCCATTAACAATGGAATCCGTTCGTTATACAGCACGCGCAGGTGGTCATCTGCATCAATATCAACAATATGCAGACTGAAGCCATATTCAGTCTGCAAGGGCATCAAAGCTTGCTGCATGTCTTCGCAGAGATGGCAGTCAAGGCGGGTGTAAAGCGTGAGATTCAGCATATTAACCTGGACTCGATATAAGTTTTTTATCTATAGTATTTCAGATAATTAATTTTCCAAGAAGCCAACGGATAACACCCCTTTGAAGGGGTGTTATCCGTAAATGGGCTGATACAGGTTTGCAAGCTGCACCAGCACATTTCCACTATTTTTCAGGCACTTCCATCGCCAGGAAAGTCGGGGAGCCTTTACGATTAATCAAAATAGAGACAAATTCTCCGGCTTTTAATGTATCGGCAATCGCTTCAAAACTTTTGACATCGGCAATTTCCTGACTGCCCAGCATGAGAATAACATCACCTTTGCGAACCCCTGCTTCTTTAGCTGCATCAGATTTAACTTTTTTCACCAGCACACCGCCTTTTTCAACTTTCAAGGCTTTGCGCATATCCTCATCCAAATCGGTTACAGCAACGCCTAAACGTGCGGTTTTTTCCACGGCATCGGCTTTACCAGTAACCCGACCCATGTCTTCTTCTGCGGGTAATTCGCCTACGGTGACTTTAATCGGTATTTCTTTACCCGCACGAATGATCAGCGCGTCCACCGTTGCACCGGCAGGCACCGAACCGACAATGGGGGGCAGTTCCGAAGAGCGGGTGATTTTATGACCGTCGAAGGCAATAATGACATCACGTACTTTCAAGCCTGCCAATTTTGCCGGGCCATCAAAAATTTCCACCACCAGCGCGCCTTTGGGTTTATCCATATGGAAGGATTTTGCCAAATCGCTGTTCACATCCTGGATTAAAACACCCAGCCAGCCACGGGAAACTGAGCCTTTATCTTTAATCTGGTTAATGATACTCATTGCGATATCAATGGGAATGGTGAAAGAAACCCCCATGAATCCACCACTTTTACTATAAATCTGGGCGTTAATGCCAACCACCTCACCATTGAGATTAAACAAGGGGCCGCCGGAGTTACCGGGGTTAATCGCCACATCAGTCTGGATAAACGGGATGTAATTGCTGTTGCCTTCCGGCAGGCTGCGACCTTTTGCACTGACGATACCGGCAGTGACGGTATTTTCAAAACCAAAGGGTGAACCAATGGCCAATACCCATTCCCCAACTTTCAGCTTGTCAGAAGAGCCGATTTTAACAAAAGGTAAATCTTTGTTTTCATCATTATCATCAATTTTCAACAGGGCCAAATCACTGCGTTTATCAGTACCAATGACTTTTGCAGTGAGTTCACGGCGATCAGTCAGGCGCACGATAATATCATCGGCATCGTGGATTACATGCTCATTGGTAACGACATAACCGTCCGGGGAGATAATAAAACCGGAACCCTGCGAGCGCAAAAAGCGGTGGGGCAGGCTGTCTTCATCACCGCCACTGCGTTCCTCTTCTTCCAGAAATTTACGCAGAAAGTCATATAAGGGACTGTCTTCTGGAATATTGGGGATTTCCCGACTGCGTTTGCTGTCTTTGGATTTGTGGTTGTTGCTGCTGCTGATATTGACCACCGCCGGGCCATATTGTTCCACCATTTTGGTGAAATCTGGCAATCCCGCAGCTTGCGTGTGCAGACTGCTGAATAAAAATGCGCACAACAGTGCCCACGGGATATAAAAAGTTTTTAAGTTGTGATATTTCAACACGGTATCTCCCTATGTCGTATAAAGTGATTAACAGATGTACGGCTATTTTTGTAAAATCGATAATAATCTGGGTTGATATGAATGAATATTGCGTTTATTTGTTTTGCGGCGCATGTACTGTAAACCCACTGCCAAACCACAAAAACCAGCCAACAACGCCCAGCCATCCTGTACTGACCATTCCAGCCAGTAGGCCAGTCCTTCATAAGCGAGCAGGCCGAGGAATAAAAAGAGTAAAGGATACAGATATAAATAACTGGAAGCTTGTAATATCGCTTGTTCCGGCAGGCCAATCAGTACCTGGTCGCCAACTTCAGCGGCTTGAGAATTGGGTAATTTTAAGTTGCTCTGACGGGCGCTGAAATAACGGGTCATAGCCCCTGTACCGCAGCCATCACCCGCACCGCAGGCATTACAGCCCCCGGCGTTGCGGGTTTCCACCCAAATCCAGTTTTCTCCGTCTTCTTCACGACTGGCAACGACAGTGCCTTCTGCGGTTAACATAAACGATCCCTTGCGCATTAAGATCTATGACTGGTTTTTTTATCGTAATTATGGACTCAATCCAAGTTCATAAATCAGCATGAGATGGAAGTGGTATTCAGCACTTTTAGCACTAAAAAAAGCTTACACCAAACTCAAGGTATTACCTAATGAACCAACGTAAGGTGAAACCAGTTTTCAGCGCCTTTAGCGCTGAAAGAAGCTTACACCGAACTCAGATAAATGATACCATGCAGCCATAACTCACCCTGCCTTTATGAATAATCTGTAATGCCTAATCAACACGCAAATCAATATGAATACGATGTCCTGATTATCGGCAGCGGCGCTGCCGGTTTAAGTCTGGCCTTGGAGTTGGCACCACAGGCACGGGTGGCTTTATTATCCAAATGTACCTTGCACTCAGGTTCTACCCAGTATGCTCAGGGCGGCATTTCCGCAGTGCTCAATGCCAATGATTCAATTCAATCACATGTTGATGACACGCTTAATGCCGGTGCAGGTTTGTGTGACCCCGATATTGTGCACTATACGGTTTCCCAAGGTGCTGAGCGTATTCAATGGCTGATACAGCAAGGCATGGAATTTACGCGCAATGACAACCGTTCAGATTCCGGTGAGTCTGAGTACCACCTGACACGCGAAGGCGGACACAGCCACCGCCGCGTGATTCACGCGGAAGATGCCACTGGCGCAGCCTTGGCTGACAGTCTGACTGAACAGGTTTTAGAAAATAATAATATTGATGTATTTGAGCGTCACCTGGTTATTGATCTGATTGTGCATAATAAACAAGGACCGGGGCAGCGCCGCTGTGAAGGGGCTTATGTACTGGATCGGGATGCTGATCATGTGAAAACCTTTGCCGCCCGTTTTGTGGTCTTAGCCAGCGGTGGTGCCGGTAAGGTGTATTTATATACCAGCAATCCCGATGAAGCCACCGGCGATGGTATCGCGATGGCCTGGCGCGCAGGCTGCCGGATTGCCAATATGGAGTTTATCCAGTTCCATCCCACTTGCCTGTATCATCCTGCCGCTAAATCCTTTTTAATTTCTGAAGCGGTGCGGGGTGAAGGCGGTAAATTGTTATTACCTGATGGCAGTCAATTTATGTCAGACTTTGACCCTCGCGGCGAGCTGGCACCGCGTGATATTGTTGCGCGCGCGATTGATCATGAAATGAAACGTCTGGGCAGTGATTATGTCTTTCTTGACATCAGCCACCGTCCGGCTGATTTTATCACCCGTCATTTTCCAAATATTTACGCCCGTTGCCTGGAATATGGTTATGACATGACCACTCAGCCTATTCCGGTGGTGCCTGCCGCGCATTATACCTGTGGCGGGATTGTCATTGATCGTAATGGGCAAACTGATATTCATAACCTGTTTGCAGTGGGGGAAGTGTCTTTCACCGGTTTACATGGCGCTAACCGCATGGCCAGTAATTCTTTGCTGGAGTGTCTGGTATTTGCTCACGCTGCTGCCGGAAAAATTCAATCACTGTTACCCGACAGCCCCGCTGTTGGCTGGCAAGTACCCTGGGATGAAAGCCGCGTCACCGATTCCGATGAAGAAGTGGTGGTTTCTCACAACTGGGAAGAACTGCGTCGCTTTATGTGGGATTATGTGGGTATTGTGCGTACCACCAAACGCCTGCAACGCGCGCAACGGCGTATTGACTTATTACATAATGAAATTAATGAATATTATCGTAACTTCCGGGTTAGTAATGACCTGATTGAACTGCGTAATCTGGTGCTGGTGGCTGATCTGATTATTCGCTCAGCATTGCAACGCACTGAAAGCCGGGGTCTGCACTATACCCTGGATTACCCGGAACCCGCGCCACTGGCGCATAACACCGTTCTAATTCCTGAATCTGGACAACATCACTATTATGACTACTGAAATTCAATTGCCTGAAGACTATACGCCCGCCACCGATATATTAAAAGATCGTACCATCCTGGTGACAGGTGCCGGTTCCGGCATTGGTCGTGTTGCTGCCAAAACCTTTGCCGCGCACGGTGCAACTGTGATATTGCTGGGCCGCACCGTGGCAAAGCTTGAGCAGGTTTATGATGAAATTGAAGCTGATGGCGGTGCGCAACCGGCAATTTATCCCCTGAATCTGGAGGGTGCAAGCCCCAAGGATTATGAAGAACTGGGGGAACGCCTGAATGAAACCTTTGGCAAGCTTGATGGCTTGCTGCATAACGCCGCCATCCTTGGCACACTGACACCGATTGAGCTTTATGATATAGAACTCTGGCACAAGGTATTGCATGTCAATGTCAATGCACCTTTTATGATGACCCAGGCTTGTTTGCCGCTGCTAAGAAAATCAGCCGACGCTACGCTGATTTTTACCAGTGCCGATGTCGGGCGCAAAGGCCGTGCTTATTGGGGCGCTTATGGGGTTGCCAATCATGGGCTGGAAGGCATGATGGAAATTCTGGCGGATGAAGAAGAGCATCAACAAAACCTGCGTATCAACTGCATCGATCCCGGCCCGGTGCGTACCCGGATGCGGGAAAGCGCCTATCCAGGTGAAAATCCACAAGCACTTGCCAGGCCTGAAGATGTAATGAAGCATTATCTGTATTTAATGGGGCCGGACAGCCAGGGGCATAGCGGTGTTTGCCTGTGTTGTCAAAATAAAACAGCGTGAGTAGCCCATAAACGCAGGCTTTTGCCCTCCCCTCCTTGCAGGAGAGGATTGAGGGGGGAGGGAATATCTACCTCCTTCCTTTTTGGATAACATCAATGAACCTGCCCGATTCTTCAATAAACCCATCTGCAATGGCATACGATCCGCAAAACCATCCCTTTACTCTGCCCGTACAACAACTGCTTTTGCAATGCCGGGCCGAACAGCCATTTTATCTACCGCCACATGCTGGCAGTACGCCCGGCACCATGCTTGCCGGTGCTTTTGGTTACGCCTTGTTCAAGTCCGCCTGCTGCTACGCCGATACCTATCCCTTTTTACCGGGAACTTTAAACCTCCAGGTCAAGCCACCTTATCCAAGCTTGGTGAACTACGTCATGCACTGAGCAAAGAAGGCATGAGCAAAGGCGCTTTACGTGAATTAATGAATTTATTTCATCTCAGCCCGGCGCGTTCCAGGCTGGCTTACCGGCGCTGGCGCAAAAAGCCGCCGCACAGGCAAAACAGATACAGTTTGAGACTGCGCTGGAACAACTGGACACCCCGCTGGAAAAGGCGCTCTACCAGGACTTGAACGGCAATCCCGCCCAAGCCGAAGCCAAAGCCGCCGACTGGTATAACAAACTCGGCAGCGAAACGCCGGACAACGCCCGGCTCAGGGATTTTTACCAAAGCATCGGTAAATGGTCAAGCAAAGCTAAAAAGCAGAAAGAGAAAAATAAAAAAATCCATAAAATTTTGCTTTAGGCAAAATTTTAAATACCCATAAAAAAATCCGCTTTAGGGCGGATTTTTTTAATTTTGATTATCTTCATTGCCGGGTTTAGCTACCGTAGTAGAGACATAGCACTGCTAAGTCTCTACGGGTTCCAATCGCCTTTATTGGCTGGGTAGCTGTCAACCCTAAGTGTTTTTAAATTTAATAGTATTTTCAGTCAATTGCAAGGCTTTTTTGCCGCACCAAAACAGTGCAAAAAAGTTAGTCTCCGCCTTGATTTTTAAGGCTTTTTTCATTATTTCCCAATTAAATCGTGTTTGAGTAAAATTTTAACAACTATTTTCCCTGAAAATACGGGCTTGCTTCCGGGGCTTGTGGTGGATATTTTTGCCGCGTCAGCAATCACAGCGTTGCTATTTGCGCGGCTGATAAACCGGTCACTTTGCTAATGGTGGTAACGGGAATCCCGGCTTGTTTCATATTTTTAGCAGTTATAATAATACCCTGCTCTATACCTTTTTCCATGCCTTTCATTTCTCCAAGCACATAAGTGGACTCATACATGCTGGCTTCATAATGCAGTTGCTCTTGATGGTGCGCATAGGCCAGGCGCTCCTGTTGACTCATTTTCAGTACGTCCAGGGTTTCCTGCGCCTGTTTCAGCCCTTTGGCGCTAAATCCTTCCTTGATTTGCTCGTTTTTAAGAAAATAAATCCACTCATCCAGGCTGTCTCTGGCGATGTCATCGAAGTTGCGAACTTCAATCAAATAGTATTCCGGATAAATATCGGCAATTTTTTCCGCTTTATAAAGCCTTTTTTGTTCTTCGCTGAGTTCCAGAACGCTGTGGTTGTGCAGGCCGGTAAAACGGGTGGTGCCGTGATAGATGTAATCATCGCCCTTGCCGAAATCAAAATACAGGATATTCACCGAAATCACCTTGCTGACATCGGCGTAAGCCGCGCCTTCCGCCAGATGCTCACTGATGGTTTTGGAAGTAGCGAATAGAATTCTTTGCAGATAGTCCAACTCCCGCGAATACTGGATTTCAATAATCAGGATTTGTTCGCTGCTGTCTTTGACCTTAATGTCCACGCGGTTGTATTTATCAAAACCGGTATCCTGATTCGCTTCACTTTCCAGCACCTCCAGGATGTGGATGTCAGTAAACAGCAGTTCACTTAAAAAGCCTTCGAGTATGCCGAAGTTGGCTTTGCTTCTGAGAATTTTTTTAATAGCCCAGTCAAAACTGATGAGTTTTCTTGACATGACAAGCGGCTCCAGCTTTATGAAAAACAGTGAATGCGGACAATATCTTCGTTAATTTAACGGAGAATCTTACCATGAATAAAAAAATCCGCCTTAAAGCGGATTTTTTTATTGTGCATTTTCAGCCCTGAAAGGGCGCTGCATACCAGCCCAGGGTGAAACCCTGGGTTTAATGTTTGGTTTCAATCAAGCCCTGAAAGGGCGCAACATAAATACTGATGAAATCTGGAGACGTAGCAGTGCCGTATTCCTACTACGATTGCTCGCTACCCGCTCATGAAGACGATTCCCGAGATTTACGTCACAACCCTCCCCCGGAAATATGCAAAGCATATCGACTTATCCCAAATATGCTGGTAACCTTGGATCTCTTTTTAAGTACCTGGGCATAAGTTTTTTAACATTTTTACCATGAAGTACATGAAGAGAATGAATGTTGGGATACTTATTGCTGTCTGCTTACCCTCTTTCCCAATATCTTCGTTGGCAGGGAAAATCCGGTTTTTCCGCAGTAGGCCTTGTATTCTCGGACCGTTTCTCAGGGATACAGCGGTGTTTGCCTGTGTTGTCAAACCTAGAAATAGCTTTTATTCTGCCAACGTAAACCGTAAACCGTAAACCGTAAACCGTAAACCATATCATGCTCACTTCCTATGTAAAAAAAATCCTGCAAGCTAAAGTCTATGATGTGGCGGAAGAAACCCATCTTGATTTTGCAAAAGTGCTGTCAGAGCGTCTGAATAATCAGGTGTATTTGAAGCGTGAAGATACCCAGCAGGTGTTTTCCTTTAAGATTCGCGGTGCTTATAACAAAATGGCAAATCTTTCCCGTGAAGCCCTGGCGCGGGGCGTGATTGCGGCTTCGGCGGGGAATCATGCGCAAGGCGTGGCCTTGTCAGCCAGTGCTTTAGGCGCTCAGGCATTGATCGTGATGCCGAAAACCACCCCGGAAATTAAAGTGGATGCGGTACGCAACTGGGGCGCTGAAATTATTTTACACGGGAGTTCTTATGATGATGCAGGCATACATGCTAAAAAACTCGCGCAAGAGCGCGGCCTGAGTTATATCCATCCTTATGATGATCCTGATGTGATTGCTGGACAGGGTACGGTGGGCATGGAAATCCTGCATCAACACAGTGGTGCGCTGGATGCCATTTTTGTCCCTGTAGGGGGGGGCGGTTTGATTGCGGGTATTGCTGCTTATGTCAAATATGTGCGCCCGGAAGTGCGTATTATTGGCGTGGAACCCGATGATGCCGGTTGTTTATATGCTGCACTGCAAGCCGATGAACGTGTGGTTTTGGATCAAGTGGGTATTTTTGCCGATGGTGTTGCGGTTAAGCAGGTGGGGCAAGCACCTTTTGAACTGGCAAAAGAATATGTTGATGAAATGATTCTGGTCAATACCGATGAAATCTGCGCGGCAATCAAAGACATTTTTGAAGCAACGCGGGTGACGATGGAACCTGCCGGTGCATTGGCCTTGGCGGGTCTTAAAAATTATGTCAATCGTACCGGGGTCACGGGGCAGACTTTGGTTAGCATCGCCAGCGGCGCAAACATGAACTTTGAGCGTCTGCAACACATTGCTGAGCGCACGGAAGTCAGTGAGCAGCGCGAAGCCTTGATGGCGGTTACCATTCCTGAAACCCCCGGTAGTTTCCGCACCTTTTGTCATACCCTGGGTCTGCATACTTTAACTGAGTTTAATTATCGTTATGCCCATCATAAAGATGCACAGATTTTTGTTGGCGTGCGTATGGACGGCCCGGATGAAAAACAAAAATTACTGGAAAAATTACAAGAACGTGAATATCCAGTCTGTGATCTCAGTGATAATGAAATCGCCAAAACCCATGTGCGGCACATGGTTGGCGGTCATTCTTCCTGCGTCTTAAATGAACGGGTTTATCGTTTGGAATTTCCTGAGCGCCCCGGTGCTTTATTGCATTTTTTGACCGAACTCGGTAAGGAATGGAATATCAGTCTGTTTCATTATCGCAATCATGGCGCGGCTTATGGTCGGGTACTTATGGGTATACAGGTTGCTGATAGCGAAATTGAAATCCTGCATCAGCGTCTGGATCATCTTAAGTACAATTATTGGACAGAAGATGACAATATCGCTTATCGTTTGTTTCTGAATTAGGGAGGGATAACACCCCTCAAAGGAGTGTTATCCCTTATCTTAAATCTGCTACATATTATTTGGCATGAAATCAAAAAAAAACCATAAACGGGTGAGCCGCTTGTATGTTGACAGCACCTTGCAGCTTGGGGCTACCTTGTCATTAAAAGATGAAGCTGCGCATTATCTGGGGCGGGTTTTGCGCTTGGCCTGTGATGATGAAGTGATTTTATTTAATGGTTTAGGTGGCGAATACCGGACACGCATTGTCGCGCAAACCAAAAAAAACCTGAGTTTGGAAATATTGGGTTTTTCTGCATTGGAACGAGAATCCCCCCTGCAAATCACCCTGGTGCAGGGTATTGGGCGTTCTGAGCATATGGATGTGGTGATGCAGAAAGCCACAGAGCTGGGCGTGCAATATATTGTGCCATTAAAGGCGCAGCGTAGTCAGCGCACAGATACAAAATATCTGGAAAAACGTCAGCAGCATTGGCAGAAAATTATTACCAGTGCGTGTGAACAATGCGGTAGAAATCGTTTACCAGTATTACACCCGGCGCAGGATTTAAGCCATTATCTTACAGCGCAAAGTGAGCAGTTGGGAACAAAAATTGTGTTATCACCAACTGCCAATATCACCTTATCCGCATTGCCAGCGCATATTCAGCATATTGTGCTATTAATTGGCCCGGAAGGGGGCTTTTCTGATATAGAAATTGCTGCCATTGAAGCCGCAGGATATACAGGGGTGCATTTAGGTAAACGTATTTTACGCACTGAAACAGCCGCCCTGAGTATGCTGGCTGTCTGTCAATCACGCTGGGGAGATTGGGGCTGATAGATAAAA
Source organism: Candidatus Venteria ishoeyi (assembly GCF_030378065.1). Taxonomy (GTDB): domain Bacteria; phylum Pseudomonadota; class Gammaproteobacteria; order Beggiatoales; family Beggiatoaceae; genus Venteria; species Venteria ishoeyi. The sequence continues at coordinate 98,745 of NZ_JAUCGJ010000001.1, read as the reverse complement.
TCTTGCGTAATACAAACTAACGTGAGTTTGAGATAATTTTTTATCTAAAAATACTGAAACCCAACATGCACTACCAAGAACTCGGCTTTTAACAAAAAACAATTTTGTAACTTAAAGCAAGTATAAAGTATCTGTAAATTTTGCATCGCTTCTGATATGAATAAAAATCCCGCACCATTAGTTGTAAAATATCCAGGATTGGTTCCTTATCTTCCTGTTTGGCAGGCAATGCAACAGATTACTGAACGCAGAACCAGCAGTACCCCGGATCAAATTTGGTTATTGGAGCATCAACCGGTATATACCTTAGGTCTGGCTGGAAAACCAGAACACATCCTGCAAGCGGGAAATATCCCCGTTGTGAAAGTCGATAGAGGTGGGCAGGTGACTTATCATGGGCCAGGACAATTAGTAATTTATCTCTTGCTTGATCTTAAACGTCATCATATATCGATACGGCAACTGGTGTATTTGATTGAAGAAACCGTTATCCAGTTTTTAAAATCCTTGGGTATTATCGCCAAGCGACGGGAAAAAGCGCCTGGCGTGTATGTTAATGAACATAAAATTGCTGCGCTGGGGCTGAAAGTCAGACGTGGATGCTGTTATCATGGTCTGAGTTTAAACGTTAACATGGATTTATCGCCTTTTCAGGGGATTAATCCTTGTGGTTATCCGGGACTGGCTGTGACCAGTTTATCTGAAGAGGGTGTTGCTATTGATATGGCGCAAGTGCGTCAGCAATTACTGGCATGTTTATATGTGCAACTTTATCAGCGCCCATTACCCTAAAACTTAAACAAGAGAAAATAGAATGTCTGAAAGTGTGTTGTTTACCTCTGAATCTGTTTCCGAAGGTCATCCTGACAAGGTTGCGGATCAAATTTCTGATGCCATTGTTGATGCCATGCTGGAACAGGATAAAAACTCCCGCGTAGCGTGTGAAACCCTGGTAAAAACCGGCATGGTTATGGTTGCGGGAGAAATTCGCAGTAACGCAATTGTTGATATTGAAGAAGTGGTGCGTCAAACCGTTAAGGAAATTGGTTATAACAGTTCTGAAATGGGTTTTGACTGGGAATCCTGCGCTGTTTTATCCGGTATTGGTAAACAATCTGTGGATATTGCAATCGGTGTGGATGAATCAGAAGAGCATGAGCAAGGGGCTGGTGACCAGGGTTTGATGTTTGGCTATGCCACCAATGAAACTGAAGTGCTGATGCCTGCGCCCATTACTTACGCACAACGTCTGGTACAACGTCAAGCGCAATTGCGTAAAAATGGTACTCTGCCCTGGTTGCGCCCTGATGCTAAAAGTCAGGTGACGATGCGTTATGAAAATGACAAACCTGTTGCCGTTGATGCGGTGGTACTCTCTACGCAACACAATCCTGAGATTGAAAACAGCGCCTTACATGAAGCGGTCATGGAAGAGATTATTAAACATGTCTTACCCGCAGAATGGTTACATGCCGATACCCAGTATCATATTAATCCAACCGGGCGTTTTGTGATTGGTGGCCCAGTGGGGGATTGTGGTCTGACCGGGCGTAAAATTATTGTTGATACTTATGGCGGCATGGCGCGCCACGGTGGTGGTGCGTTTTCTGGTAAAGACCCTTCAAAAGTGGATCGCTCAGCGGCTTATGCCTGCCGTTATGCAGCTAAAAATATTGTTGCCGCAGGTTTGGCAGATCGCTGTGAAATTCAGGTGTCTTACGCGATTGGTGTTGCCGAGCCGACTTCCATTCGCGTGGAAACCTTTGGTACGGGAAAGATTGATGAAGCCCGCCTGACTGAATTGGTACGCGAACATTTTGATTTGCGCCCCGGTGGTTTGATTGCCATGCTTGATTTATTACGTCCGGTATATTTACCTACCGCAAGTTATGGGCATTTTGGACGCACTGAAGAAAGTTTCAGTTGGGAAAAAACGGATAAGGCTGAGGCTTTGAAACAGGCTGCTGGTATTTAGAAACGCACATAAAACAACTTGCTCATTTCGTGCATGTTCCTTGATAACTGAAGTTACGCAGGCATCATATTGTGCTTGTTATTTGATCTAAGGCAATTTTTTGCTTCCCAAAGATCAAAAAGCGTTGCACAGTGGTGGTTTTTTTGACAAATAAATCAATTTAGCTCAAAAAAGAAGCCACTGCGTAACATCAGTTATGTGTAAAAAATGAACAATATCAAATTAACTTTCAGGAATATCTATGGTTCATCCAATTATTGAAACACTCCTTTGGAGACATGCCACCAAAAAATATGATGCCAGCAAAAAGATTCCTCAAGAAGATCTTGATGTGCTCTTTGAAGCAATGCGCCTCTCTGCATCATCTATTAATTCTCAACCATGGAGGTTTGTGGTCATTGAAAGTGCTGAAGCAAAAGAGCGCATGAGTAAAACATTTGCTCAAAAACATCAATATAATCAGCCTCATGTTTTTGACAGCTCACAAATTATTCTTTTTGCTCACAACCCATGTTACACCCGTGATGATTTTGCCAAAGTGGTGGATAAAGGCATCGAGGACAAACGAACCAAACCAGAAGATCGAGAGCGTGCCTTTGGTGTCTTTATGTTTGCCGAGCTAAATACCGATGAAACTGGAAATACAAGTGGTTGGACAAAAGCACAAACCTATATTGCCCTTGGAAATACACTACATACCTTAGCGCGTCTCAAAATAGATTCCACGCCTATGGAAGGCATTGATACTGATTTAGTAAACGAAGCATTCAAAAAGGAGCTTGATGGTTATCAGTGTGATGTCGCTTTGGCTATTGGCTATCATCATCCTCAAGAGGACTATAATTCAAAACTTCCTAAGTCACGACATCGCTTAGATGATATTTTAGTGCGTATATAATGGTATACAGCCATGTATATAAGTAAAAACTATAGATATTTTAGTTATACCGCTAAATTTATCATAAAATTGAATTATTACTGTTAGGAATACCATGACCACAGATAATGTAGAGCCTCAAGCGTTACAGCCTACCATTCTTTCCTTTGTAAAAGATCTGCCAAACTTGTGTTCACTTGCAGGATTGGCTTGTACAGTTTTGGCTATTTACTTCAGTATCCTAGGTGTTTATTACGCAGCAATGATTGGCATGATCTGGGCTGTTGCATTTGACTGGGCGGATGGTCTCATCGCACGAAGAATGAAAGGTCGGACCGGTAACGACCGGGCTTTTGGTGGACAACTTGATGTTTTAATAGATATTGTCAGTTATGGTGTTGCACCGTCCATTCTTCTGCTGAGCTATGGAAAATTTGAGCCTGTATTTTTAGTTGGTGCTTTTTTAATGATTGCCGCTAGTGCGATACGGTTGAGTTATTTCAGTACCTTCGGCCTTGCTGGTGGGACGAAATACACTGGGATGGCTCTTGATAACAATAATATAATACTCGTTTTCATTTTTTTATTTGAAGGTATTTTTAGTGGGGGAATTTTTACTGTTATTTTGTACGCTAGTGGTCTTGGTCTTGCTGCTTTGAATGTGTCGCAAATCAAAACACCAAAACTTTCTGGAAATCCAGTCAATGTTTATATTCTTGCTATTTATACACTTGGAATGACTGCTATCTATGGCTGGAAACTTCTATAGAAAGTAACGAGATTGGTACAGCATATTAATAAAAATTACTTTGATACAGGGGACAAATAACACAATGATTATATATACGGTAGGTACATTTGATTTGTTACATGTAGGTCATCTTGCATTACTAGAATACTGTAGAACTTTAGGTAATGTCGTGGTGGTTGGCGTTGCCTCAGATAGTGTAGTGAATTCCTACAAGCCCAATATACCTGTTATTCCCCTTGAACAACGAGAGGAAATGCTGAAGGCTTTACGCTGTGTAGATATTGTACGCCCCTACTATGAACTTGAATATATATCTGCTTGCAAGGAATTAAATGTCGATATTTTTGTAATTGGAGAAGATTGGGGGGATAAACAATATAATATCGATGTTGAATCTTACTTAAAAGCTGAGGGGAAAAAAATTATTCAAGTTCGTTATAATCCAAGAACATCGTCCACTCAAATAAAGCAAAATGTCTTAGCGCAATTTCATTGAGGCAAATATATAGCAGAAATTATTATAGAAAATGAAGTCGCAACACCCAAAACCAATCATTAAACATAACAAGGCAAATGCACTCAGACAGCCAAAAGCTGCGCTACTCGTGCCTTGCTCTGCAACTTTTGACTGCCAGTAATTTGCGATGTTATTAGAGGTTCTCAATGAAAAGCACTGCACCACAAACCATCTTGCAACTACAGCAGATGAAAAATGATGGAAAAAAAATTGCCTGCGTAACCGCTTATGATGCCAGTTTTGCAGCACAGGCTGTCGCTGCCGGCATGGACTGCCTGCTGGTAGGTGATTCTCTGGGCATGGTGGTGCAGGGGCAGGACAGTACCTTAGCCGTCACCTTAGAGGAGATGGTTTATCATTGTCGCGCAGTCAGGCGCGGCGCACCACAGAATTTTATTATTGCAGATATGCCATTTATGAGCTATGCCACAGCAGAACAGGCAATGGCAAATGCCAGTGCTTTGATGCAAACTGGCATCCACATGGTGAAACTGGAAGGAGGCGCGGCTTGGGTGCTTGATAGTGTTACCCAACTGACACAACGCGGTATTCCCGTTTGTGGTCATCTGGGTTTAACGCCACAGTTTGTCCATCAACTGGGGGGGTATCGACAACAGGGAAAAACCGAGCAAGCCGCAAATCAGTTATACGCTCAGGCAACAGAGCTGGTACAGGCAGGTATTCGTCTGCTGGTATTGGAATGCGTGCCGGAAACAGTGGGTAAGTATATCGCGCAACACCTTTCAGTTCCGGTTATTGGCATTGGTGCAGGTTATGCTTGCGATGGTCAGGTGCTGGTAAGTTATGACATGCTAGGCTTAACCCCCGGTAAGATCCCGGCTTTTGCCAAAAATTTCATGCTGGGACAAGCATGTATTGCTGATGCCTTTAAGGCCTATGTGCAAGCGGTAAAAGCTCAAGACTTTCCGGTTAAAAATGGATAAGTTTGTTAAAGAGTCTGCCCAATAAAATAATCCGGGTTATTTTAAAGGTTCGGGTTCCGCTAAAGCAAAACCTTGAACATAATCTATACCAATTTCCTGCAAAGTTTTCAGCATTTCAGGATCATTTTCCACAAACTCAGCAACCGTGTACATTTCTAAAATTTGCGCAATATGCGTAATTGATTGCACAATACTGCGGTTTAATGGATTATCCATGACTTGTTGAATTAAACTGCCCTGGATTTTAATAAAATCAACGGGCAGGTTTTTAAGTGTATTAAATGAGGAAATACCAATACCAAAATTATCCAGTGCAAAATAACATCCTGCCTGGTGTAATTCAGTCAGCAAATGTTGAGTATTCAGTAAATGCGTGGAAGCGGCGAGTTCTGTAAACTCAAAACAAAGTCGTTGCGCAGGAATATTCCAACGGCTTAATTGTTCCAGTACAAACTCAGCAAAATCTTCGTCGGACAGAGAGCGGTCAGAAATATTAATGGATACCAGGTTGAGCTTTTGCAAATGTTCAGGGTGATGATGTAACCACCGGCATAAATAACGAATAACCCAACGATCCAGTTTGGGCATCAGGTTATAGCGATCAGCTGCGGAAAAAAAAGATCCCGGTAAAATTAACTGTCCGGCTTCATCTTGCATACGCAATAAAACTTCATAATGCAAACCCTGGTCTTTTTTATTCAAAGGTAAAATAGCCTGCTGAAATAAACAGAAATTATCCTGCTCCAGACTTTCCTGTAAACGTAGAAACCACTGCCCACTGCCCGGTTGCGTTTTAGTTTTTTCCTGATAAACATAAACCTGATTACGCCCTTGATCTTTTGCGGTTACGCAGGCTTCATCGGCCATGTTCAGCAGGCGGTTCATGTTGGCATGTTGAAAATTAACCGATACCGCGCCAATGCTGGCACCAATGGTAAAAACATGTCTATCCCAGGGAAAACGGATTTCCTGTATGGCCTGACATAACTTTTCAGCAATCGGCAGGGCATTATCCAAAGTACAGTGTTCCAACAAAAAACCGAATTCATCCCCACCTAAGCGCGCCGCAGTATCGTGGTAGCGAATCTGTTTTTTAATAACTTTACTGACCTGGCGTAATAATTCATCACCTGCGGCATGTGTGCAAGTATCATTGACCACCTTAAAGCGATCCAAGTCCATATAGAGCAAGGTGTGTTCGGTTTCCTTTTCCAGCACGCTCTGGGTCATCAGGTTCAGACGACGCTCAAATTCACGGCGGTTAATCAACCCTGTCAATGGATCATGGCTGGCCTGATATTCAATATCCCTTGCCATTTGTCGGCTGGCAGTGACATCATGAAAAACCAGTACCATACCAATAATCCGATTCTTATGATCCTGTATCGGTGCTGCCGTGTTTTCAACTGAAAAATGTTTGGTTTGAGGCTCATTACACAAAATAATTTGTGGGTGTTTGTCTTGCACTTTGGGTAAATATAATTCATCAGGTAATGGAATATAGACCGTCTCTTTACTGTCTTCATCAATGATATTAAAAACTACGGATAAATTTTTGCCTATTGCTTCCTTATTACTCCAACCCGTTAACTGACTGGCAACGGGATTGAGATATTCCACCCGTTGCCAGGCATCCGTGGTAATCACCCCATCACCAATTGAGGCCAGTGTTACCTGGGCTTTTTCTTTCTCTGCCAGCAAAGCTTCTTCTGCCTGCTTCACTTTGAGCATATATTCAATACGATTACGCAACACATCCCAGTTAATGGGTTTCATCACGTAATCTGTTGCACCAGCCTGATACGCGCGATCAACCCAATCACGCTCGCCATAACCAGTTACGATCATGATCGGCACAGTACGTCCTTCTGCTAATTGACGAATCTGGGCACAAGCAGAAATACCATCTAAAACAGGCATATCTGCATCCATCAAAATCATATCGGCTGGATTGAGCATAAACAATTCAAGTGCCTGCTGACCATTCTCAGCAGTTTCCACTTGATAACCATAAGCCGTAGCCAGGGTATTAAGCATAATTGCCAGCAATACAGGGGAGTCTTCTGCCACCAATATACGGCTAGGTGCGTGCATCGTACTGCTTAAGCTGCTTTCCTGAGAATGATGCGGCAGCATTGTTGTTTGGAGAACCGGTGGTTCAGAATGAGGTGTTGAGCTGGGTTTGTTCATGCGGATAAAAACTCGGTCGTCAATATAGTCATCACATGTTGTAACTCAATTTTGATACAATCTAAATATTTTTTAATATCTGCCATGTTACCTGAATGCGATGATTTTTCCAGTGATTTACATAAATCACCTAAAACTTCCGCGCCGATCTGATATGCCTCCCCCTTAAACTGATGCGCTTTATGCTGTAATAAATCCATATTTTGCATTTGATAGGCTTCTTGTAATGTCGCATATTGTACTTGTGCGTAATCCAAAAACTGCTGAATAATTTTTTGTAGTTGGGTTTTACCCATTAATATACTGAGATTATTTAAGGTTGTTTTATTTAAACTTGGTGGATTTTGAATGCTATGATTCTTTGTCGTCGTTATTTCTGGTGGTATAACACTATGTGTCTGCGTTGTCCTTTGAAAAATATCTTCATCTTGCTCACTAACGCTATCGGTTAACTGCTGTGTATGCCTTGCTCTCATATCAACGATATATTTTCCCCATTTTTCTAAGAGTTGAAATAATTGCCATAAATTAATAGGTTTACTTAAATGTTGATCCATACCTGCCATATGGCTTTTAGTACGATGCTCATCTAAAGCATGGGCTGTCAACGCAATAATCGGCATACGCAGGGATTGCTGCTGTTTTTCCAGATGTCGGATTTTACGGGTGGTTGCATAACCATCTAATTCCGGCATTTGACAATCCATCAAAATTAAATCATAGTCTTGTTTTTGTAGTTTATCTAAGACAACTAGGCCATTTTCCGCCACATCAACATTATGCCCCAAATGTTTTAACATTTTTTGAATGACCGCTTGGTTAATAATACTGTCTTCTGCCACTAAAACACGCAGTGCAATCGTATTTTTATGTGTACTTGGTATATCCTTGGGTGCTTCGATACTTGATATAGGAGCGACAACTGTGAAAGATTCGGCATCAGATGCAAATATTGCCATTTTTTCTTCTTCAGATAACTTTTGCGGGATATTTTTTAATTTTTTCTGCTGTTTTTGATATATTTGGTATTGTAATAAACGCCCAAGGTATAAATTAACAAATAAAACCTGGGTTGATGAGAGTGGCAACGTTTTATCATGCAGTAACAGCATTATGCCATCCATTTCATTTTGTATCGGGTGTAATGTAATTAAACAGCCGCTGTTAATTGGCCAGTCAACCAGTTGCTTTACGCTATCAGGAAAGTGATGCCCCGGTACAAACTGGCATCCCTGATTTTTATTCGACCATAAAGGGATTTCAAATTCTGCCCAGGATAAATGGCAGGTAAAATTATCTTGTAAATACCCACTATCAAACACAACGCGGGTGTGAAAACGATTATCCGTATCCCGCTCGGCAAATAAACTATAACGTACCTGGCTGATTTGCTGAATTTCACTGATATAATCAATCAATGATGTTGGAGATTCATCCAATACCTGGCTCAGCACTTCTAGTCGTTTCAAGTGTTGCTCAAGCCAATGTTGATTTTTTTGCAATTGTTGGATGTCTTGTTGTTGTTGTTTGCTGTGGGTGACTAGATGGTAAAATAATTGAGATAAGGGTTTTATCTCATCCTGAACACTGTTGATTTCAAAGTTTGATAATAGCACTTTGTTTTCCAAACTATTGTCATGCTCAGTTAAGTATAAGGAAAACTGATAAATTAAATCACGTAATGGCGCTACCAGCCATTGACTGAGTAACAGGCTTAGCGGTAATAGCAATACGGTTAATAACACAATAAACCAGGATAAACTCAGACTCCAGTGCCCGGCTAATTGCAGGCTGAAGACATATAAGGTAATGCTAATAAATAAAAATAGAAAAATAATCAGTAGAAAGCGTCTACGAATCGATAAATGGCGGTAAAATTCGGTAAAATGTTTCATAATTTTTCAACTTTAGCGACTAACTTTGGCTACTAAAAATATAACTTAATGAAATTATTGACTTTTATAATCATGACATCTGTTATTTTGTCATCTAAGCGACAAAGTTTCAAAACTTGTCATCATTTCCAGATTAAATTTAAGCTTGAGTTTTTTTATGGCTTCGCCTAACCTCGTCACAAATAAATCGAAGATTTACAACATGAAAAAATTCGCTTGCTTATTTATTATCTCTTTTTTGCTGCTTATGCAAGCTCCGGTTTCCTGGGCGGCAAATGCAAAAGATGTAGCAAAACTGAAAAAAACCAAAAAATGCCCTAAGTGTAATTTAACCGGGGCTAATTTGCGCGGTATTAATTTATCCAGGGCACGTTTAAATGGCGCTAATCTTTCTGGCGCAAAATTACGTGGCGTCAACTTACGTGCAGCAAATTTAAGTGGTGCCAACCTCAGTGGGGCTGATCTTAGCAGTAGTAATTTACGTGGCGCAAATTTGCGTGGTGCGAATTTACGTCGTGCCCGTTTGCGTAGCTGTAATTTACGTGGTGCCAACTTAAATAGCGCAAATCTGAATGGTGCAGATTTTCGTCGCGCTAACCTGCGTGGCGTAAAAATGAATAAAAGTACAAAAAAAGCAGCCGCTAACTTCAATGGCGCTAAAGGTTATAAAGGCAAAACCAGCACGAAAAAGAAAAAAAGCAGAAAGAGCCGGAAGAGTAGAAAGAGTCGGAAGAGCAGAAAAAGCCGGAAGAGTAAAAAAAGCAGAAAAAGTAAGCGCACTAAGCGCTCCAAACGCACTAAGCGTAAGCGTACTAAACGTAGCTCAAAAAAGCGCAGAACTAAAAAACGCCGTTCAACACGCAAGCGCAGGCGTAGATAAGGAACGGGGATAAAATCCTCATTTCCATAGGCGCTTATGCTAACTGTCCAGCCCGCTCGCTTGCTGCTGCATTTATCAGGATTTTGTTTGTTACTGGCAGTTGGCAGCTTATTTTCTCCCGTAATGCAGATATTGTGGCAGGTGTTTGGCCTGTTTATTATATTTTTAGCACTGTTAGATTGGATTTCTCTGTATCGCTTACCCACGCCCACGCTAGAACGTAAGCTTGCGCATTCACTCCCCTTAGGTATCTGGAGTCCGGTTAAACTCAGCATATCCACAATTCCCCCCCTGAAACTGGAAATTTTTGACGATTACCCCACACCTGCTGTGGTTCAAGATCAGCCTTATCAGGTTTTTTTGCCCGCCACTAAAAAACTTCAGATTCAGTATTTATTTCAACCACAGCTACGTGGCAACATGTTATTTCCTGGTATACATCTGCGTTTATATTCTCCCTGGCGCTTATGGTCACAACGGCGTTACCAGCATCTGCCACAAACTGTACGCATTTATCCCAATTTTGCGGCGATTCGTAAGTATATGAAACTGGCGATGGAAAATCGTCTCGGGCAATTGGGCATCCGCAAACAGCAACGCCGTGGTGAAGGCATGGAATTCCATCAGATGCGGGAATACCGGGAAGGCGACAGTATGCGCCAAATTGACTGGAAAACCAGCGTCCGGCAACGTAAACTGATTTCCCGTGAATATACCGACGAGCGCGAGCAACAAGTTGTTTTTTTATTGGATTGCAGCCAGCGTATGCGCGCTAAAGATGATCACTTGTCGCATTTTGATCATTGTTTAAATGCCTTATTATTGGTCGCCTATGCCGCATTGCGCCAAGGTGATGCGCCCGGTTTACTGACCTTTAGCGGTGCCACGCGCTGGTTGCCACCACGCCCTGGACAAGACACGATTAATCATTTGTTAAATCAGCTTTATGATTTGCAACCCAGTACCAACAGTGGTGATTACCTGCAAGCTGCGCAATCTTTGCTACAACGCCAAAAAAAACGTGCTCTGGTGATTATACTGACCAATTTACGCGATGAAGACAATCCCACTTTATTAACAGCATTAGGCTTATTGCGTAAGAAACATGTGGTTCTGATTGCCAGTTTAAGGGAACAGATTTTGGAAGCTACGCAGGAGAAGCCAATTAGCTCATTTCAGAGCGCATTAAGATACGCCGCCCTGGAAGAGTATCTGTTACGCCGCAGACAAGCACATCAAGCATTAAATGCGCAAGGAGCCTTATCAATTGATGTCTTACCTGAGCAACTGCCAGCGGCGTTGATTAACCATTATCTGGAAATCAAACGCAGCCAGCGTTTATAGGGTAATCAGAATTTGATGCCAGCTTTATTCATCCGCTTTGCTTCTGAAAGCCGCTTACATCTCATATTAACTCAGGTTAATGAGCATTACTCTATCGTTATGCTTTCCTGACTGGTTTCCCATAATTCAACTTGTTCCATCGGGTTGATACCCTTAGGTGTGCGAATCAGGAAAATAATGTACTCGCCACGTTGCAGTTCAGGTATGACCTCCATTTCCAGCATCATATCGCTGCCACGCCATGCCTGGAAACCCTCTTCTATGGACACAGGCTGGTTTTTATCCACAAACAGTAGGCTACCTTGCCCATCAGGTAATGCCAGCCCAACATAACTGAGTTTGTTGCGTGGTAAATTGGGCACTGTTAAACGCAGCATATCGCCATTTTGATAAGTTTGCTGGTTAGCGCGTGGTGCAAAACAGCCATTTAAGCAATATTGTTGCGCCATTCTGCCATCCCGGTCACCATTGGCAATGCCATCACCGCTGTCTTCCAGTTGTGGGCTTTGTTCACTACCTGAGTCCAGCAATTCGGTTTCCACCCGGTGAAATGCCGCTTCCAGATTCATGCCACTGCGCAGACGACGGAAATATTTCCAAAGAAAACTGTCACTACCCAGTACATCCTGATATTGTACGGTTTGTTCCGCGCTGGTACTGGTGAGCAATATACGCTTGTCACCGGCAAGGGTTTCCAGTAAAGCGCCGCCATGAGAAGATTCAAGCAACAGAATCACGGTATTATCAGTATTTTGCTGATAATCATCCAACAGTGCAGCCAGGTCACTCACACTTAAGCTTTGCCCGGTATCCGGGTTTAATAATAGTGCGCCAGTCTCATCCGCATCGGCAATAATACTGATAATCAGTGCCTGCCCTAAACTACCTTGCTGTATGGCCCAGTTAAAAACTGCGCTAATATCAGCCAGGGTCAAGTCACGCGGTGGTATCGTGCCACTTTCAAAATAGGTCACGGGGGCATCAACTGCCAGTTTATCAGTTTGCAAGTCACCATTAACATCCATATCCGGTTTGTAGGACAGAAAATAAATGTCGTCATTTTTATAATAACGCTCGCTTAAACCGTCATATACCGCACCACTAATCCGATCCCGGATAATATGTTGTTTATCGCTGTTGCTTTGTGGACGTGCGTGAATAATAATGGCTGCGCGTTTGCCACTGATCTCATCATCCAGATCAAAATTAAAACTTAAGTGACCAAAACCCAGATCCGTGTCCAGCCACAAACCACCGTCACCATCGTTGTACATACTGAAGACATTATTCGTAGGCAAGTTAGAATTTTCTGTATCAATGGTTTTCCAGCTACCACCGGTTTGGTGGTGAGCAATGCTATCGATGTAGGCTAAACCATTAGGCGTATTTACCCATAAGTCGCCAGCATCGCCTGTTTGCAAGCCATCAATATAGTTACTGGGCAGACCGGCATTCACATCATCAAAACTGCGCCAGGTATTTTGCGTATCACGGTGCGCCAGCCCATCGCTGGTGGCTAACCAGAGTCCACCTTCACCATCAGCCAGCATACTGTTAACCGTATTACCCAGCCCTAAATCTGCCATATTAATCTGTTGCCAGCGGCTGTCTATGCGGCGCACGGGTAGCGTGCTGGCGGGACGTTGTAATAAATAACGATAACCAGCCAGCCAAATATTACCCAGATCATCCACCAGAATTTCCCGTACATAATTAAACGGCCAACCGTTATCTTCGCCTAAAGAAGACACTTCCCAATGTCTATCCGGGGTGAGGTAAGCCAGCATGGCAAAAACCTCACCGGTACTGGCCGTGAGCCACAAGCCACCTTCAGGTGAGGCCACTACATCATTGACACTGGACAACAAACCACCAGAAAAACTATCCAGGGTAAAATGTTCCCATTGATTATCTGCTGGATTTAAGCTGCGATGACTGAATACCAGCCCCCCCTGATCGCTGCTGTAACTGACTACCCATAAGCCATTTTGACGATCAGAAATTAATTTTCGGATGTAACCAGGTAATTCTGAGTTTTCATCATCCAGGCGCACAATATTCTGACCCTGATGATTCTGGTATACCAGTTCGCTGCCATCAACAAACCAGCGTCCACCTTGTGCATCAGGTGCAAACAGACGCCTGCGGATGGCGTTTTCTTCTGCGGCACTGGTGGTTCCGCTGCTGAGACTTGCTTCAGGTTCGGGGTTGTATACCTGTAAATCAACACCTTGCAGACGCAATAAGGTGGGGTCAGAACCCACCCAAAGGCCACTTTGCCCCTGATAGAAAACTGGTGGCAGGTTGCGCATTAAACCGGCGGCTTCAGGATCAAAAATCAGCCAGCCACCTGCTGCGGGATGATAAGCCACGTAGTTTTTGGAAGAGACCCATAAATCACCATTGCCATCGAGTAATAATTGTTTAATCCAATTAGAAGGTAGAGGCGAATTGGAGGTATTAATCAGATCGAGCAAACCGTCTGCGGCAAAATGGGTCAGACCGCCCCAGATAGCACCAATCCACATACCACCCTGACCATCAGGTGCCAGTGCAGAAATATTATTATCGGGTAACAGGGAATTTTCTGTAGTGAAGACCAACCAGGAATCATCAATATTGCGTCTGGCTAGGCCACTCAAAGTGCCTACCCATAAATTACCCTGCACATCCATATATAAGGCGCTAATCCATAAACCAGGCAACTGGCTGTTATCGAAATCATAGCTGTGTACTGTGCTGGTATTATCAATATGCAACAAACCACGCTCAGTACCGACCCAGACACCACCTTGTTGATCGCTGAGCAGGGTATTGATATCAGCATTGGGTAAGTCGGTAAAAGTGCGCCATTCACCTTCTGCACTGCGTTGCGCTACGCCGTAATTACGTATGCCTATCCAGATTGAACCCCCCATGCCGGATAATAAAAAGTCAACCCCACGACCATTACCAGGCAGGTCGTCCAGATCGGTCCACACTCGCACCAGCTTGCCACTTTGTATATCATGCTGCTCCAATCCACTAGATGTGCCTACCCATAAACCGGTTTCATTTTCCAGTAAGCTGTTGACACGTCCCCAGCGTAAATTAGAGGGTACATTCCACTGTGAATCACCACCAGAAATTGCTGCAAAACCAGAGGAAAACAGACTGCTGATGAATAAGAACAACACACCGACAAGGCTATTTGTGTAGGCGTTCCCATAAATATTCATAATACATCTCCTTTGCATAATGCTAGTTAAGGAGCGAGAATGAAATAAGTGCAGAAACTGGGCGCAGGATTTTTATTTATTTTCAAGGCGTGAAAACAGGCACATAGTAAGCTATGTAACTGTTTTCACAACATAGAAAATGGAGAAAAAGACCAGCCAAGTTGCTGAAGTTATAAAATTCTCGTTCCTTAGTACTATAAATATACACGCTAAATACAGAGAAGGCCTTGCAGGATTGATGAATAATAAGTGGCGTTACGCAAAAGCTTCTTTTTTGTGCTTTGAGGTGCAAAAAAAATATTTTTTTCTCCATACTGGTTTTTAGCCAGTCCAGGTGCGGTGTCAGCTTTAAAATCATAACAACCGGTGTGTGTAATTTCAGTGAATAAATAAAAAACCCCGGTATTATCTCTTGATTTATGCCATTAGTCTGAACAGGCAGTTGATTTGCTAGTGTTGTACTATAAAATTATTTAAAACAATAAAACCGATATTCAGGTTATATTATGCGCGCGCTCACTTTTTCTAATATGAAGGTTGATACCACCGTGCAACAAGAAGATGGGATTGCTCCAATGTTTGTCGCATCAACGTCTATTTTGCTTGCTGAAAACAGCACAGTGAAAGCCCAGTCTGGCAATCAGGATTGGCAAATCGCCCCCACAGTTGCGGATGAAATCAGTTTGCAGCAAATTGGTACGGTTGGCTTTATCAAGGGTGCAACAGCAACGGCGCAAAATGGTGAATTATTACGCGAATTGCATCAAGGCTCCCCGGTTTATCTAAACGATACCATTATTACGAGTAAAGGCTGCTATCTGAGTCTGGTGTTAAAAGACGGCACCATGTTTCAGCTTGGCCCCGATTCCCGTATTACTTTGGAACTGTATGCCTTACAAAGTGAGCACCAGGAAACTTTTGTTGCCAGCGTGGAAAGTGGTTTATTTCGTTTGATTCAGGCCGATTCCAGTTATAGCAGCACCATTCATACTCCGGCAGCCACATTAAGCAGTCAGGGGGCTGAAGTTGATGGCTGGATTGATAACGATGGCTCGACCAATGTGGTTTATCTGACGGGTAGACTGGATATTCAACCCACACAATATCGTGATTCCTTGTCTGCTTTGCAAATGGGCGATGCGATTCATATTCCCATATCCAATGAACCGCTCAGCATCAGCAGCACCGCATTAATGGATTTACCGGGGTTTCGTGAGCAGTTATTGCCTCTACAGCCTTTAAATGCAGCGCCGGATAGCACTATGCTGGCACAATCTTCAGCTTATATCAGTGACAATGAAGCGTTTATAAGCCATGCGCCTGAAGCCAGCCAACCCTATGTCGTTGATACTAACAATTATCCTCCTCAGGAAAATAGCTTGCTTGCCACGCAAACAGTGATTGACACATCTGTTGCTCCAACACCTGAGCCAGCAACAGAAGTTGTTTATGCTGAATCCGATGGGATGCAAGTTGATATAGTGACTCAATCCATTGATGTTGTGCAAAACAGTGATATCAGTGGTGTAAATACACCGCTTGTTCCAGCATCTGCAACATCCACGCAAGCCACATTGGAAACCCCTGCTACACCCCCTGTATCAAACAATTCCAGTGTTTTCAGCGGCGGTAGTATGGTCAGCACCCCAAATCTGGTAATAGCTGATAAGCAAACACCACAGGCGCAGCAGGAAACACCCGCAAAACCAGCACCACCACAACTGGCTGCTCGCCCTGCATTAACATCTCCAGAAACCGATTCCCCGGAATCAACAGCAATAGATACAACAACGCCGCCACTGGCTTCAATTACGGGTAGCCCAACATATGAAGAGCACATTACGGAAGATTTGAATTCAGGAGAAGCGATACCAACACTGCAAACACCGGTTTCAGAACAAGGTATTGCTGAAGCTGAGCCGCCAGAAGTTGTATCACCACCGGCTTTGGAGAGTATTGTGGATGATACTGCTTTACATTCTGAACCGGTATTACAAGCCAGAAATGATTTTTTTATGGTGACAGCAGGACAGATACTCACCATCCCGGTGACTGATTTGCTGGAAAATGATGCTATCACACCGGGTGATCAGGCACTGGTTACACAGGTTGGATATGCGCAACACGGTGAGGTTGCATTATTGGAACCAGAAAACACAGGCGCATCTTTGGTGCAATTTACTCCGGATGAAAACTGGCTGGGAGAAGCTGGCTTTGATTATACACTGGAAAATCAACACGAAAATCTGTCACAGGCGCATGTTGTCATCCAGGTTCAGGCAGAAGATGAAGCACTGGAAGCTGATGTAGAAAATAATCCGGCAATTGACCTTGCAGCCGATGAAAATGAAACAAGTGATGAAATAGTTGATGAAGTGACTAATGAAGTAACGGAAGAAGCGACGGAAGAAGCAACGGAAGAAGCAACGGAAGAAGCAACGGAAGAAGCAACGGAAGAAGCAACGGAAGAAGCAACGGAAGAAGCAACGGAAGAAGCAACGGAAGAAGCAACGGAAGAAGCAACGGAAGAAGCGACGGAAGAAGCGACGGAAGAAGCAACTGAAGAAGCAACTGAAGAAGCAACTGAAGACACACCAGATTTACCAGAATCAGAGCAATTCAATGACAATGCAACATTGCAAGATAATAGCGATGTAGATGTAGAGGATAATGTAGAAACTGAACAGGCACCCGATTTAGAAACCGAAATAGAGGAAACAACAACACCAGAAAATACAAGCCCAAATCTTGCAGGAACTGAGGATGGAGTAGAGCTAAACGCTGATACTGCCACAGCGGCAGAAGCTGAACAAGCTGAAATTCAAGATCCTGCAAGCCTTGTGCAAGATGGTGAGATTTTAGACCCTGCTGACTTATTAGATACACCTGAAGCGAGCATATTAGCTGATGACATCAAGGAAGACCCGGAATTTCAGGCACCCGAGCCTCAGCCAACAAATATTGAGACAGACAATAGTGAAGCACTCCTGCCCGTAACAGACACCAGTCTGGAAGCAATCTCTTCAGGTACGCTGGATATACAAACGCTACTGATTACAGATAATAATGTACTGCCACTCATTTAGTGAATATCCCATTTTTTATTAGTTTGAGTTTTTGTTCTCAGGTACAATTCAATACTCAATAAAAATTAAATAAAAAACAGGAGGATGTTATGTTAGTACGCAAATTGTTATGTGTAACGGTGTTAAGCGCCAGCAGTTTGAACACCTGGGCATTGGATGTGCCTGGTTCATTGGTTGATACGGCATGGCTTGCTGATAATCTCAAACAGGTGAGTGTGTTGGATGTACGCAAGGATTTGAAAAGTTATGATACGGCACATATCCCAGGGTCGGTGTTGATTAACTGGAAAAAAGTGCGGGTCAAGCGTCATCAAAATGGTTACGATTTAATTAAGATTGTACCGAGCAAAGCGGAATTTGAAGCACAAATGCAAGCGGCTGGGATTAATAAAGACAGCACTGTGGTCATCAGCTTTAAAGGCAAAGCTTCAAAAGATTTGACCTTTGCCACCCGTTTGTTCTGGACATTTCAATACTTTGATTATAATAATGTCGCGCTATTAGAGGGCGGTACACACAAGTGGGCCGTGGAAAAACGTGAACTCAGCACCGAGGCACCTACTGTTGTCAAAGGTAATTTCAGCGTCAGCGGCAAAACCAATGAAGACATTTTGGCAACTGAGCAAGAAGTGAAGTCAGCTGTTGATACAGGCTCAGACAGTATTATTGATGGCCGCACCCCACCTTATTTCACGGGAGAAAAACAAAAGGATTATGTCTATGCCAAAGGCCATATTCCGACGGCTCACAATATTTCGCATCTGAACTTGTATCAAACTGATACAAAAACCGGCGTCATTACCCATAAAAGTCCCGAAGCACTTAAAGCTTTGTTTACTGATGCAGGTATTGATGTCAGCAAACCCAGTATCATCTATTGTAACAGTGGACATTACAGTACCGGTCACTGGTTTGTACTCAATCAATTGTTAGGTAATGATAAAGCGGCCTCTTATGATGCTTCTATGCATGAGTGGACGCAAGCGGGTAAAAACAATCCGGTTAAAATGCCTTAAGCGCCTTATTCCCACGCTCTGCGGGAATTCGTAGCAAGTTATCAAAAAAAAGCGATGCTGTATAGCATCGCTTTTTCCCCTTTCTCTCAATACTCACAGGAATTCATATCTCGATAAAGCGTACCTGTGCTGTATTATTTTTTGAACACGTCAGGTTCAAAAAATAAGGTTCATCATTATCATGGATACAATCAAAAATAAAATGGTCATGCCCCCGCCTGCCAGCATAAAGTCTTTCACCCGATAACCGCCCGGTCCCATAATCAAGGCATTAACCTGGTGGGTGGGAATCAAAAAGGAGTTAGAAGTAGCAATGGCGACTGTCAGCGCAAATATTCTGGGGTCTGCCCCAGCGCCCAGCGCGATATTCACCGCCAGTGGTACCAGTAATACGGTTGCGCCCACATTGGACATCACCAGAGTAAAAAAGGTTGCCAGTACCGCAATGGCTGCCTGTAGCATCCAGGCCGGTACATCACCTAAAATATTTAAGGTTTCCTGCGCAATCCAGGCGGCGGTGCCTGTGATTTCAACAGCCATGCCTAGCGGAATCAGGCTCGCCAGCAAAAATACAGTTTTCCAACTCACCGCTTCATAGGCTTCATCAATGGTCAAAACGCCGCTGAGTATCATGCCTACCGCGCCCGTCAGCAAGGCCACCGACAAACGCATATCGGTAAACAATACCAGCGCAATGGCGACAAAGAAAAAGCCTAAAGCATAATTCAATTTGTGTGGACGCAGCTCTTCATGAGGATAATCGGCGGTGATAATTGCAAAATCACGGTTTTTTTCCAGTGCGCTTAAGTCATCCCAGAGGCTGTGTACCACCAGCGTGTCACCCGCATGTAATACCAGCTCCCGAAAACCCTGGCGAATGGTTTGCTCGCCACGAAATACTGCCATCACATTCAAGCCATAGGTTTTACGCATTTGCAGATCCATCAGACTTTTATTGCTCAGGCGTGAACCGGGAGGAATCACCAATTCACTGATCCCTGCTTTATTTTGCCCCAGTGATTCGGCGAAGACTTCCAACTCAGAGCGCATGTGCAATTGCTGATTTTGACCAAAGCTTTCTATGGTGGCAGGCTCTCCCAATAAAGCCAATGCATCACCTGCCTGTATTTTCACATCTTTAGCCGGGGACACCCGCATATGACTGCCGCTTAAGCTGGCAAGAATCAAAATTTCATAATTAGACAGGGCTTCCAGGTCACTGACTGTTTTTCCCACCAGCGGACTGTTTTTGGGTACCACAACCTCAATACGCTGTCCTTCCAGTCCGTAAGTGGACTTAAAATGCAACATGGTTTTTGCCAGGGTGTCTTCCTGTTCACTGCTGGCAGGCAGAACATAACGCCCCAGCAATACAAAATACAATACGCCAGTGGCAATCAGTGCCAATCCAACCGGCGTGACATCAAACAGGTTAAAACCTTCCATATCCGCAGGCAACAAGTCATTAAGCAAAATCAACGGGCTGGAGCCAATCATGGTAACGGTGCCGCCAAGAATCGCACAAAAACCCATTGGCATCAGCAGACGTGACATCGGCAAACCGGTCGTGTTGGAAATCCGGTTGACTACCGGCAGAAACAAAGCCGCTGCACCGACATTTTGCATAAAACTGGAAATAATACCAACAGTACTGGAAATCAGGGGGATAATGCGCTTTTCCGTGGTGCCACCCACGGACATAATTTTATTGGCAACCTGGCCCATAATGCCGCTTTTATCCAAACCTGCGCCAATAATCATAACCGCAATAATCGAAATCACGGCATTACTGGAAAAACCGTCAAACAAGTGTTTAATATCCAGAATCTGCGTCCCCGGATCACCAATCCAGGGCCAGACATAGCTGATTACACCCAGTAACACCATCACCAGAATTGCCGCGACATCAACGCGCACAACTTCAGAGATAAACAGATACATGGTAAATGCCAGAATCGACATGACCACGATCATTTCCATATTTAATACGATACTGTCCATGAAAGAACACTTTTCCTTATGAGAATTTTATGAAAGCAAACCTTAGGAGGCTGTCCGAGAGCAGTATACCAGATATGTGCCAAACTCAGATGACGGTATAAAATAATGTAGATATGCTTTTTCAGCGTTAGATCTCAATGTTAATTTTTATGTCAAATCTGCTGCCTGTTTATCCGCATGATATGAAGAGCGTACCAATGGCCCACTGGCAACCTGGGCAAAACCCATTTCCAAGCCAATCGTTTTTAACTGCTCAAACTCGGCAGGCGTGACATAACGTTTAACGGGTAAATGACCACGCGTGGGTTGTAAATATTGCCCCAGGGTCAGCATCTCACAATCATGTTCGCGCAAATCCCGCATCACGGCTTCAACTTCTTCCAGGGTTTCCCCCACGCCCAGCATTAAACCGGACTTAGTCGGCACTTGCGGGTGCAAGGCCTTAAATGCCTGAAGTAATTGTAACGACCACAAATAGTCTGCACCAGGACGCACGGCTTTATACAAACGCGGCACAGTTTCCAGATTATGATTAAATACATTCGGTGGTGCTTGTTTAAAAATCTCCAGCGCCACTTTCATGCGTCCACGAAAATCGGGAGTGAGAATTTCAATTTTCAACTGCGGCAGCACTTCGCGCAATGCTGAAATACAATCGACAAAATGCTGGGCACCGCCATCGCGCAAATCATCGCGATCAACAGAAGTTATGACCACATAATTTAACGACATGGCCTTAACCGTTGCCGCCAATTTTTGCGCTTCGCTGCCATCCACTGGCTGTGGTCGACCATGCGCAACATCGCAAAATGGACAGCGGCGGGTGCAAATATCACCCAGAATCATAAATGTGGCGGTTCCGCTGGAAAAGCACTCGCCCAGATTCGGGCAGGCGGCTTCTTCGCATACGGTAAATAATTGATTCTCGCGCAAAGTGTTTTTGAGTTTGCCTATTTTGACTGGATTGATAATTTTGCTGCGTATCCAGGCAGGTTTACGCAATAAGGGCGTTTCGTCATGTTGAATTTTAACGGGAATGCGTGCAGTTTTTTCCGCACCCCGTTGATGCTGTCCCGGCTGCGGGGAAGTCAGTGATTTTTCTTTATTCATGCTGTTATTATACCCAGCATAGTATTATCCGTGAACTGTAAACTATTCTGTGCCTATTTTTTTCTGCTGCCTGTGTAGTAAGGAGTGAGAATTTTATAACTTCAGCAACCTGGCTGGTCTTTTCCTCCATTTTCTGCGTTGTGAAAACAGTTACATAGCTTGCTATGCGCCTGTTTTCACGCCTTGAAAATGAATAAAAATCCTGCGCCCAGTTTCTGCATTTATTTCATCCTCACTCCTAAGCGATTGTTATATGGCTTCAAACTGCAACAATGCAATCACGGCCTTTATTTTTTGCCTCATAAAGCGCTTGATCTGTACGCTTAAAGAAAGATGCCGCAGTATCCTTTGCCTCTAGTCTGCTAATGCCTGCCGTGATGTTGATTACGGGTAATAAACGATTGTCATCATACACCGATAAGTGACCGATAAGGTTTTTTATGCGTTGAATGATACGCAAAGCTTGCACTAATTCAGTATCTGTCAGCGCAACAATAAATTCATCCCCCCCAAAACGCGCCAACATATCATCCCCCCGCATATTGTTCAGTAATACATCAGCAACAGCACAAATAACACGATCCCCGGCAAGATGACCAAAGCTATCATTAAAAGATTTAAAATAATCAATATCAATTAACACCAGGCATAACGCTTTCTCAGATAAGCGACTATGTTGAATTTTCCGGCTGATAGTCTCATCGAACCAACGCCGGTTATGAATCCCCGTCAAACCATCAACAACGGCATGATGCTGTAATTGTTTTTGCAACTCAACACCATCAGCAATCACACTGTGACCATGACGTAAGCGTTTTGTCAAAATATATAACAGGTTTTTTGCCACCATATGTGAGACATTTACCATTGCCCAAATCGTGGCTTGTGATAAAACCAACAGTTTTACATCTGTTTTGGCTACAACATATGCAGAAGGCTCCTGACTGTCGATAATCGACACTTCACCGACACATTCCCCCTCTTCGATCTTATTTAGCGGTGGATTATCCAAAGAGTCCAGATGAACCTGTAACACGCCGCTCAATAAAATATAAATATGTTGGTTTTGTTGTTGAGGAGACAATAGAACCTCATTGGCAGCAATATTTTTTTCGATACAGGCCTCCAGATAGACTTCAATACTTTCTAAATCCACGGAACGAAACAGGTGAATTTTAGACAGCAGCGCTTTGTTTTTGGCTAAAAATTTAATGGGCATATTGACACCGCAGAGTTAAATTGTTTTTCCAGTCAATCATGTTACCCCCTATTCCTTACCCATCATTTAATCATTGCATGAGATGGAAGCAGTTTCCAGCATCTTAGGAGTGAGAATTTTATAACTTCAGCAACTTGGCTGGTCTTTCCCTCCATTTTCTGCGTTGTGAAAACAGTTACATAGCTTGCTATGCGCCTGTTTTCACGCCTTGAAAATGAATAAAAATCCTGCGCCCAGTTTCTGCATTTATTTCATCCTCACTCCTTAGCGTTGATTAAATTTATATTGAACTCAGGTTATACATGTTCCAGATTTTTAATGGCTTCCAGCACGGCTGCAACATGTCCGTCAATTTTTACTTTAAGCCATTGCTCGCGTAAAATGCCCGATATTGTTAAATAAATAAGTATTACGCACAATACCACGTAAAAGCTATATCTGTTTACAACAGAAAATATTATAAACAGAAGCTGTCTAAATCTTAACTTACCCATTTTTTATAAAGAGCCTCTCCTATGCCTTATGCCTTATTGCGTCATTTATTATTTTTATTGCCGCCAGAAACCGCCCATGCTGCCAGCTTAAACAGCCTGTCTTTATTGGAAAAGCTGGGGCTGCTGCATTTGCTGTTACCTGCCCCGGTTTATGATAAACCTGTCTCAGTCGCGGGTTTACAATTCCCAAACCCAGTGGGTTTAGCGGCGGGCCTGGATAAAAATGCCGAGTATATTGATGTGCTGGCGGCTTTGGGTTTTGGTTTTATCGAAGTTGGTACCATCACCCCCAGACCACAACCGGGCAATCCCCGCCCGCGTTTATTTCGGATTCCCCAGGTGCAAGCCATCATCAATCGCATGGGCTTTAATAACAAAGGCCTGGATTATCTGCTGGAACAGGTGCAACAGCGTCAAACTAAAGTGCCTTTAGGTATTAATCTGGGTAAAAATTTTGATACCCCACTGGAAAATGCAGTGGATGATTATCTAAAAGGTTTATATGCCGCATATCAATGGGCCGATTATGTCACGATTAATATCTCATCGCCAAACACGCCGGGATTGCGAGAACTACAACATGGCGAGGCACTTAATGAAATGCTGGAAAAATTAAAAAATGCACAATATAGCTTAAATGCGGAGCAAGGCCGCTATGTACCTTTATTCTTAAAAATTGCGCCGGATTTAGCTGAAGAAGAAGTCATCGACATCACCCAAACCCTGCTAAGTCATGAAATCGACGGCTTGATTGCCACCAATACCACTAACAGCCGTCCTGGCCTGAACAAATATGCCACTGCCAAAGAGACTGGTGGACTCAGCGGCACACCACTGCTGAATGCAGCAAACCATGTGCTTGCAACGGCAGCGCAAGCCAGCAATGGCAAGCTGCCGATTATTGCCGTCGGTGGCATTATGAACGCGCAACAGGCACAAGATAAACTCAAAGCTGGTGCCAGTCTGGTGCAGATTTATACCGGCTTGATTTATCAGGGGCCGAAGTTGGTACAGGATATTATCAAATCCTTGTAAAGCTATAGGTTTTCAGAAAATAATTTTCTAAAAATAAAAAATTTCTGTAACTAAAAATACTGATATTTCATCCTCGTTCCTTAGCACCCTTTCAATGCGCTTGGAAAAAGGCGCTGTTGCGTAATGCTGTTTTGATTTGTGCGCTCCTTATTACTTGAAAATACTCATGTCTGAAAATACACCTTTTATACACTTGCTGACTCATAGCGAATACTCTGTTGTTGATGGTCTTTTGCGCATTAAACCCTTGGTTAAAGCCGTGCAGGAGATGGCTATGCCTGCCTGCGCCATTACCGACCAGAATAACTTATTTGGCTTGGTTAAATTCTATCGCGCAGCACAAGGCGCGGGTATCAAACCAATCGCTGGTGCCGATGTCTGGTTGCGTGACGAGCAGGATCAACTCAGTCGTTTAGTCTTGCTGTGCCAAAATCATGAGGGTTATCTCAGCCTGTCAAGGCTCATCTCCAGAAGTTATATTGAAGGCCAGAAACTGGGTATACCCGCACTGCAAAAATCCTGGATTCAAGCAGATAATGCCGGGCTTATCGCACTATCCGGTGGACACTTAGGCGAGCCGGGTCTGGCCCTGCTTGCAGGCAACAAGGATCGAGCCTGTCAACAATTACAAAGCTGGCAAAACCTGTTCCCGGATCGGTTTTATTTGCAAGTTTCCCGTACCGGGCGCACAGGAGAGGAAGAATACCTGCATGAGGCGGTTAACCTGGCATTAGAAAATCAAGTACCTGTGGTTGCAGTCAACGATGTACATTTTCTGCACAAAACAGATTTTGAAGCCCATGAAGTCCGGGTCTGTATTCATGACGGTTTTACCCTGGATGATAAACGCCGCGTGCAGCGTCACAGTGAACAGCAATACTTGCGCAGTCCACAGGAGATGGTTGAATTATTTGCTGATTTACCTGAAGCCATTGACAACACCCTGCTGATTGCCCAACGCTGTAATCTTGAACTGACTTTGGGCAAAAACTACCTGCCCCAATTCCCAACCGGCAAGCAAAGCACTGCTGATTATTTACGCGAGCAATCCCGGCAAGGATTGGAACAACGTCTGGTTTTCCTGTTTGGCGAAGACGCTGAGGCGCATCGCCAGGAATATGAAGAACGCCTGAAAATTGAGCTGGATGTCATCATCGGCATGGATTTCCCCGGTTACTTTCTGATTGTTGCTGACTTTATTCAGTGGGCTAAACAACATGATATTCCCGTTGGCCCTGGGCGTGGTTCTGGTGCAGGCTCGCTGGTGGCCTATGCCCTGGGCATTACCGATATTGATCCGCTGGAATATGATTTACTATTTGAACGCTTCCTTAATCCTGAACGTGTTTCCATGCCCGATTTTGACGTGGATTTCTGCATGGAAGGGCGCGATGAGGTGATTAATTATGTCGCCGAGCATTATGGACGTGAAAAAGTCTCACAAATTATCACTTATGGTTCGATGGCGGCAAAAGCAGTGGTGCGCGATGTTGGGCGGGTATTAAATCACCCTTATGGTTTCGTTGACCAGATTGCCAAGCTGATTCCTTTTGAAATCGGCATGACCCTGACCAAAGCTCTGGAACAGGAAGAGCAACTGCAAAGTCGTTATGATGATGAAGAAGAAGTCCATGACCTGATCGACATGGCGCTGAAACTGGAGGGACTGACCCGTAATGCCGGTAAACATGCCGGTGGCGTGGTCATCGCACCGACTGCACTGACTGATTTTTCGCCACTGTATTGTGAAGAGCATGAACCCAGCATCGTCACGCAGTTTGATAAAAATGATGTGGAATCCGTGGGCCTGGTCAAATTTGACTTTCTGGGTTTGCGTACCCTGACCATTATTGACTGGGCGCTGGATAATCTCAGAAAACTTGAGAATCAGAAAAATGCACAGCAAGACACTGATCCAGGCGCTGAAAAGCTCAATATTCTGAGTATTCCGCTGGATGATAGGCCTACTTTTGAGTTGCTCAAATCTGGTCAAACCCTTGCTGTATTCCAGTTGGAATCGCGTGGCATGCAGGAGATGATTAAACGCCTGAAACCCGATAATTTTGAAGATATTATCGCATTAGTCGCACTCTATCGCCCCGGCCCGTTGCAATCGGGCATGGTGGATGATTTCATCAATCGTAAACATGGGCGGGCAAAAATTGAATATCCCCATGCTGATTTAGAACCCATATTACAACCCACCTACGGCGTTATTCTGTATCAGGAACAAGTGATGCAGATTGCGCAGATTCTGGCGAGTTACACGCTGGGCGGCGCGGATATGTTGCGCCGAGCCATGGGCAAGAAAAAGCCTGAAGAAATGGCAAAACAACGCGATATTTTTATGAAAGGCGCGCTGGAAAGAAATGTCGATGCAGACCAGGCAACTTATATTTTCGACTTAATGGAAAAATTTGCTGGGTACGGTTTCAACAAATCGGTTGACCCTCAAACAAAAGTCTATACAATGAATGGCATTAAGTCAATAGAAGATTGTAAAACAGGTGACAAGGTGCTGAGTCGTAGCTCAACAGGCAAGTCTGTATATAGCACGGTTGTCGCCTTACATGACCACGGACTGACACCACTTTGGGAGATTGAATTTGATGACGGAACAATCGAAAAATGCACCCTCGACCACAAATGGCTCACCGAATACGGACAACAGCCGCTGTGGAAAATCTTACAAATGGGAAGCAAGGTGTGGGGCTGTGCTGCCTACACAGCGGGCGATGAAAGCGCATCAGAAAACCTGTCAAGCCTGCGAGGATGCAAAAAAGAAATATCACTGGGTGGCGAAATGTGGCGCGGTGCAACGCAGAAAGCGCGATATTCATGCACATCAGAAACAATGTCCGGTTTGTATGAGTATGATTCATTCGGGACCTTCGGCAGGCAAAGCGCGGACAATGTATTGCGGCCTTGTCATGAAAACGCGCAAGAAAGCCAGCGCGCATTTTCAGCAGTGCGAGGCATGTCAAAAGATTCGCCAGGAAATTCGTGCACAGACATGCAGGGATTTAGAACACACACCAGAAATGCGCGAGAAATATTCGCAGACGGCGAAGCAAACATCAGCACGTCCCGAGATACAGGAAGAACGGGCGCAACGCTTGAAAATATGGCGCGACACACATCCAGAAGAATTTCAAGCAATTCAAGCCAAAGCGCATGGTTCTCCGAAGTTGTCCAAAATGGAAATATGGTTAGAACCCCACTTAATTCCACTGGGTTTTCTTCGCAATACACAAATGAAGTGTCAGCAAGAACGCAAACAAATCGACTTTGTACATCGGCAGAAGAAAATAGTCATCGAAGTGGATGGTCCCTGGCATTTTCTGCCCATCAATTCAGAAGAACGACTACAAATAGTACAAGCGCGAGATCGTCTCTTGGATCGAGAGATCCTGCATCGATCCTGGCGCTTAATCCGTCTTTCGATGACATGTTTCAAAGGCAACTCTGGCGCACTTATTTATCCCGAACTGAACCAACTGCTCGACCTGATCAACGATGGCAGTTGGGACGGGATACGGTGTTACGGCAGCCTGTACGAGCAACTTTCCTGGGATGGCGTCAAAGTTACGATCTTGAAGTAGATCATCCTGAACATAATTTTCTGCTGGCTTCGGGGCTGTGTTGTTCTAATTCTCACTCTGCGGCGTATGCCTTAATCTCCTACCAAACTGCCTGGCTTAAAGTGCACCATCCTGCGGCATTCATGGCGGCAGTGCTGTCTTCAGATATGGATAATACCGACAAAGTGGTGGGGCTGATTGAAGAATGCAAAGCCATGAAGCTGGAAGTACACCCACCACATGTCAACAGCAGCGAGTTTAAGTTCAGCGTCTCTAATGCCGCGCCAGATGTGGTCTTTTATGGTTTGGGCGCAATTAAAGGTGCGGGAGAAGCTGCGCTGGAAGGTATTGTGCAGGAGCGTCTGACGCAGGGTAATTACACGGATATATTTGATTTTTGCAGGCGTGTGGATTTAAAAAAATGTAATCGCCGGGTGCTGGAAAGTTTAATTCGTGCCGGGGCGCTGGATAAATTGGATCAACAACAGGATCGCGCTGTATTGCTGGCCTCGCTGGATACGGCGTTGAGAATGGCGGAACAACATAAAACCACTATTGACAGCGGGCAGGAGGATTTATTTGGTATGTTTGGCGCAACCCAGACAAGCGTGCCAGAAAAAATTGCCGAGCATCTGCCTTATGCAAAAGGCATCGCCCCCTGGTCTGATGATATCCGCTTACGTGGTGAAAAAGACACCCTGGGTTTATACCTCACAGGCCACCCCATTAACCAATATTTACCTGAACTTGCACACTTCAGCCGCCGCCTTAGCAAGATGTCTATTACCGGGCGTGGCAACACCCTGAAAACCGCAGGATTGCTGATTGAAAAACGCGAACGTAGTACCAGTCGCGGTAAAATGGCTTTCTTAACCCTGGATGATGGCAGTGCGCGTCTGGAAGCCAAGTTATATTCCGAGCTCTGTGACAGTGCTCAGCCCTTACTGATTAAAGACAGTATTTTAATTGTTGAAGGTGAAGTTGCAGAAGATGAATACAATGGCGGCCTGAGCATGACGGTTAAAAACCTATGGGACATTGCCGGTATTCGTGAACAAAACGCCACCGGATTGCAATTAAAGCTCTATGAAAACCAAGCCGGACAATTGCCGCAATTACAAGAAACGCTCAAGCACTTTCGTCCCGGTCAAATGCCCGTCTCATTACAATATTACCGGGAAGACGGTATTCAGGCCCGACTTAAATTCAGTGCTGACTGGTATATTAAACCTGAGCAGGAATTGCTAAACCAGTTATTTCATCTTCTGGGTAAGGAACAAGTCGAAATATTATATTAAGCGTTAGTAAACCCAAAGCAAACCCAAAGCGTAGGTAATTCCAGCCTGATTCCCTGCTGATAAATAACCTGGCGTGAGATGTAAGTTTTTTTCAGCACCTTTGGCGCTGAAAAAAACTTATACCGAACTCAGGTTCCTTATTGAATCATAAATGACTGAAACGTCAATTCCCCCTCAGTTAAGGGATCCGTGCTGCCACTGGGTGCTTCCAGTACATAAATCATATAAGTCGTTTTTGGCAAATCCGGTGTCAGAGTCAGATCCATGACATCCGTCTGACCTTGCCATAAAGGCAGACTGCCATCAAAAGCGACAAACTGATTATTACCTGTCAGCATAAATAATAAATCAATGACCGGAATCTGAATCGCCACATAACGATCTTTGCCCGTCTGGTTATGCGACAGGGTGACTTTTAAGTTATCACCAATCTGATAAGCTGATTGATTAAAGACTGGCGTAGCAGCTTGGTAAGCAGCTTGTATCAAAGCAAAGCTGACCAATAAGTCATTATTAAAAGCTGGCAAAGCCACAGACCAGGTACCATTACTGGCTGTAACATCCTGCGTTTGCGCTGCGCCGCCCAGGTTGTCATGACTGGCAACACGATAAATACCATCACTCATACCGGTTAAGGTCAGCACCGATTCTGGCACACTGGCAAGGGCTTTGCGGGTATCTTGTAACAAATGCACCAAGCCCTGCTGACCATCGCTGCTGGCAGTGATTTGCAGTGTGGATACCGAACTGGCAACCTGTTTTTCCCAAGGTGATGGTACAAAGGTTTTGTAGTTAACCTGAGTATTTTCCAGGATAGTGCTCAGTTGCTGCTGATCAGTGCGCATATTGGATGTAAGCTGCGGACCTAAAGGCTCCAGCACCTTGCTGGGCCAGCGCAGAGAAATACCCGCCAGTCCTGCTGCCAGAGAACTGCGTTGAATATGATGTAATATGGTTTCATCCTGGGCCTGACTGTAATCAGCAGGATAACCGGAAACCGCTTTACCATTTGCATCCAGCTTAAACACATCAATTGGGCCAGATTCCAGGTCATAAACCGGGCGGTGATCACGGCTGTTAGCCACCATATAACGCACCATCTGCGCGGCATCCAGTGCTGGGCGAATGGTCATATCACTGTCATTGGCTTTGCGGGGATCACTGATTGCGGTACCATAATTGTGGATAGCGACAAAATCAAATAAATCACTGCGCAACAGGAAATCCTGTAACCCAAACTGTGGCTCTTCAATTACAGAAGACACGGTGATCATATGGGTTTTATCAATCATGCGTAAATGTGCCAGCAAATCCTGAATCCAGGCCATGCGTTGAGCCTGCCAGATTTCAGGTTTGGTATCATCGCGCTCGGCAAAAGTCTTATTATCCCACTCATTCATCATTTCCCAACCAAAGAAATTATGGTGCTGGGATACGATGTTATACAGGGTATTTAAGCGTTGCTTCTGTGCAGTGCGGGTTTCACCGGTGTCGGTAATAAATGCTTCACGGGTGTTAAGTGTACCGCCATTGGCAACATTATAAGGATGTACAGCAAATAGGTCTTCACGATAGAAATAATTATCCCAGGGGGTAATTACCACATAAATACCGTATTCTGCGCACAGGCGCATAAAATCATCTAAAAATTGCAGGGTTTCCGGTATATAGTTACTGCCTGCTGCCGTTGCTGGAAATTCTAACCAGGCAACGCCATCATTACTGGCTGAAGCACCGGGTAAAGCACGCAGCGCATCAGGATGACTCGCTGTATCAGCAAATGCCAAGTCTTCAATAAACAAGCGTATCAGGTTGACATCTTTATTGGCAAGTTCAGCAATTAACTGACGTGCATTACCGGATTCCTCCTGAACTTCTGACCAGTTAACCAGTATTTTATCCACTTCATACCACAGCGAGCGGGTATATAAATCACGCAGGCCATACCAGCTGATACCCATGGCCTGTGGTGAAGGCATGAATAAGTCACCATTTTCATAAACAAAAGCCTTGCCTGCGGGAGCGGGATAAATATGCCCCTTGCCGTAATCTGCTGGTGCTGCCAGGGTAGTCAGCACTGTGCTGGCGATGGGGCCACGATTGCCCGCGTAATCCACCGCGCGCACGGCAACAAAATAATTAGTGGCAGCTTGCAGGCCGAGTATGCGTAGTTGTTCCGGCTTACCTGCCAGGCGTGGTATAAAACGGTTTTGATACACACTGGCTGCTTCCCAATCAGCTTCAGTACTGATGGCGCTGTTGCTGTAACGGATGTCATAAGCGGCTGCCATACCGCTGTTAGCATCATCGCCGCTTGCATTAAATGATAATAAAGCCGACATTGCCTGGGTATGGCTGATGCTTAAACCCGTGACTGCACCCGGTGCGGTAATATCTGTTTTCGGTAATAAATACACCCGCGCATAATTTTTTGGTCCATTCAAACCATCACTAAACCATTTATAAAACCGATCCAACTCCTGTGGTTGATCCAGGACGCTATTTTCCTCTACTTCAAAACCATTGGCACGGTCGTTTTCGATAACAATGACATTGCTGGAAACAAAAGAAAGCGGCACAGGTGAAGCGCCCAGATGGCTCCAAGGCAGGGCAATTTCTGCCACATACCCCTGATCAGTATCACTGTCAATATTAACGCTACCATTTACACCCACAGCAAATGACATGGTTGTACCATTGCTTACCGCCTGCCCTCGGGTGACACCTGCACTGTGGGTTGGTACCGGGCTAATTTCTGCAAAAAAACCAGTCTCACCTGCACCATCACCTGTATCGTAACGGAAATGCCGCCCTAAAATTGAAAAAGCCAGTACCTTATCAGTGACCTGAGCCATGCTGTCACGGCTGTTATTGGCGTCAATATAAATTTCAAGGCCATCATCCTTGTCAGTGTCCCAGTTGATAAAACCAGAGCCTGATCGCGTTGTTGATACCTGCGGATTGTCATCATAAAGTTTGTCATCATCCACCTGTACTAACAAATACAAATAGGTATCGTCATACTGATGCAATATACGCATACGGTTATCAGCACGATCAAATTTATAAAAATCCCGGGCTAATGCGGTGTTCCATTCTCCTGTGGATAAGATGCCATCAATTACAACCGGGCTGATTGCATAAGATGCTACCGCATCATAATGTACAAAATTGGTACTGTTATCTTTGTGGTAATAGCCATTTCCCGTGCCGGCAAAACCACTGCGGCATAATAATAAGCCACTGAATAGCATAAAGTATAAATATTTTTTCATCGTGATCCTCTTAATAATAACAATGTAGGATGCTGCCTGTTGTGAATGGCAGCGGTTTTAGTTTAATTTACAAACTAATGAAGCCCTTGCGTAACATCAGCAAGTTATTGAACCTGAGTTTGATATAAGGTTTTTTCTCCAAAAATACTTAATTCTAGCACATACTATTAAAAATTTAGCGTAAGACGGAAGCAGTTTTTTGTGCTATAAGCGCAAAAAGAAGCTTACGTCAAACTCAGGTTATTTATCTCATTTTTCATCAGTACAAGCTTGCCGCACTTCCGCAAGACTCAAGCGTTTATCTAACCTTCTGGATATGTAAATAATCCAGATAATCCTCAAGCTTTTCCTCGTCAGACAGCAAGGATTTAATATGCACAAACTCCTCAAAATCAATCACGGCAAATTTTGTTTTCCCTTGATCACGAATAATTTGTATATTTTCAAACATGGCTACCTCCTGCAATACGCTTGTTTGCGATGTAACACATCTATGATGTCAATGATTTTTAAACTATCTTCACGCTCAAACAATACCCAATAATTTCCCATTTCGTCAATTTTGTGAATAATGGCAATATATTTGGGTAGAACAGTTTTGTCTTGTTCATAGAGCATTTTACCCATTAAACGCTTACGCTCTTTTAGGTTAGGTGGGACACACTCGAATAAAAAATCACCTGCGTAACATCAGCTTATAATTCCAACAACAAACGCATCGGATCTTCCAGTGATTGTTTGATTGCCACTAATCCTTGCACTGCGTCACGCCCATCAATAATACGATGATCGTAAGACAGCGCAATATACATCACCGGGCGAATGACTACTTCACCATTTTCCGCCACCGGACGTTCAACAATATTATGCATACCCAAAATTGCACTTTGCGGGGGATTTAGTATTGGTGTGGAGAGCATGGAGCCAAATATGCCGCCGTTGGTAATAGAAAAAGTCCCCCCTTCAAGATCGGTCATTTTCAGACGGTTTTCTTTGGCTTTTTGCCCATAGGCGCGAATATTTTTTTCAATCTGTGCAAAAGATAACTGATCCGCATCACGTAATACCGGTACTACCAAACCACGTTGGGTACTGACGGCTATGCCGATATCATAAAAACCGTGATAAATAATTTCATCGTTAGTGCTGGATGCATTGAGCACGGGATATTTTTGCAAGGCGACGATGGCAGCTTTGACAAAAAACGACATAAAACCCAGACGCACATTATACGCTTTTTCAAAAGCTGGCTGGTGTTGTTTACGCAAGTCCATGATCGGTTGCATGTTGACTTCATTAAACGTGGTCAAAATCGCATGATTTTGTTGCGCTTCCAGCAAACGCTCAGAAACCCGACTGCGCAGGCGATTCATCGGCACTCGTTCTTGCTCACGTCCAAAAGGATCAGCTGGAATTTGAATACGTGGTTTTGTATGGGTTGTTTGCGGCGCTGGCTTCGGTGTTACAGGTGTCACAGGTGCTGGTGTCTGCTTTTCTTGTTGCTGTTGATAATTTAAGACGTCCTCACGCCGCACCCGATCCCCATGATGCGGTACTTGTTCAGGCGTAATACCCAATTCAGTGGTCATGCGGCGCACGGCAGGGCCGGTTTTAGGGGCCATTGCAAGATTAACTTCAATATTTTCAGGGATATCAATCTGAATTTCTGGCATGGGAGGCACTTGAATGGGAATTTCCCGACTGCTCATTTCCTCACTGGAAACAAATAAATCTCCCAGCACGTCATGACTACTGACAACATCGCCTTCAGTTTGATAAATTTTGCGTAATTGTCCGTTATAAGGTGCAACAATTTCCAGTACCATGCCATCGGTTTCAATTTCCACCAGATGATCGCCGGATTTCACCCAACTGCCTGGTTTTTTATACCAGGGTAACATAACAGCCTGAGTAATATTTTCAGCCAGCGCGGGGACTTTAATTTCAATTTTTTCCGGGCTATCAGTCGTATCTGATGTGTCTTTAGCCGTTGTCTTGTCTTGTTCCACTTCAGTGGCTTCCGGCATATCAACAGGCACAGCCTCTGTGGGCGGTGCCTGGGCAATAATCTCTGCCAGCACCTCTTCACTACCCACCACCGTATCTTTAGGTTTCAGGATTTTGTTTAAACGCCCGGTTTGTGGCGCTACCACTTCCAGTACAATTTTATCGGTTTCCAGATCAACCAGTTTTTCATCGGCTTTGACCCAGTCTCCCGGTTGCTTCACCCATTCCATCACCACCGCTTCTGTCAGTGACTCTGCTAATGGTGGCACTTTAACCTGAACCATATGCCTGCTCCTTTGCTCATAAATACGATAGATTTTGACATCATACTGGAAGTCAACTCAGGAAAACAGCAGCGAAGGGAAATGGTGGAATATGCTGTGCTATTCCACCCTACCTCTCATTCTTGCGCAAAGTATTCGCTTAACTGCTCAATCAACTCCAGCTCCGGGCGATCCTGAAATATGCCATAGTCAGCGCCCAAATCAGGTCGCATACCGCGCAGGAATAGATAATACACCCCGCCAAAATGGGTATCATAATGATAATCAGCAATACGCTGTTGCAGATAGCGGTGCAGGGCAACCGTATAAATATGGTATTGCAATAAATAATGTTTTTCCTGCATGGCTGCAAGTAAGCGATCCTGGTGATAATCCGCAATATCTTCACCCAGCCTGTTGGATTTGTAATCCACCAGATAAAACCGCCCCTGCCACTCAAATACCAGATCAATAAACCCCATCATAAAACCTTCCAGCGGCGGAAATTCTGGCGGCATGGCAAAAGTTTTTGACCAGTGTTGTTGCCAGACAGGATGGAGGATATGATATAAGCTCCGGGTATTAATTTTTGCCAGTGGAAAATAAAATTCCAATTCATTCAAACGCTGTTGGTTATTTAATTGCGCTAATGTTAATGGCGTTTCCCCGCTGTTTTCTGCTGTGTTTTCAGCTTGCTCCAGTGGTGTATTTAAGATGGCATCAAGCCACTGATATAAGGCGGCTTCCAGTTCTTCAGCAAAGCCATAAGCTTGTAGTAGGTGCAAAAACAAACCGGGGTCATTATCTGCCTGCCAGCGGTTAAAATTTAAGTGCTCCAGCAGTTCGTGCAAAAAATTTC
Source organism: Candidatus Venteria ishoeyi (assembly GCF_030378065.1). Taxonomy (GTDB): domain Bacteria; phylum Pseudomonadota; class Gammaproteobacteria; order Beggiatoales; family Beggiatoaceae; genus Venteria; species Venteria ishoeyi. Next base: position 62,910 of record NZ_JAUCGJ010000001.1, on the reverse strand, counting down.
CGGCATTAGCACCTGCTGGAAATAAGAAAGCCGGATGTGGGCTGTTAGCACATCCTGTTTCTTCTACAAGGCTGAGACTACCGTCAACCTGCTTTGTTTCGCCTGTGGCAATGCCGCTGCTTGTTTCTCCGGTGCGTTGCAGGCGCTCATCAACCTGATATTCACTATTATCCTGGGCATTGTTCTGCTGGGTATGGCCTTCTGCTACCACCAGGGCCGTAAAACTGGCAAATGACCAGGGCAGTGGTATTTTCCCCGAAAACGGGCGTGCTTCCAGTACTGGCTGCTGTTCTAAATTAACCGGATAATAACTGGCTGCCTGGACATTGGCTTGCGGTAGATCGTTTACCTGAATACAGCCTTGGGAATTTGCTGCCAACCTGTCTAAGTCCTGGCGCAGCTCAGTATCCGGGGTCTGAATAATATTAGCGTCACTGCCATGCAGCAAATGTCCCAAAGCAGAGGTCTGAGCATCCTTAAACGCGCCCCAAACCAGATAACAATGGTGCTTGGCGCGGGTGATGGCAACATAAAGCAGGCGCAAATTTTCTGCCTGTTCTTCATGTTCGGCCTGATTTTGATGTGCTTGCAAATCTTCCGAGCCTAAATCCAGCATCCGTTGTGCATTATCTCTGTCATGAAACACGCAGATTTCATCTTTACCCGCCCGCAACAGCCCATCCCAGGCAAACGGTACAAATACGACAGGATATTCCAGCCCCTTACTTTTATGAATTGTCACCAGCTTCACTGCTGCCGCATCACTTTCCAGCCGCAATTGATAGACATCATCATCAGGGCGTTGCTGGCTTTGTTGTGTCAGCCATTGATAAAGCTGATGCATACCGCGCTGCGGCTGCGTTGAAGCTTGTTGCAGCACCTCGCTTAAATGCAGTAAATTGGTCAGGCGGCGCTCACCATCGGGATATTGCAACAAACGCTCGGCGATGTGTTGTTGCTGTAACAGGTTGCGGAACATCTGGATAAAACCATGCTGATGCCAACGCTCATGCCAGTGCTGAAACGAAAACAACCACCGCTCCCACACGGCTTCCTGATCCGCCAAAGCCTCCAGAGCGTTCCCATCCACGCCTAACAAATCAGTGGCTAAGGCCGTGCGCAAACGTCGTTCATGCCAGGGTTCCAGTATCGCCGCCATTAAATGCAGCATTTCAACCACTTCATGACTGGCAAACAGACTTTCCCGACTGTATAAGACACTGGGAATGCGGTGCTGCTGCAACGCTGCCTGCATTTCTATTGCCTGCTGATTACTACGCACCAGCACGGCAATGTCCCCCGCCATCACCGCTTCCTCCGCACCATTATCGGATTCATTCAGTAAACGCAGGATTTCCCCCGCCACCCGTTCCGGTAAAAAACGTTTGGCCCATTTTTTATCAATCGGTTTTTTATCTTTTTGTCGGGCTGCCACACGTTCTGTAAACCACAGCGTCATTGCCGCAGACGGCTTTTTGGTAATAGATTTTTTCGAGGCAGACTGTGGCGCATTCACCGGGCGAAACTGGATTTCCTCCAGTAAGAATGGATTTTCCCTGCCAAATAATTGATTAACCGCCGCAATCAACGCAGCTTTAGAACGCCAATTGGTATCCAGTGTATAACGCTGATGCGCATCATTGGCTGCGCTTAAATAAGTAAAAATATCCGCGCCACGAAAACTGTAAATCGCCTGCTTGGGATCACCGATTAAAAACAGACTGTGTGCCTGTTGCGCATCTGCCGGAAATAAATGCTGAAAAATGGCATATTGCAACGGGTCAGTATCCTGGAACTCATCGATCAAAGCCGCCGCATACTGCTTGCGTATTGCCTCCGCCAAGGCTGCACCATGCTCACCAACTAATGCAAAATACAAATTTTGCAGCAAATCATCAAAACTTTGCTGGTGCAACACATGTTTACGTTTTTTAAACTCAGCTTCCGCATAATCAAATAACTGATGCTTTAACCACAACTCACGCTGAGTATACGCTTCCAGCAAGGCCTCGCGGGTTTCCAGCACACTATCGCATAAATCAAAAAATACGTGCTCCGGTGTTTGCCCATTTTTTTTAGTACCTTCCTGAAGTTTGTTATTCGTAAACTGGGCAAATTTTTCAAAAACCTGTATGGGTGGATGCGCTAAAGCGCATAATTGCTGCATTGCCACCTGCCAGTTTTGCAGGGAGGTTATCCGATATTTATTACGACTGAGATCCGGGTGCTGTAATAACAGCTTCATGACCTGAACTTCCACCACTGGCCAACTCTGGCGCATCTCTTCAAAAGCCGTGATATAGGCCTGTAATAAATCTGCTTCTGCATCTTTATCCAGCAGCTCGGTCGATGATTCAGTGTTTAATTCAGGAATGCGTTTTAAGAACGCCTGCCCGAGCTTGCCCCGCAAAAATTTTGTCAGCTTTTCCGGGCCGTAACCCCGACCCATCAAATAATCAAGAAACTGTGGATCAGTATCAGGATAAAAATGAATACGCCAGAAATCCAGCACGATTTCTTCCAGCAAATCACTTTGATCTTTAAGTAATTCCGTGCCAAACAGAATGCCGCTTTCAAAGGCATTTTCCAGCAACATGCGCTGACAAAAGCCATGAATGGTATAAATCGCGGCTTCATCAAAATGATGCAGGGCTTTTTCCAGGCGTTTGCGACACAGTGCGGTATTCTTTTGCTGCGCCAGAATCGCAGATAAGGTCTCATCCGGTTTGACAGCGATACTCTCGCTGCCATAAAAATCTGCATTTAAATGTGCCAGTGCTTCAACAATTTTATGCCGCACCCGGTCACGCAATTCGGCAGTGGCGCTTTCGGTAAAAGTCACCACCAGTATCTGCTGAATGTCCAGATGCTGTTCCAGCAATAAACGTAGCACCAGGGTGGCGATGGTATAAGTCTTACCGGTGCCTGCGCTGGCTTCAATCAGATTAATGCCATTGAGCTGGCTGTAAACGGGATCAAAAGTTTGCATAATCAGTCATGAATATTGACCTGATACCAAGTCCATATCAATGTTTCATTGTTATCTTTTCCATAACCCATAAATACATCCACAGATAAGTTTTCATCAATACTGGATAAATCCAGATTATTTAAATCGAATCCGCTCACATTGGATAAGTCTTCACTGAAATCCAGGCTTTCATGTAAGACTCTTTTATGAAAAAACATCTGACCGGCTAAATCATCATCAATATAACTGAGTTGATAAGCTGATGGACATCCAGCTTCCCTTTGGCAAGTGGCGATATTTTTAACCCCTAAAAAGCGATCACCTAGCTTGATAACAAAAAGTATGGGTAAGGATTCCTGGGCATCATCTGTATCAGGGACATACATGGGCTGTATTAAATCAACCTTGTTTTTAGGAAAGTTAAATACTGTATCGGGTCTGCCTGGGTCATACATTTTTTGTGGTTGGATAGCAACCACAATATTTAATTGTATAAGCTCTGGCGGGGTGTTTTCATCTTCCAGAATAATTTGCGTACTTCCCACTTGTTTGCCAATCAGGCTTAGAATATCACCACCATCATAGTCTTTAGTTTCCAGTATGTCCGGATCAGATGGCTGGTGTATCAAGCGTTTACCTGTACCACCATTGAATATAAGTGAGCGCAGTTGGCCCGGATACATCGTAATTTCAGTTTCTTCAGTTTCAATTTCCGGACGCAGTTCATTTGGCAGAACATGAAAAATCAGTGTATCATCAATGACTTTCATTCCGGTGCTGGGATTACTCAGGAAAAACCGGAAATACTCGCTTTCTTCTGCTTCTCCATCATCAATAATCTGAATTTGTACAGATTTTTCTTGTTCTCCCGCAGCAAATAGTAATGTTGCCGTGTATTCTTCATCTTCTGTTTGCGATAAAAAATCATCGCCTTCATCAGCAGTAGCTGGAGTAAAGTAATAATCAATACTTGCCGAGCCTGTCAGGTCACCTTCACGCTGTACACTTAAGCTAAATAGGCCCCCTTCGTTATTAACGTCAAAAACGCCCATATTGCCATGAAAACTTAAATCACGCATTAGGGTGTTCTCTGTTAAAGCTGCAATATGAAAATTGCCTGCAATTTGTGCCAGAGAGGGGGTGGTTGCATTGACTTCGCTGCTACTTGCGCTGATGATAGTATTGCGCTGAGGCTCATTAGGCAGGGTATAGGTTTCAAGTACAAAATAATAGCTTGTTTCTGGCAGCAGGTTGTTGATTGTGTGAGTCGTCTGGCGTTTATTAGTCACGCTGCCACCATTAAGCAGATAAGGGCCACCCGGTTCGGTTGCATATTGAATACGATAAAAGCCATCATAAGGCGCGTAGCTATTAGGTGCTGTCCAGCTCAGTGTAACACTACTACCCGTAACACCCAATACGCTTATATCGCTTGGTGCGATGGCCTGCATGGATAACCATGTTGTACTTTTCTGTGTGATAAAATCCTGTAATTGCGGATCAGTGGTGAATAAAGCATTACGCGCAATATTAAAGCCAGTCTCAGCTTCCAGTGCGGTAAGCTGCATCAATTCAACGGGCAAGATCCCGGTTAATTGATTATTTGCCAGATATAAGCGTTCCAGTTTGCTTAACTGTGAGAATGTCTGGGGAATTGTGCCTGTAAAATGATTATCGGATAAATTAAGCCATAATAAATCCTGCATACTAGACCATTGCTCGGGTAAAGGCCCTGTAAAGTCATTGCTTTGTAAATAGATTTTTTTCAGTTTGGTCATTTGGCTATATTCAGGGGGCAGGATTCCGGTTAACTGATTTTTCTTAATATATAAATCGGTTAAATTGGATAACTTGGCCAACTCTATCGGCAGTGTACCAACCAATAAATTATGATCGAGATCCAGACGTGTCAGGCTGGATAAGTTACCCAGTTCAGGTGGAATCTCTCCGGACAGTTGATTCACTTCTAGATCCAGCCATTGCAGCTTGTTCAGTTGACCTAATTCAGCAGGAATTTCCCCCGTTAAACGGTTGTTAAATAATAATAAAAACTCAAGGTTTTCCAGTAGTGCCAGTTCTCTGGGGATACTTCCTGTTAATAAATTATCATATAAAGCTAAGGTTTTTAATGTCTGAATTTGTGCGAGTTCTTTGGGAATTTCCCCATGAAACAGATTGTTATTTAAGCGTAAATACCGCAATTTGGGTAATGTGCTTAATTCTGGAGGAATTAAACCTGTTAATTGGTTGTCTGATACATACAATGACAGTAACTGACTCAAGTCGGTCAATTGAAGGGGAAATTCACCTTCAAATTGGTTTCCACTCAGATATAAGCCGGATAATGCTGATAAAGTACCTAATTCTGGTGGAATGGTACCGGTAATACGGTTTTCCGACAATGATAGATAACTTAATTGCGGCAACATCGCCAAATCCGGGGTTAAAATACCCGTTAAGTTATTAGCTTCCAACTCAATACTGATGACATGACCGTCTTCCACTTCCAGGCCATACCAATTTGAACAAGCTTCTGTCGTGTTCCAGTTATCCTGTTTCAGCCACTGCTCACCATTGCTACTGTGATAAAAGGACAGTAATGCTTCACATTCCTGGGTTGCTATGCCCGTCAAATTTGTATTTTGACAGTTGCTTTGCGCATGACTTGCCGTCATAAAACATACGAAAATAAGGCCAAAAAAATACCTTAAGTAATTATCCATAATAAACGCCCTAAATAGGTGGGAAGTCAGCATAATTGCTTATACTGTAAAGAGTTGACTGATATAATGCCACAGCTTGAGAAGCTTGCTGCTGAAGTACATTATATTAGCTATAAGTAGGTAGTGTATTAACATTTATTCTGTGTAAAGCTTCATGAATTCAAGAACGGAATGTTATAGTAATTATGCTTGGGTACTTAGATTTTCAGATCTTAAATTTCCAAATTGAGGGCTGGTAATATGTCTGGGACAATTGGTGTCGGGAAATTATTTACCTGAAAATCTATATTTCAGCTAAGTTAGTAGCTCATTAAATGCTAAATTTTGTCTATGTAAAGCACTTATGTCAAATATGATTTTCCCCCAACTACTTGTGATTGCTTGTGGCGGCGCGCTGGGAGCGGTTACCCGCTTTTGGGTGTCAACCAGTATCTATCACTGGCTGGGCCGTGGTTTTCCCTATGGTACTTTGGCTGTGAATATCATCGGTTCTTTTTTGATGGGATTTCTCGCGGTTTATTTAGTTGAACGGCTTGGCCCCGAATTCAGCCCACAATGGCGCGCTGCTATTCTGATTGGCTTTTTAGGCAGTTTCACCACTTTTTCCACCTTTTCCCTGGAAACCCTGCATTTACTACTGGATGATGACTATTTACGGGCTTTTTTAAATATATTGTTAAGTTTAGTCACATGTATTGGTGCAGCAGGCGTGGGATTTTGGTTTGCCAGACAACTATGAATGTACGGGTGTTACATAAATTTTGGGGTAATTTTTTTAATGTTTATACAGATACTCTGCATCCTGTATCGGATAAATACTGTTCCATTGCTGACAACTAGGACAATACCAGTAGAGTGTTTTGCTGCTGAAACCACATTCACGACAGTGGTATAAGGGACGTTTTTCCAGCAGGATATGGGTGATTTTTTGCAGCAATAACAAACCGTCATGTAAATGCCCTTTGGCATCGGGTAGCGCAAACTGAATTAAATCAGCCACCCCCTGTAATGAGGGTGTCGTATTAATATGTTGATGTATCAGCTCTAATGTTGCTTGTTTACCTTCCCTGCGCAGTGTGATTTGTGCTAACAGGTGTAAAGTATCGGTACCCGCATAACGTTCGAGTATTGCCTGTAAATATTGAATAAATTGCTCAGTCTTTTCTATTTCACAAAAACATTGTTGCAGTGGCTGTAAAATTTCTGATAAAAATCTTGAATTTTGTTGCTCAACCCGTTGTAAGGCACTAATAGCCGCAGGAAACTGTCGCATTTCCAAATAAATCCGACCTTCAAGCAAACTGGCGCGAACACATTGCTTATCCCTGTCTAAAGCCTGTTGAATATGGCTTAATGCCGTTTCCTGTGCTTGTTTTTGGTAGGCTTGTTGCGCCAGTTCACAATAATATTGCGCAATAACCGCATCCAGTTTGATAGTTTCATCACGGGAAAAGGCTTTGGCGGTATCAATCGCTTGCTGCCAGTCTTGTTCCTGCTGATAAATTTGCAGCAGTTGGCGATAAGCGATTGCGCGATATTGCTGATTTTTAACCAGTTTCCAGAATAAGGCTTCAGCGCGGTCTAACAAACCCGCGCTGAAGTAGTCATGCGCCAGTTCTAATATTGCCAGCGCATGTTGCGAAGGATGAAGGTTATTACGTTCCATCAGATTCTGATGGATGCGAGTGGCACGATCAATTTCGCCACGGCGGCGAAACAATACACCTAAAGCCAGATGGGTTTCTACTGTATCGTTATTGACTTCCAGCAAGCGGATAAAGACTTCAATGGCCTTATCATGTTGTTCATCAAACAGATAACTGAGACCTTGCAGATAGTCAGGATAAGGTAAATACTCCCTGACGGATTGCTTTTTCGTATAATGCCGCTGAGCCAGCAGCCACCCTGATAAAGCAGCTACTGGCAGTAACAGCCAGAGCAACAGGGAAAAATCCATAAATCAGTGCTTGGCAATATCAGGCTGTTGTGTGCTGAGGCGCTCGATTTCGCGACTTGCCTGCTGATAATTTTTGCGCAGACGGCGATTTTGATAACGCAGTTTTAAGACCCAGGCAGCAGAAAATAAGATCCCTAAAAGACAACCGATTAATAAGCTCACCAGCAATAACACCGCCAAGCGCACTTGCATGGTATCGATAATATAATTCAGCGTCACTGGGTGGGGATTATAGACCGTAAAAATAACCCCTGACAGAAATATCAATAAGAAAAACAGCCAAGTCAGGATTCTGGGCATTGTGTATTCCTTTTAAAAAATGTCCTGTCAGGTCGTTGTATGCAAGTGGTGTTATTTTGCAGCGGCTGCCGCATTAACACGGTCACGTAATTCTTTACCGGGTTTGAAATGTGGGACATATTTAGCAGGTAAGGAAACCGGATCACCCGTTTTTGGGTTGCGCCCCGTCCGTGGTGGACGATAGTGCAGGGAAAAGCTGCCAAAACCACGAATTTCTATTCGTTCTCCAGATTCCAGTGCATCCGACATGTGTTCCAGTAACATCTTTACGGAAGAGTCGATATCTTTATAAGTTAACTGGACTTGTTTAGCAGCAAGGGTTTCAATCAATTCAGACTTCGTCATTAAAGTATCCTAAAATGAAACCGGGCTTTATTGATGTAAGCTAACTCCCAGCGAAAAACCTTCCCATTTCACTGGCCTTTTTATCCGGCATCGGCCTTATGAAAACCATTACATAGCTATGCGCAGGTTTTCATGCCTTGATGCCGAACAAAAATCCTGCACAACCTGAGCAGGTTATTTCTTGTGAGTTAGCTAAAAAACTATCAATAAAGCCCAGGGAGCTATAACTGATCTAACAACAAAAAGCGTTTATTTGCTCATTTGTTCTTTGATCAAATCACCAAGTGTTGCCGCAGTGCTGGTTGCACTTTGACCATAATCCTGAATCGCTGCGCTTTCTTCGTCGCTATCCTTGGCTTTAATCGATAAAGAAATACTACGTTTTTTACGATCTACACCAATAAATTTCGCTTCAATTTCTTCACCTTCTTTCAAAATGCTGCGCGCATCTTCGATACGCTCGCGAGAAAGCTCAGAAACACGCAGATAGCCTTCAACGCTGTCTGCCAACTTGATAACGCCACCCTTAGCATCCGCTTCGGTTACAACACCTTTCACCAGGCTGCCTTTAGGATGTGCATCCAGGTAGCTCATGAAAGGATCTTGATCCAGTTGCTTAATGCCTAAGGAGATACGTTCACGTTCTGCATCAACTGCCAACACAACCGCTTCGACTTCATCGCCGCGTTTGTAATTGCGTACGGCTTCTTCACCCGGTACATTCCAGGAAATATCAGATAAGTGAACCAGACCATCAATACCACCGTCCAGACCGATAAAGATACCGAAGTCAGTAATGGATTTGATGTTACCGGAAACGCGATCACTCTTGTTATGGGTCGCAGCAAACTCGTCCCAAGGATTCGGATGACATTGTTTGATACCTAAGGAAATACGACGACGTTCTTCGTCAATATCCAGTACCATCACTTCAACTTCATCACCAACCTGAACCAGTTTGGAAGGATGAACATTTTTGTTAGTCCAATCCATTTCAGAAACGTGAACCAAACCTTCTACGCCTTCTTCGATTTCCACGAAGCAGCCATAATCAGCCAGGTTAGTAACCACACCTTTGAGGCGTGCACTTTCTGGGTAGCGACGTGCGATATCCAACCAAGGATCTTCGCCCATTTGTTTCAGACCTAAAGAAACACGGGTACGTTCACGATCAAACTTCAATACTTTAACTTTGATGTCATCGCCAACCTGAACCACTTCGCTGGGGTGTTTAACCCGACGCCATGCCATATCAGTGATATGCAGCAGGCCATCGACACCGCCGAGGTCAACAAAGGCACCGTAATCGGTCAGGTTTTTCACCACACCTTTGAGGATCATGCCTTCTTGCATACTTTCCAGCAGCGCTTCGCGTTCTTCGTTATTTTCTTGTTCAACCACAGCGCGACGGGAAACAACCACGTTGTTACGACGCTGATCGAGTTTAATAACTTTAAATTCCAGTGGTTTGCCTTCCAGATAAGTGGTATCGCGTACAGGACGCACATCCACCAGAGAACCAGGAAGGAAGGCCCGGATTTCTTTCATATTTACAGTGAAACCACCTTTCACCTTATCAGTAATAATACCGGTGACGGTTTCTTCATCTTCAAATGCTTTTTCCAGTACCGCCCAGGCCGCTGCACGTTTCGCTTTTTCTCGCGACAGACGGGTTTCACCAGAGCCATCTTCAACGGCATCTAATGCCACATCAACAGCATCACCTACGGTTACTTCGACTTCACCCATTTCATTTTTGAACTGGGTAATCGGGATCATGCCTTCGGATTTTAAGCCGGCGTTGACAATCACCATATCCGAACGGATATCAACAACAGTACCAGAAACAATACTGCCAGGTTTCATATTCATGTTAACCTGGCTTTGTTCAAACATTTCAGCAAAGCTTTCGCTCATTCCACTATTACCTAGATCTAACGATTATCCAATATTTTTAAGCCGGGATAGCGTAAAGATCGTCTCAGTTATATAAAAAATTTCTAACAAAATTTTTTATGAGTAAAAATAATGTTTTTTAGATACTTATAAAAATAAGCTTAATTATTTAATCATCTAAAAAACCCAAAATTAAAATTTCTCCCTAAGGAGAAATTTTAAACCAGTGATTCAAAATTGTTTGAATCATGGTTTTAATATCCAATGCGCCGGTATCAATCTGCAAAGCATCATCAGCGGGTTTCAATGGCGCAGTCGCACGCGAGCTGTCCCTTTCATCCCGTTCTGCCAGTGCTTGAATAAGGGCCGCTAGACTAACATTGTTTCCTTTCTCTTTCAACTGTTTATATCGTCTTTTTGCGCGTACTTCAGGACTGGCGGTGAGAAAAATTTTTAAGTGAGCATCGGGAAACACCACCGTACCCATATCCCGCCCGTCTGCAACCAGACCGGGATTGACTCGAAACTTATGCTGGCGATGCAGTAAAGCTTCCCGCACCGCAGGAAAAACCGCAACCTGAGAGGCACGTTGCCCACCCGCATCACTGCGCACCTGTGCATCGACATTATCGCCATCCAGCCAAATCGTCAAACCCTGATGATTGGCATTAGGCATAAATTCCACATTCAGATTTTCTGCTAATTGCGCGAGTTTGCTCTCATCATCCAATGCCACCTGATGATGCACGGCAGCTTGCCCCAGCACCCGATACAATGCGCCGCTGTCTAAAATATGCCAGCCTAAATGTTCAGCCACGGCTTGTGCTGCGGTGCCTTTACCCACACCGCCGGGGCCGTCTATGGTGATTACCGGAATACTCATGAGATTTGTATACCCAATCCGGCTGTTTTTGCCAGTGTGACAAAATCAGGAAAAGAGGTGGCGACATTGGCACAATCTAAAATTTTAATCGGGGCTTTGGCACGCAATGCCGCCATTGCAAAAGACATGGCAATGCGGTGATCGCCGTGACTGTTAACCGTGCCACCCTGCAATTGACCACCCTGAATAATAATGCCATCATCCGTTACTTGGCAGTCTATACCCAGTACCGTCAAACCGTCAGCCATCACCGCAATGCGGTCACTTTCTTTCACCCGCAACTCTTCCGCACCGGTTAATACTGTTTCACCTTCCGCGCAGGCAGCGGCGATAAATATGGCGGGAAACTCATCAATTGCCAGCGGTACTTGTGCTTCCGGGATTTGAATGCCACGTAATTGACTGGCGCGCACTTGAATATCAGCCACCGGTTCGCCACCCACTTCACGTTCATTATGCAGGCTGATGTCAGCCCCCATCAGACGTAAAATTTCAATTACGCCAGTGCGGGTAGGATTGATACCGACGTGTTCAAGAGACACATCAGAGCCGGAAGCAATAGCAGCGCCCACCATAAAAAAAGTGGCTGAAGAAATATCGGCAGGCACGTCAATATCCATGCCGGATAAACGTCCACCGCCTTGCAGGCAAACCCGACTGCCTTCACGCTGGACTTGATAACCAAAACCCTGCAACATGCGCTCAGTATGATCGCGGGTGGGTGCGGGTTCCGTGACGCAGGTTTCCCCTTTGGCGTACAAACCCGCCAGCAAGACGCAGGATTTCACCTGGGCACTGGCCATAGGCAGGGTATAAGCGATGCTGTTGAGTTGGCTACCTGTCTGAATGCACAACGGTGGTGTACCTTTTTCCGTGCTGTCAATGGTTGCGCCCATCAATGCCAAAGGATCGGTCACGCGGCGCATGGGGCGGGTGGATAATGACTTATCCCCGGTTAAAGTCACCGCAAAATCCTGTCCTGCCAGCAAACCTGATAACAAACGCATGGAGGTGCCGGAGTTGCCCAGGTCCAGCGCCGTATCCGGTGCTTGCAGACCATGCATCCCCACGCCCTGTACCGTTACCTTGCCATCTTTGGGATCGCTGATGTTCACGCCCATTGTGCGAAACGCCGCCAGGGTTGCCAGCGTATCCTCGCCTTCCAGAAAACCGGTAATATTGCTTTCGCCTTCAGCAATCGCGCTTAACATAATGGCGCGATGGGAAATGGATTTATCACCTGCCACACGCAGTTGACCGTTTAAATGACCACCAGGCATCAGTTCAAACTGGACGGGGTTGCTATCATTGCTCATGAGTATATCTATTTAATAGTAAAGGGGCGCAAATTATAGTCTGGAACAACTATATGGGCAATTACAGAATCCGTCTATAACGGATTCTGTCAATATTTTTTACTTGGTTTTCCAAAAAAACAGACCGTTGCTGGTGTGCAGTTTTTGCTGTATGTTGATTGAAACACGCTAACATCGGGAGTTTCTTATGAACATTGAATTGTTACAAACAATACTGGGTTGGTGCGCGATACTGAATATTGCGATTTTGTTGTGGTGGTTTTTGTTTATCGTCTTTGCCCGTGATTGGGTTTATCGGATGCACAGCCGCTGGTTCACCTTATCCCAGGAACAATTTAACACCATCCATTATGCCGGTATCGCCTTGTTTAAGATTCTGGTACTGATTTTTAATGTTATGCCTTATCTGGTATTACGCTTTTTGATTTAAGCATAGCAATAAAAACAAAGAAAGGAGGACACCAGGAGCCTGACAGGCTCCTAGACCCTCCTTTCTATTACGGTGAAAAATAAAGTGCTTATGCGGCTTTATTTTCAATCACTGGATGCGCTTCCTCGGTATGAATCGCAATTTTACGCGGTTTCATGGCTTCAGGAATTTCGCGTACTAAATTAATATGCAACAAGCCATCTTTTAACTGAGCGCCTTCAATGCGGATGTGTTCCGCTAATTGATAACGACGTTCAAAGGCACGGGTTGCAATACCTTGATACAGGAATTCTGGTACTTCCTTATCTTCGGTTCTTTTACCTGAGATGCGCAATACATGTTCTTTGACTTCCAGTTCCAGTTCTTCTTCAGAAAAACCGGCAACAGCCAAAGTAATGCGATAACGATCTTCGCCGGTCAGCTCGATGTTATAAGGGGGGTAACCACCCACATCAGCGCGACTGGCTTCTTCCAACATGGGAGCCAGGTGATCAAAACCAACGGCGGTACGGAATAAAGGGGTGAAATCAATCATGATCATATCCTCATAAAAAAGCAATATGTAAAAATATTCAGGTGTTCTGTGTGAACCTGTCAGCGTTCAAGAACCACCTGGTATCAGCAGTGTCTCTCTGACCCCTGCCTCTGCTTATAGATATAGATCAACTTATTTGTTTTTTCAAGCAAACCCGTTAAATTTTTTTGATGCCAAATAATGGGCTGTATTTTGATGATTTTTAGACCTTCCCGGTTTTTAAAACCGGGAAGGTCTGTTAATGAAAGAGGTTTCTTAGCGCCCGGATAAAGCCGCGATACGCAAACGCAAAGCATTTAATTTAATAAAGCCTTCCGCGTCTTTCTGGTTATACGCGCCGTCATCATCTTCAAAAGTGGCAATGGCTTCGCTGAACAGACTATTTTCAGCCGATTGGCGACCAATGATAATAATATTGCCCTTATACAATTTCAGGCGCACCTGACCATTGACCACCTGCTGGGTTTCATCAATCAGGGTTTGCAGCGCCTGACGTTCAGGACTCCACCAATAACCGTTATAAACCAACTTGGCATAACGCGCCATTAAATCATCTTTTAGATGCGCGACTTCCCGATCCAGGGTCAGGGATTCCATTGCCCGATGGGCTTTTAACATTACCGTGCCGCCGGGGGTTTCGTAACAACCACGGGATTTCATACCGACATAACGGTTTTCCACCATGTCCAGCCGTCCAACGCCATGCGCGCCAGCAACTTTGTTCAAATACCGCAGCACTTGCGCGGGGGTCATTTTCTCCCCGTCAATCGCAACAATATCTCCCTGCACGTAATCCAGGGTTAATTCCAGCGGGGTATCCGGCGCATTCTGTGGTGATACGCTCCAACGCCACATTTCCTCATCCGGCTCATTCCAGGGATCTTCCAGAATGCCGCCTTCATAAGAAATATGTAGCAGATTGGCATCCATGGAATAGGGCGATTGCTTGCCGCGTTTCATTTCTACCGGAATATTATGTTTTTCCGCATAGGCCAGCAAGTCTTCCCGTGAATTCATATCCCAGATACGCCACGGCGCAATCACTTCAATACCGGGGCTTAAGGCATAAGCGCCCAGTTCAAAGCGTACTTGATCGTTGCCTTTACCAGTTGCACCATGAGAAACGGCATCCGCACCGGTTTCCTTGACGATTTCAACCATACGTTTGGCAATCAAGGGGCGGGCGATGGACGTACCCAGCAGATATTCGCCTTCATAAATCGCATTGGCGCGAAACATGGGATAGACATAATCGCGCACGAATTCTTCGCACAAGTCTTCAATATAAATTTCTTTAACGCCTAAAGCCTCGGCTTTAGCGCGCGCAGGTTCGACTTCTTCACCCTGCCCAATATCGGCGGTAAAGGTGACGATTTCACACTGGTATTGATCTTCCAGCCATTTTAAAATGATTGAGGTATCCAAGCCGCCAGAATAAGCCAGTACCACTTTATTAATATCAGACATAATGGTTTCCGTTACAAACAGGCGTTACGCAAAATAACAGGGTGCGTAACAGCATTTACACATAAAAATGAGGCATTATATCGCTTCCAGTGGTGACTGGGGGAGTATAATTTAATTTGGGTGAGGTATTTGCCATGCTTTGCGCGATGGAAGACAGGGATATTAAAGATGGGTTAATCGGTAAATTCATCTCTGGCAGTTTTTGCGTTGTAAAACAGGGTATTGATTTTTTCGCTGTCACTTTCCCGAATTGCCTGGGTAAGATTGTGTAATTGCTGACCAAAAGCCTCCAGCATATTGACCAATTCTTCACGATTGGAAAGACAGATGTCATGCCACATTTTAGGATCGCTGGAAGCAATACGGGTAAAATCCCGAAAGCCGCCTGCGGCAAAACGAAAAATCTCACGCCGGGTTTCCATATGCGCAAGCATATCAACCAAGGCATAAGCCAGCATGTGTGGTAAGTGGCTGGTGGCAGCCAACACCTCATCATGGTGTTGTACATTCATATCCACCACTTCAGCACCGGTGGTTTCCCACATCTGGCGCACGCTTTCCAGTGCCTGCGTGTCGGTGTCCGGCGTTGGTGTCAGGATTACCCGACGCTGTTGAAACAAACTACTGACAGAGGCGATTACGCCGTGTTGTTCTGAACCCGCAATCGGGTGTCCGGCCACAAAACGGGATTGATGCTTGCCCAGATAGTGTTGCGCATCCTGCAATACGCTGCCTTTGGCGCTGCCAACATCAGTAATAATGGCATTATCAGGCAAAACCGGTGCAATTTTCTGCATGGCGCTGGCCATCGTACCCAAAGGCACCGCCAATACCACCATATCGGCATCTTTAACGGCTTCGACCATATCGGTGCTATAGCGGTCAATCACGCCCAGTTCAACCGCTTTGTTTAAATTATCCAGTTGTCGACCACAGCCCACAACTTCTTCGCAGGCGTTTGCATCACGCAGCGCGCGCGCCAGCGAGCCGCCAATTAAACCAACCCCGATAATACACAAACGTTTGAACAACATGACTATAGCGCGTCCCGAATTGCCTGTTCCAACTCATCCACCAGCGCTTCATTGCTGACCTTGTGGTGAGGCTTTCCATCTAAATACAGCAAATTCGGAGAACCACCCGTTACGCCAACATGTACTTCTTTGGCTTCTCCCGGCCCGTTTACCACGCAGCCAATCACGGCAACATCCAGTGGTTCGACAATATCTTCCAGACGTTCTTCAAGCGCGTTAACGGTTTTGATGACATCAAAGTTCTGTCTTGAACAGGAAGGACAGGCAATCAGATTAATGCCTTTTTTGCGTAAATGCAGGCTTTTTAAGATGTCAAAGCCTACTTTGATTTCTTCCACCGGATCGGCAGCCAGTGACACCCGGATGGTATCGCCAATGCCTTCTGCTAATAACATACCCAGGCCAATGGCGGATTTGACGGAACCGGAGCGCAAACCGCCTGCTTCAGTAATCCCTAAATGCAAAGGCTGCTCAATCTGACCAGCAAGCTGTCGGTAGGCGGCAACGGTCATAAACACATCAGAGGCTTTAAGGCTGATCTTAAAATCAGGAAAATTCAGCCTATCGAGAATATCAATATGGCGCATGGCGGATTCCACCAAAGCTTCGGGCGTTGGTTCACGGTATTTTTTCTGTAAATCCTTTTCCAGCGAGCCAGCATTCACGCCAATGCGAATCGGGATATTTTTATCTTTTGCGCAATCAATCACCGCGCGCACCCGTTCTTCCCGTCCAATATTGCCAGGGTTGATGCGCAAGCAATCAACACCGTATTCCGCGACTTTCAGCGCAATTTTATAATCAAAATGAATATCGGCAACCAGCGGCATATCAATGGCTTTACGAATTTCCGCAAAGGCTTCAGCCGCCGCCATATCGGGAATTGAAACCCGCACAATATCCGCGCCCACTTTTTGCAGCGCCTGAATTTGTCCGACGGTTGCTGCGACATCACAAGTATTGGTATTTGTCATGCTTTGTACACTGATAGGCGCATCGCCACCAACAGCGACATTGCCTACCTGGATTTGCCGGGAAACCCGGCGCGAAATCGGACTGTGTTGCGTCATTATTTATCCTGAATGGGAAGGGGCAAAATAAAAATCACTGCCACCCTATTATTTTGCCCTTAGGGCTTATGCGGTGATTATCCAATCCAGGGACATTGCCCCTGGCTATATAGATTACACCCCGTTGGGGCTGGTTTTGTTATATCAACAGAATTTGCTATAAACAGCAAAACATACGGCTTACTGCGTTAGGGATAAGCTGATTTTGGTGCGACCATCCCCACCTTGATGCGGCGTTAAGTCAATATCTTTGTTCTGCCAGCGTAGTTTTGCATATTTGCCATGACGGACTTTTAAGGTCAGTGGCGGCGTTCCATTGCTAATGACTTTATTATCACCCGCCCTTAAAACGGTCCAAATCAGTTTCTTACCCTTGCTATCAACCAGGCTGACCCAACTATCACCCGTAAAACTTAATTCCATTTTATGCCCATCAATGGCTGCGGGCGTTTCAGTTTCTACGGCTTCCGTTGCTTGTTCACTCTCTGCAATGGCTTCTTCAGCAGCATCTTCAACGGCTTCTGTTTCAGCAGTTTCAAGCGTTGTGGCATCCTCAACAGCGCCTGCTGCGACCGCACTCACCGGGTTGCTGGTTTCGGTTTCCTCAACAACGGGCGGCTCGGAAGCTTCCGATGGCGGTGTAAAGACGGTTGTTTCCGTATTATCGGCTAATGCAGACTGAGCCTCGGATTCAAGCGCATCAGTTGCAGGCGTAATTTGACCGGGGGGTGTAATGGGTGGCAATGCCATTCCAGGCAATACCGCTACAGGTGTTTCTGTAGATTTCTGTGATTTGAAAAAATTATGATTAAACGGATTTTCACCCACATAACGCCAAACCACCAGTAAGATTGTGCCAACAATAATCAGCAGGGTCATGGTTTTATAAAACCAGCCATGACCACCGCTGGTTTTTTTATTTTTTGCAGGGTAACGGTTGTCAGGTACCAAATCCGGTGCAGATGAGCTTGGGTTATTTTTATAATGTTTCACTAACTTGTCAGCAGGCAAGTTCAGCAAACGCGCATAACTGCGTAAATAACCCTGCACAAAAATAGCGGGTGGCAGCACTTTTTCATTTTCCATTTCCAGTGCTTCAATAATACGCGGTTCCAGATACAACTTTTCTGCAACTTCATCAATCGACCAGTGCATGGATTCCCGTGAACGTCTGAGTAAATCACCCAACGAACTCGTTTCATTCAGTTCCAAGTCATGATTGCTTTCCATCGCCGGTTGGCGTGTTGGCTCCATGTCCTGATTCATGGCAATATTGGGAATCTGCTCAGACACTTCAGGTTGCGGACTACCCATATTTATCTCCTCCGGGGGGTTTCTTGTCGCTTGTTTTGTCATTATAATCGAACCTTTTATCTTAATAATAAATCTGTTCAGATTGTTTTAATTGGTAGGTTTCGTTAGCTTCGGGATAACGAGATTTTAATTGCAGCGCGTAACTGGCTTCAGCATCTTTATCATTTAAGGCACGAGCAATACGTACCCCCAGCCACAAACTTTGCGGCGTTTGTGACGCGATAGCAATATAACGCCGATAATAAGCTTGTGCTTCAGTAAATGCGCCTTGTTCTTCATATAATTCCGCCATTTGATATAAAGCGCGGGCAATATTGGGGTTATGCTGCAAGGCTTTACGGAAATAATCCATCGCTTTATTGCGTTTATTAAAACGTACAGCGCATAAACCGGCATTGGTATAAGCCAGTTCCGGGGTTTTATACAGCGGATTGGCTAATGCGGTTTGAAAATGAGTCTCAGCTTCCGCCATTCGGCCCTGGCTGCACAGAAATGCCGCATAATTATTATGGGTTGCTGAATTATCTGGTTCCAGGCTCAGCGCCTTCTTATAATGCGGCTCGACTTCTGTTTTTTTACCCAGATGTTCATTTAACAAAGCCATTGCAGTATGCGCCATAGGATTCTTTGAATCTTGCTCTAATGCTTTATTCAGTTTATCCAGGGCGACGGCATAACGCCCCTGACGCATATAGTTAATGCCTAATTCAGTATTGGACTCCGCTGCTGATTTCGGGTCATATTTTGCATTTTCATTCAGCACAATAGGGTTAGGTGGCGCAGGTTGATGTCTTTGATTGCCGCAAGCAACCAGTAGTAGTGCTGACAGGGGGAGGAGCAGATATAAAAAAAGACGTTTATTCATGTTGTTAAATCTGAAGGCTGAATGACTGGGGTCTGCCTGCGACTGCGATCCTGCACCTTGCCTGCCAGTTGACCGCAGGCAGCGGCAATATCATCACCACGCGTTTTACGGGTGACAGTAATTAAGTTTGCCGACATTAAGACCTCCCGGAAACGATCAACGGTCTGTTGTGAAGAGCGTTGGTATTTTGATTCAGGAAAGGGATTAAAAGGGATCAGGTTGACTTTAGCGGGCACATCGCGCAACAAATTCACTAAGGCCCGCGCCTGTGCCGTAGAATCATTCACGCCTTTGAGTAAAACATATTCAAAAGTGATGCGTTTACGATTTTCCCCTTCGAGATAACGTTGACAGGCTTCGATTAAATCATGAATGGGATATTTCTGGTTCAGCGGTACCAGTTGATCGCGTAATTTATCATCCGGTGCGTGCAGGGAGACGGCAAGATTTACCGGGCATTGTTCCTTTAAGCGATCCAGTGCCGGAATCACGCCTGCCGTACTCAAAGTAATGCGCCGCCAGGACAGACCATAAGCAAAGTCATCCATCATTAAACGCATCGCGGCAACAACCGCATCAAAATTTAATAAGGGTTCACCCATGCCCATGAGTACGACATTACTAATCACCCTTTGTCCGGGTTTAATATCCAGTTCCGGGCGCAAACTGTGTTCAGCCAACCATAATTGACCGATGATTTCAGCAACGCTGAGATTGCGATTAAAGCCCTGCTGCGCTGTTGCGCAAAAGCTACAATTCAGCGCACAACCGACCTGTGAGGAAATGCACAGCGTATTACGACCCTCTTCCGGAATAAAAACGGTTTCAATCGCATTGCCACTATCGACCTGCAACACCCACTTGCGGGTACCATCTTCACTATAATGATGAGTAATTTCCTGCGGTGTAATTAAATCTGTTTTAGCAGCAAGCCGTTGACGCAGATTCTTACTGATATTGCTCATCTGCTCAAAATCAGTTATACCTTGCTGATGTATCCATTTCAATACCTGGCTGGCGCGAAAGGGTTTTTCCCCCAACGCCTGAAAAAAAGCTTCCAGCCGCTGGCGGTCCAGGCTAAAAAGATTTTGTCGGCTTGCTGTATTCACAATGAAACAATTCCGTTATATTTACTTTGAAAATGTAAAAAACTGAAATTATACGCTATAGCTGTATTGATGTGCTAGTAACAAAAATATCTCATAATGGATGCCTTGGATACAAATTTGCAGCAATAAAAATCTTGAGCTTTGCAAATATTCATGGTATACGTTTGCGCCCTTGTTTTTAAGCTTCTTATCTCCAGTGGAGATTTACCTTTAAAATCCGGGTTTGGAAGCATTTCACAAAAATACTGGTCAATTGGACACTGGCCCTTCAGGAGCAAAAATATAATGCCTGACAGTTTCAAACACAAAATAGCCCCTTATCAACTTGCAGCGGATGAAGAATATATGAATGAAGCGCAAGAAGCGCATTTTCGTCATCTGCTGGAGACCTGGAGACAGGTATTAATCGATGAGGTGGCACGCACGGTACATCATATGCAGGATGATGCCACGCATTTCCCCGATCCCAATGATCGGGCTTCTCAAGAAGAAGAATTTGCGCTGGAGTTACGCGCCCGGGATCGGGAACGTAAACTGGTGAAAAAAATCGATGAGTCACTCAAACAAATCGATGATGAAGAATATGGTTATTGTCAATCCTGTGGCGTTGAAATTGGTCTGCGCCGTTTAGAGGCGCGACCTACGGCAACAAAATGTATTGATTGCAAAACCCTGGACGAAATCCGTGAAAAACAAATGGGCTAGTGTGGCGCAGCGGTTTCAGGTGAGACCGTTTCCGCTAACTTAAAACGCAATCCCCAATTGGTTTGGGAAGCACCTTGAGATAACAAATGGCAAAATGAATGTAATAAGTTGCCATCCAGTGCCAAATCCAAACCTTTGCCGGTTGCAGGGTGCAGACATAAAATATGGCGTTGTTTGTCCGTGGTTTTAATTTTTATGCGTGACAGCAACACAGGCTCCTCCCCCAGTGGAAACATATTTTCTTCATGCTCTTTATAAGGCGTTTCCATATCTGCCTGATTGAGTACCTGCTCATGTTGAAATGCACGCACAGCTTGTTTGGCTTGAGGCGTTTGACTGAGCATTTGAGGTGCCTGCTCACCATCAAGCATATGTAGCAACGCTTTCCATAACTCCATGCTGTAACGACGGGTTAACCAGAAACGAAACTCCTCCTGGTTGCGGGTATTCAGCCGAAATAATAAACGATCTTCTGCCGGTATATAACGAACTTGCATTTGGTGTATCGCTTGAGACATGATTTAGATTCTGTAATATAAAAATTTGTTATTGTATGAAAAAAAAACAATCACTGGCAATGCCTGATTTAATTCTGGAAAATGAATTATGGGCAAACGGACAATTGCGCGTCATCGGTGTTGATGAAGTGGGGCGTGGCTGCCTCAGCGGCCCTGTGCTTACAGCAGCAGTCATGCTACCACCTGACACCATCCCACTGGCAGGCGTTACCGATTCCAAAAAACTCAGTTTAAAACAACGTGAGGCTATTTATGACAATATCAAACAACAGGCGCTGGCTTTTGCAATCGGCGCAGCCTCCGTTGCCGAAATTGATCGTATCAATATCCTCAACGCCACCTATCTTGCCATGCAACGCGCCATGTCCCGCCTGCAACCCTGGGATCATGCCTTGATTGATGGGCGCGACACTAAAAAACATGATCTGGGTGTGCATACCGCAGTGATAGGCGGTGATCAAAAATCCTACAGTATTGCCTGCGCCTCGATTATTGCTAAGGTGGTGCGTGATCGCCTGATGCGACACCTGGCGGTAAAAAATCCCGGTTATGGCTGGGAAACCAATGCTGGTTATGGCACCAAGGCACATTTGAGTGGTCTGGAAAAACTGGGTGCAACCCGCTGGCACCGACGCAGTTTTGCACCGGTTAAAAAATTTATTTAACCTGAATTCGATGCCAGCACCGGCTTTGGTCATTAATTCGTCAAATTTTTCCGCAGAGACGCAGAAATATAAAATTTGCAAAAATAGCTATGTCTTTTATCTGATTAATTTGATGGGTGTCATAAATTCAGTTTTTCAGGTAAATAATTTCCAGATACCTCACGGATAACACCCCTTCGAAGGGGTGTTATCCGTTTCTCGCTCCCACGCGCCTGCATCACGAATCAACACGCGGCGCAGGCGCGCCGCCACAGGTTCCCAAGGGTGCGTGGGAAAATAACTCGTAAGGTGGATAAGCGATAGCGCCTCCGTCATGTTGGTATTTCATGCGGTGTATGGTGCTGTGCTTATACACCTTACCTGCCTGCACCTTTATTACATAAGGTCAGGAAATTTTCAGGAAAAAATCTTGCGCCACCAAGGTAACGGTTCTTGCGGTGTTTTGCGTAAAATAAAACGGATTGGAATGACTTGCTCACCGCCATTGCTGTGAATATGCAGGTTATTTTGGTGTACGCCGGGACTGAGTTTTGCCAAGGGTTCCAGGGTTATCTCAAAGCACAGGTGATTGCCTTCAATCAGGTATTTATCCAGGGTGATGCCTTCACCATAGTGTTCCAGCGTGATTTCCCCATTGAGAAAACCGCGACTGATATTTTTAATCTGTAGCGTCTCACTGCTGATTTCATCATGAAACAGGGAGCCAAAATTAAGATGTGTGGGTTTTACTTGTAATTGTGGCTGTGCCAGATTGGGATCAAGTAACTGTAACAAGGCTTCCAGCTTACTTTCCAGGCTGACATCAACGGCCAGTAAAGCGTGATCCAGCTTAGCCACCGAACTGACCTTTTGCGTAGCAACCAGCCAGGTGCGCAACCAGCCTGTTTTTAATAGTTTCAAACCCGCGTGCCTGGATTCATGGGATGCATCAATTAAGTGAGCTAATTCAGTAATCTGTGTAACCTTATGTCCTGCAAAGGGCAGGGGTAGATCGGGATAATAACGCCACAATAAACTATAAATACCTAATTGTGGTTTATCCAGATACATCCGGCGGGTTTCTTCAATAAAAGCCACATCTTGTTGCCAGTTGGGAAATGCCGCAGCCCGTAACCATTCTTCAAAATATTTATTATACAGGCTGGTTTTTAAGAATTTTTCTGTGACTTTTTTATGCTGTTGAAACAGGGTTTTTAAGTCCTTGGGTTGTTGAATTTCCACACCTGGCACAATCACCAGCGGGCGTTTTGGATCCAGGGTATACAGCAGCGCGAACAAGGCGGTTTCAGGCTGCTTATATTGCAGCCGTTTGCGCAGCGAACTGAGCTTATCGACCAGTTCCTGGCTGCGGTTGCCTGCATGTTTTCCTGCAAGCAACCAGGTTTCTATGCGCTCTTGCCATAATGCTGATTCTATTGCCTGCACTAAATCCGTATCTGCCCCCTGTTCCCTGTCCTGCAAGGCAATATTTAATAAATCGGCGAATTGGCGCAGGTTTTCCAGCTTGTGCCTTGCAATTTGTAAAGGGCTTTGTGGTGCCAGGGTGTAATACAGTTTACATAAAGCCTGTTCAGGTTTGTCTCTATAGCCGACTACAATTTTTTCAATGGCTTCGGCCATGCTTTGACTGACGTGATCAAATACCCAGCGGCGGATGTCACCGCGCATTAATTGATTATAAGCCTTAAAATATTCCAGGCTTTGCGCCAATTCCAGCGGCGTGCTGGCTTGGGGATAACCGGGATAAGGTTGCGTTGTTACCGCTTCCGCCGTTGTCGTGGCATAGCTGTCCAGATTCAGCGGCACACATTCGCCGCGCTGCCAGGCTAAGACTTCTGCATAAGCCCAGCGCGCTTCGGGTTTGGGCAGCGTTAAACCACGCAACAGGTTCTGAAAATCCAGCGACAGTTTTTCCGGTATGGGCAGGCGTCCGCGTAGATGCGCGACCAGAATATCATTCTGGCTTTTATCATGAAATGGTGAATACCCGGCAAGCAGGTGCATCAGGGTGATGCCTAAACCATAATAATCGGTTTTGGGGCTGACTTCATGCCCGTCAATCAGTTCCGGCGCAGCATAATCCAGGGTTAAATGGCTGGCGGACTGGGTCATACGAATTTGATTGCCCCTGTCCAGATAAGAGCTGATGCCAAAATCACCTAATAACACAGTTTGCCGCTGCGGGGTGAGAAAAAACAGGTTATTGGGTTTAATATCACGGTGAATAATGCCCTGCTGGTGACAATGGGATAAACCATCCAGGATACCTGGCAAATAAGCGCGTATATCTTCTTCACTCAAAGGCATGAAGTCTGCCATCACCCCGCCTGCGCAAAACTCCATCACTTCATAAAAACGCGCCTGCCACTTACCGTATTCATATAAACGCACCACATTAGGATGTTGCAGTTGTTTAAGCGTGTCCATAATGCTGGTTTTAGGCATGGCGTGATCATGATATAACTTAACGGCAACCTCCCGAGCAGCAACTCTATCCTGACATAAATACACTTCTGCCTCACCACTGCAAGCACCTAACGGCCCGTCTTTTACCGCATAACGCTGAGCAATCAGTAAATCTTTGCGGGTTTTTGCGTGTACAGCCACTTCAGCTTCTGGCACATAACGTTGGGTAACAGCTTGGGTTGCCGGATAACGCTGGGTGAGTGGTGTTGCCGGTTGTTGATAACGCTGCGTTACCGGTTTATCGGACATTGTTAAACCCGGATAAAATGTACATCAAAACCCAGCCCTGAGAGCATAAGCGTATCGCCATCCTGAATTTGTGCGGCCTTACCCGGTGTCAGCGTTTTCTGATTTACCTGGGTGGGATTGGTAAATTCCCGCTGAAAGCGTTTTTGATCTAAAGCCTGCACATACCATTTACCATCCTGGTAAATAAAACGACAATGACGGCGGTGTAGATATTCACTGCCAGAAATATCATCGGGAATTTGAATCTGCGCTTTATTCTGTACATGTGCCTGCCCCATGACCCAGCCATGTTTGACGGTAAACACCTGTTCGCTGTTATTTAATTGCAAATAAATGGCCGCGACTTCATTTTTATCAAAACGCTGTGTTGCCGCTGTGTTGCGGGTTTTTTGCTCAGAAATTGGGGGCGGTGTGGTATGGGTTTCTTCAGCGACAGGTGGCGTAGTCGTTGCCTTATCCCCTTCCGGTTTTTGAATTGCCATTTCCATTGCGATAAATTGCCCACAGGACTGGCAGACGTGCTCGTACTCAGGGTTCTGTTGTTGGCATTTTGGACAGATGCGGACAAATTCACTCATCGCAATACTCCTTTATAATCGAATACGGGGATCGGCGAGTGCATACAACATATCGGATAAAAACGTACCGGCCAGTGTCAATACGGCAGCAAAAAAATTAATTGTGAGAATCACCGGAAAATCCCGCGCCATGATGGCCTCATAACTGAGGCGACCAATACCCGGCCAGGCAAAAATCTGTTCAATAATGACCGAACCCCCAATTAATCCGGGCAGCATCAAACCAAACATGGTAATAAAAGGCAGCAGCGCATTACGCAAAGCATGATGATACACCACATCGTGTTCGTCCAGTCCTTTTGCTCTTGCCGTGCGTACATAATCCTGGTTTAAGGTTTCCAGCATCTGCGCGCGCACATAACGTGATAATACGGCAATGCCCGCCGCTGCTGAAAGCAGGGCTGGTAAGGTCAGATGCCAAATCTTATCCATATTTTGCGCCCATAATCCTGCCTGTTCCATGCCAAAAGTACGCATGCCTAATACCGGCAGGGCAACAGTTTGAACCACCCATAAAATCAATAAATACGCGAGAAAAAAACCGGGGATGGAAATCAATAACCAGGCAATCAAGGTGCTGCTGCGATCATATAGACTGCCACGGTGCAATGCCGCATGAATACCCACTGGAAACGACAAGGTCCATATCAAAACGGTTGCCAGTATGAACAAGGGTAAAGAATTTAAAAAACGTTCACGAATCTTGGGTAACACCGGCTGGCTATCCTTAAACGATTTTAATTCCCCACTTAATAAATCAGACATCCAGTAATAATATTGCAAATGTAAGGGCGCATCCAGGTGAAAAGCATCGCGAATGCGCTGAATATCTTCAGCCTGCATCCGTGGGTTATGTGGATCAACTTCACTGGGTTGTCCTGGTGCAAGATGCACAACCGCATGTGCCAGAATCGAAACCACAAACAGCAAAAGCAAACGCTGGAAAATATTTTTTAGGAAATAAGAAAACATAATGCCCAATTTTAGATCATTAAACTTGAGAGTCAAAAGGTCAAAATTATACTTGATTTTCAAGTCAGTCAAAAAAACCTGAAATAATTCTTGACTAAAAAAGTAAGGTATTTTATGCTTCAAGCATGTTATTAACTTATGTTATAAAGGAAATTGATCATGCAATTAGAACTTGGTGATGGCAAAATTATTGCGTTAAGTGAAGCAGGCTGGCTGGAAGAACTCGGTGAATGGAGCGAAGAAGTCGCTCACGGTATTGCCGTAAATGAAAAGCTGGAAGCATTAACGCCAGAGCATTGGGACATTATTAACACGGCGCGGGATTATTTTGAAGAATTTGGCACTGTTGCAGAACCCCGTGTATTTTCTAAAATTATGAAAAAGAAATATGGCGCAGATCGCAGCAGCAGTAAATATATTTATGCTTTATTTCCTTATGGCCTGATTAAATCGGCTAATAAAATTGCTGGTTTGCCCCGTCCTAAAGGTTGTAGTTAAACAACTTAAAACCTGCGCTTTTTAGGTGGCGGGTTACTATATAAGCAGGAGGAGGGAAATTTCTCCTCCTGTTTTTTAGTTTTAGTGTTTCTCCTTCCTGAGTTTTAATCTTATTGTTGGCAACAGTCAGAAATTTCCGTGTTTTTTTAGCGTTTTATTTATTTTCTATCCAGATTTTACTTACTGCCACAATAGAAAATCTAAAAACAAGACTGGATATTTTGACAAATATCACCATGATAAGGTACGAGAATGAAATAAGGTCTGAAACTAGGAGGCAGTCCGAGACACAGGATTATTGTTTATTTTTAGGCGTTATAAAATTCTCATTCCTAAAATCTGCTAGCTAAAAGGCATGTAATAATGAGTTTTGAAAACCTGAGCAAAGAACAACAAATTCTAGTGACTATGCGTAAGGTCTTAAGTAGCGTTGCCCGTGATACCGCACCTAAGCCTGGTGTCGTGCATCCTTTGTCAGAGCAGACAGTAACGGATATACGCATGTGTTTGGGACTGATCGCTGCGCGTGAGCGGGAGCTGGCTGAAGCTGCGGGTATTCAAAACACCGCGCGCCCGCATTATGTCGATGAACACAAAACCAGTCATGCGGTTGCTATCGATCAACTCAAAAAATCTTAGGCTTTATGTCCTGAATGCCTGAAATTTATGGGATCATTTCCATCACAAAACCTTGGCAAATTCTTGTATAATCCTCTGGCTTCAACATTTGATCCGGACATGGATAGATCTTACCTACTTTTAGGAGTACACAATGCCAATCATTGAAATCAATGATACTAACTTTGAAGATACCGTAAAAAATAACGATATCGTATTGCTGGATTTCTGGGCAACCTGGTGTGGCCCCTGCCGTTCTTTTGCACCAATATTTGAAGCGGCTTCTGAGCAACATCAAGATATTGCCTTTGGCAAAATTAACACCGAAGAGCAACAAGCCCTGGCCGCACAATTTCAGATCCGTTCCATTCCCACATTGATGATTTTCCGCGAGCAGATCATTATTTTCTCCCAGGCTGGCAGTCTGCCTGCACCGGCGCTGGAAGATGTTATTGCTAAAGTCCAGGCACTGGACATGGAACTGGTGCGTAAGGAAATTGCAGAGCAGCAAGAATCTGCATAATACAATCGTCTAAGGAGTGAGGATGAAATAAATACAGAAACCGGGCGCAGGATTTTTGTTTATTTTCAAGGCGTGAAAACAGGCGCATAGCAAGCTATGTAACTGTTTTTACAACGCAGAAAATGGAGGAAAAGACCAGCCAAGTTGCTGAAGTTATAAAATTCTCACTCCTAAGTAGGTGAAGATAATTACTTACTTATATATCCGATTGATTTTGCTTTATAAAAACCTGCCAGGCAAATACCTGGCAGGTTTTTAAATGGATGCTTGATTTTGCTCGAATTGATCAACGATACATTACATTGGCTCAATGCACACCCAGGCTGGGCAGGTTTATTAGTCTTTGCCATCGCCCTGGGAGAGTCTTTATTTATCGTTGGCCTGTTTATTCTGGGCACGCCGATTATGTTGGGTTTTGGCGTATTGATCGCCTTTGGCGCGCTGGAACTTTGGTCAACCTTATTCTGGGCTGCGCTGGGTACCATTTTAGGTGATGGCATCAGCTTCTGGCTGGGTTATTATTATCACGATAAAATCCGCAATATCTGGCCTTTTACCCGTCACCCGGACTGGCTGGAGCGTGGCGAGCAGTTGATTGAGCGCCACGGCGCTAAAAGTGTCATTTTTGGTCGCCTGATTGGTGCAACACGCTCATTTATTCCCATTACAGTCGGTATGGTGGGGATGAACCCTCTGCGCTTTCATACCCTGGATTTTTTTGCCACCCTGATCTGGGCACCTTCGCATATTTTTCCCGGTGTTTTACTGGGCGCTTCCCTGACCATTTTAATGGATGTC
Source organism: Candidatus Venteria ishoeyi (assembly GCF_030378065.1). GTDB lineage: Bacteria > Pseudomonadota > Gammaproteobacteria > Beggiatoales > Beggiatoaceae > Venteria > Venteria ishoeyi. The sequence continues at coordinate 34,105 of NZ_JAUCGJ010000001.1, read as the reverse complement.
GGCACCCGTTTAACCCTGCTCGTGGTCGGCGTGCCTGCCTTAATCTGGCTCAGCGTCTGGATAATACATCAGGGTTATCGTCTGTTGGTACCGCATACCAACCAATTTATCAATATTTTGTTGCGTTGGAGCCATAAAAACCGTTTTTTTCGTAACTTAACCAGTGGCATTTTAGATCCCAATCATCCGCATATTATTGCCATGCTGGAAATGGGACTGGTATTATTGCTCGCCACCTGGTTATTGCTGACGCTGCTGGCGTTTAATCTCAGTGGCAGTACGCCACTGGAAATAGACAGCCAGGTCTATTATCTGTTTAAAAACCTGCGGGTACCTTGGGCCGATCCCTTTCCCATTATTTTTAACGCCTTAAACAGCGGTTACAGCAATCTGGCTGTGGTGCTGGCAGGATTAAGCTGGCTGGCCTGGAAACGTCACTGGCATGGCGTGGGTTATTGGCTGGGCAGTTTATTTTTTGGTTTGCTCACTGCCTGGGCTTTGTATCAGATATTACCCTTGTCTTCACCCTCACTGCATTTATTGACTGAAGCCGATACTCCCGCCAATGGCTTTCTGGAAAGCCAGATCATGCTCAGTACCATTATTTACGGCTTTATCGCGGTTTTATTGGTGCGTTGTCTACCTGTGCATTTGCGCTGGAGACCTTATGCCATTGCCAGTAGTTGGATGTTGTTGCTGATTTTATCGCGTCTGTATCTGGCCCAGCAATGGTTAAGCGACGCATTGCTGGGTCTGGCTCTGGGCTTGTTTTGGGTGACCGTGATGGGATTGGCTTATCGTCAGCATCATCCTTCCGTGCTCCCCTTTCGTGGGCTGGTGATTTCGATTTTAGCCGCACAATTTGTGGTGGGCGGTGCTTGCGCGGTGCTGAATTATCATGAAAACCAGCAACGTTATACACAGGAATGGCCTAGCTATCAGTTGAGCAAACAGGAATGGCTGAACGATGCCTGGTCTGCTTTCACGCCTTATCGTGTTAATTGGGGTGGTTATGCGCCACAACCGATAACTTTGCAATGGGCCGGAGATTTAGACGTTTTACGCCAGCATTTATTAAGCCAGGGCTGGCGCGATCCCATCCCGGTTAATGCCAAAAGCTTATTGCATACCTTGTCCAGTGAACCGGTATTGACTAAGCTACCCGTATTACCCCAAATTCATGACAGTCGTTATGAGGCATTTAAGCTGGTCTATGTGATGGGGGAAATTCCACCGGAAGCGAGTGATGCTGCTGCAATACCACAAGGAGCGCAGCATGATATGCGTTTTTTAAACCCTGAATTAAAGCCACCATCCAGCGCCAGCGCGCAACTGGTCTTGCGTTTATGGCGCAGTGATACCTATTTAGGAAATCAGCAACAAATCTGGATGGGTAATATTACTTGTCAGAAACCTAAGAATTCCCTGGGCATTGTCAGCTTGCTTAGTACTCAAGAATACTATCTACAACCATTACTACTTTTTCAAGATTTTGTTGAAGGGTTTACCCTGTATAAAAGGCAACATTTGGAAATGAGTAACAACAAAAACTGGAATGGTCAGGTGTTATTAATGACAAAGCCAGTGGAAGTGGAAAAAAATGATAGCAGGTTATAAAAGGAAAATTGCTTTTAGAACACTGCCTAAAGACCTGACAGGCTTTAAAAACCTGTCAGGTCTGCCCTTCCGTCAAAACAAGCTTTCTGACCCCGCTTCAAGCGGGTGGCTATTTACCCCGTTTGTTGCGTTAATTGCACAAATTGTTTTAAGCCCACTTGTGACAGCAAAGAGGCGCGCATTTCCCGCAATGCAGGATCGTCAGGATGTTCCGCAATTAACTGACTGACTGCGGCAAATGCGTCATACCATAAACCATGATCTGCATAAATTTCAGGTAAGTCTCTGGGTTTCGCTGTTTGTAATAACTGTTGTAAACTTGCTGAGGGCGCAACACGTTTAATCGTGCCGCGACTGATTAATGTTTGCTCGGTACCTTCCATCCCTGGATTTTTCACGCTGACCGACCATTGATATTCAATATCGGTTTGTAATTCAATGGCATTATGACTTAATGGCAAGGCTTGAATACCCGTTTTACCCATTGTGATATCGGCTTCAAATACGGGTTGCATCATGTCTTTGCTTTCAGGCAAGGTGTAGATAATGCTGATTTTTACTGGCTGTGAAGATACCTGGTTACTGGCCCAATACAATGTGGGAGAAGAAGAGATTGTCAGCCCGGTTTGTTCCGTTGTTAATACCGCTAAAGCAGGACTGTTTTGTGCTGAGCGCGTCCCTCCCCCTACCCGACGGGTTGGCTTACCCGTAACCGGTGGTTTGAAACTGATAAGAGAATCCTGAGCAGCATGGGCAGCGGATACCCAGACAGTTGATGCTGATTCAAATATGGAGAAGTTGGTCAAGGTCAGTAAAAATACACTACTCAGCGCAAGTTGTTTTATATTCATATCAACGATTCCTTAATTTTATAAGTGTGGGGGTTTGGATTTCTTTCGGCATTCTAAGGAGTGAGAATTTTATAACTTCAGCAACCTGGCTGGTCTTTTTCTCCATTTTCTGCGTTCCGAAAACAGTTACATAGCTTGCTATGCGCCTGTTTTCATACCTTGAAAATGAATAAAAATTCTGCGCCCAGTTTCTGTATTTATTTTATCCTCACTCCTAAGCGTTAAAACCTGAACCCGACATAAAGCTTTTTAATAAAAACCAGTCAAATTCAGTACACGCTATCAGAAACTTAGCATGAGATGGAAGCAGTTTTTTGCGCTGTTAGCGCAAAAAGAAGCTTCCATCAAACTCAAGTTATTTATCTAATTCCGCCACTTCCGGTAGTTTCACCTGCATCATTAAAGCACGCCGTGCTGCTTTCAATTTTGTATTGTCTTTTTGCGTATGAATTTGCGTAGAAAGTTCAGCGATTGCATCGTACCAAATACCACAAGTGGCTAAATTTTCATAAGTGACAGTCTGCTTATCTGCTTGTTGCAGGCAGCTTGCAACTTTTCCAGTTTTCGGCACGGATTTCAAAATTGCGCTGCTGATGACATCCTGTCCGCGATTATCGGGATCCATAATGGCAGAAATAAACAGCTCATATTCCACATTGGGTTTTAGCGTGACTTCCATTGCTTTCAGATCCAGTTTTTGAATCCCGGCATTGTCAATGCTAATTTGCTTTTCCAGCAATGGCTGCATCGCTTCGATACTATCTGGGTTGGCTTCCATTAACTGAATATCAATAGGATATTTTGACTCGGAAATTGCCCAATAAATGACGGGCTGCGTTTGCAGGGTATACGCCGTGGTTGGCGGTGCCAACAGTGTAATCATAGGCGGTGTACCTTTGGTACGGGTACCCCCACCCACTCGACGACTGGGAGAGCCGACTGTCGGTGGTTTATAGGCCGGTGGCGCAGCCAGGGCAGTTTGTGTCATGCCCAGATTAAGCGGACTGCTGGCCAGAGTTAAATACAAAGCACTGGCGCACAGACCGGCAAGACTGATTTTTAATGAATTCATCATTGCTATCCTCTTTGTTAATAAGTTAATATTTTACAAACGCAGTGTACGATCTGGAAATAATTGTCCATGACCTATCTGCTGCGCATAACATAGACTATTCCAAGTATAGTCCTGTGCATGCAAAGCTGCATCTTTCAATTGCTCACCTTGTGCCAGATAGCCTGCTAATGCGGCTGCCAGCGTACAACCGGAACCATGATAAGTATCGGGTAAACGTGACCAGGCATGACAACTGATCTCACCATGCTGCGTATATAAACGATTATAAACCATATTTTTCTCATGATTTTGGTATTCAATTTCATGACCGCCGGTTAATAAAATGGCTTTGCACCCTTGTTTTAGTAACTGCGCCACTGCTGCGGTTAAAACCGTTTCTCCACTGAGTTGTCGAATTTCTTCAGTATTCGGGGTTAATACGTCGGTACGGGGTAAAAGCTCATCACACATAGCCTGGTGCAATTGCGCATGACTCATGGCAGTACCGCCACCTGCTGCTAATACCGGATCAAAAATGATGGGAGCTTGCGGGTAACGTTGTTTAATATTATCCAGTGCTGCTGCAATTGCTGGTACTAAGTCCATGTCACCCACCAGCCCGATTTTTACTGCCGCAATCGGCAGATCGCTAATCACCGCCTGAATTTGTGCGGAAAATAAAGCAACATTTTGCGCTTGTATGGCCTGCACATTGACAGAGTCTTGCACGGTAAGACAGGTAATCACCGTTGCAGCATGGCAGGCGGTGGCTGCCAAGGCTTCAATATCTGCCTGTATACCCGCGCCACCACAGGGATCGTGACCGGCTATCACTAACACCACAGGTTTGGGCTTTTGCAGTTTGGAATGGATATTCTTGAATGTTTTTGTCATGTTTTATTTCCCGTGTAATCAGGGCTGCGGTATACTAAAGTTTTTCTCACTGTTTCATGAAGGTAATAAGCAATCATGCGTGAAATTCTGGAAAAAGCCGCGCAAATTCGCCTGGTTTTGTTTGATGTTGATGGTGTCCTCACTGATGGTACACTTTTTGTGGGTGATAATGGTGAAGAATACAAAGCATTTTATGCCCGTGATGGTTTGGGTATGGTCATGTTACAGCGCAGTGGCATTGATGTCGGTATTATTACCGCGCGCACTTCTAATGTCGTCAAATTTCGGATGGAATCACTGAAAATTAAATATGTACGGCAAGGCCAGATTGAAAAATTACCAGCCTTTGAACAAATCTGTCAGGAAGCGGGCTTGGCAGCTGAGCAGGTGGCTTATGTGGGGGATGATGTGATTGATTTGCCGGTTATGCAAAAAGTGGGCTTAGCCATCGCAGTAGCCGATGCGCACCCATTGGTACTGGGGCAGGCGCATTGGGTAACGGAAAAAAATGGTGGCCATGGTGCTGCGCGTGATGTGTGCGAGTTAATTATGCAGGCGCAGAAAACCTGGGATGCGCAGGTACAACAATTTATGCCCGTGCATCATTAATCAGTTTTCTGCCAATGCCCAAATTGTTACTGGCTTTAATACTTTGCGCTGCCGCCTCTTTCTGGTTATTAAAAACATTGGAAAAAACCAACACGGTTCACGCTAAGCTGGAAATTGATTATGTACCGGATTATGCCATGGTGGATTTTATCTCTACGGCAACCAACTTAAACGGGCAAATCGATTATCAGCTTCAAGCCCAGATGCTGAAGCATTATCCGCAAATCGATACAGAACTGGTGCAGCCTTATCTGGTATTTTACCAGGAAAACAAACCGCGCTGGTATGTACGCGCGCTACAAGGCCGGGTCAGCACTGATGCGCAGATTATTGAATTACAGGGACAGGTGCAGATTTGGCAATACGACTTGAGCGGCTATTTACAATTGCATATAAAAACGCAGAACTTACGTATTAAACCCGCAGAAGAATTTGTAGAAACTGATAACAGTGCTGAAATTCACACACCACAAGGCACAACGCACAGCATGGGTATGCGGGCATGGTTGAAAACGCAACAAATGGAATTATTTTCTCAAGTCACAGGTATTTATGAAAATGAAGAAAATGAATAAATGGCTTATCGTTGTGTGCTGGTGTTGTTTCCCTGCCGGATTAATGGCATTGTCAACGGATCCGGAACAACCCTTAAAAATTGGCGCAGATAAAGCGACCTTAGATAATGCAAAAGGCGAAACCGTCTATCTGGGCAATGTTGATATCAAACAGGGTAGCCTGCATTTAAAAGCAGCGCAGGTGACGTTATTTTATGGTAAAAATAAAAATATCCACAAAATTGTTGCTAAAACGCTGAGTTCAAAAGATGAGCCGGTTTATTTTCGACAATTACTGGATAATGGCGAAGAGGTCAAAGCCAATGCCAGGCAGATGCGCTATGAGGCAAGCCGGGATATGTTACACTTGGAAGGCAATGCCAAAGTATGGAAAGACAAAGATACCGTCACTGGGGAACATATTGTATACGATGCGAAAAATGGTCAGATTACTGCCCAGGGCCGGGTGAATATGGTCATTGAACCGGTGAGTAAACCACAAAAAAAATCAGCAACGGATAGTAAAGAACCAAAACAGTGAGCGTATTACAAGCAAAACAACTGGCTAAAAGCTATCGTGGACGCAGTGTTGTTAAGGAAGTCAATCTGCATGTGCATAGTGGCGAAGTGGTTGGTTTGCTGGGGCCAAACGGTGCGGGAAAAACCACCAGTTTTTATATGGTGGTAGGACTGATTGCCAGCGATCAGGGACGTATTTTTCTCAACTCAACAGACATTAGCCGTTACCCTATGCATAAGCGGGCGCAGCTTGGTTTAGGGTATCTGCCACAAGAGCCTTCCGTATTTCGCAAGCTCAGCGTGGAAGATAATATCCTGGCAATTCTGGAATTACAGGCGGGAATGCGTAAAAAACAGCGCCAGCAACGTCTCGAAGGTCTGCTTAAAGAACTAGGTATCACGCACTTACGCAAAAGCATGGGCATGAGCTTATCCGGTGGTGAGCGCAGGCGCGTTGAAATTGCCAGGGCTTTAGCGGCAAATCCGCGTTTTATTTTGCTTGATGAGCCTTTTGCTGGCATTGATCCTTTGTCAGTGATTGATATACAAAATATTATTACACATTTGCGCAGTCTGGATATCGGTGTGTTGATTACCGATCATAATGTGCGTGAAACACTGGGAATTTGCGAACGCGCCTATATTGTTAATGAAGGCACTATCATTGCCGAAGGCGCACCCAATACCATTTTACAAAATGAACAGGTTAAAAATGTCTATTTAGGACATGATTTCAGCCTTTAGGAACGAGCATAAAATCCTCGTTTTTTAACTGAGATATAAAAAAATAATATGAAGCAGAGCTTACAACTGCGTTTAGGACAGCAACTGACAATGACCCCACAGTTACAACAGGCGATCCGCCTGTTGCAATTGTCTACGCTGGATCTGCAACTGGAAATTCAGCAGACGCTGGATAAAAATATCATGCTGGAAACAGTGGATGAGGGCTTTGATAACGAAGAAGGCAATAAAGAGGAAGAAACCTCTGAGCCAACAATTAATAACAGCGAAGCTGAAGTTAACCTGGAAAAAACTGAAAACCTGCCTGAAGAACTACCCGTTGACAGCAACTGGGAAGATACTTACGACACCGGCCTGAATCATATTCAGGACTATATCAGCAGCAACAGTCCTAATACGGCAAGTGGTGCTAAAAGCTCAGAAAGTGAACCGCGTGATTTTCTGGATTACAACAGCAGCACGGAGACTTTGCATGATCATCTTTCCTGGCAACTGGAGCTAACCCCTTTTACCGATGTTGATCGCGTCATTGCGATGATGATTATTGATGCCATTGATGAGCAGGGTTTTTTGCAAACCTCACTGGAAAGCATCGTTGAAAGCCTGGATAACCCGGAAGTGACAGAAGATGAGGTGCGTACTGTCTTATTACGGATACAACACTTTGATCCCACTGGCATCGGGGCGCGGGATTTAGGCGAATGTTTGCTGTTACAACTGCGACAACTGGATGAAAATACCCCCTGGATGACACAAGCACGCATCTTATTAACACAATATCTGGATGTTATGGCTGCGCGGGACTATACTCAGTTAATGAGGAAAATGAAATTAAACCGTGAGGAACTACAAGCGGTGCTTGAATTAATCCAGACCCTCAATCCGCGTCCGGGTAACCAGATTGAAAGCAGCAAAACACCTTATGTGGTGCCGGATGTTTTTGTCAAAAAAGTCAAAGGACGCTGGCAGGTTGAACTGAACCCCGATGTTGCGCCAAAATTACGCGTCAACTCACTGTACGCACAGCAAATCTCCCATCTTAAATCGCGTGACGATTCAGACAAGCTCAAAGAACACTTGCAGGAAGCCCGCTGGTTCATTAAAAGTCTGCGCAGCCGCCATGAAACCCTATTAAAAGTCACTTTAAGCATTGTCGAGCGCCAGAGTGGATTTCTCGATTATGGCGAAGAAGCCATGAAACCACTGGTATTACACGACATTGCCACGGAACTGGAGATGCACGAATCGACTATCTCCAGGGTCACCACCCAGAAATATATTCACACTCCCCGTGGTATTTTTGAACTGAAGTATTTTTTCTCCAGTCACGTCAGTACCAGCACGGGAGGAGAATGCTCTTCCACGGCAATTCGTGCATTAATTAAAAAGCTGATTGCCGCAGAAAATACGGCTAAGCCACTGAGTGATAACAAAATTGCAACCATACTCTCTGAACAGGGAATTAAAGTTGCCAGAAGAACTGTTGCCAAATACCGGGAGGCAATGGTTATACCGCCCTCTAATGAGCGCAAATGCCTGGTATAATGGAAAGAAAGTCCCATGCCTGATGGGTATGAATCAGGAAATTAAATGAAGAACCCATCTGAATAAATCAGATGGCTTAAACTTAAGGAGCAGCATCATGCAACTCAATCTGACTGGTCACCATATCGATGTCACACCGGCATTACGTAGTTATGTCTCTGACAAAATGAAACGCCTTGAACGACATTTTGATCACGTTACCAATGTACACGTTGTTCTGACTGTTGAAAAACTCGACCAGAAAGCCGAAGCAACCCTGCATGTCAGCGGTGGCGGCAACTTGTTTGCCGATGCAAGCCATGAAGACATGTATGCAGCGATTGATGCCTTAACTGACAAATTGGATCGCCAGATTAAGAAACATAAGGAAAAAATCCAGGACCATCACCGTACTGACGCGGCCTTGAAATCTCAGGGCATTGTTGAATAATACGGTTTAATCACCTGCGATAATAACCCTGCATGGTGCCTGGATTCAGGCTACTATGCAGGGTTTATTTTTTTGTAGTCCATAAGTTGCAAGCCGTTTTCACCTGGAGGGATTCGGGCTGATAACATCACCTGAGCCTGTAAGCAACTTTCACTTTCTGGCAGAACATGATCCGTTGTTTGTCGAGCTGGCAATGGCGGCTGAACGCGCATTTTCCAGCGTCCCTAACACCACCCTCATCAAATTACGCCAACTCGGTGAAGCCATAGCACAACACCTCGGACAGCCTCCTCGCCGCATTAACAGGCATTCCATTTGATGAGCAAACCACACAAGGCGCGTGGGAATGAGAAAATACCAATGTCGCGGGTAAAATCCCCCAGGCAGAACAATCCGGCATCTGGTTTACGGTGCAGGCAATGGTTAAACGTATTTTTATCAACGACCAGCCGCCGCCTGTGGATCAATTCGACTGCATTATTGTTATCGTGATTAGAATGGGATAGTCTAAAGCAAATATTTCATCGCTCAGGTAAAATACACGATGTGCTTGCCCTGTGTTCAAAGTAGAAGGCAGATGTTTGGCTAAGTGTTTAAGGTGCTCACTGACCATGTCAGTTGAGTTATGTTTATAACCTTGTATCTGTAGAATTTCAGAAATACCGCTGATGGATACCTGGCCTTCCAGGCGTAGTAATGCAATATTGGCATCAAGGTCTAGCTGGTTAGGTAATGCAGCAACGTTTTCATGACTGAATAACTCCTGTGGAAAATGAAGGGAGTCATTCTGTTATTAAAATCAATTGAAATTGATTAATCCCCCCCAACTGGTATGGGTACCTCTTTGGGGTTTGTTTTATTTTTTTATCAGGTTCCCCCCGTGCTTAACAATAAGATACCAACACCAACTATCACAATATATTTAATATTCATTCTGCTGGGTTTTATGCCTGTCACTGTGGTTCAAGCCGAAAGCCTTTACGCTCAAGCTATAGCGCAGGTGCAATTAAGCCCTAAATTGCGCCACAAAACCGAGCAGCAATTGCAGGAGTCGCAAACGGTCGAAAATATATCTGTTGATTTACCGCGTTTTCATCAACAGGTATCACCCGTACAAAAAACAGAACATTTTTGTGGTCTGTGTCATGATGATTTACCGCATGGAGAAAACCTGCAAGTACGCAGTTTTTTAAATATGCACACGACTTATATCAGTTGTGAAACCTGCCATTTCAGGCCGGAAGCTTATACCCTGGAGCAGCAGTGGGTGGATGTAAAATCAGGAGACTTGCTGAACCAGACCCAGGCGCAATTCCCGTCAAAAACAGGGATCATACGCCCGTTTTATCAGCAGCAGGCTGTGAGCTTAAAAACTGATCATGCCTTGTTTAAAAAAATAGCCGACCATTGGCAACAAATGCCTATCGCTGAGCAAGCCCCCCTTAAAGCCAGGATTCATACCCCTTTGGAGGAAAAAGGTCTTGCTTGTCGCAGTTGTCATGACTCGGAGCAAAAAATTCTCAATCTCAAGCAACTTGGAGCCAGTGTCGATCAACAACAAGCCATCACCCATAATTCCATTGCCCGGTTTTTAGCGCAAAACGAGGATAACAAACAGCCTACGCCCTTAATTCGCTTAATTGACTTATTGAACTGATCTCATGCCTGTATCCAAATATCTCCTGACTGGCTTGTGCCTGGGATTTCTCCTTCTCAGTCAGCTTGTCAGTGCTTTCCCTGCATCCACCACATGGCTGCGCACTGATTTTGATCAGCCCAGCGCCATTGCCCTTGATAAGCAGGGACAAGCCTATGTGCTTGATGGGGTACGAGGTCGGGTGGTGGTGTTTGATGCCCAGGGAAAACGGCTTTTTCAATTTGGCAGCCCTGGCAGCAAAGAAGGCCAGTTGCGGTTGGCGATGGATATTCACATCAGTGACCAGCTAATCTACATTGCCGATACCGGTAATCATCGCCTGAGTATTTTTGATCTGCAAGGGAGATTCCAGCGCCATATCCACTTGCCCATGCTTGAACAAGTTGCAGCGCAGCCTGTAGCCCTGCTAGTCAAAGATCAGCAAATCATCTGGAGTGATCGCCGCCACCATCGTCTATGTCGTACCAACAGTCAAAGCGGCAAAACCAAAACCTGCTGGGGGCAGCGCGGTGAAGGCAAAGCAGATTTTAACTTCCCCTTTATGCTCGCTCTGGATAAAGACGACTATATTTATGCCGTGGATGTGCTCAACAGCCGCGTTAAACTCTTTAACCTGCTGGGACATGGTTTTGGCCTTATCAGTCGCTTTGGTCTTGCAGAGGGTGGACTCATTCGTCCCAATGGCATTACGCTTGATGACAATGCGCGTTTGTTTGTCAGCGACAGTTACACCGGTCAGGTCGCTGTATTTGTACAACGCCAGTTTCAAGGCTGGTTGCAAGATTCGCAAGGCCAGAACATTCTGTTCGACAGTCCTGTCGGCCTGCAATATCAACAAGGCAGGCTGTATGTCGTTGAAGCCCGCCGCAATCAGGTGGTTATTCTCAGTCTGGATGATGTACAGATTGGCAAAAATCCAGTAATCCCAACAAATGCTAAAGCCAAGTTATCGCGTAAAAACTGCCTGACCTGTCACTTATCCTGGTCGCAGAACTATACTTTTTCCAAACCGCAACCCGTGTTACCTGTAGCTACAGAAGCAATGTGTTATAGCTGTCATCATGGCGCGGTGATCGACTCACGCGCCCGTATTGGTCACGGTGAGCAGCATCCGCATTCATCGCCAGCGGACAAACCCAGAGAAGCACCATTACCCAAGGCCTTTCCACAGCTAAAAACTGATGATGGCGATACACTTTACTGCGGCAGTTGCCATACCCCCCACGCCATTCATGAAGATGTATTGGCAGTACATGAAGGCCATGAAAATGCCTGGATGCGGGTTGCCAATAAGGACGGTTCTTTGTGTCATCAATGTCATAAAGACTATGATGATAATAGCCAGCAGGGTTTGAATCATCCCGTAGGCATACACCTGCAAAAACCGCCCACAGCGGGGGATAAAAATTATACCCAAAACCCTGACTTATACACAGGTCTGCCCACTGAACTCAGCCAACAGAACGCACGTCTGGGAGAGAAAAAACAACTCATTTGTGCGACCTGTCATCAAATTCACGGCGGCGAAGTTGATACCCGCTTATTAGTCGCTCCCGAAACCCAACTTTGTTTGTCTTGTCATCAACAACAAACCAATGCTAAGGCCAAACAAAACCAGCACAGTTTGAATCATCCTGTAGGCATACGCCTGCAAAAACCGCCCACTGCGGGGGATAAAAATTACACCCAGAATCCTGATTTATACACCGGCCTGCCTGCTGAACTGGAACAACAAGGCGCACGTCTGGGTAAAGATAAGGAACTTATTTGCAGCTCCTGCCATCAACTCCACAGGGGTGAAGTTGACACCCGTTCATTAGTCGCTCCCGAAACCCAACTTTGTTTGTCTTGTCATCAACAACAAACCAATACTAAGGCCAAACAAAACCAGCACGGTTTGAATCATCCCATAGGTATACGCCTGCAAAAACCGCCCACTGTGGGGGATAAAAATTACACCCAGAATCCTGATTTATACACCGGACTGCCTGCTGAACTGGAACAACAAGGCGCACGTCTGGGTAAAGATAAGGAACTTATTTGCAGCTCCTGTCATCAAGCCCACGGCGGCAAAGCGGATACCCGCTTATTAATCATGCCCAGCCCCAAGCTTTGCCAGTCTTGCCATCAACAACAAACCAATGCTGATGCCAAACAGGCGCGCCGCAAAGGCCAGCATCCAGCGGAGTTAGCATTGGACAAACCCGTCCAACTGGGTGAACAAAAAATCACTCAATTGACTTGCGACACCTGCCACCAGCCCCATCAAAGTCTGGCAGACAGTGCTTTGCTCACCAGCGCAGTCAAGGATCAACAAAGCCTGTGCCAAACCTGCCATGAACGCCAATATGCCAAGGATAAGGAAACAGCCAAAACCCAGGGCATTCATCCTGTGAACATGACTTTGGATGAAGAAGTCACCCTGGCAGGTAAAAAAATTAAGCGCGTGGATTGCAATAGCTGCCACGCCACTCATCAAGGCAAAAAGAATACCCCGGCACTGGTTGAAGATCATCACCAGGGCCAACTCTGCGCCGCCTGTCACCCTCAACAACAAGCAGTATTAGCCTCGGATCATCACCTCAAAGTCACCGCCAGCGACAGCCTTAATCAGTTGGAACAAAAACCCGCCCAGGCCGGAGCCTGCGGTACTTGTCACAGCCTCCATCAAGCTTCGCCTGAATGGCCATTTCTTTACATCGGTAAGCACTTTGAACCGAAAATAGAGGGCGGGGATTCACTGCTGATGCGCGATAAACTCTGCCTGAGTTGTCACAGCGACAAACAAAGTGCTGAAACTAAAACGATTAAGTTATTCAGCCACCCTTATCAGGATCTTGTCTTGCGCTCAGATCCGAAAATACTGCCCCTGCTGGATGAACAGGAAAAAATCAGCCGCTTTGGACGTATTGCCTGCATCACCTGCCACGCGCCGCATCATTGGGATGGAGAATCCTCCAAAACGCTACATCAACTCAGCGCCATTACCAAGGATCTAAACGGTGATATAAATAACAGCTTTTTACGCCAATCTGATGTTAATAAAACCTTTTGTATGGATTGTCATGGTTTGGAAAGCCGTTTGAAGTACCAGTTTTATCACCATGAACGCAGTCGGGGAATGGGAGTGGATTATTTGAAATAAGATTTTTTAAGCCTTATTTGTATTTTCACTCTAAAATCAACGGTGTTTTACAGGCTGAATTACGCCTGAAATCTGGCGTGGCATCGGGGAAAAATGTACGTATGCCCGTAGCTCTGCGCACAAACACGGTTTTATAATTAATATCGCCATCTTTTATTGCCAGCATGCAAGCAGTGCTGTTACGACTGTTCGTGGGATTGTCCACAAAAGCGCGAGTAACCAGTTTTAGTATATCCCTGGCACTCAAAGTCAGGCCATAGCCTTTGATTGGAAACTGTGCCCAACCGCCATCAGCGCGTTTCATGCGCACGCCCATCGTATAAACACTGCCGGGTATCACTTCATTGCGTTTAAAATTGGGTAGGCGGCAGGCTTCGCCGTTGGCCTGTAATTGTTGGTAGCGCCCATGATAATGCAAGCCACCAATCGCCTTGCCAGATTTTGGCTCGCCACAAAATATATGATCAAAAGCATGGACGGTATACCAGGCCTCCGTCAAATCATCCAGATAAGTCTTGCTGTCCTGATGTACTGCGCGTCCGGCAAATACCTTTCCACCCGTATAAACCATCAGCTCAGTTAATACCTGAGGATGCGCTTGTAATAAACGCTTAAATTCTGCCCTACTGGTTTTTTTGCCTGCTGTACCACAAACCTGATTCAGTGCTTTGCCAAAAGCCTCAATTTTTGGTGCAGGGGGCGTCATATCCACTCTGCCACCAACACCTGTTTTGATAAAGTTATCTTTGTTATCAAAAAAAGGCAGGCAGTCAGTACCAGCAGGTATCCTGGTATTTGGGCGTTGGCTCAATATTGGTTTTTGCTTCAGATACTCACCACAATCCAGAGATAACCATTTACGTTTTCCCTTGACATCAATATAGACATGCGTTGCGCCTGAGGCTTTGTTTTCAGCATAAGCTGCATAGGTTTGCCCCACTTTCAAATTAACCGCGCCACTCTGTTTGCGGATTGAGTTAAATGCCGGACAGGAATGCAGCAGCTTAAAATGTGCTGGTTGTTCAAAATTGACCTGTGCCTGATTCTCTATCGGGAACATCAACAATAAAGCCAGGTATAAAATATGCGTCAGTAATTTTTGAGTTTTTATTTGCAACATCTTGTTTCCTTTTTTAAGCTTCGCCATTCCAAAGCCCCCGAATTGCAGCAATGCCCTGTCCGCCATGAGCCCAGGCAATGGGGATGTGTTTAGTTTGCATACCCCCTAAGGCATATACCGGGCAATGTGCGGCTTCCACCCATTTCATAAAATGCAACCAGCCAATCGGACTGGCATCAGGATGTGAAGCGGTAGCCTTGACGGGGGATAATAACAGACAGTCCGCATTGAGTTGGTTGGCTTTATAAATATCTTCCAGTTTATGACAGGAAACAGATAAATATTGGCTCTCAGGTATAGGGCGGCTGTCACATTGTTGTAATTGCTGACCATTCAAGTGCAGACCATGCGCAGGAACGGCATCTTTTTCCACTAGTATCTGGTTGAGTAATAACTTAGCCTGATAAGTCTGACAACACTCAAAAACCCGCTCCGCGTATTGTTGATAATCTGTGGCGGATAAGTATTTACTGCGCAGTTGCACCAAGCGCACACCGGATTTCAGCGAGTTTTCCAGATGCTGCATAAAGCGTTCTATATTATAAAGACTGTCAGGTTCAGGGGTAATGAGATAACGATCCGGTAATTCTATGGCGCGTAATATCGGTTGATTGGCGGCAGGGAAATTAAAATAATGTAATTGCGTGGGTGCCACCCATTTGATTTCCTGTGCTTCCAATCCTTGCGCCGTACCTTTCCAGGCTTCAACCTGCCAGACATCCAATAAAATAGATTTTTCAGGATAATCATGGAAAATCCGAATTAAAGGTCTGGCTTGTTTGATGTGAATACCAATTTCTTCCTGAAATTCCCGTTGCAGGGCGGAAAAAGGGGCTTCTCCGGTTTCACGTTTACCACCGGGAAACTCCCATAATCCCCCTTGCTCCTGATGATGGTGACGACGGGCTAAGAGTATTTGTTGCTGAGGGTTGTACACCACGCCAGCAACCACATGTAAATGTCGGCGTTCAGACAGTAATTGCGGCAAATCGGTTTGCTTCAGGCCATTGTGATTAGAAAACAGCAGGATGCGCAATGATTTGAAAACTGTGTGGAAAGTATTTGCGAATGTCTGCCACTGCACATCTTCCAATGAGATTGCTTGACTTGTCTGCTGACTGTGTTGTTGCAAGGCTCTGGCAGCTTGCTGTAAATCCTGTGCACCAATTTTTGTCGTCAGTGCTTCCAGTTGCTGGGTCATGGTTTGTATGGCGGGTTTGTCATGCCATAAAATTGCAGATTCCAGACGCTCCAGATAAGCATAATGATTCTGGTAAAACTGTTGTAATAAATGACAAAGTGTTTGTGACTCTCCCGGCATTTCCTCTAATGCCATTTGCAAGTTAATACCGGGTAATTGCGGTGGTAAGGGAATGGAATGCGCGGGATCATTGAACTGTTTACAGTGCGCTAATACATGCAGTGGAGGAATCCAGCGCACCAGAATATGTTTCAGTGCTTTCGGCCTGATGGGTTTTGCCAGATGATCATTCATGCCACAAGCCAGGCACTTTTCAATGTCTTCAGGCAAGGCATAAGCAGTGGTTGCAATAATCGGCAGGTGCTGGAAGCGGGTATCATGCCGAATACGCATGGTGATTTCATAACCATCCATATCCGGCAGACCAATATCCATCAGCACCAGATGAAACGGAATTTCTGCAATGGCGCGCAAGGCTTCCGGCCCATTGTTGACTGATTTCACTTTCAGTCCAGCAATTTCCAATAGCTCTCTGGCAACCTGTTCATTTACCCGGTTATCTTCAACCAGTAAGACATGCGCACCGGTAATGGCCTTAAGTTGCCAGTCATCTTGTAATTCATGCAAGCTGCCATTGGTATCCGGTTCCATTTCAAAACAGTGTTCCAGCGACAAATCCAAATCTGAATAAGTATGTGACTGCACATGCGGGTGTTGAGGCAGCTTTTCATTAAAGTTCGCTGTGATTTGTGTTTTATCCAATTTTTGTTGTGCCCGTTGCAGGACAATTGAAAAACAAAATGCAGTTTCCTGCTGCGTTGGCGCTTGTGTTTCTCCCCCCATCATTTCAATTAAACGTCGACTTAAAATCATACTCAAGCCTGCGCCCGTCATGTGTTCACCCGACTGCATCTGACTGGAGAGAAATAAATCAAACAAGGATTTCAAGGGCTTGAGTTTGCTATCTATGATTTTATTTTTAATAATAAACTGCAAAACAATCTGTTGCTCATCAGCTTGTTTTAATTGGGTGCTAATCTGTATTTTTTCCTGATGTGGTGTAAATTTTAACAATGTGTCAATCAGGTTTAATAAAATTTGTCCCAGTCGCAAGGGATCACCATTGAGTGAACGTGGTACATTTTCAGTGCAGGAGAATTGTAACTGGATTTGTTTTTTAGTGACAATCGGCAACAATAATTGCGCAAGATTATTCAACATATCATCCAGCCGAAAGTCAATATGCTCCAGCTTAAGGGTTTGGGTTTCAGTCTGGGAAAAGTCGATCAGATTGTTAAAAATATTCAGTAAATGGTAAGCCGATTGCTGAATCTTATTGAGATAATCGGCTTGCTGGTTGCTTAAATGGCTGTGCAGCGCCAGGTGCGTCATACCGATAATCGTATGCATGGGCATACGAATATCATGGCTCATATTGGTAATAAATTCACTTTTAAAACGATTGGCGCGGGCGGCTTCATCACGGGCAAGGCGCAAATCCATTTCTGCCTGACGGGAGGCGGTTAAATCCTGTATCGTGCCAGCAATCGTGACCGGGTTTTGTTTGCCATCATATTGTACCTCCAGGTATAAACCGGCATAACGCAGACTTTTATCGGGTGGATGCAAGCGCACTTCACAATCGACCGTGCGGCGTTGGGTAATGGCTTCCAGTACGGACTTTTGTAAAATCTGATTATCCTGGAAATGTAAAACTTTGAGTAAGGGATTTTTTTCAAAATCCAGCGGTAAACCACAAATATGGTAAACCTGTTCAGACCAATAACCCTTTTCCGTGTGAATATTCCAATAAAAATGCCCAGTCTGACCAATACGCTGCGCTTCTTTTAAGCGAAATTCATTTTCCCGCAGTGCCTGCTCCATTTTTTGCCGGGTTTTTGCAACTGCCAAAAGTTCACCGATACGACTTAAGGTTTCAATGTCTTCCTGACTCCAACGACGCTCCTGTTGCGTTGCATCAATACCAATACACCCCACCGGGCCATCTGGCATCATCATCGGCACCAGTAAAAAAGATTGCACGGATTGCACTTCCAGCATCGTGCGCAGTTTGCTGGCCGCTTCCGGCAACAGGCTGACTTGTTGACAACTGAATGCCTCGCCCTGTAATAAAGCCTGGTGTGCATGTTTATAATCATCAATACTCAGTGGCAGGTTTTTGAGTTCCTGTAAAAAAGATTGCACACCGGATGCACACCATTCATGGGTCAACTTAAAGCGGCGCTGGCGATCATAATAAGTCAGGATATAACACCTATCGACTGCCAGTGTTTTGCCGATTTTGGCGATGGTAAAATTTAAGGCCTCACCCATCTGCTGGGTCAGCAGATAACGGGCAATGCCATTTATCAAGGCATTATGGGTAATACGATCTTGTAAGTTCTGGTTTTCCTTAACCCCTTGATTAATTTGTTTATTGAGCTGTTGCTGACAGGCAATTGTGGCAAATCGCCAGGTTAACCAGGTAGAAAAGAATAAAATACCGATAACCAATGCGATAAGATGCATTAATTCAATTTGCATACAGGGTTCCAGGCTGGTCTCTATTACCAAGGATTAAGACTTGACGGGTAGGGTGTTTTGCTGAAATTATAACGGTTTTTGACAGGATTTCGTGAAATCCTGACTAAAATCGTTATAATTCCTCTTCATCTGCATTACAGGAAACGAAACCATGCTAACTATTTTTTATCCTAAAGATGATTTTACTGCCGCTGATATTGCAGTCAGAGTGCAGGCACTGGCTGCTGGAGAAGGACAAAGTATACAGGTACTTGCCAAGCATTTTGGACGCAATGAGGAGCAAATATCCCAACAATTACAACAAACGCAAGCAGCCTTGTTTATTGCGTGTGATGCTTTAATAATAGATGAAAAGAGTAAATTTGAAATGCAGACATTGATTCAAAAAGGTATTAAGCCGGTTTGTTTGATACCACCTGATTTTAAGGGATTACTATCCGCTACTGAGTCTATTCATTATACCAAAGGCAACCTGGATAATTTAGCAGTGATGGCACAAAACTTTGCCAAAAGATTACAGCCAGTACAAGATAGACAGCCACCCCAAAATGATGATATGAAATTGTTAATTGCAGGTGGTTTATTAATAGCAGGCATCATCTTATTTTCTTCAATAAATAAAAAATGAGAGCATTATTGATTCTGGATACTAATATTCTGATTCATCTTGTTGAAGAATTTTATAACACTGATAAAGCCTTATTTCATCGTGTTTTCAGCCGTTTATTAGTAGAATATTCCCATTGTTGGATTCCTGAAACCGTTAAAAAAGAGTTTTTATCGTATAAATACACTAAAAAACTAGAAAAACGTCTGGATTCCCTACAAAAAAAATATCATGTGGAAATTTGCCCAATCACCATTGCTCAACATGAAATCAGCTTACTTATTGGCAATAAAGCACAGGATGCAGGAGAAGCAGATGCGCTGATGCAAATTAAAAAAGCTTGTCAGAGCGATGCTATAGAATATCATTTTGAAAAATTGATCTTTTTCAGCCGTGACAAAAAAGCATTGTCTTTAGCGGAAAGACAAGGGATAAAGGTATTGGATTACAATCAATGGAAAAATCAATTAAAAGAAACCGGTATTTTTATACCATAAAAATATTTTATAAAGGATAAATGAGCGTTATGTTTAAATTAAGGCAATATTTGTTGTTGTCAGGTCTGTTGCTCTTATTAAATGGCTGCATTGCAGTCAATCCTTATAATGAGGATTTGCAACCACTGATTCAGGTGCAGCGCGAGGGTATGCCGCTGATTCAATGGCAACCGCAGGGGGCGCAGTTAGTGCGGGTTTACCAGGGGAAATACGAGGAAGATGATAATACCTTATCTGGCGAGAACCTGATATGGACGCTCAGCGCAACAACAGATAACAGTATCCAGTCACCTATCCGTTATGGTGAAATACCACCGGGTGCGCAGGCCTTGCGACCTGCCAAGAAACTGGAATCCGGCTTGTTTTATACGGTGTTGGTGCGTCGTCTGGATAGTAATGCACGGCGTGATAAAGAACTGAGCAATACGCTGAACCGCTATGAAGCCGTTTACAGTTTTCGTTTTGGCGGTGTTGAAATGCTTGAACCATGAATATACTAATTATCGGCTGCGGTTATGTCGGACAAAAACTGGCACAACAATGGATGCAATATGGTGAGGTGATTGCGCTCAGCCACCGGAAGCAAAGTCAGTCCCAGCTACAAGCTCTGGGCATACAAGTCCTGGTTGGCGATCTCGATGTGCCAGCTAGTTTAGCAGCGGCATTGTCCGGTATTGACTTGTCCCGCTTTGTACTTGCCTATTTTGCGCCACCCCCCAGGCAGGGGCAAACCGACCCGCGTATGGCACATTTTTTACAGGCACTGCAACAGCAAAGTACATTGCCATCACAAATTTTATTGATTAGCACAACCGGTACTTATGGCGATTGTCAGGGGGACTGGATTGATGAAACGCAGCCACTGAATCCCCGTGTTGATCGGGCGCGGCGGCGCGTTGATGCTGAGCAGCAGCTACAGCAATGGAGCCAGCAGCAACAAGTGCCGGTTAGCATTTTCCGGGTACCCGGCATTTATGGCCCTGCGCGTTTACCCATCAAGCGGCTGCAACAAGGCTTACCTGTTCTGGATGAAAGCATCGCACCTTACAGCAACCGGATTCATGTTGATGATTTGGTCAGCGCCTGTGTGGCAGTACTGTTACAAGCCACTAAACAATCAGAAATTTATAATATTTGTGACGGGACACCAACGACTATGACAGACTATTTTAACCAGGTTGCTGATGCTGTAGGCTTATCCCGTCCTCCATCTATCAGTGCTGAGTTGGCAAAAACCCAACTCAGCCCGGAAATGCTGGGTTATCTGGCAGAGTCCAAACGTATTGTTAACCATAAAATGTGCACCCAATTGGGCATACAGCTCCAATACCCCAACCTGAAGGCTGGGCTGGCTGCCTGCATAGCAAATACCGAATTATGAATCAAAAAATATTACTGCAAACTATTTTAGAGGCACAGCAAAAACAAAGCACTGAGCTGGATCTGGCGGGGCAGGAGTTGATTGACTTACCTGAAGAAATGGCGTGCCTGATACATCTGGAAAAACTTGATCTCAGCAGCAATATGTTGTTTGAATTACCTGATGTTGTGTGTCAATTACCCGCTTTGCGCAGCTTGAATCTCAGTCATAATTATCTAAAAAAACTCCCTGACAATTTTCAACAGCTACAGCAACTGGAATCACTGAATTTATTATCCAATGAGTTACGTGAATGCCCAAGTGTGTTGTTTCGCCTATCATCACTACAACAGCTCTTGCTGGGACAAAATGCCATTGATGAAATACCCGCAGAGATAAGTCAATTACAATCCTTGCAAAAACTCGATCTTAACAGTAATTTTCTGACACATTTAGCAGACAGTTTTTTTGCCTTGCCTGCCCTGGTATATTTAAATCTGGATGAAAATGAGCTGGGGATTTTACCGGAAGCCATCGGGCAGCTTAAACATTTAACACACTTGATGTTGCGTGAAAATGGCCTGAAAAAACTACCTGCCTCAATCACCACATTAACATGTTTAGAGCGCCTGAATCTGAATAATAACCGTTTAGTTGAACTGCCTGATAATATCGGTGATCTGCAAGCACTGCTACGCCTGGATGTTTACGATAACCAACTAAAAATCCTGCCCACAAGCCTGAGTCAACTGCAACAACTGCAACGCCTGGATCTCAGTAATAATCTGATTACAGAACTCCCGGCTGCCTGTTACGCCTTAACGCGATTGCGCTGGCTGGATTTATACGATAATGAACTGAGCGAACTCCCAACCGGCATTGCAAAGCTGTCTGCGCTGATTGAACTGGATCTCAGCCATAATCTGTTTACTGAATTAGCGCAGGATATTTTTCATTTTCCCAAGCTGCAACGTTTGGACATCAGCTACAACGCCATATCTCAGTTGCCAGCAGGCATAGAACAACTCAGGCAGATATTGCGTTTGGATTTTAATGGCAATGAACTGGCGCAACTACCGCTGGAACTGTTTCAACTGGATACCCTGCAACACCTGGATTTAGGTTATAACCTGCTTAATAATCTGCCAAAAAACATCAAACTGCCTGATTTACGCCGCTTTATCTTAGCCGGTAATGAGTTATATCATATCCCTGATTGTCTGGATGCCTTGCCCTTGCTCAAGCGTTTGGATCTCAGTAATAATGAGCTGGGTGAATTACCTGCCAGTCTGGCTGAACTGCAAAACCTGCATACCCTGGAAGCCAACGGCAATATGCTCCATACTTATCCTTTGTGCCTTAATCAGTTAAATCACCTGCAACGTCTGGATTTAAGTAACAATCAACTGACTCAGGTACCCGCAGAATTATTTATCCTGCCACGTTTACAATGGCTGAATCTCAGTAGTAACCAACTGCGAAACTTACCCAGCAATCTGCCTGGCACTGCTACATTGCGCTATCTGGATATGGAAAACAATCTCCTGAAAAATGCCGCGCTACGTGCCTGGGCTTCCTGGTTTGGGGTGGATGAATTAAATCAGGAATGATGCAAAATACAAAACAGGAGTTCAGCATTTCGTGAGTTTTATTTCTTTTACGTCTCCGCCGTATATTGATACACCGCCACCAGAAAAAAAACCATTGCAGAATAAAGAATGGAAATTATTACGCCTGTTTAATGTGTACCGTCTGGTACTGTCGGCCTTGTTTATTTCCACCTATATCACCAATGTTGCGCCCAATTTTTTTGGCAGTTATAAACCTGAACTTTATCTGGTGGTCGCTGCGGTTTATTTTCTGTTTACGCTTATCAGCGAAATTTTAATCCATTTACAGTGGTGGAATTTTAATGCACAGGTATTATTACAGGGTATCTGGGATATTTTAACGATTACCTTATTGATGTATGCCAGCGGTGGTCTGACCAGTGGTGTCGGGGTATTACTGGTGGTCACCATTGCTGGTTGCAGTATGCTGACAGAAGGGCGCACCGCATTTTTCTTTGCGGCTATTGCCAGTCTTGCAGTGTTACTGCAAGAAGTCTACGCCAGTATTTATCATGTTTTCCTGCAAACCAGTTATACCCAGGCGGGCATGTTAGGCGCAGTTTTTTTCACCTCTGCACTTCTGGTGCATATCCTCAGCCAACGCATTCGTACTACGGAAGCCCTGGCGCGACAACGCGGTATCCATGTTGAACATCTGGCGCAATTAAATGAACAGATTGTGCAGCATATTCATACCGGAATTTTGGTGATAGATACCCTGGGTAAGGTTCGTCTATGTAATGAAGCCAGTATCCGTTTGCTGGGGCTGGCTCCAAACCCCCTGTTACAAAACTTAAATGAGTTATTGCCCTCACTGGCAGAATCGCTGCGCAGTTGGCGGCGTGGCAGACGCTCTGCTTCTTTATTATTTAAGCCACAGCATGGAGAAGTGGAAGTGATTGCCAGTTTCACCCGCTTATATGGCGCAGGTGCGGTCAGCTCATTAATTCTGCTGGAAGATGCCACCCTGACCACACAACGCGCACAGCAATTAAAACTGGCTTCATTAGGCCGTTTAACTGCCAGTATTGCGCATGAAGTGCGTAACCCTCTGGCTGCCATCAGTCAGGCGGGACAATTACTGGAAGAATCACCGGGTTTAAGCGTGGCAGATAAAGATTTATCCAGCATGATCTTAAAACATTGTCAGCGGGTGAATACGATTATTGAAAATGTGCTGCAACTGAGTCGCCAGCAAGAAAGTAACAATCAGAAATTATTGCTCAATAGCTGGCTGGAAAACTTTATTATTGAATTTAAAGAACAAAATCAGCTCAGTGATGCTGATATTTTATTAAATATCAGCACTGAGCCACTGCATATTGATTTTGATCCCATACAATTACACCAGGTGCTATGGAATTTATGCGAAAATGGATTGCGCTATAGCCAAAAACAACCCTTATTATCGATTACTTGCGGCAAAAATCCTGAAGCTAAACGCATTTATCTCGACATACAGGACAATGGACGAGGTATGAGTGAATCTGTTTTAAAACAAGTTTTTGAACCATTTTTTACCACCGAAACCCACGGTACGGGACTGGGTTTATATCTTGCAAGAGAATTATGCGCAGTCAATCGCGGCGTATTGGATCTGATCGAAAACAGTCAAACAGGTTGTCGTTTTCGCATCCATTTTGTTGTCTTTCAAACAAATCATGGAAACTGATATTCATGAATACCCCTTGCTGTTTAATTGTTGATGATGAACCGGATATTCGGGAAACCCTGAGTCTGAGCCTGGCCCGTATGGTGCCACCTGTTGAATGTTTAACCGCCGCAGACCTCGCAACCGCACAACGCTGTTTACAAAACCGGGAAATTCATCTGTGTTTTACCGACATGAAACTACCCGATGGTGATGGCATTGAATTAGTGCGTTATATTCAGCAACAGCACCCCCATATACCGGTCGCTGTGATTACTGCCTATGGCAGTATGGAAACCGCTATTAATGCCTTAAAAGCCGGTGCTTTTGACTTTCTCTCAAAACCGGTAAACCTGAAAAGTTTACGGGATATCACCAGTAATGCGCTGAAATTGAATTTACGTCACAATTTACCTGACACCCCAATGCTGACAGGTAACTCACAACCCATACAATGCTTGAAAAAGACCATTGCCAAATTAGCAAGAAGTCAGGCTCCCGCTTATATCAGTGGCGAATCCGGTACTGGCAAGGAATTGGTTGCGCGCCTGATTCACAGCCAGGGAGCACGTTGTGATAATGCATTTATTCCGGTGAACTGCGGCGCGATTCCCAGCGAATTAATGGAAAGTGAATTTTTTGGGCATAAAAAAGGCAGTTTTACCGGGGCTTTAGCCGATAAACCCGGCTTATTCCAGGCAGCGCAAGGTGGCACTTTGTTTCTGGATGAGATTGCAGATTTACCCCTGGGGATGCAGGTTAAGTTACTGCGTGCAATTCAGGAGAAAAAAGTACGTGCGGTTGGCTCACAACAGGAAATTGCAGTGGATGTGCGTATACTCAGCGCAACCCATAAAGATTTGGTTAAACTGGTGCAAGAGGGGCATTTTCGTCAGGATTTATTTTACCGGATTAATGTCATTGAAGTGCATGTGCCGCCCCTGCGTGAACGCCAGGATGATATTTCTGCCCTGATTGAACATATTTTTTTGCGCCTGACATTACAAGACACCAATAACCAGGAAAATCATTTGCCGAGCCTCAGCACAGCCGCGATGGATGCCTTATTAAACTATCCTTTTCCAGGCAATGTCCGGGAATTGGAAAATATTCTTGAGCGGGCAATGACCTTGTGTGAAGACAATAAAATTGAGGCAGAAGACTTACAACTGCCTGAAGCTGAGCTTTATACCGCCTGTGTCATTCATTCTGATGTGGAACAGTTGACAAGCAATGAGCAGGCTACAGGTGATGCATCACTGGATCCATTACTGAATAATGTTGAAAAAGAAACCATACTCAAAGCCCTGGAACAAACCCGCTGGAACAAAACTCAGGCAGCTAAACTCTTGGGCCTGACTTTCAGTACCTTGCGCTATCGTTTGAAAAAATTGCAATTGGATAAAAAACCGTAAAATGGTTTACGGTTTACGGAAGTGTGCCCGTATTATTTGTTTGCTAAGGATAAAAAGCAAAGTAAGGGGGGATCGCTTTTATTCGCTATGTGACCGCCAATCATAGAGACGTAGCACTGCTACGTCTTTACTAGGAGACCGTCCGAGAACACAAGACCTACTGCGGAAAAGCTGGATTTGGTCAGATTTCTCCCTTATTTTCGTTAAATATACCCAATATTCGCCTCAAATAATGAAAAAATCTGCCTCAAACCAGCTTTCCCTCGCTACGGCCTCTGTTCTCGGACAGCCTCCTAGCGCATAAGCCCTGTAAAGGCAAAATAATAGGGTAGTACATCAGCAAGCTTGTTTTGACAATTACAGCTTATTCATATTTTTTACGATCCCGCCGTCGCACGCCGCCGCCCTGGATAATCACGCCCTGCACCTGATCCAGGCCTGAAATTTCCAATGTGGGATATTTATCATTTAGCGGCTTCAAATAATAATTTTCGCCTTCAATCTGTAATTGCCGAAAAATATATTCTTTATCATGAACTGCAAACACATAAGCGCCATTTTTTACCACTGCTTCCGGATCAATCACAATAATATGACCATCCTTAAATTCAGGTTCCATACTGTCACCCAGCACTTGCAGGGCGAATGGCTCATTACCACAGGCTTCTGACATTTTATTCGATCACCTTCACACCGTTATCACTGCCTAACATCAAAATATCAGCACCACGACGTGCAAATAAACCGTTAGTCACCACACCGGTAATAGCGTTTAATTCATTTTCCAAAGCAATGGGGTCGGTGATTTCCAGATTATGTACATCTAAAATAACATTACCATTGTCCGTTACAAAATTGTCACGCCAGATGGGTTTGCCGCCAAGTTTAACCAATTCCCGTGCCACATAGCTACGCGCCATAGGAATCACTTCAACTGGCAATGGGAACTTGCCTAAAACATCAACTAATTTACTGTCATCGGCAATGCAGACAAAACGCTTACTGGCAGCGGCAACAATTTTTTCACGGGTTAAAGCGCCGCCACCACCTTTGATCAGGTGCATATGCTTATTGGATTCATCAGCACCATCAACATAAACCGAGATTTCATTGACGTTATTCAGTTCCAGTACCGGAATGCCGTGTGAGCGCAGGCGTTCTGCGCTGGCTTCGGAACTGGCTACCGTGCCTTCAATTTTGTGTTTAATACCCGCTAAAGCATCAATAAAATGATTTGCGGTGCTGCCTGTGCCAATACCGATAATGGTATCCATTTCAACCGTTTCCAGGGCGGCTAAAGCGACCTGTTTTTTCTTGTCATCAGGTGTCATGTCAATTTCCTGTTTATCAGCTTAATTAAGCGCTGAATTTTAATACAAATTTTTAAATCCCTATATTATAGGGCGAGTAGGGATAGATTGCATCTTTTACCTATTCTTCTTTGGCGCGAGAAACATAGGCTCCGGTACGGGTATCAATCTTAATCAGTTCACCCTCATCTAAAAATAAAGGCACTTTAATCACCGCCCCGGTTTCCATAGTCGCAGGCTTGGTGCCGCCACTGGCGGTATCACCACGCAGACCGGGATCAGTCTGGGTCACTTTTAACACCACAAAATTAGGGGGGGTAATGGATAAGGGTACGTTATTCCACAGCGTAACCAGACATTCTTCCTGACCTTTGAGCCATTTAGCAGAGTCTCCCATTGCTGTGGCGTCAGCGGAATACTGTTCAAAGGTGTCGGGCACCATGAAATACCAAAATTCGCCATCTTCGTACAGATACTGCATTTCAGTATCCATGACATCTGCGCCTTCCACGCTTTCCCCGGATTTAAAGGTGCGCTCTACCACGCGCCCGGTTTTGAGATTGCGCAGCTTAACCCGGTTAAATGCCTGTCCTTTACCGGGTTTGACAAACTCATTTTCAACAATGGTTTGCGGGTCATTATCGATCATGAGTTTCAGACCGGATTTAAATTCATTGGTACTATAAGTTGCCATATTGATTCCTGGAGTTAAAAATAAAACCCCCTATGATACCTCTAAAGAATCTCAGTTTGAATCAGGAAAATTTTTAAATGGATATTTTATTGCCTTCCCAAGCGTCTTCAGGGCTTTCTCACAACAACGCTTCAGCCAGTTGGCAACGTAGTTTGCAGCAAGCTATCCGCAATCCGGAAACCTTACTTGAACATTTAGGCTTAAGTGCTACGCAATTACCGATTGATATTGCAAATACATTCAGCTTAAAAGTTCCTCTGGAATATGTTGCAAAAATGCGCCAGTCTGATCCCACAGATCCCTTATTACGCCAGGTGTTACCGCTGGATGAGGAGAATAACCGGGCAGCAGGTTTTAATACCGATCCCGTGGGAGACTTAAATGCACGGCAAAGTCCGGCTTTATTACAGAAATATCAACACCGGATGCTGGTGCTGGTAACAGGAGCTTGCGCACTACATTGTCGTTATTGTTTTCGGCGCTGTTATCCTTATGGGGAAACCGGTCATGCAGAAATGCAGCAGCAACTAACGCAAATCCGCGCTCAGAAACAGATTCATGAAGTGATTTTAAGCGGCGGCGATCCCTTATTGCTCAGTGACCCCCATTTAACTGCCTGGATTCAAGCCTTATCTGCCATCAAACATGTTCAACGCCTACGTATTCACACCCGCCTGCCCGTGGTATTGGCATCACGTATTACCGATGCTTTGTTATCCAGCTTACAAGAGAGTCGGTTACAGGTTTTTATGGTGATTCACAGCAATCATGCCAATGAACTGGATGAAACCAGTGCCAATGCACTACAGCAACTGCGTCAGGCAGATTGTACTTTGCTCAATCAAACCGTCTTATTAAAAGGTGTCAATGATCAAGCGGAAACACAAATTGCGCTGCATACACGTTTAGGCGAGTTACAGGTATTACCCTATTATTTGCATTTATTAGACAGGGTGCAGGGTGCAGCACATTTTGAAGTCGCCGAATCCCGGGCATTAAGCTTAATGAAAGCCATGCGTGAAGCCCTGCCAGGTTATCTGGTGCCGCGTTTAGTACGGGAAGAAGCGGGGAAAGCTTATAAAACACCCGTGTATTAACAGGTGTAGAGACGTAGCACTGCTACGTCTCTAGGAGGCTGTCCGAAAACACAAGACCTACTGCGGAAAAGCTGGATTTGGTCAGATTTCTCCCTTATTTTCGTTAAATATACCCAATATTCGCCTCAAATAATGAAAAAATCTGCCTCAAACCAGCCTTCCCTCGCTACGGCCTCTGTTCTCGGACAGCCTCCTAGGTTTATTTTTATTCCTCTGAACGCGACATACCGCGTATACCGCTGAGCAGCAAACCCAGTCCGCCAACCGCCAAACCCAGGATCATTAATAATTCAAACAGACTCATGCGGTGCATTCTGAATTGCAAATTACTGATTACACCAATAGAAATCATAATAATGGTGGCAATGACCAGAATCCAGCCTAAGTCATTATTTGGGTTATAAAACATCATTCCAATACCAAATAAAAAAGGCACCAGGGTTAGTCCGGGCGTGACCTTAAAATTTCCCATAGAGTACAGACTCATGCCCCAGGACATCTGGTTAATGACCTGAATCGAGTTAAGAAACAAATAGCTGCCCATGATTAACATCACTAAACCCAGTAAAAAGCGTCCGGCACCGCCTTGTGATTTTGATGACATGATCTTTACTCCATAGATTATTGATGATGTACTTATGTTTGCTTTATTTGACAACCCCTGTCATTAAGGAGTGAGAATGAAATAAGCCCAGTTTCTGAAGTTATAAAATTCTCACTCCTAACGCCGTCAAGCCTTTTTCAATGGTATCTAACACCATGCAATCACCCAGGGAATAGCGGGTGCGTAGGGCTTGAGGGTGGCGATACAGCAAGTGCTGAATAAAGCTTATGCTGAATTTACGTGGCAACATTTTTGGGTTTACCACAAATACAATCAGTTTGCCGCATACCGCAAGTACAGGGATTACCCTTAACTTTTGGATGTTTGCGAGTCGCGCAGTGTTGCCATGACTTACAAGGGACTTCACACCCCGCCGCGCATTCTCCAGGGCGTGGCGAAGGTGCTTGTAATTGCTTGCTCATTTACAGGATTTTGGCAGGAATGAAGGCTTCATATCGTCACCAAAACAGTCCCAGGTTTGTTGCTCAGGATCATAGCTGAGTATGACACGTCCAGATAATGCACTGTCATAAAACTCAGCAGCATAACCACTGCCATTTTCCAATAAATAAATCTGGCTGACGTATTTCCCGGAAGTTTTAGCACCGATTTCTTCTACACTGGGCAGTTTATTGGATTTTTTTGCCAACATAAATTCTTCTGCCGGTGTTTTTAAGCGATATAATAAGCCTAAGCCTTCAGCAACTTTACTACGATTGAGATAGTCACTGTAAGCCGGTATGGCAACTGCTGCCATCACCCCAACCAAAGCAATGGTATTGCCCTGATACATACCTAATATAATTTCCAGCGGATTATTTTCAAATACCAGTTCCGCACCAATTAAATTATCACTCATTGAGAATTGCAGGCCGTAGCTACCTGCTTGTGGCAGACCGGCTTCCCGCGCTGAAGGCAAGGTAAACAAATCAACCGGGCTGTGTGTTAAATCACCGATAACATTCAAAAATTGCAAATAAAAGTAATAGAGATAACGTGGTGTTTTATCAAACTGCGTGGACAGCAGTAATAGACTGTGATCAATTTCTTGTCTTTGTTCCTGTTCCAGCCAATCTTTGAGTAATACGTGATCACTGCTGGCCTGACGATCATATAAAGCCTGCGGTACCTGGGCAAAAATCAAATAGCCATTTTCTTCCACCCAGTAACTATGGCCTTTGATGTCAGCCAGCCAGCTAATATCTGAATCCAGTGGTTCATCAATCATTTCAAAGAATGAGGGTATTTGCAAATGGTGCCAGGTTTGACCATGAGCACGGTGTGTTTGATATATGGCATTGCCTTTTTTGACAAATATATCCAGCAACTGTTGCCATTTTTTGGTATCGGCCAATTTAATGGCAATAAACTCTCCAGCCTCATCAGTAAAGAAAATCATTTCTGAACCAAAGGCTTGTAAAGTTTCTTCCAGGGAAATACCCATATTTTTCTGGTAATCTTGTTTGAATTCTAAATAGTCTTGCCAGTCACCAGATTGCGCCATGTTTTCTTTGCCAAAGCGTTCAAAACTTTGTTGCAATTGCGCCAGCGGTAAATTCAGACTTGCCACCACTCCGGGTTTACCTGCGCTGTATAAGGCAAATTCATTTTTAATTTTGGGAACCAGTGTACGCAAGCCTGCTTTAGGCGCATCCACTAATAGTTTTAAGCGGCCTTTGTGATTGCTGAAACCATAACCCAGCGCAATGGCTTTGGTTTCTAATAAACCCATTTGTTGTAATTGCGCCTGTTCCTGTGGTGGCATGGATGCGGAAACCATCGGCAACACCCGTTGCATATCCACCCAGACAAACAAGCCCTGATAACTGCTGTCAATTGCTTGTTCTAACGCATACATGGGGTGTTCAGTGATGGGTTTGAGTGTTGCCAATATTTCATCAAAAGCTGTGGGGGTTGCCGCGACACCAGATAATACATATAAGTATTGTTGTTTTGGTTGGTAGCGTAATAATATCGGCAAACTATCTGTTTTCAGTAAAGCACGGCCTTGCTTATCAAAAGCTTCTGCTAATTGCAAAGCGGGTTCCTGGTCAACAATGGCTTGTAATAACTGATTAGCTTCTTCCACTGAACTGATCTTAACTTGCATCCGTGCCAGGATATTTGCCATGGTTGGTGGTGCTGCCGGGGGTAACAATACCACCATTTCCAATGGTGAGCGTAGCTGGGTCAATAACAAACGTAATAATGGCTCACTTTGCAGCAGCGTTTGCTTATCCAGGCTCTCAACCAATTGTTTCAGTTGTTGTTGGTGCGCTGCGCTGGCTAATGCCTTATCCAGCGCATTGCCTTTGGGCATGGACATTAAACCTAAAGGCGCGGGAATGCGTAAATAGGCGATGCTATCTGCCGGTAATTGGGTACGTAAACTGGCTGGTTGAATTAAATAGGCAGTATTTGTTGCTGGCGCAGCGTTCAGCCAAACAGGAAATAAATAAAAACTTAAAAATAATAATGTGATTTTTTTCATTTTTTATGTGCTCCTTGATATTTCGTATGGTTTTATGGATAACATCTCCAACACGAGCCTGTCCGAGAATGGCAAAATCAATTATTTTGCTAAATTTAACCATTATTTATCAATGTGTTAAAAAATTGATTTTCTAAAAAACCGAGTTCTCGGATAGCCTCTTAGCATTTCACAGCTTAGGCTTTTATTTTACAATATTTGTTGCTAATTTGCTTTTTAAAAGATGATTTGAAAACCTTATTATATCAATACGTTGTAATTTATTGAGGTTGTTTCATGAAATATCCAGGCGATAAGGAAAAAATTAAGGGGTGGCAAATTAAGGGTTGGCAAATGAAAAAATTAACCTTATCATAAAAAACAAGTATGAATTTTCTGAAATAAAGTGACCACAATGAATTCAAATGACACGTTTTCCGGCTTTTTCTTTGCGCATCCTCAGCGCATGGGAAGCGTGTGTCTGCATCTGGCATTCCTGCTGCTTTATCCGCTGCTGCCCTGATGGGCATATAAACAGCTATCCCGGCGGGGCTTACGCACATCCCAAATTATTTAAAAAAACCTACTTTTGCAGGAGCATGTTCTCATGAGCCAGAAAGATTCCCTGATCATTTTTGATACCACCTTGCGCGATGGCGAGCAAAGCCCTGGCGCGTCCATGAATAAAGAAGAAAAAGTCCGGATTGCCAAAGCCCTTGAAAAATTGCGGGTCAATGTGATTGAAGCGGGTTTTCCTGCCGCCAGTCCCGGTGATTTTGAATCCGTGGCGGCGGTGGCAGCACAAGTTAAAGACAGCACTGTATGCGGTTTGGCGCGGGCTTTAGACCGTGATATAGACGCTGCCGGTGAAGCCCTGAAAGCGGCTAACAGCGCACGGATTCACACCTTTATTGCGACTTCTCCGATCCACATGGAGAAAAAATTACGCATGAGTTCGGATCAGGTGGTAGAACATGCAGTACACGCCATAACCCGTGCCCGCCGTTATACCGATGATGTTGAGTTTTCTCCAGAAGATGCCGGACGTTCAGAATTAGATTTCTTGTGCCGGGTGATTGAAGCGGCAATTGATGCTGGGGCTGGCACCATTAACGTGCCGGATACCGTGGGTTACAACCTCCCGGATCGTTTTGGCAGCTTAATTCATTCCTTGATAGAGCGCATCCCCAATTCTGACAAAGCCATTTTTTCAGTGCATTGTCATAATGATTTAGGCCTGGCTGTTGCCAACTCCTTAGCGGCAGTGAGCAACGGTGCCAGACAGGTGGAATGCACTATCAACGGTTTGGGGGAGCGTGCGGGTAACGCGGCTTTGGAAGAAATTGTCATGGCGGTGCGTACCCGACAGGATTTGTTTGACTGTCAGGTTAATCATTTGGATACTACCCAAATCTTGAACTGCTCACGTTTGGTTTCCAGTATCACGGGTTTCCCGGTGCAGCCCAATAAAGCCATTGTCGGTGCCAATGCCTTTGCCCATGAATCAGGCATCCATCAGGATGGCGTCATTAAACACCGTGAAACTTATGAAATCATGCGCGCAGAAGATGTCGGCTGGAATGCCAATCGCATGGTGTTGGGTAAGCACTCCGGGCGTAATGCATTTTCCCAGCGCCTTGCTGAGTTGGATTATCATTTTGAGTCCGATGCGGAACTCAATAAAGCTTTCGCGCGATTTAAAGAATTGGCTGATAAAAAACATGAAATCTATGATGATGATTTGCAGACTTTGATCAGTGAAACCGCATTGACCAATTATGAAGGACCCATTGAATTAATCACCTCACGGGTGATTTCTGAAACTGGGGAAATGCCCTCAGCCAAAGTGGTGTTAAATGTTAATGGTGAAGAAAAAAATGCACAAGCTGAAGGTAGCGGACCGGTGGATGCAGCCTACAATGCCATTGAACAGATTGTGAGCAGTAACTGCCACTTGCAATTATATTCTGTTAACAATGTCACTGATGGCACGGATTCTCAGGGAGAAGTCAGTGTACGTCTGGAAAAAGCAGGGAATATCATCACGGGTCAAGGTGCGGATACCGACATTGTCATCGCTTCGGTTAAGGCCTATATTAATGCTCTGAACCGGATGATGAATGCTGCGATTCGCACCCATCCACAAGTGCATAATGTTTGATCGCTGCAAGTTTATAGTTGGGTAAGATCGACTATATCTAGTACAGTAACTGGTAAAAATAAATAATAACTTCAGGACTGGCAGTCCTTAAAGGACTGCCAGTCCTACGCTCAAAGTTATTATGTGAACTTAGTGTTCGCTGTAC
>NZ_JAUCGJ010000019.1:45075-74206 GCF_030378065.1 Candidatus Venteria ishoeyi | reverse complement strand
CGATGGAATGTCAAATCTTCACGAGCGGGGGGCGCGGGTAATTTACGTGGCATGTAACCTTCTCGGGTTTAGTTTTATGATGACTGGGGGGTATTTTAACCTTTTTTGAGTGAAGCGGGAATTGCTGATAATTCATAGTCACTTACAAAGAGGGTTTAATGGCAGTGGGGTGCTGCCCTGGGCTGGTATGTTTTACCCCTATGGGGCTGGTTTTACAAAAAACATATTCATATAGAACGCACCTTGCGTGGGAACCCGTTGCAATCTTGCCATTGCTGATAATTATTATCAGCATACATCACTTCAACAATGGAGAAAAAGACCAGCCCAGTTTCTGAAGTTATAAAATTCTCGCTAACGGCTATCATTACTCTCAGACGGTGTATTTTTTTCAATTTTGCTTTTGCGTAAGCGTTTCCACAAACCACCCGCGCTGAAACACTGCCAGCCCCAGCGCAGCCAGCGCAATAAGGCGAATGCCAGCCATAAGGCCCAGGCCAGCATCACCAGGCGATAGACCCAGATTGGCAGGGAATACACCCAGGCTTGGGGGGATTGTGCCGTGCTGTGATCCTGGTACCAGTTGAGCTGCTGATAATAGGAGCCGTTGCCCTGGATATACATTTCCGGGCGACCCAGCAAGCCTTGTTCAATGGCGGTAAATAATACCGCCAGCGCGAACAGGGTGAGGAAAAACAGGCCGATTTGATAGAAATCAAAGCGCCATTTATTGAGATTTTCCACATTCAGTTGGCCGCGCCAGCCTAATGCCAGCAACCAGCCTGCCATCAACAGCATTGCGCTAATGTGTAATTGACTGGTGACGACCGCCAGCAATAGCCACTGCCAACTGTTCAGCGGGGTTAAAGGAATGCGGCCTAAAATTAAAGACAACAAAATCAGTACAATCAGTATCCCCCAGAATAAGACTGCTGGCCCGGTCATGGAACTGCCCAGAAACAGTACCCAGCGATCCTCAGGCAGCCTTAAACTTAAATGGGTGTTGACGCTGGATGTGCCGAGATCAAACACGGGGGTTTTTAACAGGTTGGTGATACCACCGGGCAGGCGTAATTCCAGTTTAATAGCCTGCTGCCCCGGTTTTAATGGCAGTGAAATTTTGTTGTTCTGTGCGCGTATCGGTTGTTCTTTACCATTGATTTTAACGGCTAATAGTTCTGCGTCTTCGGGCAGGCCAATGGTTTGCTCGCCGCCGCGACTGCTGCGCAGACTCAGCAGTAATTGTACGTCACTGGCGCGTTGCCCCGGCTGTACCTTAATATGGCTGTTTTCTATGGTCAGCACCTGCCCCGGCATTGCCTGCGGACGTGTCAGGCGCAAGGTGACGGATTCACCGGGCCAGGGCCGCCAGGTTGGCAGCCATAAGCCGCTGTTATCCTGGTGATGCACGACGGGGATACCTGTAATATCCAGATGCCAGATGGCACTGGTGTCCACTTTCCAGGTTTCCATCCAGTTGTGGTTATCCGGCGCAGTTAAGGTGATTTCTGGTTTTATCTCAAATACTGAAACCCAGCTTGTCCTGTTTTGTTCAGGTTTTAATTGCGCCATGACCCGCCCATCTTCCACACGCACACCAGCAGACGTTACCGACTCGCCTGCAAGCAGCGGTATTGCTAATAAAATACCGCTACCGCCAGGGCTGCGGCGGCTGACGGTGGTTTGCACCTGCCAATCCAGACCCAATAATAATTTACGCTCAACTTGTACAAACGGCGGCAAAGCACCGGTTTCCAGGGTTTCTTTTTTATCTTGCTGGTTTTGCTGGCGATGAAACTGTAATTGGCTTTCAACAAATCCGTTTTCATCCAGCCCTTCCAGACGCCAGCCTTCCAGTTTTACGCTCACTTTACGCGGTGGCAGGCTCAGCGGTAATTGCACCAGATTACGCGAGGGCCAGTTGCCTTCCAGGCGTACTTGATGGATACCGGGCGACAGCAGTAACCACAATATCCCGTTATCATCTCGTTGCAAGGCGTGGCTGCTTTGATCGTTCACCCAGACCTGCTGTGGCAGCCATTGTTTTTCTTTACCGGGCAGGGGAATGGCGATACGGGTCTGGGTGTGAATTTCCAGTTGTATGCGCAAACTGTCGGGGCTGGCCTCAAGGTGTAAACGTGGATTTGCTGCGCAATCGGGTAAACAGTCCGGTGGCTCCAGTAAGCGGTTTTGGAAATCCTGCAATAAATCGGTATTGGGAAATGCCGATAGGTTGTGTTCTGCTACGCTGGTTTCTGCGGCTTGCAGCGTGTTGTTTTGCAACAATAGTGGCACTGCCAGTATCAGCAATAATAATGTTGCAAGCCCCTTTTTACTGATTTTATCCAGCCAGTGACGCAATGTGTTCAGCCATGCCTGGTTTTTAGGTAGCTTATCAGACCATTGTCCGCCGCCAATTTGCCAGAGTAAAAAGACTAATAACAGCGCCAGTAACAGCGTGCGTAATAAACCTAATACCAAATTCATGGTCGGGGTGAGTAGATATAAACGGATTTCCTGATCCTGTTTTACCGGGCCATTCCAGCCTATTTTCATATAATTCCATTGCCAATCCGGCAACCCCGGCCCGGTTTGCACCTGGGCGCGGGGATCGATTTGGGTCAGGGATTTTTGAGCTTTGCCATAATATTGATGGCTTTTTTTAGTTTTCATTCTGCTCATATCAGCACTGGATGGGAGGCTTAATCTGTGACCAGATAATGCTTTTTGCTGTGGCAGCATATTTTGCTCAAGCATGGGCGCAGGTTCCGGTGAGTGCATGGCATCAACGTCTATTGCTGCTTCTTCCGCTTCTATCATATCGCCCATGCTCCCCACCGCTGCCTGTTGCCGGGGCAAGGGTGCAACCCGGTAACTATTGGCTAACTGAGGATATAGGCTGATGCGCACTTGCGATACCATAAAACTCAGCGACATGATCACTAAAGCCAGCGCCAGCAGGTTGCGCCCGGTTTTTACCCAGCCTGCAAGCCAGGCATCCCGTGGCAGCACCCGCAGCAGTGCCATTGTTGCCAGTACCAGCAGCCACAATATACGCGGCGCATCGGGTTCATGATAAATCAATAATAAGGTCAGCAGCGCCAGCGCGCCCCATGACCAGTGCCAGAGCTTGGCAATCGCCAGCGCGGTAATCAGCACGATAAACAAATCTAGCAGCGTCCAGCGTTTTAACCAGGTGCGTGGTGCCTTATCTGCGCCACTGAGATGAAATAACTTCCAGCCGGGTGGCAGATATAAACGTGTGCTGACTTTTTGCATGTCCTGCGCCCAAGCTACGGCAGGCAATGTGCGCAGGGGCATTTCTATGCGGCTGTCAGCCCGTAAATCAAGATGCCCCTGACGCAGTTCCACGCCTTGCCGGGTGCTGTCCGGTTCACTCACGCCCTGGGTAATCAACTGATCCGAGCCATTGACATTGACCCGTCCCAGTTGCAGCGGCAGGTTGACATCCAGCCGCCAGTCCCGGCTCATGGTACCGGCAATCATATCAGACACCGTAAACCCGCCGCCATCAAAGTCCAGCCACAATTTACGCCGTAAGCGTAAATCATTTGGTGCAGGTTCAGGATTACCGCGCCGGGTTTCAACAAATTTCAGGGTATCACCTTTTTGCACCCGGTAAGCTGGTAACTGCTGCCACTTTTTCGGTAATCGGGTTTGCTGTGGATCAATGGCAGTCAAGCCCTGAATATCCACCCGGCGCAAATCATGGCGCGCAGCAAATACCCAGACTTCTTCTTCAGTAAGCAGTGAGGCTTGCAGGCTGTTGACCGGCCCCAGATGACGAAATACCAGTTCAATACGACAATCTGCGCAGGCTTTAACCTGGGTTCGTAAGCGGGTATCGGCTTCCAAACGCACGGGGAAATCACTATTCAGACGTAAAACCTGCCAGTTTTTCCGCTCCTCAGCAGGAAATAAAGGTGGCAGGCTGATTTCCCGCGCCTGTCCTGAAACATTCAATTTGATCAGCAGGGTTTCCTGGAGTGGCATATCATCCACTAACTGACGATAAACATGTAAATCCAGGCGATCTGCTTTTTGTTTTTCTTGATCGCTGTCGCTGGGATCTAACCATAAACGCCCTTGCTTATCCTGCTTGGGGCGTTTAACAACCTGACCGTCCAGGCTCAGACTGACCAGGGCGGTGTGTGGTGGAATTTGCAGGGATTCAGGACGTTTTTGCCAGTCCCACTGGCCTTGTATTAAATAATCTCCTGCCGGTAAATAGACTGAAGGCTGACCATTCCTATCAATAACAACGGTTGATTCAGTATTATTCACTGCGCTGCGGGTATGCTGTGACAATCCGGCAATTTGTACGTTCTGGGGCCAATGGCGTTTATCTCCCGGCAGTTCAACCCAGGTTTTACCGCCCAGATGCCAATGCTGGCGGAAATATGCGCTGTTTTCTGTCACCGTGATTTGCAAGTTGCCCGGCCAGCGACATATTTGAGCGCCGGTTTGGTTTAAGAAACTGCAAGACCAGTCCAGTTGATTATGTAAAACCCAGTCCTGCCAGGGTTTGAGTGGTTCAGGAATGGCCTGCGGCGACAAAGGCGCTGCCTGGGATAAGGAAAACAATAACCACAAGCAGCAATAAAGCCCCATTTTTTGGATCATGCGCATCATCTTATCCTTCGCGGCAACGCTTTTGATTGATATATTGCTTATCATATCTTTGCTAATGACAGAAAGAAACTAAAATTCGAGAAATCCGCTATGCTTAATTTCCACAGCCACTTATCTATAAAACTTGATTTTTGCACGTTTATCCCTTATTTACACAAGCGGATATAAAATATGTCGGAACTTTTACCGGCTTTTATTACACAGCTGATTGAAGGAACAAAGTTAATGGTTACTGAAGAACAGATCTCCGCCAAACTGAAAGAATATATCGATCCTTATTTACAAACGGATCTCGTTGATGCAAAAGTACTGAAAAAAGTGGGTATTGACGGTGATACAGTCAATCTGGATCTGGTTTTCGGTTATCCGATTAATGGTTATGAAGCCACCTTGTCTGCGGCATTAAATGAAAAACTTACGACACTTGATGGCGTCAGTCAAGTGACTTGCAATGTCAGCCATAAGGTTGTCTCTCATGCCGCGCAAAAAGGCGTTAAACATATTGATGGCGTTAAAAACATTATCGCTGTGGCTTCCGGTAAAGGCGGCGTAGGTAAATCCACTGTTGCAGCTAATCTCGCGTTAGCTTTATCCGCTGATGGCGCAAAAGTGGGCATGTTGGATGCCGATATTTATGGCCCCAGCCAGCCGCGTATGCTAGGCGTCAGCGGTCAGCCTAAATCCGGTGATGGCAATTCACTGGAGCCGATGATGAGTTATCACATCCAGTCCATGTCCATCGGTTATCTGATTGACGAAGAAACCCCAATGATCTGGCGTGGCCCAATGGTGACTCAGGCATTAGAGCAGTTGCTGAAAGACACCAAATGGGAAGAGCTGGACTATTTGATTATTGACTTACCCCCAGGCACCGGCGATACGCAGTTGACCCTGGCACAGAAAATCCCGGTCAGTGGCGCGGTAATCATTACTACGCCACAGGATATTTCCCTGCTGGATGCACGTAAAGGCCTGAAGATGTTTGAAAAGGTTCAGGTGCCGGTATTAGGCATTGTGGAAAATATGAGTATTCATATTTGCAGCAATTGCGGTCATGAAGAGCATATCTTCGGCGAAGGCGGCGGGGTTTCCCTGGCTGACGAGCAGGATGTTGATTTCCTGGGTTCCTTACCGCTGGATAAACGCATCCGTGAAGATGCTGATAATGGCAAACCCACCGTGGTTGCCGATCCTGATGGTGCAATTACCAAACGTTACCGGGATATTGGTCGTCACATTGTGGCGAAATTATCTAAACAAAGTAAAGATTATTCTGCCAAGTTCCCCAGTATTAAAATTGTGCAGTAAAATTTAGGAATTCACGGCATCCTTACAGGGTGCCGTAAAATGCTGTTTGCCCGGTTCAGCTTTAATATGCAAAGCCAACCATACGCTGATTTGCTCTGGATCTGTCCAGGTAACGCGGTGGCGGCAATGGGCGGGAATAAACACATAGTCGCCCGGTAACAGTTCATGAGCCTGCGCCTCATCTGCAAAATGCAGACACGCTTTTCCACTGAGCAAAATCACCCATTCGTCCTCGTCTTGATCATACCAGGTGTCAGCGGCTGTGGCCTGACCTGTGGAAACAATACGCTCCAGGCGAAACTGCTGACCTTGCAGTAATTCAGTAAAAATTTCCGCTGATGCCTTGGCTTCCAGCCCCTTAAACAGTTGGTAGATGTGAGGCATTCCCTTCTAAACCACACCTGCGCGTAATAAATCATGCATGTGTAAAACGCCCGTTAATACCTGCTTATCATCGACAACCAATAAAGCACTGATATGGTGTTGCTGCATTAAACTTAATGCATCTACTGCCAGATTATCAGTCTGTACACAACGCGGATGGTGGCTCATGACTTCCTCTACCCTGGCCTCATGAATATTAATGTCTGCATCCAAAGTTCTGCGTAAATCGCCATCGGTATAAATACCCTGCACTTTTTGCCGGGTATCCACAACCGCAGTCATGCCCAGACCCTTCCGGGTCATCTCCAGCAAGGCGCTATCCAATGCCGTATCCGGGTGTACGCAGGGAATCTCATCACCGCAGTGCATGACATCGCTGACATGCAGTAATAAACGCCGCCCCAAACGCCCGCCAGGATGGGAACGTGCAAAATCATCCGCAGAAAATCCCCGGCTTTCCAGTAGCGCCACGGCTAAGGCATCGCCCATCGCCAGGGCTGCGGTGGTACTGGCAGTGGGGGCCAGACCCAGTGGGCAGGCTTCTTTTTCGACACTGACATCAAGATTCACCGTTGCCGCTTTTGTCAAGGTAGAACCCAGGTTGCCCGTCATGCTGATTAAAGGCACTTGCAAACGCCGAATCAAAGGTAAAATAGTTAAAATTTCTTCGGTTTCTCCTGAATTGGATAAAGCCAATACCACGTCTTTGCGGGTAATCATGCCGAGATCCCCGTGACTGGCTTCACCAGGATGTACAAAAAAAGCAGGCGTACCGGTACTTGCCAGGGTTGCGGCAATCTTGCCGCCAATATGTCCAGATTTCCCCATGCCGATAACCACAATACGCCCATCACAGTGCAACATGGCATCACAGGCCTGTACAAAACTATGGTTAATACGGTTTTGTAAGGCAGCGAGTGCCTGGGTTTCCGTTTCGAGTACCGCCAGCCCCAACTGGCAGAGTTTTTTTGCTTCAGTTTCAGTCATGATGTATAAATTTTTTTAGAAAAAACCACGATGGCATCAAAGTGCCAACCCTGACGTTGGTAACTGGGGTGGTGAAAATTTCCCAATGTAGTATAAAATCATATCCCACTTTTGTTCCGGTAAAAATCGTCATGAAGAAGGACTGGCAGTCCTCTTTGCTTGAAAAATAAGGAATATTAGCATTCTGGAAATTTTTTGGATAAAGGACTGCCAGTCCTGCATTTTCACCACTTCAGTTTACTTAAACAAACCACCCAAACCATCTTTACCATGCAACAGGTTTTTTGCCATGCTGCCGAGCGTAGTGACCAGTCCCGCCCAGAAACTGACAGAACGTGAAACAGAGTCATTATGCAGTTGCAACAAAATCTCATTAGGGTTAATAATCAGACGCTCGGCAACGCGCGTGGTAATATCTCCATCGGCATTAATCACGGTTTGTAATATCACGCGTTCCGTGCCAATTTCAAAAATCTTGCGCAGCAGGCTCAGTTCTGCGGCATCCAGCGCCAAATCTTCAAGCTGCTGCATGTCCTGACGTTTCAGATCATTATTCCAGTTGGCATTGTCTTTATCATAATATGCATCTTCCACAGCGTCCTGCACAGCTTGCTGGCGGGCTTTGCGATAGCTGTCCAGACTAAAATCCGCTTGCTCATGATAAGCGCGTTGAATAAACATCGAAACCAGTTGTTCTGACTGACTGGCGATACGGTATAACATCACCCGTTTTTCTTTCACTGCCTGAATTTCTGCCAAATGCTTAGGCTGCTTAGAATCTTTAGAATCGATTTCCAGTAATTGTTGATCGATTTGCTTAACCCCCGCATTGGCCCGACGTCGCAATTCCAGAAAAGACATCAACCCCGCCGAATCCCACTCCACCGGTTCCCGGCAATGCAATTCCTCCAGCTTGGAATGATATAAGGTGGCAATTTTGAACAACGCTTCACGGCGGTTAGCGGGGAGCTTACTGCCCGTCATATCGGCTTTAACAATAGTATTCACTTCCAGGCTGAGCAGATCGCCTGCCAGGGTTTTCAGCGATAAACCTGCCATCAGCCAAGTCCCGTCATCCGTCCTTCACGCTCATCAGGCACTTCGCCTGCCGCTTCGCTTGCCACCTTTTTTTCTTTGCTTTCAATATTGCCAATCAAGTCTGTCAATTGCTGCAAAGCTTTAATATTGCCTTGCATGATTTCCATGCCCTGACGTTCGCGCACACCATGAAAGCCGCGTACATTTTCCAGGGGCGTGCTGAGAAACTCCTCACTGAAGGCGGTGGTAATATCACCATCAAGCAAATTAATCCGGGTGACAATTTGTTTGGCATCGCTGGCTGGCTGGATTTTACCGCTACGGTCATAGGTAAAATCCCCCACCACCGTGCGAATATCCAGGTTTACCAGATTGGAAACCGCTTGTTTAATATCATCCATAGAAAGCATGGCTAAAATTCCTGTAAAAAATCCGCTGGTTCTAACAAAAAAATTGACAGTTTACGGTTAAGCATTTTTACTCAACCGTAAACCGTAAACCGTAAACCGTAAACCGTAAACCGTCCTACAACTCCAGCAAATACATATCTTCCTGCAAAGCTTTAATTTCTTTGCTTAAACGTGCTTCTTCACTACGCAGACGCGCCAGTTCCTGGTCATTATTTTGAGCAGCGGATAAACTGACTTTCAAAGCCTTAGCCTCGCCGCGTAATTGTGTTGCGCGTTTGCTTAACTTGGCTTTCTGCTGTTGTTTTTTCGTGGTATTGGCTTTGGTTTTTTTAATGCTGGCTTCGAGTTTATTAATACTGGTAGTGAGTGTTGTCACTTTTTTATTCAGTATATCGTGCTCGGTTTTAGTGCGTGTATGCTCCTGACGCAAGTCCTGTTGCTGATCCTGAGTGTTTTTCTGCGCCTGTTTCAAAGCATCCAGATTACGCTCACGCGCTTCTATGCGCTGATCATAAGCCCCGCCCAAGCCGTGAATACCGCCCAACAGGCCACCTTTGGTGGGATCATCCGTTGGCGTTGCGCAAGCGCTTAATAACAAGGCTGGGGTCAATAATAAGAGTTTGGTGTTCATCATTTCTGTCCTCATGTGTTTTGTCAGAATACCCTAAACTTTTTGTTGTACCATAGTAGATAGTATACCTATAATTGTCAGCTTTCTTTATACCATAATCATCCAGG
The DNA here is from genome assembly GCF_030378065.1 of Candidatus Venteria ishoeyi. Taxonomy (GTDB): domain Bacteria; phylum Pseudomonadota; class Gammaproteobacteria; order Beggiatoales; family Beggiatoaceae; genus Venteria; species Venteria ishoeyi. The sequence continues at coordinate 64,688 of NZ_JAUCGJ010000019.1, read as the reverse complement.
CTCTGTATAAACAGGTTAAAAGCTTTGCCATGCGCATAACAAAGATAGGTGTTTTTTTTATATTGTGTACGCTGTTCAATATCCCGTCCGTTTACGCTGCCGGGATTACGAACGCTTACCTCTCTGGCACGGTGCGCGAATCAAAACGAAGGTTTTGGTTTTATTGTCGGTGAACGTGACAAAAGCTGGCTGGAATATTTTTATCATGAAAAGCAACTGCACCTGTTGTGGGGTACTTTGTTGTTTTTGTGGGGGCTGGCCTGGAAGCTGCGTAAGCTAACGCGCAGGATATAAGTCTCTTGTTGCCGAAGACCTGACAGGTTTGCAAAACCTGTCAGGTCTTTGTGATTAAGAACGTTTCCGCGATACCAGCGACAAGCGGGAGCCTTGGGCGATACATAAGGTTGTGGTATACACCATATAACGCAGTACCGCCCACCAGGAGCCAAAAATACGTGATTTTCCGGTAATACGGGGGCACATGTTAATTTCAGTTTCGCACACCCGCAAGCCATGATGATGCAGTAATAATAAAACCCCTAAATCCTGATAGTCCAGTAAAGTAGCCTGGGTGGAAGCCAGTAGTTTAATGGCATCACGATTATAAGCGCGTAAGCCGGAAGTCAGGTCTTCCTGGGTAATGCCAGCGAGCCAGCGAAACAAGCACCATGCAATTTGCCGTGCCATGCTGCCGCGCGCGGTGCAAGCGCCGATGACCACATCGGTTTCCCCCGCCATGATAGGATATTGTAATGCTGCGAGGGAATCGGCTTCATGTTGCCCATCGGCATCCATAGTAATAGCCAGGTCATAATCATACTTTAAGGCATAACGCAGCCCGGTTTGCATCGCGCCCCACGCGCCCAGCGAAGTCAGCAGCGGCAAAACCTGCGCCCCGGCAGCGCGAGCCAGGGCTGCGGTGTCATCGCTGCTGGCATCGTCAACCAGTACAATATCCACTTCATAACGGCTTTTAACCTGCTCGATCACCTGCGCAACTGTGAGTGCTTCATTTTTAGCAGGAATAATAATTAATGCCCGTAGCGTTGTAGCCCCGATAGCAGGAGATGGCTGTGTACTCACGATGGGCAATAGGCCTCTATTGGTATATCTATTTGTTCATCAGGCACTTCAACTTCAACCGGGTCCACATGCCAGATGTCACGGCAATATTCAGCAATGCTGCGATCAGAAGAGAAGAAACCCATGCGCGCGGTATTCAGTATCGACATTTTAATCCAGTTGTCCCTGTCCTGATACGCCTCCAGCATTTTGGCGTGACAATCGGCATAGGACTGATAATCAGCTAATAATAAATATTCATCATGGTTAAGCAGCGTATCAACGATGGGTTGAAAGAGTTTTGGTTTATCCGGTGAGAACACACCGCAGGCAATCTGGTTAATAACCTCTCGTAATTCCGGGTTGTCATTATAATATTCACGCGGGTGATAACCCCGTGTGCGCAGGGCTTTGACTTCTTTGACATCCAGACCGCAGCAGAACATATTTTCCTTGCCCACGGCATCCCGGATTTCAATATTGGCCCCATCTAAAGTGCCGATGGTTAATGCACCATTAAGTGCAAATTTCATATTGCCGGTACCGGAAGCTTCTTTGCCTGCCAGCGAAATCTGCTCGGAGAGTTCCGCTGCCGGGTAAATCTGCTCGCCCACAGAGACATTAAAATTGGGCAGAAACACGATTTTGAGTCGCCCACGCACGTCCTTATCTTCATCCAGCACGGTGGCAACGGAGTTAATTAGTTTAATAATCAGTTTTGCTATGTAATAACCCGGCGCAGCCTTTGCGCCAAACAGGAATAATTGTGCTTGAATATCAGTATCAGGATTTTTTTTTAATTGCTGATATTGGGCGATAATATGCAATACTTTCAGCAGTTGCCGTTTGTATTCATGCAGGCGCTTGACCTGTACGTCAAATATCGCATCCGGGCGTACTTCCAGATCAAATTGATGATAAATACACTCGGCTAAGTCCTGTTTATTTTCCTGTTTGATTTCCCACCATTTTTCTCTGAATTCAGGATTATCGGCATAGGCTTCAAGTTTTTGTAATTGTGCTAAATCCGTTACCCAGTCTTTGCCAATGGTTGCGGAAATCAAGTGGGATAATTTGGGGTTACTGATTAACATCCAGCGCCGTGGCGTTACACCATTGGTTTTATTGCTGAATTTATCTGGCCAGAATTCATGAAAATCATGCATTAAATCGGATTTAACCAGTTCCGTGTGCAACGCTGCCACGCCATTCACGGCATGACTGCCCACGCAGGCCAGATGCGCCATGCGCACCTGTTTGTCGTCACCTTCCACAATCAGTGACATACGCGCCAGTTTAGCGGGATCATTGGGATAATGTGCGCGCACCTCATTGAGAAAACGCCGGTTAATTTCATAAATGATTTCCATGTGGCGTGGTAACAGACTGCTGAGCAAGCGCACCGGCCAGCGTTCCAGGGCTTCGGGTAATAAGGTGTGATTGGTATAAGAAAAGCTATTGCAAGTGATAGTCCAGGCTTTATCCCAGTTCATTTTATGCTCATCAACCAACAGGCGCATCAACTCCGCAACACCAATGGAAGGATGGGTATCATTGAGTTGTATGGCAACCTTTTCCTGAAAACAGGATAAATCCCCGTTTTTTATCAGGTGTTGACGAATCATATCCTGCAAGGAGCAGGCAACAAAAAAATACTGCTGGGTCAGGCGCAACTCCTGTCCCTGCGGCGTGTTGTCATTGGGATATAAAACCTTGGTGATATTTTCTGAATAGGTTTTATCAGCCACTGCGCGGGTATAATCACCTTCATTAAACAGATGAAAATTAAAATCCTGACTGGCACGGGCTGACCATAAACGCAGGGTTGCTACGGTTTTGGTGTTATAACCGGGCACCAGCATATCAAAAGGCGTGCCCAGTACTGTGCGGTCAGCTTTCCACTTAACCCGTTGCCAGCCCTCGTCATCAATATAAAACTCGGTGTGTCCACCGAGTTTCACCTCAACCATATATTCCGGGCGGTGAATTTCCCAGGGATTGCCCAATTGCAGCCAGTAATCGGGCCGCTCCACCTGCCAGCCGTCTTCAATGACCTGCTCAAAAATCCCAAACTCATAACGAATGCCATAACCGATTGCCGGGATGTCCAGCGTTGCCAGAGAATCCAGAAAACACGCTGCTAACCGTCCCAGGCCGCCATTGCCCAGCCCCGGATCGGGTTCCTGCGCCATTAAATCATAAAGGCTATGGCCTAGCTGCATTTTCTCCAGACCTTCTTCCACCGTATTCCAACAACCGGCATGGAGCAGATTCTGGTTTAACTGCTTACCCAGCAGAAATTCTGCGGACAAATAACACACCATGCGCACATCCTGCTCATGATAGGTTTCTGTTGATTTCATCCAGCGATTCACCAGCCGATCCCGAATCGCGTGAGACAGGGCCATATAATAATCATTGGGTGTGGCTTGCGAGGGTAATTTAACCTGTCGATGTAGTAATTTGTTAAGAAAAACCCGGCAGAATAAATCCACGTTAAAAACGGGGCCTTCCTGTTCAAGTTGGGATTTCATACGCTTTGTGCGGTAAAAATCCCGTGCCGGGCGCAACGGGTTTTCGTCTAAATATTTTCCGTATCGGGTAGCCATAATGTCATCTAAATTGGAGGGACGTATTTTAAAATGCTTCAATCTATTCTAACTGATTATGAGCTTTTGATGTTCATCAAACCATAAGGAGCGAGAATTTTATAACTTCAGAAACTTGGCTGGTCTTTTTCTCCATTTTCTGCGTTATGAAAACAGTTACATAGCTTGCTATGCGCCTGTTTTCACGCCTTGAAAATGAATAAAAATCCTGCGCCCAGTTCCTGCACTTATTTCATCCTCACTCCTAAGGGAAATATGACACCGTAAAATCAGGCAAAAAATATTAGCCCATCTGAATATCACGTCTTGCACCTGCCACACTGATGGTAAACCCAGCCATCACATCCAGTAACTGCATGGAAGCCAGTATCAAAAACGTGCTGCTGCCTGCTTGCTTGACCAGCAAAAATTCCGCCATAAATACAATAAACAATATCATGGAAAAAGATTGTTCAAGCATACTGATCTGGTGGGTGCGGGTGGCTTTGAATATTTCGATATACAGCAGTAGCAGGCCTGCTAAAATCATCAGCAGTTCAGAATTAAACGGCAGTTCAGCACCATTCATCATCGGAATTTCAAACCAGACACGGCTAAAAATATCCGCAGGGCCGGTAAAAACCATCAGATTATAGGCAATAAACAGAATAAGTAATAAAGGGGCTTTTGCAAAAGCAGACATTTTCTATAACTCCATTATAAGGCGTGAGCAGATTTTAAGGATAATTGGTGTAAAATGCCAATAATGCATTTATTTTGAGGCCAATCACATGAAAAAACCATTTTTTAGTTTATTACTGGCACTATTATTTAGTACTCTCAATCTGTCAAGCGCGCAAGCAGGCGATGCTGCACAATTGGAATTTATCGGTTTTTCTAAAGACGGTAAATATATGGCATTTGAGCAATATGGTATCGCAGATGGCATCGGTGCGCCGTATTCAGAAATTCATTTAATTGACGTAGCCAAAAATAAATACCTGGTACGTCCGTTTAAAACCGGCCCCAGTGAAATGCATGTGATTGAAGATCCTGAACAATCTGACACAGCTTTGGAACAGGTGCGAACATTAAGCGCGAAAGCGGCGCAAACGGCACTTAAAAAATATGGTTTGCTGGAAAAGTCCCGGCTGGCTGGAAAACACCTAATCCATCATCCACTCTATGATACCGGCGTTGACCCCTTGAAAGTACAGTTTGCGCTGCAAACACCGCTGGCGGGTCTGGCGTTTGATGAATATGCCTTAACCCTGAAACAAAAAACCTTAAAACAGGATTGTTATGGTTTTGGTAAGGCGAAAATTTTTACCCTGCGAGTCGCTCCGGCTGGTACTGAAGAACAAGCACAGGTATTGCAGGAAGATCGGATATTGCCAAAAAGCCGTGATTGCCCTTTAAGTTATAAAATTGCCGATGTGTATTTATATAAAGAAAAATCACTGGTGGTTTTTATCAATATGTTTTATCCGGGATTTGAAGGCCAGGATATGCGCTATCTTGCTGTGACCGGAACCCTGGGTTCCAATAAAAAAGTCATCAACAAGAAAAACGAAAAAAAGGTAGCAAAATAAACATGGGACATTCCACCTTTTCTCAAAAATATAATGGACGCTTTACCAGCACCTTGCGTTGGTCACAATTAGATGACTTATGGACAAAACTGCGCGCACAGCCGGAAGGCTGGTATGCTTATTTTGTCAGTGAATCTTTGCCGGAAGCGCCGCTGGACAGTCAGGCATTAGATCGTTTTATTGCTGAAGTCGATGCTCTGTTGCGCAAGGATCACCAACATGATTATTGTGGCATTGTCTATGCCGACTCGCTGGAAAAGCCAGCCATGATTAAGATTTATGATCCGAATAATCTGGGCGCTTCCTGCGGCTCCAGCGGCGTTAAGGTGCATCCACGCTGGCTGCTCAGTCAAATACCGCCTGAGGCCATCATTGATGACGCACCAACACCGATGAACCACAAACGCTGGTGGCAAAAAATCTTTCACAGCAGCGAACACGCATGAAAATTATTACGGTTAATGTTAATGGCATTCGTGCCGCTGCCAAAAAAGGTTTTTTTGACTGGTTGCCAAAACAGGATGCTGATGTGGTGTGTATCCAGGAAACCAAAGCCCAGCAATCACAGCTCACCGATCCCATTTTTCGCCCTGGCGCTTATCATTGTTATTATCATGATGCTGAAAAAAAAGGTTATAGCGGCGTGGCCTTATATAGCAAGCGCCAGCCCAAAAACCTGAAATTTGGTATCGGTCTGGATTATGTTGATAAGGAAGGACGTTATCTGGAAGCGGATTTTGGTGATTTGAAAGTGGTTTCCCTGTATATGCAATCCGGCTCTTCCAGCGAAGCACGCCAAGCTCTTAAATTTCGTTTTATGGACGATTTTTTACCACATTTACGGAAAATTGCAAAGGCTAAAGAAAACTGGGTGTTATGTGGTGACTGGAATATTGCACATAAAGCCATAGACTTAAAAAACTGGCGCAGCAATCAGAAAAATTCCGGCTTTTTAGCGGAAGAACGCGCCTGGATGGATACCTTATTTGATGAAGTCGGACTGTGTGACGCTTTTCGCCAGGTCAACCCGGATGCTGAGCAATATACCTGGTGGTCAAACCGGGGACGGGCCTGGGATAATAATGTGGGTTGGCGTATTGATTATCAAATTACCACACCGGGTTTGCAAGCTCGTGTGAAAACAGTGGAAATCTATAAACAACAACGGTTTTCCGATCATGCACCGTTGACGGTTTGTTATGAAATATAAATTTTACCTCTATATTTTTTGCAAAACCAGCGCCATAAATCTCAAAGAGACTTGTGTATAAAGATGCGCACAAGGCGCGTGAGAGCCAGAAAAAATGGCAGCTCTCTGCGCCTCAGCATCTCTGCGGGAAATTCATTTCAATTTAATCAATATTGGGCATTGACTAACTCAGGCTAAATCCAGCTTCTGACAAAACCGCCCATCCTGCCAATGCTCCAACAACTGATAAATACCTTCATGTTTACGCTGATGTAACAGGTTTTTTAATAAATCACACTCGGTATGCAGCTCATCTTTATTCAGTTCATTGCGCACTTGTTGGAACATCAGGTAAATCAAATAGGTTTGTAAGGTCTGCAACATGCAGTCTTGTTGCAGCGCGGTATAATCCTGTTGCAGATAAAATGTCCAGATTTGTTCTGCACTCAGGGGCGGGTGTAGTGGAATGCCCAGGATAGCGGCAAGCTCTTCGCGCAAGGCAGTCGCTTGCGGCTGATAGGCGGATAACACGGGTTTTAAGACGGTGTGGCGCTCACCCAGCATTTGATTTTGATGTTGTGAGGGGTGGTAGTGCTTCCAATAGGTTTCCGAGGCTACCCGGTGGTATAGGCTACGGTATTGCAGCAGAGGAATTTCATGCGTCAGACCATCCCAGGTGACTAACATGGGATTAAAATGCAGGGTCTGATAAAATGCGTTTAACACATCGGCTTCAGGGCGTTCCAGGCTGCTGAACAATTCCAGCTTACAACCTTCACTGCTGCGCACTATCATGGAAATATGCAATATTTTCTGCAAATGCAGACCCATGTATTTTGCTTTTCCACCCGCGTCCTGATCCTGTTTCAGCCACATGACCCTGGCGACATCTTTTTCGTTTAATAAGGCCATGTCTGCCGCATTGCCATAGAGGCTGCGCCCAATATCCGTATCGGGGATGGTTTGTATTGAAAAAGCAACAATGTTCATAAATCCGGCTCCTTTGGATTATTTAATGGGTCTATCCTAAAAAAGTGGGCAAGGTTTTCCCACTTTTTTACCACATCAAATCATCAGGTATTTTGTAATCTGCATACATCTCTTCACTTTCCACATTTTGTTCAGTATTGTGCTGTATCACAATATTCGCATCACGGGTACGGATTTTTTCTGCAATATCAGGTTTGACCAGTGCGTATTGCTCATCAAATTTCACAATATACAATTTGTCCTGGCTTAATTGCGCCAGAATCTTTTGTGACACATATAATTGTTTGACTTTTTTACCATCAACAAAGTGATAGACTAATTCACCATCGGTATCAGTTTGCCGGTTTTGTGTAATCAACTGCCGAATTTGCGCCTGGATGGCTTTGGCCTGGGCTTGTTGCTGTTTTTGTTGGTTTAACAGTCTATCTTGCTCGACTCTTTCTGCCTGTAACTGCGCCGCTTGTTGTTTTGCGGCTGGTGTGGTCTCTGTTTGCTGGGTTTTATTTTTTTTGCGTTGTTCATGTTTGAGTTTTTTAACTTTTTTCTGATCCGTTAAACCCAGTTTCAAAAACTGATCCTGAAATGCATTTCCCATATTTGTTACCTTGTTGTCATCGTTTTTAGCGTGGCCTGAACATCTTTAAGAACATTTTGCCACAGTGGACAAATCATATTCCAGGATTTTATAAATCCAGAGTGACCAGGAGGCTGTCGGACTTAGGGAATCGTAGCGAGGGAAAGCGGGATTGAGTTGGATTTTTTGCTCATTTGAGGCGCATAGTGGTTCTATGCAACGAAAATGAGCGGAAAATCCGGCCAATATCCGCTTTTCCGCAGTAGATTATCCTAAGTCCGACAGGCTCCTAGGGCTTTGTTTCATCTGTTTCTATCTCATATCGCAAGCGCACCCGTAAATGCCTGAAACATTCCGCTGCTAAAGCATCAGGAAATAATACAACACTTTCCCGTCCTCCCTCCCAGCGCAGATTTAATACAATAAGCCAGGGTTGCACATAACTATCTGGCAGAATTGTCGCTAACTGGTCATCACGGGTTCTTATGCCTTCTGCCTGTAGCATCATACAGGCGGGGAGTTGACGATTTTGCCATAGTACATGATGTTGAATGTCCCGTTTGGCTTTGCTCAGCAACCACAGCGTAAGCAGCAGTTTCAGCGCATATTCCACTGTTGCTGTTGACAGTATCATGGTTGACACATCAATCAGCCACAGGGAGAAAAGTGCGCCACTATACATTAATAACAATAAACCCAATAAAACCCAGGAAAAACCAGGGCAGATACGCAAACCCTGTTGCCATGAGGTTTGTGCTGAGGGTGGTTGATTTTGTATATCTGGTTTTTGCATAGCTGGTCTGGTTTTTGCTCTTTATGTATTAAAAGGTTTAAGGCTTATTGTAAGGAGCATCATAATGAAAATTTCAATACTGACAATGGTTTTGTTGGTTTATCTAAGCAGCCCTGTTGGTTTACGCCTCAGTGTTGCCCAGGAACCCGCAATAGACTTGGCGGAAATCGTGGTCGTTGAAGAGGAAGAAGAGGCAGAAATATTAGAAACCTTCCTCAGTGGCGAGGAGAATATTGACCGTTTATTGAGAACAGGTGAGTGCCGTCATTGTGACTTGCGCGGCTTGGATCTCAGAAATATAGATTTAAGTGAGACCGATTTACGTGGCGCAGATTTAAGTCGAACAAATTTACAAAAAGTGGATTTACACGGTGCAAATTTACGTGGCGCGGATCTGATGAATGCGGATCTGAGCGGTGCTGATATGAGATCAACCTCTTTAAGTGGCGCGCAATTACGCGGCAGTTTACTGGTTCAAGCCAATCTGGAGAGTGCGGCATTCGTTCGTGCTGACTTGAGTAATGTGGACTTGACCCATTGTAATCTGCGTTATGCACGTCTCAGTGGCGCGGATATGCGGGGCGTTGATGTGCCGTTTGCTAATTTCCAGGGCGCGGACTTACGTAATGCCAATCTGCAAGGTGTTGATTTTGATTTAGCCGATTTACGTGGCGCGGATTTCAGCGGCGCAGCACTGACCGAGGCCAGTTTTGAAGGTATGAATCTGGGTTGGGTGAATTTACGTGGCGCAGATTTACGCGGCGCATATCTTAATGAGGTGGAACTGCGCGGCGCGGATTTACGTGATGCTAATTTACGTGGTGCGGATTTACGTGGTGCCCGCTTGAGTCAACACAGCCTGGTTGGCGCAGATTTACAACATGCCCGCCTGGAAGGTATTTGTTATCAGTCCATCAAGGGCAATACTGCCAGTTTGAATTGTTTGCCGCGCGTTGAAAAATCTGAAGATGAAGTGGAAGCCGTGGTTTATGCTGAAGAATCATAAACCCGATTTGTGAATAGTGTTAATTATCAAGTACCGGCTGTTCATCAACCGCTTTTTGTAATAAATGATTAATCTCTGCGGCAGGCACCGGGTGATGAAATAAAAAGCCCTGCACAAAATCACAACGGTGCTGGTGTAAAAATGACATTTGCTGAGGGGTTTCAATACCTTCAGCAATGACTTTAAGCTTTAAGTTATGTGCCATATCAATAATCGCCATCACCAGCGCCTTACCACTTTCTGAGGCAAGATCGGCAATAAAAGAGCCATCAATTTTTAACATATCCAGACGAAATTGTCGCAAATACCCCAGTGAGGAATAACCTGTGCCAAAGTCATCAATGGCCAGACTGACCCCGATTTTTTTGAGATCCTGGAGCATCTCAACGGTTTTATCTGCAAAGCGCATGGCCGCCGTTTCCGTAATCTCCAATTCCAGCCAGCGCGCATCCAGTCCTGTGGATGTCAGCGTTTGTTTTAAGGTGTGTAGCAGGTTATCGTGATGAAATTGTTGTGCCGATAAATTAATTGCCATGCGCAACGGCTGATAGCCCTGTCTTTGCCATTGCTTATTTTGCAGGCAGGCCGTGCGCATCACCCAGTCAGAAATAGGCAAAATCAAACCGGCATCTTCAGCAATTGGAATAAATTCAGCCGGTGAAATCGCGCCCAATTCAGGATGCTGCCAGCGCAGCAAGGCTTCAACCCCGATAATTTTTTGGGTAAAAGTGTCCCATTGCGGTTGATAATACAGGGTTAACTGATCACGCTCTAAGGCTCGGCGCAGGCTGTTTTGTAACATCAGGCGGCGGTGGGCGGTATTGTTCAGGGTTTTGGTAAAAAACTGGTATTGATTGCGCCCGTTACGCTTGGCATTATAACCTGCGGACTCGGCATTTTTAAGCAGTTCCAGCATTGTTTTGCCATCCTGGGGGGATAGTGCAATACCAATGCTGGCGGTGATAAAGACTTCATCGCCATTGAGTATAAACGGCTCATGTAAATTATCTAATATACGCCCTGCCAGTTCAGAAGCACTTTGCACGGCTTCTTGTTCCAACATGCAATCGCCCAGCAGCAAGGTAAATTCATCACCACTCAGGCGGGCCAGGGTATCGCTATCAGGGGCGATATGATGTTGAATACGCTGCCCCATTTCTGCCAGCAGGGTATCCCCCGCATCGTGCCCGAATACATCATTAATCGCTTTAAAGTTATCTAAATCGATAAAGAGTACGGTAATACCAATTTTAGCCTGTTTGGTACGCCGATTACGATTAGCGCGTTGCAGGCTTTGTTGCAGGCGCTCGTAGAATAGGGTGCGATTGGGTAAATCGGTGAGCGCGTCGTAATAGCACAAATGATGGATACGATCTTTAGAGCGCCTTTGATCGGTATTGTCACTTAAAATGGCAATATAATGGGTAATTCTGTCCTGCTTATCTTTTACTGCGCTGATACTTAACCAACCGGGAAAAATATCCTCAGTTTTGCGCCGGCTCCAAATTTCTCCACTCCAGTAGCCCACGCATAACAAGCTTTCTGTCATATTTTGAAAAAATTCAAAATCATGACGGCCTGACTTGGTAAAGTGCAAATCCTGACCCATACTTTCTTGCAACGTGTAACCTGTCAGACGGGTATAGGCGTGATTAACGCTTAAAATCGTGGTATTGGCATCGGTAATGATAATCCCGTCATTACTGGCATCAAAGACACTGGCTGCCAGTTGTAAATCTGCTTCAATATGCTTGCGTTTCTTAATTTCCTGTTGCAAAAACTGGTTATTTGTTTCCAGTTCATGTGTACGTTCCTGTACCTTTTGCTCCAGAATATTTTGCGTAAGCAGCAACTCCTGTTCAAAAACATCTGCATGTTGGGTAATGGTCTCCAGAGAGATTTCCAGATCCGATTTTTCCAGCTTGAGGTGTTCTAAGCTTTGCTTGACACACTGAAGTTGATTAAATAAATCCTTTTCAACCAAGTCATGGTGCTCAGAAATAGTATCCAAGGTTGCTTGTAAGTCTGCATTTTTACACGCAAGCTGCTCCAACCGTGTTTGCAGAGCGACAAGTTTGGGCGCTTGTATTTTCTGTGTCACAACGAAAAACCATAACTGGGATAGATGATTACAGGGACGGTTGTGAAGTCATTTATCACGACACAGAACTTTATATCAGTACAAGTTCTAAATTTGGCATCAGGCGTTGCAGGTTTTTGAGTAAACGTACTTGCCAGGGAATTTCTGCATAACCTGTTACGGTCAAATTGACAGTTTTCTGATTACGCGCATTAATCACAAATTTTGTCATGGTATTAATACCTGAACTGTTTAAAAATTCCAGTTCCTGCACATTTAATTGCAGTTTACCTTCGTGGTTCTTCTCAATTGCGCCTAACATCAATTCAAGCAGAGGCGCGTATTCTTCAGAACCGCTAAGCAGTAAAGATCCCTTGCAATAAATAGTGTGATGCTCGTCATCATAATTAATACTGTATTCTTCTGTTTTAATTTCCACCTCGTCTATCCCCTTTATATCGTCAGAGTAACCATTGTAGTTGCTATTGTCAGGCCTGGCTCATTTGGCATTGGTTCAAATTTCCAGCCCAGTTTGGCAGAGTAATCACACACCATGCTTAAAAAACCGAGACCGGAGTGGTGGTGTTCATCATCACTTGCATTGGCTTCCATTTGTTGCATATAAAGTGTTTGTGGATCGTCGCTGTCTAAAAGTTTCTGAATAAATGCCTGGTATTGTTGAAGCACAGATTGCTCTATCACATTGTATACCTGAAAGACCAGTTTATTCTCATAGAGATGAAATGCGATCCGGGTTTGGTGATAGTTGCCTTCGGTACTAAACTTCATGGCATTTTCCAGCAGTTCATTGGCAATATATTTTGCTGCATTTTTACTGCTGGCTGGAATGGCATGACTGTTATCTGTTGTATTTGTTTTATTGCCGACAAAAAAAGTCTGCAAATAATCTGCAATAAAGTCTGCAGAAAGACCATTATTACGCCAGCGTTGTTTGAGTGGTAGGGATTGCGTGGAAAAACCCAACACCAGGTATTCCATCCCTTTGGGCATAACTTCAGTGAAGTCCCCGAAAATTTGCATCACATTTCCCCCTGAAATGACAGCCTTTATAGATTTTCCAATATTAAATTTCTAAAAATTATTTATCTGAAAATCTATGGTTAATATTATTTTTATCTTTATTCTAATAACAGCATATATCACAGCATATTTTATGGCAATTTTCAAAGCCAATGTAATGATTGTCCCAGATAAATGGATAAAGCATGGATTTTATCGTTATAAATACTTTCCAGCTCCTGCCGTAATACGGCTGGTAATGCTTTTCCTGAACCTGCAAAAACCCGGCCTTGTATCACCTCATCTGATACTGCGTCATAATACGGCTCAATCTCCAGATGCCTGCATAGTTGCGCCAGAAATAAGCGCGGCGTTAAGGCAATGCTTTCATAAGGCAGCACTAATAACTGCTCACGCGGATAAACCGCAGTCCAACGCCGGATACTGGTTTCATAATCCCCGCGTTGCAAAGACCCCTGAGAATGAAAATGATCCATAAACCATTGTGCAGAGGCTTCATGATATTCCATCTCTGCCCGTTTCAGCGCCATCAATGCCGAAGACCAGGCGCGCTCAATTGGATTGCGGATGATATAAAATAATCGCGCTTTTGGATAGTGGTTATATAAACTTTGTATGGTTTCCTGGTCTAATATGCCATAAGCCGGGGTGATTTCCCCCAATTTTTTTTGCAGATGCGGACTGTTTGCAGGCAAATTAAAAACAGCACGATAATTCTGTATCGCAGGTTTATTACCCGGATAATCATCACGCCCTTGCAAAACATACTGGTAACGATCCCAGAAATGCTGCTCTTTCCCGGCAGGAAAGTGAATTTGCGGATGCAAACACAGCATTTTATAAACCCAGGTAGTACCGGCTTTTTGCGCACCAATGCCTAAAAAATCCAGCATCTGTCTATTAACCTCGCGCTAATAAATCACGCAAATCACGCAGGCCCGTTGCTGCGCGTGAGATATAAGCCGACATAATCAAAGAATGGTTAGCAAATAAACCAAAATCCGAGCCATTTAGCACCATCGGACTCCACAAGGTGCTTTGCGTGGCTTCCAGTTCCCGAATAATCTGTTTCAGGCTGGCCATGGCTTTTTTATCTTCCAGCACCTCTTTGAAGTCAATTTCAATGGCGTATAACAAATTAATCAAAGCCCAGGACGTGCCTCTGGCTTCATAAAAAATATCATCAATTTCCCACCAGGAGGTTTTTGTTTCAATCTGTCGGCTTTCAGAAGTGGATTGCTGCGCACCTTCAGCCCCCGCCAGATTGGTATTAAAACGCACTTCACCAACGCTGGCATTGAGGCGTTTGGATAAGCTGCCCAAACGCCGGGTTGCAGTGGTCATCCAATGCCGCAGATTATCGGCTCTGGCATAAAATTGTGCGCTGGAATCTTTAGGATTGGCCACCTTATCCAGATAGTCTTCTAAATGTTCAGCACCTTTGCGATATTCACCCTCTGCTGAAGGCATCATCCAGGAATTACTATCCACATTAAAGCGCGGTTCCGCTTTCACCAGATCCGGATGCTCTTCATCCAGCGTCTGGGCGCGGGCAATATCTTCCCGCATCGCCTTGGCAAAATCACGCACCTGCTTTAAAACGCCAAACTCCCAGTTAGGAATATTATCCATAAATACCCAGGGTGGCAGCTTATCATTACTGATATAGCCTCCCGGTTTATCCAGCAAAGTTTCGCTGATACGAATCAAGGTCAGGGTAGAGGCATAACCGGGGACAATTTTCTGTGTTTTGTCTGTGGCACGCGCTTCAACCTCAGCGGAGACATCCAATAAATCTGGTTCAAAACTCCAATACACGGTCAGCAGCCACATCGTCACAAATAGCGCAAACGTACCAAATACCAATAAACGGGTATTGCCTTCCAGGTTCATGTTAAAACGCTCCAGCAAATCAAACAAAGTGCTGGAAAGCTTTTCCAAAAAACTTTCCTGTGCAGGTACAATAGGTTTTTGTTGCTCCTGATTTTCTAATTTTTCGGGTGAATCCATGAGATTAATCCTTTTGTAGTTAATTGTTTTTTTCATTTTCGCATAAAATCAAAGATGGTATTACATTTCATTTGCATTGGGCAACGTATGCCCACCTGGATTACCCAGGGATATACAGAATATGCCAAGCGTTTGCCGCGCCACTGCCAGCTCAAACTGGTGGAAATTCCCCTGCGCAAACGCGGCAAAAATGCCGATATAAAGCGCTTCCAGGCTGAGGAAGGCCGCAAAATGCTGGCAGAAATTCCGCCCGGCGCTTTAGTCATTGCCCTGGATGAACACGGCAAACACTGGGACACCAAACAGTTTTCAAAAAAACTGGGCAACTGGATGGAGGCTGGCAGACCCGTTGCCTTGTTAGTCGGCGGCCCGGAAGGACTCGCGCCTGAGTGTAAACAGCGCGCAGAACTGCACTGGTCACTATCGGCGCTGACATTACCGCACCCGCTGGTACGGGTGGTGGTTGCCGAGCAGGTTTATCGTGGCTGGACGCTGTTGAATAATCATCCTTATCACCGGGATTAATTAACCGAGAAAGGCGAAGGTTTTAACCTTGTACATGGAGAATAAAATTGATGCCAGAAAAACAACAATCCAGCGCGATACCCGTAGCACGAACCCGCAGTGAAGCAGACCCGGATTCCCCCGCGCTGCGGATTAAAGCAGAAAGCACAGCAGCTTATACCGCCTTTGATAAAACCCTGCAAGAAAGTTTTGCCACAGATTTTATCCAGCAAAGTGAGCGCATGAATGACATTGCCAAACAATTAATCAGTTTGCAACTCGCCATTCCCGCCGTATTTGCCGCATTATTAAAACTACTGGCAGGCAAGGAAGCAACACTGGAAGCCAGTTATTACATGGTGTTTTCTTTCCTGTGCTGGCTGTTTGCCCTGGTTTTCAGCCTGCTTGCCTTACGCCCCAAAGCCTACCGGGTTGATAAAACCAGTCTGGACAGCTTGCAGCATTTTTATCAAACCAGCGCGACTGATAAGTATTGGCGGATTACGATAAGTAGCCTTTTAACCCTGCTTGGTTTAGTCTTCATGATCAGTGATTTGGTTTTTTAGGAGAGAAATATGCGTCAGGATCGTAAAGCCGTGCGTTGCCCAAAGTGTCATGAAGCCTTTAGTTACACCTTCAGCATCAGCACAGAACAAGAACAGCAAAATCTTGAAGTGGAAGTGGATTGCAGATGGTGCAAGGCAGAACTGATTGTTGACTTAAAGCCTTATAGAGACTCCGGGACGACAGTATATAGGGGTGGCGGTGGTACAGACGGCAATCCGTCTGGGCGTATCAAGCTACCTGAAGAAATTCCGGCAAAACCTAAAAAGCACGATTAGATTATTTTAATGCTCCTGTGGAGGCGCAGGGGTGCAGAGATAAAACAGCGTTTGTCAGGTGCAAATACAAATCAGCATGAAGCAAAAGCGGTTTTTTTACATTTCAAACGGTCAAAACCTGCAAAAAAGAAGCTTTTGCGTAACACCACTTAAATATTTTGACCATCTCCACAAAAATTGATAAGGACAGATCATGCCAGCTCCCGACCCGTTTATTATTCATCCCGATGCCGAGCGCATTAAACAGGATAAGTTACTGCAACAACACACCAAAGCGTTGAGCGATGTTTACGCCAATAAAACCCAGGTGGTCAGCGATGAATACTTAAAAGCCATCGGCAGCACCTTGTGGGTCATGCTGGATTTAGGCGACAGCCTCAGCGTTGCCGAACAAAAATCCGGCATCAGCCAGCATCTGCCCATTGTGATTGAATCCGATGATGGCGCAGTGCTGAACCTGCCCTGGGAAACCCTGTATCATCCTGAATACGGTTTTTTAGCGCGGGATAAACGTTTCAGCCTGAGTCGGCGTATGCCCAAGGTGAACACCGCCCTGCCCGATGTGAGCTGCGAGCCGTTGCGGGTTTTATTGTTCACTTCCCTGCCCGATAATCTCAGCGAACAGGAACGCCTGGATACCGAAGCGGAACAGGCAAGCGTGCAGGAAACCCTGAACGCCGCAGAACTGGCAGGACGGGTAGTGCTGGAAATGCCGGATGACGGGCGTTTGCAAACCTTCAAAGACACATTGCAAAGCTTCCAGCCGCATCTACTGTATCTCAGCGGACACGGTGTATTTCAGCACGAACACCACAATCAAAAAGCCTGGGGCAGTTTTTTGTTTGAAGATGACCGGGGCAATCAACAACTGGTGGATGAAGCAACATTTGTCCAATGCTTTGCAGGGGTTGCGGTACAAGCGGTGGTGCTGTCTGCCTGCCAGAGTGCGAAACAACATCCCGATTATGTCGATAACGGTTTAAGCCAATGCCTGCACCGCGCCGGTGTGCCGCATGTTATCGGGATGCGCGAATCACTTTATGATCAGGCGGGTATTCAATTTGCCAGGACTTTTCTGGGCGCGGTAAGCGACAAACACAGCATAGACAAGGCATTGCAGCAAGCACGCGCCGCCATTACCCGGCCTTTTGACGGCACTCGCAAAGACTATAACAGCGACCTGCAACGTCAAAGCCTGTCCTTCGGGCAATGGTGTCTGCCCCTGCAACTCAGCCAGGACTTATCCCATCCCCTGCTGGACTGGTCATTCACGCCCCAACCCAAAACCCGCGCCGTATATAATCAAACCCTGGATGATATTTCCCTGCCGCCGCGTTTTATCGGGCGGCGGCGCGAACTGCGCCACTGGCAAAACGCCCTGCGCGGGAATCAACACAATCAATTACTGCTCATCGGCGCGGGCGGCATGGGCAAAACCGCGCTGGCAGGTAAACTGCTGCACGGCCTGGAACAACAGGATTATGCCGTACACGCCTTATCCCTGCGCCCGGAACATGACTGGCAAAACAGCGTAAAAAAAATGGCAAGCCTGCTCACGCTGGAAAATAAAGATAAATATCAGGATGATTTAGCCGCAGCTACAGAAAAAACCTGGCTGGGACTGGGCAAACCCAAAATCGACGAAAACAAACGCGCCGCATCGCTACTGAGCTTGCTACTGCAACAACACCAGGGCAAATTCGCCCTGCTGATTGATAATCTGGAATCCAAACAAGACCCCGGCGGACAACACGACATCAGCGATGCCGCCCTCAAAACCTGGTTAAACACCGCCCTTACCCTGAGCAACAAAGGTTTGAAGCTGATAGTCACCTCCCGCTGGGCGCTGGCTGACTGGGAAAACCAACACTGTCTGCCACTGGGCAAGCCGATTTACACCGATTATGTGGCGTTCGCCCGCCAGCAACAACTGCCCGCTGTCTTCATGGACAACAGTGCGCGTCTGCACCGGGCTTATGTCGTATTAGGCGGCAACTTCCGCGCCCTGGAATTTTTTGCTGCTGCTGTCGGTGACATGGCAGCGGAAGAAGAGCAGGAGTTTTTACAACAACTGCAACAAGCCAGCGCGAAAAGCCAGACCGATATGGCGCTGGACAAGGTTTACCGTTACCGCACTAAACAAGAACAGCAACTATTACACCGGCTGCAAGCCTACCAGCAAGCGGTGGACATGGACGGCATCCGCAGCCTCGCCCTGCCGGACATCAAGCAGGCCGAGCAAAAAGTACAACAATTACTCGCGGTCTCACTGCTTGAACAATACCAACACCCGAGCACCGGCACCGAATACCAACTCTCGCCGCTGCTGCGCGACTGGCTGCAACAGCAGGGTATTCCCGTGCCGGAAATGGACTTGCAACAAAAAGCCGCTTTGTATTTACTGGAGCAATGGGATAAGGACTTAAAAACCGACTGGCAGCATCGCCTCAACACTCATCAGGCGCTGCACGACAGTGGATTGACGACAACAGCCCAGCGTTTTGTGCTGGACTGGATAGTGGGGCCGTTGAACCGGGCAGGGCGTTACCAGGAACTGTTAAGCGACTGGCTGCCGCCCTTGTGGGAAGCAGAAGACAAACGCACATGCGCTGAAGCTTTGGGGCAAACGGGCAAGCAATATCACCATTTAGGCGACTACGACACCGCGCTGAACACTTTGAAAAAGTCGCTGCTGATTCAACAGGAAATCGGGGATAAATCCGGTGAAGGGACAACGCTTAACAATATCTCGCAAATATTCCAAGCCCGCGGCGACTACGACACCGCGCTGGATTATTTGAAAAAGTCGCTGCTGATAAGACAGGAAATCGGGGATAAATCCGGGGTAGGGACAACGCTTAACAATATCTCGCAAATATTCCAAGCCCGCGGCGACTACGACACCGCGCTGGATTATTTGAAAAAGTCGCTGCTGATTCAACAGGAAATCGGGGATAAATCCGGTGAAGGGGCAACGCTTAACAATATCTCGCAAATATTCCAAGCCCGCGGCGACTACGACACCGCGCTGGATTATTTGAAAAAGTCGCTGCTGATTCAACAGGAAATCGGGGATAAATCCGGTGAAGGGACAACGCTTAACAATATGGCGGCAACTGCCCAAGCCCGCGGCGACTACGACACCGCGCTGGATTATTTGAAAAAGTCGCTGCTGATAACACAGGAAATCGGGGATAAATCCGGTGAAGGGAGAACGCTTAACAATATCTCGCAAATATTCCAAGCCCGCGGCGACTACGACACCGCGCTGGATTATTTGAAAAAGTCGCTGCTGATTCAACAGGAAATCGGGGATAAATCCGGTGAAGGGGCAACGCTTAA
>NZ_JAUCGJ010000019.1:0-44977 GCF_030378065.1 Candidatus Venteria ishoeyi | reverse complement strand
AACAATATGGCGGCAACTGCCCATGCCTGCGGCGACTACGACACCGCGCTGGACACTTTGAAAAAGTCGCTGCTGATTCAACAGGAAATCGGGGATAAATCCGGTGAAGGGATAACGCTTAACAATATCTCGCAAATCTATGATGCCCGCGGCGACTACGACACCGCGCTGGATTATTTGAAAAAGTCGCTGCTGATAACACAGGAAATCGGGGATAAATCCGGTGAAGGGACAACGCTTAACAATATGGCGACAACTGCCCATGCCCGCGGCGACTACGACACCGCGCTGGATTATTTGAAAAAGTCGCTGCTGATAACACAGGAAATCGGGGACGTAGCAGGTTTATGCGCCACTTTGTTTAATATGGGGCATATCCACTGGCAGAATGAGGAACAGCAGGCAGCGGTATCAGCCTGGGTTCAGGTTTATCAACTCGCCCAACCCATGCAGTTAAAGCAGGTGCTGGATGCACTGGAAGGGCTGGCGCAGCAGTTGGGTTTACCGGGTGGTCTGGCGGGGTGGGCGGATTTGGCGCAACGCGCGGCAACGCAGGAATAGGAGACGCAACCCTTAACTTAAACACTAAGCTTATGCTGGCACAAATCTTAAAGGAGGCCAAGCCTCGGCTTGGGTGTGTTTTTTAGACGCCCAATCCGAGGATTGGACTCCTTATTAGCAAGCGCCAGCCTGGTAATGCCTGCCTTGCAAGCGCCGCTTGCCGTATTAAACTTCCGAATGCACAGGGAAAGCGTTCAGATTGAGTAATTCAACAAGCAGAGCTTGGGAATGAGGGGAAAGGTGTTGCGCAGGCAAGTTTATGATGTTGCCTATCTCTGTAAAATTGTTGCAATTTGCTGCATTTCATCACACAATGAAACAAGTATCCTGAATAAATATCTGGAGTCAATGATGTCTACTGCAATAAGAATATCCGACCCCCTTGCCAATAAAGCGCGTATTCAATCCCGTGTTTTCCACAGATCACTTTCCGGGCAAATTGAATATTGGGCAAAAATGGGGGAAATTCTTGAAGAAAATCCCGATCTCTCCTTCGCCTTTGTGCAAGAAATCATGGTTGGACGTGAGCAGGTTAATGCAGGAGATTTAACACCCTACCAATTCAATCATGAAGACTGATGCCCATATTGAGGTTTTGCAAACCGCAATTTTTGCCCGAAAAAGAAAAAAACTAAAAACCAATCAACTGAAAGACCTGGATAATGCAATTAAAGCGATTATCAAAAACCCAACAATTGGGGAACAGAAAAAAGGTGATTTGCAGGATATTTGGGTTTATAAGTTTCGCATGGCAAAACAAGAAAGCCTCCTAGCCTATCAATGGGATGAAACTAAAAGACTGCTGATTGCATTAGGCGTACATGAAAACTTTTATAAAGACTTAAAGAAAAACATTTAGCGCAGGCGGGAACTGCACGGGAATGACAGAAATAAATGATATAAACATGAACGCCACAACCGACACCCCCTCAGCTTTCACCTGGTGTAAACAACGCCTTGGCGAGCAACAAACCGCAGCCATGCTGGATTTTGCCAGTCATGCCGCGCTGCCGGTGGCGCTCAACAGCGAATTACTGCATTTGATTCGCCTGAACTTTTTTCACAACGCGCCGTTACTGGATTACACCGCTGAAGCTGAACTCCTGCTCTCGCCTCTATGCCGGGAAATCGGCGCGGATTTATACGAACTGCTGCCGGAAGCGCGTGGTGAACTACTCAAACACCTGTACCGCAAATACCCCGGCAGAGTCACCCGGCTCAGCAAGCTGATTGGCTGTTACAGCAAAACCTGCCCCGCCTGGTTAAAACTGGAAACCCTGCGCAAATCCCAATTATTGACCGCCCTGCTGCATTTAAACCCCAGCCGCAGCGCGGAATTGATTAAACAACATCAGGACCGCATTCAACACAGCGAGGAACAGGAAGAGCATGAATGGTTGCTCGCCATGCACAGTGAGGCAAAGTTGGGGGAGCAGGCGCAAAGCGTCCGCACCCCTGCGTTTTTTATTGTTTCGCATTTAGAAAAGGCAAACCCCTGGCAGGAACGCCCGGAATTTGAAGACTTAAAAAACTGGTGGCAGGAAAATAAATTAAAAACACTTATTACCAAGTGCCTGCCTTGCAAGCCCCGCTTGCCGTGTTAAACTTCTGCGATAAGGAGTGAGGATAAAATAAATACAGAAACTGGGCGCAGGATTTTTATTCATTTTCAAGGCGTGAAAACAGGCGCATAGCAAGCTATGTAACTGCCTAAGTCCAAACAGGCGGAACGCAGAAAATGGAGAAAAAGACCAGCCAGGTTGCTGAAGTTATAAAATTCTCGCTCCTAAGGTGGACATCGTTCATATTGCAGAAGAACTGGAAAGCATGGGAAAACGTGATCGTCGGGTATTATTAAGCCGTTTACAGGTGTTGTTGATGTATTTGCTGAAATGGAAATATCAGGCACAATTTCAGGGTAGAAGTTGGCTTGCAACCATTGATCATCAACGTGATGAAATCGAACAAATACTGATAGACAGCCCCAGCCTGCGTAATGCTTTATCTGACACCTTGCCGGATATTTATAAAAAAGCCGTGCGTGATGCCAAACGTGAAACCGGCTTGCCAGAAAAAACCTTCCCTGTCCTTTGTCTGTTTGAATTGGATAGCATTTTATGTCAGGGTTATTATCCTGAAGCAGGATAAAAATCCGCCATGCGAATTTATGTTGAGTTCAATTGAATGGCTTTGTTTTTCCAAATTTTTACCATCTTATTTCCCGTTTTTATTATTGTTGCCACGGGTTATGTGTACGCCCGTTGGCGCAATACGGATATGGAAGTTGCCAATCGCCTGAACATGGAAATCTTTATCCCGGCCTTATTGTTCAGTGTGATGGCTAAGCAACAAATCACCCTGGAAAATGCCGGGGCCTTGGCGCTGGGCGGTGCTTTGGTGATGCTCGGTAGTACCTTGCTGAGCTGGCCGGTGGCGCGTAGTCTGGGCATTTCCGTGCAAACCCTGCTGCCGCCGATGATGTTTAAGAACAGCGGCAATATGGGTATTCCGATTGCTTTATTTACCTTTGGTGAATCCATTTTACCCGCTGCGATTGTGTTATTTATTGTCAGTAATCTGGTGCATTTTTCTGTGGGCACAACGATTTTAAGCCAGCAGTTTAATTGGCGCACCTTATATAGTCTGCCGATTTTACCCGCCAGCGTGCTGGGTATACTTTTCAGTATCAGCGGTATAAATAGTCCCGATTGGCTGTTAGCGCCCGTTGACATGCTGGGGCAGATTGCCATTCCTTTAATGCTGTTTGCCCTGGGCGTGCGCCTGACAGAAATTGATTTTACACATTGGAAAATTGGTTTGCTGGGCGCGGTGTTATCACCTTTTACTGGTGGTTTGGTGTTTTTAATCTTGTATCCCTGGCTGCCCTTATCTGTAGAACAAATGGGTTTATTATTAATGTTTGCCTTGTTACCTCCGGCGATTGTCAATTACATACTCGCCGAGCAATATCAGCAGGAACCGCATAAAGTGGCTTCTATCGTGATGCTGGGCAATTTATTCAGTCTGCTGAGTATGCCACTGGCTTTAAGTCTGGTGTTATCTGGCGGCTTGAGTCCGGCAGCCTGATATGAGTAATCTGCCACTTGCCAGTGATACCCGGATAGAAGCCCATAAACTGACGCTGCGCGAAGTGCTGGTGAGCCTGCGCGAAGAAAAAATTATCACGAAAATGCAGTACAACTGGTTGCTGGGGCAGTCAGATAGTAATGCGCGTAAAGGCATACATCCGCTGGTTGCGATTGCGCAAATGAACTGGCAAAGCGCAACAACGCCCACTTATCCCTTAAGCCTGGAACGCCTCACCCGCTGGCTGGCGGAAAAAACCGGTCTGCCTTATCTGCATATCGATCCCTTAAAAACTGATTTTTCCGCACTGACGCCGTTTGTGTCTTACGCCTATGCCTCACGCTTTCAAATTCTGCCGATAAGGCTGGAAGCGGGAGAGCGTTTAGTGATTGCCAGTGCCGAGCCATACATTTATGAATGGTTGCCAGAGCTTGAACATACCCTGAAAAAAACCATCCAGCGCGTATTCGCCAATCCTCAGGATATTGCGCGTTATCTGGATGAGTTTTACAAACTGCAATATTCCATCAAAGGCGCGGGGGAAAAAGAGCGCAACCTCAATGACAGCCTGAGCGGTGTGGAACAGTTGATGGAACTGGGCAAGGTCAGCAGCAAGACTGGCGGGGAAGTGGATGCCGGTGATCAGCATATTGTGCGCATTGTGGATTGGCTGCTGCAATATGCTTTTGAACAACGCGCCAGTGATATACACATGGAACCGCGCCGTGAACAAGGCCAGATTCGTTTTCGCATAGACGGCAAATTGCATCTGGTGCATGAAGTGCCGGGCGTTATCATGACCGCGATGGTCAGCCGCCTGAAACTGCTGGGCAGGATGAATCTGGCAGAGCGCAGACGACCGCAGGATGGGCGCATCAAAACCCTGACCCCGGATACCGGGCGTAATGTGGAACTGCGTTTATCGACTATGCCCACGGCATTTGGTGAGAAACTGGTAATGCGTATTTTTGACCCGGAAATTCTGGTGCGAGATTTTAAGGCGCTGGGTTTAAGTCTGCGTGAGCGCAAATTATGGATTAACATCATCGGCAAACCTCATGGCGTGGTTTTGGTCACCGGCCCCACCGGCTCAGGCAAAACCAGCACCTTGTATTCCACTTTGCGCTTTATTCATAAACCCGAACTCAATATCTGCTCCATTGAAGATCCCATAGAAATCATGGATGATCGCTTTAACCAGATGCAGGTCAATCATACCATTGATGTGGATTTTGCCAGCGGGGTGCGCACCCTGCTGCGGCAAGACCCGGACATTATCATGGTGGGGGAAATCCGTGATATGGAAACGGCGGAAGTGTCCATGC
This sequence comes from Candidatus Venteria ishoeyi, assembly GCF_030378065.1. Lineage (GTDB taxonomy): Bacteria > Pseudomonadota > Gammaproteobacteria > Beggiatoales > Beggiatoaceae > Venteria > Venteria ishoeyi. Next base: position 40,004 of record NZ_JAUCGJ010000019.1, on the reverse strand, counting down.
AGGCGGCACTCACCGGGCATCTGGTTTTATCCACCCTGCATACCAATGATGCGCCCTCCGCTATCACCCGCCTGCTCAATCTGGGATTACCGGCGTATCTGCTCAATGCCAGCTTATTGGCAATCGTTGCACAACGTCTGGTACGCACCCTGTGCCTGCATTGTAAAAAACCGGTGGCCCCCGATCCGGCAAAATGGCAGTCTTTAATTGCGCCACATAACGCCCCGCTGCCCAAGCGTATTTATGAAGCTGGTGGCTGTGATGATTGCCGTCATACGGGTTTTTCCGGGCGTATCGGTTTATTTGAACTGCTGACCATCACGCCCAGCTTAAAAATGGCGATTAATGATAATACCAATTTACAGCAACTGGAGAACCTGGCCTTAAAAGAAGGGATGCGCCCGTTGCGTTTAGATGGTGCTACCAAAATTGCAGCCGGTGTGACGACTTTTGAAGAAGTGTTTGGGGTGGTGAAGCTGGCGGATTAACAATGGCTTCAGGAATGGCGCGTAGCGTATTTCCCGGAGCACTTGAGCAAGTTTCCGGGAAAGTCCCACATTATTTATGCTGTATTTTTTTGCAAAGCCGCTTTAAATTGCTGCTCGGCTTGTTTGAGATAATCATCGGGCAGCACCTTGGGTTCCGGTACTTCCTGGGTGATGTCGCGTTTTAAGATGCGCCTGGATAAACGACTTAAACGGCGATTACCGCGAAAATCACTTTCTAGCATACCGTTTTGATACATGTCCACATAACCGTGGGATTGGTAATAAATATGCTCGCGCAGCAGGGCTTCCTGAATAAAACCTAAATGCTGGGTGTTGTTTTGCGAGGCTTGATTATGACCATAAACAAAACTCATAAATTTGTGTAGTTTGACCACGTTAAAGGCAAAGTCCAGCACCAATAGGCTGGCTTCCAGGCCAACGCCGGTTTTTTGTTCTTCAGGGTCTAAGATACCGATAAGAAACTCGCCACGCTGGTGGCTGGGTTGATAATCAGCAATGGCAGCCAGACCAATTAAACGCGCTTCCTGGCTTGGCGTGGCGTTGCGTTCTATAACCCATTCAAATTTACGCAGGTCTTTAGGTAGTTTTTTGTATTCCCGGGCCAGACGTTTGCGAATTTGCGCAATACCTTCGCGGCGGTTTTGCGCCAGACGATACAAGGCCATAAAGTCTTTATCATCCCAGCAGTCACGCAGAAACTTCGCGTGTTCCGGTGCTCTGCGCAACAAACTCACCCGTGGTCCACGGATGGCCTGAAAACCTAACAGGTGAGTTTCTAACATAGTTTAGCCTTATTTACCGCCAGTAGAGCCGCCAGTAGAGCCGCCAGTAGAACCATCTGATTTGCCGCCAGTAGAGCCACCAGTAGAGCCGCCGGTAGAACCATCTGATTTGCCGCCAGTAGAGTCGCCGGTAGAACCATCTGATTTGCCGCCAGTAGAGTCGCCGGTAGAACCATCTGATTTGCTGGCTGAATCTGCGGTCATGGTGCCACCTTTAGTGCCTGGATCAGTGCTCAAATCGCCTTCATCACCGGGTACTTCAATAATGTAATGATCCACATCAGAGAACTGGGCTTTGGCAAAGTCAATATTCGGTGCGTCATCTTCTCCAACCGGGAAAGCTGCTACCTGGAAATAAACATTATGAGGTAGTTGACCGTCTTGTACCATCTGGCCTAATTTATCCAGGTTTACGGAAATAACAACCGTGCGCTGGTTAATTTGGGGTTTACCCAAAGGTGAAGGAGGCATATCAAATACGCCGTTATTGTCAACGTCAAAACCAGGTATGGGTTTAACAGGCTCGGCGCGGATACCGGTGATGAATTTCAGATCGGCTTCCAGATTGCCGCTGGAATCCAACAAAGGAATGCCCAGGTCGCCACTGCCTTCAGGGTTGTCAAACATCGGTGCCAGTACATCGTCTTCCGGCATATCTTCACCGGGAATACCATCCATGCCTGGCTTTTTTTTACCCATTGGTCGATCAGAATACATCAGGAATATGTCAGTTGTTTTATTCGGTACGCCACTGATAATAAAATCAATTTTAGGACGTGGGCCAGCTTCGCCAAAGTCATCCACATCACCGGCAAAAATTACACCATTACTGGCAAAATAACGCGGTTTATCAACAGGCTCTGACTCTGGCATTTTGCCTGAACCCATCTGGCGACGCATACCCCCTATTTTTCCGGAAAATTCAGCATCATCAAAATCATTAATAAAATCTTTAGTCGGCGGCATACAAACGTCTAAAGGCGTACAGAGTTGATCCGAGCGCATCGGTGGGACGTGATTAGGATCCTGTTCCGTTTGGTTGGCACCTGTCAGTTTGGAACTGGTATCCATCATATCTTCGGCGGATACGGTGCTGGATTGCACGGCCAATTTACCTGCTGCCACTAAAGCCAGGGTCTGGCTGCTGATCAAGGTTTTTTTATTCATTAAGACAATTCCTCGGTATTATTAAAAGTAGGTAAAGCTTGTTAATACGCCCCCATTATAACCAAAATCTAATGCTGGATAGTTGTGCTTGTTTGACCTGCGGTAGAACTTCAGCTATTAAAGGTTTTTTATCGTAAAAAATATTGTGCCATCTTGATATCGGCTTTGTCTATTGCGGGAAAAGCCTTAATCCAAAATTTAAAAGCCTTCCAGACTTTCTATTTCCAGATACATTTTATTGATGTGTCGCCCAAAATTGACATCAAAACCTGACCAGTTGCGCCAAGCATCAAATTGTTGTGCAGATTTTGCTTTAATTTCATAATCACTTAAGTCTGCCTCAAATCCGGCTTTAACCACTTGCTTTAATTTTTGTAAATAATGTAAAAAGGGTAACACTGTGCTCTCTGCGCTGCCGCTTTGTCCATGTCCAGGCACGTAATAAGCCATTTTCAGCTTATTGGCATATTCCAGAGCGGCAATATTACCGTGAATGCTGGCAGTAGTATCAAAACGTCCTAAGCGCTGATAAAAACAGTTATCACCCAGAAATAAGGTTTTTGTTTCCACATGCTCTATCATGATGTCGGTATCAGTATGCGTGGGTATCATCGCGTGTATCCGAAAGTGCGCGCCAGCCACTGTAATGATGTTATCCTGAATCACTGCGTGCTCAGGTGCGATAACTTGCGTACCTCGACTCAGACCTTCGGTCATGCGCTCCATTGATTCAAGCCAGATAATGCCTTGTTCACCATTAGCTTGTTCAATCATTTTAGGATGTGCGTAAATATTGGCTTCAGGATAGGCTTCCCGCAAAGCTTGATTTGCCAGCCAATGATCGCCGTGGATGTGGGTATTAAATACCGCAACAACCGGCAAACTACTGACTTTTTTAATTTCAGCTAAGACTTGTTTGCCGACCAGGTGGCTGCTACCAGGATCAATCACAATAATACCGGTTTTGCTCACAATGATTGCCGGATTATTCATAAAGCCCTGATTTTTTTTGTTCGGTTCCTCCAGTGGGCCATGCATAACATAAACCTGCTGGTTAATAGCTTCAAAATGATAGGTTCCGGTTTCGCCTAAGTCCCAGGCATATGCAAATAGGGGCATGAATATCATGCAGGTGATAATGGCAGTTGTGTTATATCGATTCATTATTGCTAAGCACTTTATATTGAGTTGTCAGAATTTATTATCTATATAGGGGGGCACCTGAGAATACAAGTGCGCTTAATTTACTCTAATCATAAATTGCAGTATATTGAAACCTAATATTTTACATGGCATTTCAGTATTCAAAGGGGCAAGGCATGAATCGGCCTGTTATCACTTTCAGCATTCTGCTGTTATTTTTTCCGTTGCTGGCGCAGGCCAGTTGTTATTATTTAATTGATGCAGAAGGTAACGAGCGCTCTTCAGTATTCCCACCGTATGATCTCAGTTATCCAGCAGATAAGCTCTCTAAAAAAGAACAGGCAAGGCGCGCCAGTCTGGGTTATTTAATTATCAGCCCGGATATAAGCTATTGCGATCTTAGACCATTTCAGTTTGAGCAACCTAAATCAAAAAAACCAGCAGTATCCAAACCTGCACCAGTTACGGTTCCGCCACCTATTTTACCCAGCCAGAAACAGGTGCCACAAATGCCCGAACCTTTACCTGTTGAACCTGTCCCTGAACCTGCGATTACGCCCATAGTATCTCCTGAACCAACACCTGTAATTGAGCCTGCACCCACTGTGGAAACAGCCGTTGCAGCAACGCCTGAAGTGGAAGCGGCACAACTTAAAATGACTGAGGCGATGCTGGAAGATGCCATCGGTAGTATGGACAGTGCCTTAGGGCGCAAAGATATGCAGACTTATCAGCAATATTTAGCGGCGCAATTAAATATCCAGGAAACCACAGCGGAAGGAAAAACCCGCTCAGATGACATTGCACGCGATGCTTATGTGCATCTGCTGGAAGAGCAATTAGAGAAACTGGTGCATTACGCTATTCAGCACGAACAGATAAAAGTGCAAATTGATGAGGACGGACAAAGTGGACAAGTCAATTCAACGGTGCAGGTTAAACTGGAATTTGCCAACGGCCTGAAAAGTACCCGGCGTTTTAATGAAACCAGTTTTTTTGTGCAGGAAGATGCGCAATTGCGTTTATACAAAGTATTAATGCAGATTTTACAAGAAGCAACACCTGCGCCTGAAGCCATTGTTGCAGAACCTGCAACAACGCCGCTAGAAGTCACGCCTGAGATTGCAATAGAAGCCGAGCAAAGTAGTGCCGAAACAGCAACCACACCCACCATTAAACAAGCAGCAGATCCAACAGCCATAGCTGAACAGCCTGCGGCGACTCAAGAAAGCACTGCCACAGAGCCTGCAAAAATTGGTGAACAAGTGGCCGAGTCTGCATTTTGCAAGCAAGTAAGCGATATTCCAGCAGCGGCTTGCCATACGCTGGTGGCTTTATTTGAGCAAACCAATGGCCCCAGTTGGCGTAATAATAATGGCTGGAAAGCAGACAAAAAAGCCTGTAACTGGCGTGGTGTAGGCTGCCAGAAATCTCAGGTAATCAGTTTGAAATTACCGGGTAATCGCCTGCAAGGTGAGCTGCCGGATTTAAGTGTCTTCTCGCATTTAGAAACCCTAAACCTGGCAAAAAATAAATTATCAGGGACGCTGCCGGATCTTGGTAAGCTGGATAAACTCAAAACCTTAATTTTGTCACGTAATCAACTTTCTGGTACATGGCAGGGGCTTGATAAGCTAAAGCAACTGGAAACGCTGAAAGCCTACCATAATCAGTTTACGGGTAAGTTACCGGCTGCTATCGCGCAATTAAGCCAGCTTAAGGTGCTGGAACTGCAACATAATGATTTTCATGGCAGCTTGCCTGATATGACAGGTTTATCAGCTCTGGAGAAATTAAACCTCAGTCATAACCGGTTAAACGGGGCATTAAGTAGTATTGAAAAATTAACTACATTACAGGTTTTGGTTTTGAATAAAAATAAGCTGGATGGCGAATTACCGGATCTCAGCACCTTGAAACGCCTGAAAAGTATTCATTTGGCAAATAATCAACTTACAGGTGGGATACCGGACATCAGCAGCTTACGTTGGCTAGAGTCCTTAAACCTCGCTCATAATCAATTTAACGGCGACTTGCCAACGCAATTGAGCGCCCTGCAATATCTGAAATGGTTACAATTACAGCATAATCACTTCACCGGCCCCATTCCTGATTGGCGTGTTTTAAAGCGTCTGGAAACTTTAAATCTGGCTGATAATCAATTATGCGGTAGTGTGCCTGAGTGGCTGTTATCCAGTAGTTTGAATGCACCAGGTAGCGTCATTGAGTTGAATAATAACCGCCTCAGTACTGATAATGAAAAACTGAAGACCTTATTGACGCAAAAAAATAAAGACTGGGAAGCAATGCAGCAGCCTTCAGATTGCGCAAACCCGTGATTCGGATTCTGATTTTCTCCGTATTACTGGAAGCCTGGCGTAAATCTTTTTTTACGCTCAGTGCCGCGTTATTAGTAATGATGTTAGGGTTGGCACAGTTTGCCGCCAGTCTGGCAATTACGGAAGTGGCGCAAACGCACTTAATATTTCTGGCGGGTAGTTTGCGCTTATTGCTGGTTTACTGGCTGGCAAGCTGGATTATTCATAGCGTGATCTCAGAATTTACCCGCCAGGATATTTATCGTGTGTTGTCTTTACCAATTTCCCGTCGTTTATGGTTATTTGGTAAATTTTTGGGGTTTGCCGTACTGGCTGCTTTATTAGTACTTGCCAGTGTTATTGTTATCAGTGCCTGGGCTGATAGCCTGTTGCAGCTACTGTACTGGGCGGTTTCCTTTTGGGCTGAGTTATTGTTGATCACCTTGTTCAGCCTGCTGCTGGCCATTAACTTTCGGCAAAGCAACGCCGCTTTAGTGCTGGTTTTGGGGTTTTATCTGCTCTCCCGGAGTTTGGATAACCTGCTAACGATCAGTGCCAATCTGTTATTAGCCGAAACCAGTCATAGTGGCTGGTTGCTGGAAAATTTTTTATCCATACTGGATAAACTATTACCTAATTTACATCAGTTTACGAATTCAGGCTGGTTGGTTTACCATACTGCCAATCTCAGTCTGTTAAATAGTTTATTACTACAAACAGGGGTTTATGGCCTATTATTATTTACTATGATGCAAATTGATTTTTCCAGAAAAAACTTATGATAAGGTGTGATATAAAAGCTTCATTTTTATGCTTTGAAAGCACAAAAAAAAATACTTTTGCGCCACACTGATTTTTGGATAATCAAAGCGTGTATAAGATTCCTATCAAAACAATTGGGTTGCATAACACCCGTTATAATGGATAAATTTGGATGAGAATTCTGATTGCAGATGATGAACCGTTAGCAAGGCGACGCCTGCGTGCCTTGCTCAATGAAATTGGCGGTCATGAAGTATTAGAAATAGAAGCAGCCAATGGACGCGAAGTTCTGGAAATGAGTAAAGCCTATAAACCAGATATTGTGACCATGGATATTGGGATGCCCAGTATTAATGGCATGGATGCGGCTAAAAAGCTCAGCACCTATCCACATCCGCCGATTATTATTTTTACCACAGCATATAGTGAGTATGCGCTGGATGCTTTTGAGCAACAAGCTGTGGATTATTTGCTCAAACCGATTCGCCGCGAGCGCCTTGAGCAGGCGCTGGATCGGGCAAAAGCCTGGCATAAAAAACCACAGGTGGAAAAAGACCTGAATAATACCGATCACAGCAAAAGGGCGCGTACCCATATCAGTATCAATATGCATGGCGAAGTACGCTTGATACCGGTAGAAAAAGCTTATTATTTTCGTGCTGAACAAAAATATGTCACGATGGCCTGGTCAGGCGGTGAAGTATTACTGGATGAATCTTTAAAAAATCTGGAAGAAGAGTTTTCCGGGCAGTTTTTACGGATACACCGTAATGCGCTGGTTGCGCTGGTACATGTCGCTGGCTGGAAAAAAGATGATAACGGTCAGCATTATATTACGTTTACTGGGATTGATGAGCAATTGGAAATCAGTCGCCGCCATCTGCAAAATGTTAAACATACTATCCGCGATATGTGTGGCGCGCGCCGTAATGCTAAAACCTGAGCTTGCGATGTAACTATTTATTTGTCCTGAAAATAAATGAAAATCCTACGCCCGGTTTCACTTCTTATTTTATCCTCGTTCCTAACCTGAAAACAGACAAAAAAAGAAGCGGTGAAGATCAACTCTTCCCGCTTCAAAGGCTTGGCTTAGGAGGCTAAATAAGGTGAAAAACTCACCTGTTTAATACTGACTTATGTTTTGTGATGCACTTAAAATCTTACTTAATAAATGCAGTGTCTATGCCAATTTCATGGAAAACCCAGTCACTAGCTTAACTATTTGATATTAAATACTTTTATCCTTTCATTTTAAATTTTCAGGTGTGACCCTTTCCAGAAAATAATGATTGACTGTCAATAATGACACAATTAAAATGTGTTTAAAGCCTAATCTGTCAGAAAAAGCCTTACCATGAAATTAGATGAAGCAAATATTTTCCTCAATTGTTTACGCGAACCGGCCATTTTATTATCACCGGAATACCGTATTTTATGTGCCAATCAGAGTTATCAGTCACATTATGCAAACTCCAGTGTCATTTTAGGAAAACACTGTTACGAAGTATCACATAACTATGATCGTCCTTGTAACCTGTCTGGTGAAAGTTGCCCGATGGATACCTGCCGGGAAACCAAACAACCGCACCGGGTTTTGCATTTACATTACACCCCTAAGGGACGAGAACACGTTGAAGTGGAAACCATTCCACTGAAAGACAACCAGGGTAATATTCAGTTTTTTGTTGAAATTATGCGCCATCCTGCCGTTGCCAGCACCCAGCCTGGCAATGTAGATTTAGTGGGTACGGCACCTGCATTTAATCGTATGTTGGCCTTATTACAACGGGTAGCACCGACATTAACCACGGTTTTATTGCTGGGTGAATCCGGTACCGGGAAAGAGTTGGTGGCTAAAGCAGTACACGATAGCAGTCACCTTGAAGGACCGTTAGTACCCGTGGAATGCTCCGGTTTGTCAGAAACCTTGTTTGAAAGTGAATTATTTGGTCATCGTAAAGGGGCGTTTACCGGTGCCTTTGATACCAAAACGGGTTTGGTTGAGGCGGCACACGGCGGCACCTTGTTTCTGGATGAGATTGGTGATATTCCATTAAACTTACAAGTTAAGCTATTACGCTTGCTGGAAACTGGAACTTATCGTCGCGTCGGTGAGGTTGAACCACGTCAGGCAAACTTCCGTTTGGTGTGTGCAACCCATAGAAAGCTAAATAAAATGGTGGAAAAAGGTAAGTTTCGCCAGGACTTATATTACCGGATCAGTGCTTTTCCCATTCATTTGCCAGCATTACGGGAACGTATGGAAGATCTGCCTCTGTTGGTGGAAACCTTGTTAAAACGTATTGTTGGTCAACGCGAGTTAAAGGCCAGTGAAACAACACTGGAATGTTTAAAGCATTATGCTTTTCCCGGAAATATCAGAGAACTGCGTAATATTCTCGAACGTGCCAGCTTATTAGCAGATGGTGACAGCATCTTAGCCGTGCATTTACCTGACACCTGCCAAACCTGTATACCAACGTCTAAGCCGCCTTTTTTTGGTGAAAAAATCATCCCATTAGAAACCTTGGAACGGGATTATTTACAGTGGGCGCAATGCACTCACTCGGGGGATCGTGCTTCTTTAGCCGAACAACTGGGCATGAGCGAACGCACCTTATATCGTAAATTAAAGGGCCTTGAATCCTGATGTTATATGAAATTTTACAAGTGAAACAAGTCAAAGGTGAACCATTGCGCCGCTGGTTTATGGATCAGGAATTTGATTTAATGTTGTGGCTTGACGAAACACATGTCAGAATCATTGGCTTTCAGTTGGTTTATAATAAAACGCGCGAGGCACGGGTAATTACCTGGCAGCATGATAAAGGTTGTAGTCATGATCGAATGGATGATGGCGAAAACCGTCCCGGACGTTATAAAAGCAGCCCTATCCTGCTACCTGATGGTGTTTTTCGCGCAAAATACCTCATTGAGTCTTTTCGTCAGGCTGCCGGGAATTTAACAGCCAATGACGTGAACTTTGTGTGTAAAAAACTGAAATTATGCGAACAAAACTTAAGTAGGTAAGCAAAAGTGTATTAACATTATTATTTAAGCATAGAAAGCATGTTAGTTACAGAGCCACAAAGGCAGGCAGCATAAGGTATAACAATGGAACCATTTATTTCTGGAGAATTACGCGATATACACGGTCTGGACAGCATCCCCTGGTGGCCGCTGGCACCGGGTTGGTGGTTGTTGCTGACTGTCGTTGTCCTGTTGTTATTATTCGCAGGAAAAATCCGTAGGCGCCTGGATTGGCGTCCCGATGCCCGCTCACAACTGAACAAGCTATACCGCCAAATCAAACGCCAGCCTGACAAGGCCACCCTGGCAGAATTCTCCGAACTGATGCGGCGACTGGCAATTGCCCGTTATGGTCGGGAAAGCTGCGCGGGTCTGCAAGGGGAAGCTTGGTTGAGTTGGTTGCAGGCGCACGATCCCAAACGTTTTCGCTGGCAGGAGCGTGGACAGTTATTATTATCTTTGCCTTACGCGCCACCCGATGCCCCAATTGCAACTAACCGTAAAGAGGAAAAACAGGTACGTACCTTATTTCGCGCCGCCCGTGCCTGGGTGGATGCAGAATTACCTAAACGCGCACAGAAAAAAGCCCGTATTCGCGCTGCCCTGAAATCATTCTGGCAATTCCTTAAACAATTGCCCAACCGAAATCCATAAGAAGCTTTTCATGTTTACCTTTTACTGGCCCTATTTCGCATTATTATTGCCTTTGCCCTTATTGATTTGGTGGTTATGGCCGCTAAAACCCCAGCACCAAACCAGCCTGGATGATGAAGAATCACAACCCGCTTTGATTCATCCGGCCTTAGAGCGTCTGGAAGCCGCTTATGCCAAAGCCGAACCTGCCATGCCCAAAGGTTTATGGCTACCCTTGTTTTTGCTCTCATTGCTGTGGGTATTTTTGGTATTGACCTTAATGCAACCGCAATGGCTCAGACCGCATACCGAAATGAAAAGCCGGGGTTATGATTTGATGCTGGCAGTGGATTTATCCCGCTCCATGTTGGCACTGGATTTTAGTGTGCGTGGCAATCGCGTTAACCGCTTGCAAGTGGTCAAAGGCGTGATGGGGACATTTATCGAACAGCGTGAAGGTGATCGCATCGGCTTGATTTTATTTGGCGATGGTGCCTATCTGCAATCCCCGCTGACCCTCGATACCCGCGCCGTGCGTAAAATGCTGGATGCCACCGTGCCGCGTCTGGCAGGTGATGGCACGGCGATTGGTGATGCGATTGCCCTGGCGGTTAAAAAATTACGCGAGCGCCCGGAAGGTTCGCGGGTGTTGATTCTGTTAACGGATGGCGAAAACACCGCTGGTAGCTTACCCCCTAATGTTGCCACTATGTTAGCCGCGCAGCACGGCATACGCATTTATACCATCGGCGTTGGTAGCGAACAGGAAACCGTGCCTTTCCCGGATGAAAGTGGTCAAATTACCATGGAAGCCATGAGCATGGATGAAGGCATCCTGCAAAAAATCGCCCAATACAGTGGCGGCGCTTATTTCCGCGCCACTGATGCCAAGGCTTTGGAGCAGATTTACGAACAAATTAATCAACTGGAAAAAACTGAAGCGGAAAGCCGCACGGTGTGGATACCAGAATCTTTGTATCGTTATCCTTTGGGTATTGCTTTGTTGTTATTGCTGGCTTTGGCCTGGAACAGCCGGAAGCGGGGGCAGGTAAGTATTTAAGCTGAACACGCCTGATTATTTCTGCGAACTTCCGCGCTTTCTGCGGCTTTATTTTCCATGCACAAGGTTAAAACCTTCGCCTTTCAGGCGAACAGATTTATCTCTAATGTTTAACGGTAAAACTTAAAATATGGGTTTTAGCGCTAACACCCCAAAGGGGTATTTTAATATAGCTTGGGGCAACGCCCCAAGGTAGAAAATGACACGTTTACGCCCTGAAAGGGCAGGTTAAAATGATTGCAATATTTTAATCTGCCCTTTCAGGGCGTGAATGGCACGGATACAATTCCAGGGGTGTTACCCCTGGCTATATTAATGCGCCCCGTTGGGGCTAAACAACAGGGCTTGTCCGCCCTGTATCTCGGCTTTCAGCCGCCAAACGCTCTAACCCACCCGTCTTTTAGCGGGTGGTTGTTTAGTACTTTAGCCGCAGAAGACGCGGAAGTTCGCTGAATAGGCACCTATGGAATTATTATGACTTATGTTTAGTCAGTTCTGTAAACACACCCTCAATCCAGTGAAATATATTGCTCCCCCGGTTTAACCAAGCCCAAATCCAGCCGCGCCCGCGCCTCAATCGCATCCAGCCCATTTTTTAAATCACTGATTTCTGCTATCAGGCGTGCATTACGTTCTTTTAGCTGCTGGTTTTTGCCTTCCCATTGTTGAATTTGTTGTTGTAACTGCTGGTGTTCCGCAAAGCCATTATCACCTAACCACAAGGCATATTGTAAAACCAGTAATAGTAACAACAAAGTACCCAGTATGAATGGTCGTAACATAATTTAACCTGAGTTTTTAATTCAAGTGCAGCTTGAATTAATCCAGCAAATTCCGTTGTTTTAAGTCCTGGTAAATCGTATTAATGATTTTATTGCTGAATCTGCGTTTACCTAACAGCCACCAAAGCGATAGCAGTATCCAGCGCAATACGGGCATGGAACGTGGTAATAGTTTTTTAACCACCACCGTTGCGCGTGCGCGCACTGCTGCTTTTAATTTGGTTTTTAAAACCTTGGTGGATAAAGTGGGCCATTCCTGGAACGGGATGGGTTTACATAAACTTTCATCCATCAGTGGCACAACAGGCAGGTGACGATGGCCCTGTGCATTCTGGTAAATTTCCCCTGATTTATTACGAATATAAAAACTTTGTTTCTGTTCTTCTGTCCAGTTTTCAAACAAGGGGTTACATTCAGGCAAAGTAAAATAACGCTTTAAAAAACTTTGGCAATTGCGCCGTCCCAAGTGAAAATCATGCTCTCTGAAAGACTGATCCAGAAAGCCGCCGAAAGCGCCTAAAGCAGTACTGGCAAGTGGTGCAGTATTTTTTGCACCTTCATCCGATGAGCGACTGGGGGCAATCATAAAACGGCTGTAAACATCATCCTGACAGGCCAAAGCCAGTTCGTCCGGCTTAAAACGCGCTTGATTAAGCAGGCTGCCAAACATCTGCTGCAATACCGAGAGAATATTCGTATCCGGTTCATAGTCAGTTGCAAAAGGAATGGGATCAGGAAAGGGATCCACCATTAATACCGCGCGGTGCGCTTTATCACCTTCGCGGGGGTTGGAGCCGCCTTCGCCAGCCAGCACCTTATGCGCCAACTCCAAAGGCTCGTTATTCATTACCCCACCGTCCACGCATAAAAACTCATATTCCTGATCGGGCTGGGTTTGATAGGCTTCTGGCCAATGTGGCTTAATATGTTCCGGGGCATAACAACGATGGTTTTTGTCTTCCGTTGCAACTGGCATCCACCAGGTGCGTTTCGCGTAATCACCCAGTGGACGATGCAAAACCCGGGGTGCCAAACCACCGGGAAAGGCGCTGGTAGCTAGAGCGGCTTGTTTTAAGAGCAGCCATTCTGGCGTGGTGAAGTCAAAGGGGTCGAGACGAAAAGCGCCAGCGGGTAAATTATCATCATCGCTGGCAAAAACAAAGTGAATATGATCTGCGTGATAAGATAAATCATGGGCAGCTGAGGTGTTGCTGCCAAAACGAATCTGATAAGGTACACCGCGCAGATTGGTGATGCTTAACAGGATATGCAACTCCTTATCAAAATAAGGCCGGTGCTTGAGTTCACCACTGGGACTAAAGGCATAGTCTGCAATTTCATTGAGTACCGATACGTCTAATAATGAAGCCAGTGGTGATTTCTCATCCTGACAGTCCTTATCTTCCAGCATACGAAAAATATCGGCTAATTCCACCCAGGAGCGATACAGCTTATTGTCGGCATGGGTTGCAACTTCCGGGCTGGTTACGGGATCTAAGCTACGTGTTGCCAAGGTACCCAGCAAAGCGCCAGAAATACCACCTGCTGAAGCGCCGGAAATTGCTTTGATTTTGACTTGATGTTGCGGCGTGGTTTCTGGTGTTTGTTTTTTCGCCTCTTCCCAAACTTCTAAAGCTTGCAGTAGAAAATCCAGTACCCCGGCAGTATAAGCGCCTGCTGAAACTGCGCCCGCCATTACTAAACCAATTTCAAATTCAGGATTCTTTTGTTTAGCCATCTATTGATTATTCCTTAGAAACCGTAGCGAGAACAAGATAATTTGAGGTCAATTTTATCATTATTTAAGGCGAATAGTGGTTCTATTCAACGAGCGTATAAAAAGTGTACTGAAATATTCTAAGGGGAATACAGGCAACTGTGCAGATTTTTGGTATACACAAAAACAGTATCAGCGAATGGAAATGGTGCTTTGCCGCACAAAAAGCACCCTTAAAAATTACCTGATAGCAAGAAAAAGCGTACAATGCCTGTTTACCCCCTCATTTTAAGACCGCCTATTTATGTATGCTTTATTAGTCCTTATTATCCTGTTTTTTTTCAGTTTCTTTCATAATTTAGACGCTGCTGAAATACAGCTTCAACCTAAATTATCATTATCTTACCGGGATCTTTCTTATTCTGCTGCGCCAGTGAAAATCACTGGCGACGTACTCTCAGCGGGTGCCAGCCTAACGCTGATACGTGAGCGTTTTTATCTGGATTTTGCGGGAGAAAATAGTATTGATAATTTACAGCGTAATACCCAGATAGCATTTGATCGTCAGGATATTTCAGTCACGCTGGGCTATGGCATTTATGACAATGTCAGTTTATTTACCGGATTTAAACAAGGTAAAACCAAAATTTATTCTCAAAGTGGTGTGCCGGATAATATTATTAACTTACAGGAATACGGCCCTTACATTGGCGCGGGTGCTGGCTGGCGTGCCAGCGAAAACAATATTTTCAGTTTTACGGTGGCTTATGCCGATATGCAGTCAAAATACCAGGATGCCACTATTAACAGTGCGCGCGGGGATGTTTCCGGTACCAGCTTAGCCATTGCCTGGCGTTGGAATATGAACAAACACCTGTTTTCTCAATTATCCATGGTGCGCCATGATTATTTTTATGAGAATTTTGATCAGATTAATTTTGATATTCACGAAAAGCTCTTATCAATTCGCGCTAGTTTGGCGTATCAGTTCTAATTAAAAAACCGCTTTAGGTACTGGGCTAATCCCTTTTGGGATTGTAGCGCATGGCTTTGCCGACTGCTGCCGTAATGCAATTCAGGATGTCTTTTTAGCGTTTCACCATCCAGGCAAAAAAATGCTTCGGCAGCCGTGATGTGTGCAGGCAAGGTATAACAGCGGTAAGCATTCAGGCTTTCCATATGCCGGGTATAATCATTAAGCTGTAGCTGAGAAACAAAGCAATGAATAGCCTGGTGTTTTTTTTCAAGCAAATCTGTGATATCCAGTAAATAATTGGGATTTAGCGGTACGCCCACTTCATACATGCATAGCGTTACCACTGCGCCGCAACGTGAAACGGCTGCACAGGCTATTTGTGCCAATGCATAGTGATCAGGATGAATTTCATGCAGAGAGGGCGCGTACACCCGAGTGGCCTGAGTATCGTGAATGAGTTTAAGCAGGGCTGCAACCTGCTTTTCATTAAAAACCAGTGCTCTATCAGCAATGTCCCAGTGACTGATGTGCTGATAAGCCAACACCTTGGCAGCTTCCACACTTTCCTGGCGACGTAATTGGATGTAGGCTTGTTTTGCCGTTTCATTTTCATGCACAATCGCGGCACTGCCATCGGTTGCCAGCAGACAATGTACCTCATCATTTTGTGCCACATGGCGCATAATTGCGCCACCACAGGCAAATACTTCATCATCCGGGTGCGGCGCTAATACCAGCACGTTGCCGGGTGGCGGACAGGTTTCTGCGGTATAAGGAATAAATGCCTGTTCCACGCCCATGTTTATAAACCCCGCAATTGATCACTTAAGTCAGGTAACCACACGACCAGTTTTGGAAATATTAATAACAAAGCCAAAGCAATTAATTGTAATGCAACAAAAGGTAATACACCACGGTAAATGGTTTGTATCGGCAAGTTATCCGGGGCAACTGCTTTAAGATAAAACAAAGAAAAGCCAAACGGTGGGGTCAGAAAAGAGGTCTGCAAATTAACCGCAATCAAGATGGCAAACCAGAGTAAATCAATCTGGAAGAAAGCAGCAATTGGAGCCAGGATAGGCACCACTACAAAACAGATTTCAATAAAATCCAGGAAAAAACCCAGGATGAAAATTAATAACATGCTGAACCCCAGAAAGCCCCACACGCCGCCGGGTAACTGGGTAAATAAATCATGCATCAAGGCATCCCCACCCAAGCCCCGGAACACCAGGCCAAAGGCCGTTGCCCCCACCAAAATCAAAAACACCATACTGGTGAGCCTGAGGGTTTGTAACATGGCAGCATTAAGGTTTTTCAAGTTCAGGCGACGATGTGACAGTGCCAACAATAAACCACCTAAAGCACCCATTGCCGCAGATTCTGTCGGCGTGGCGATACCGGCAAAAATAGAACCCAGCACCAGTAAAATCAGCAGCAGTGGTGGTAATAAACTCAGCAGCAGCTTGCGCAGGGTTAATTGTTGTTCTGGATCTTCCAGCGTAATTGCCGGGGCTGATTTTGGATTTGTCCAGGCATTCCATAAAATATACAATAAAAACAGCAAGACGATTAGCAAACCGGGTACTACAGCGGCCATGAATACACGTCCTACCGGCACGCCGATGACATCCCCCAGCAGGATTAAGACGATACTGGGCGGAATAATTTGTCCCAGGGTGCCGGAGGCTGCAATCGTGCCTGTAGCCAGACTTGGTGCATAACCATATTTCAACATGCTGGGCAGGGCGATAACCCCCATTGTTACGACGGTTGCGCCGACAACGCCGGTAGCCGCAGCTAATAAGGCACCAACTAAAACAATGGAAATAGCCAAGCCACCAGGCAAGGGACGGAATAATTGTCCCATCGTTTCCAGTAAATCTTCTGCCAGCCCGGATTTTTCCAGCACAATACCCATAAAAATAAACAGTGGCACTGCCAGCAGGGTGAAATTGGTCATGATGCCCCAAATGCGTAGCGGCAGCAGATCAAAAAAACTCAGTTCCAGAAAAATACCACCAAACAGCAGGGCCACAGCGCCCAGGGTAATGGCGACCGGATAACCCAGCAATAGCAGCAGCATTAAAACTGCAAACATTAATAGGGCTACCATGCTTATTCCTCGGGGCGTTTTATCGTAGAAGCGGTGGTTTCAAAACCGGCTAAAAACAGGGTTTGATGAATGAGGTTAGCGATACCTTGCAGCAATAATAAAGAAAATCCGACAATAATCGCAGATTTCAATAGCCAGCGTGATGGCAGGCCACCAGGGTCTGGGGATATTTCTCCACGAATATAGGCATTATCTACCCAGGGGTAAGCAGCTTGAATGACCAGCAGGCAAAATGGTAATAATAAGAAAATATGACCAAGCAGATTTATCCAGGCGCGACCGCGCTCTGAAACCCAGTGGCTCTGATAGAGGATATCCACGCGAACATGACCATCATGTTTTAGGGTGTAGGCAGCGCCCAGCAAAAATATCAATGAGAAAAAATGCCATTCCAGTTCCTGAATAGCAATATTGCTGACATTAAACAGGTAGCGCATGATCACATCGTAGGCAATGAGCAAAACCATGCATAATACCAACCAGGCGGTGAGGCGTCCCACCCCTTCCACCAGGGTTTCAATCCCATCACGTAAAAAGCGTAGTAGTGTAATCACGGGAGAATCTTGCATAAGCGTGTTTGAACAAAAGAAATATTCAAACAGAAAGAATGGTGGCTATGGGTGGACTTGAACCACCGACCTCAGCATTATGAGTGCCGCGCTCTAACCAGCTGAGCTACATAGCCATCTATAAGAAGGCGCGTATTATGCAAACTCAAAGCGGCTTTGTCAAGCATTGAAAATGATATTTTCTTTCCGTGATATACTGAGCAACCTGAATTCGGTATAAAACTAAAGGTAGTGAAAGTCGCTTACACCTTGCACTTACACCTTGCACTTACACCTTGCACTTACACCTTGATAACATAGACTCTCAGCTTGACTACTCGCTTATTGCATTAATATGGATGGATTTCATGGATAAAACACTGGTGATTTATCACGCTAACTGCCCTGATGGCTTTGGGGCTGCTTATGCGGCATTTGAATCTTTAGGCGCAGAAGCACACTTTGTTGCTGCGCGGCATGGTGACACACCGCCTGATTGCCAGGATGCTGTAGTTTATATTGTGGATTTTTCCTATAAACGTCCCATTATGGAAATAATCTGCCAGGCAGCAAAAAAAGTAATTGTGCTGGATCATCATATCAGCGCTGTAGAAGACTTAGCGGGATTAGATCAGGAATATGACAATCTGACTTTAAATTTTGATATGGATCGTTCCGGTGCGGTGATCACCTGGGAATATTTTCATCAAACACCCGTACCTAAATTACTGCGCTACATCGAAGATCGTGATTTGTGGCGTTTTCAATTAACAGATAGTCGTATCATTAACCTGGCAGTGGACAGTTATGATTTTGATTTTGCACAATGGCGGGAATTTGTAACTCAGCCTGAAAAACTTGCACAATTGCATGAAGCAGGCACCGCCATTGCACGTTACCTGGAACAGCTCTATGTACAATATCAAAAACGTGCAGTCATGGGACAAATTGCAGGCTATGATGTACCAATTGTGAACTGTCCACCAGTATTAAGCAGCGAATTATTACATCGTCTGGGTGAAAATCAGCCGTTTGCTGCTGGTTACAGTGAAGTTGGTTTAGAGCGTCGCTGGTCACTGCGCAGCACTGAAGAGGGCGTTAATGTGGCAGAGGTTGCTCAACGTTTTGGCGGTGGCGGTCATCAACATGCTGCCGGGTTTCGTACTGAACTAGATGCCAGCAGTTTGCATTTAAGTTAAAGGGGTGACATCATTCTATTTCACATCATTCTATTTCGTCATATTTCCAAAATATGACGAAGTTGATCTAATACTGGTTTTATGCTTGCTGCACCTGATTTTAACTGTTGTTATCTAAAATACTGAAAATCTAAAAATCTGATTGAGCCAATATGGTTCAATAATTGCAGATTAATCTGGATAGTCAATAATCTACAAGAGTTTAAAGCTATGTTGCCCACGATTATTTCAGAATTTTTTGCAGCACACCAGGATCTTCTTTGGATGATCGTGGTTGCCACCGATCTTTCGCTGACACTGATCCTATATCGTGTTTTTGGAAAAATGGGCTTATATGCCATTGTGGTGCTCAATATTATGCTGAGCAATATCCAGGGTCCTAAACTCACCATTATTTTTGGCCTGGAAACCAGCTTAGGACTGATTTTGTATGCTGGAATTTATTTTGCAACCGATTTGCTCAGTGAAAAATATGGACAGCGAGAAGCCAATCGCTCAGTGATGATAGGTTTTGCCACCAGCATCGTGGTGGTGGTAATGATGAGTTTCAGCCTGATGTTTGCCCCCTCGGCTGAACGGGAAATGGCGGTTAGCACACATAATGCCTTAACCACTTTATTTAACTTTACACCACACTTTGTATTTGGTTCTCTATTCGTTTATCTGGTCAGCCAAAATCTGGATGTGTGGATATTTCATTACATTAAAAACAAAACCCAGGGACGACATTTATGGTTGCGTAATAACATCTCAACATTAACCTCGCAAGCAGTTGATACGGTGTTATATACATTAATCGTCTGGTGGCCACTGTTCCTTGATACACAACCTCACTTGAGCAATATGGAAGCCTTGCAACTGGCTTTTAATCTGGCACTGGCAAAATACTTCTTTAAGGTGTTAATTGCTTTGATTGATACGCCGTTTATTTATCTGGCACGAGAATGGGATGTGTCAAAACGGGACTGGCATTTTGAATTTCAGCCAGATTATAAAACTACCCATAATAATGGTCAAAAACCACTCACCTCAGATGAAGAAAAAAAAGAAAAAGCGGCAACAAAGCACTGAAACCTGTTTATGCGGGACGAAGCAAAGCTACGCCAACTGCTGCGGCCTCTATCTTGATGGCTTAAAACCTGCACCCAGTGCCGAGGCTTTAATGCGCTCACGCTACAGCGCTTATGTGCTGAAAAATGCAGATTATCTGTTGAAAACCTGGCACCCCGAAACCCGCCCAGCACACTTGGATTTTAGCGATAACCCTGCTTGGCTGCGTTTAAAAATATTAGAAACTCTGGCTGGTCAAGCTGAGGCAGTTCTGGGTTCAGTGCACTTTATTGCATTTTATAAAATCAACGGTCAGGCACAGAAAATGGAAGAAAACAGTTCTTTTGAAAAAATGAATGGGCAATGGTTTTATGTGCAGGCAGCAAGTTAACGATAATATTTCTCCAAAGTATCCATTGCCTGATTGATTTTTTGCAAGCGCTGTGTATCTCCTCCTCTATCAGGATGATGTTTGGCAGCCAGTTGTCGGTAGCGATAGCGAATCGCAGCATAATCAATAGGTTCCTTCAACCCCAAAACTGCCAATGCGGCAAAGCGTTGTTCCCCTGCATAAAACTTTACCCAGAATGTCTGTAATTGTGTTTGTACGTCTGCTTCCGTGGTGTTTTCCAGATGATTAATATCCAGATAATAGTCATGCAAAGGATCATGCTGCATCAGCCCCTTATGACCGGGCTGATAAATTTGCAAACAAATATTCAATGGTGAGATTTCCAGATGCCCTGCTTGTTGTTCCCACAATTGATCGCGTAACTGATAAAGTTGGTGAAACAGGCGAAAATGCATTTGAAATAAAAGCAGTGGCTCACTCAATAAGCCCGGTGGAAAACCCGCTACTTCAGCTTGTTGCAATGCTTTAAGCAATTCATATTCACCCAGTCCAGCGGGATGATTCCGCAATAAATTAAGAATAATCCGATGTAATGGCTTACTCGCTTCATTCCGGGAGTTTGTCGTCATGGCCTGAACCAGGGGTGAGGATTTATCGGGTTACCGCGTTTGCGTAATTCAAAATACAAGCCATTTTGAGTGTTACCACCACTGTTACCCACGCTGGCAATGATCTTTCCCGCTTTGACTTGCACCCCGGTTTTAACATATAAACTTTGATTATGCCCATACAAAGTCATATAAGCTTGATCGTGCTCAATGATGATCAACTGCCCAAAGTGGCGAAACCAGTCCGCATAAACTACGCGCCCATTAGCCACTGCACGTACCTTGCGCCCGGTTGGTGCGGTAATGAATAAACCTTGCCATTTCAAACTGCCTATGCCGCGTTCACTGCCATAATGGTGGGCAATATTACCTTGCACCGGCCAGGGTAATTGACGCTTGAGTTCAGCAAAGGCCTTAGTGTCTGGTAGTGGTGTAAAATGAGGCTGCACGCTAACCTGTTTAAGTATTTCCTGTAGATTTTTTTTATCCTGTTGCAGTGTACCTAAGCGTGTTTTTTGTTTTTTATAGGTTTTACCCAAAGCTGTCAACACTTGCTGACGCTGCTGATTTTTCTTTTCCAGTTGCTGTTTACGCCTTTGTTGTTTTTTCAATAATTTTTGTTGTGCCTGGTTTTCTAAAATAATATTTTGCTCTAATACCTGTACGGTTTCCAAAAGTTGACTGATTTTTTGCATTTGCCTAAGTCTGGCATCGTTAAAATATTGATAATAGGTCATTATTCGACCTAATCGCGTGGGATCCTGTTGGTTGAGTAATAATTTCAGATAATCCTGCTGCCCCATCATATACGCGGCACGGATTTGCTGGGATAAGGTATCTTTCTGGGTTTGTAAATCTTTTTGCGCCTGCACTTGTTGTTTTTTTAATTGTTTGATTTGTCTTTGACTTTTACGTAATTGTCGGGTTTGCTGCTCAATGGTTTTAGCCAATTGCCCGATGGTGGTTTCTGTATTTTTCAGTTCTTTTTGCAGCGGATGATAACGTGCACGGTTTTTTTGTATTTTTTGCTGTAAATGTTGCAAAGATTTTTTAATATCTTTTAGTTTTTCAGTATCTTGTTTAGCTGACTGCGCAGCAACTGAAAGTTGTGGACAAAGCAGTGCTAACAACAAAAATAACAGTAGCCTGTTTTTAGTGATCATGTTCTGTATACTTAGACATAAATAACCTGAGTTCGACGTAAACGCCTTTCATCGCTTATCGTGCTGAAAACTGCTCCCGCCTCACGCTAACTGATTGATAGTGTGTGCTGGATTTTAGCATTTTTGGATAAAAAACCTTATGTCTAATTCACGTTAAATATCGATAAAATACAAAAATAAAAGTATTGAATTGAGTTTTCATCGAATTCAAGTCTCTGCTATCAATAGCTTAGGCATGAAATGAAAGCAGCTTTCAGCGTCTTTAGCGCTGAATGAAGCTTTTACTGAATTCAAATAAACCATCATAATGCAATAAAAATATTCTGTTGATCTTTTCTGCTTTCTGTCAGAATGGACTGCAATAAAACTCAGGAATGCTCAGAATGAAAGAAGTATACGAGTTATCTGATGCGATTCAATGGCATGAAGGGATGTTATTGGCTCCGCAACATTTTCAGCAAATGTCTTTACGTTTTGATCAATTGCTGCATTATCACATGATGGTGTCCATTCCTTTTTTCTGGGGCATACGCCATTTACGCATTGATCCGGTATTACTGCTCAATGGTCGTTTCAGCATTATGGAACTGGAAGGTATTTTCCCGGATGGTTTGGTTGCCTGGCATTGGGCAAGCGATGGCGAGTTGGAACTGGATCTTGAAGCAATCCTGGAGGACTTGAAAAGGGGAAATCAAAAAGTCTATTTGATTGTACCTGCGCGCCGCCCGGATATGAATGTTTTTCAAGGTGATATGGCACGTTATTTGTCGATGGAAGGCAAAACCATACTGGATGATAATACCGGCGAAGGCGAATTGCGTATCCCCCGTCTGAAACCACACCTGAAATTGTATATCGGTACCGAACCCCCTCCCAAAAAATATACCAGTATGCCGCTGGCAGAAGTGGCTTATAAAAATGAAGCCTTTGCTTTAACCGATTTTATTCCACCCACGCTCAATGTATTACCCGCTTCCCCTTTGTATGAAATGAGCTTGCATATTGCCACGCGGGTACGAGAAAAAGCGGCCTTTTTATCTGAGCGCCTGCGTCTACCCAGCTATTCCTCGCGCCTGGAAAAGCCCATGTTATTTGAAACCCAGAATATTATTCAGGGTTTAGTCACAGCATTGCCGCAACTAGAAGCCATTTTATATGCTAAAACCGGGCATCCTTATAATTTATATCAGGCATTATGCGCCCTGTCCGGCAGTATGGCTGGTTTTGCCGGTGCGCAATTGCCACCCGTATTTCCGGCTTACCAGCAAAATGATTTAAAGGCCAGTTTTACGCCAGTATTAAATTTTATTAATAAGATATTAGACAGTATTCATGAATCTTATATTGCCGTTGCCTTCCATTTGGAAGCAGATAATCGCTTTACCTTGCGCCCGGATGAGGCCTGGCTGGGTCAATATTTTATTGTGGGTATGCGTGGACAGCAGGGCGTGGGTGATGCAGAATTAGTCCAGTGGATGTCCAGTGCTGTCATTGGCAGCAGTGACCAAGTACAAGAATTACAAGAAACACGCGTATTAGGCGCGACACGTAAGCCCATTGATAAAGACGATGAAATGGAATTGATCGCCAGTAAAGGCTTGGTATTATTTCGGGTGGAAACCGATCATCGCCTTATTACGCCGGGAGAGGTGTTGGAAGTCTTTAATAACACGGCGGCGGAACAGCGCTTTCGACCTGGCGAATTAATATTTTATGCACCTAACTTAACCTGAATGGGAGTATTCATGCGCAAATTATTTCTGTTACTTATTTTATTGATTAGTTTTGCACCCACAGCATACGCCGCCTGCACCAACTTCCCCGCCGACCTCACCGAACCCAATTACGGTGTGACACAGTGGATTGGCGGTGGGTATGAAAGCAACCGCGAGCGCATCGCAGTCAACACCTGTTTGAATGGCGAAAAAGTCCAGGAAACAGGCAGTAGCGGTGCCAAGTTTTTCGTTGGTTTGCTCACCGATTACCAGGTAGACAAAGATTTTTTTCAAAACACAAAATGGTGGACATCACCGCAACAGATAGGCAAAAAACTTTGCCCCATCAAAGTATTAACAAAGCATATAGATCAACCGGAGCATAAACATGATTCAAACACTTGAAGCAATCGTCAATGAAAGCGGTCAAGTTCGCCTGACTCAACCGCTTGATATAAAAGGTTGGCACAGGGCATTGGTCACGATTTTAGAAGAGCCACCTGCTGAAGCAGTTGAGGCCGCGTTACTGTCTGAATCCAGCCTTGCTGCTGATTGGGAGCGACCAGAGGAAGATGAAGCATGGTCACACCTTCAGTAGGCGCTATCGTACTCATTCCTTTTCCATTTTCAGATCTTACCAATGCCAAGCTCAGACCGGCTTTTGTTGTCGCTGAATCAGGAAAAGATGATTGGGTTTGTGTTCAAATTACCAGCAACCCTTATGCAGATGCTGAGGCAATAAAAATTAAAGAATCTGATTTCAAGACAGGGTCGTTACAGCGAGTAAGCTATGTGCGTCCAGGAAAACTGTTTACTGCAGGTAGAATTATTTTTAAGCGGAAGATTGGCATGTTAGCGGACAGTAAGGTTGATGAGATCAAGGAATCCATCATTAACATCATTCAAAGCGGTAAATAATTATGTTTGCATACACAAGCACATCGCCATTATCAAAAAAACTGACTGGTAAAACTGCCAGTTAGTTTAAATTTCGATATGATGGGCTTGCGTCAGGAAGCTTATGGTATACCATAACAATAGGCTCGCGCATTTTTTAAGGGGAAAATGATATGTTATTTTCTGCTGATCATTCTGAATCCTTGCTTTATGTTTATTTTCACGAATTTTACAGTGAAGTTGTGCGCATAAAGCAACAAATCCGCAATGGCGGCGTGCCTGCGCAATCAAATCAAGCTGAACCGGAAGCACCTGATAATACAACAGATGAACCCGTATTAGTACAGGTGACACCGGCTTATATCCAGCAACACCTGTTTCCCATTCTGGAGCGGCAACGCAGTGACGCGGCGCAACGCGGCGGCGAATACGGCGCAACTTTATACCGCGAAGCCCAGTATCTGATGGCGGGACTGGCTGATGAAATTTTCCTGCATGTTGTCGCTTGGGAAGGGCGGGATATCTGGAGTCATCATCTGCTGGAAAGTCGTTTATTTGACTCCAGCATTTCTGGTGAAAAAGTTTTTTTACATCTGGATAAGCTGCTGCAAGAGCGCAACCCGGTCTATACGGATTTGGCAAGAATTTATTTAATTACCTTATCGCTGGGCTTCCAGGGAAAATACCGCAACCAGATTGATCATGGTCAGTTGGAAGATTATCGTCGACAATTATTCAGTTTTATCACCCAACGCGATACCGAAGGTCTGCATGAGCATTTGATGTTTAACCCGGATAAACATCTGTTTCCCGATAGTTATGGCTTTACCGTAAGAGAAACCCATATCAAACCCTTGCCTACGCTGCGAAAATGGTATTGGTTATTGGCAGTTGTGATATTAGGTTTATTACTGGGATCATATTTTTACTGGGAATACTCCACAGCTGATCTGCAACAATTAATGGATCAGGTTATTGAAGACAGGGCGTTGTAATCATGAATCCCGTGATGCTTGTTAACGATATTTCCGGCATTTTCAGCTATTTACCTGGCGGTATGCCCGGTTTTATCATCACCGTATTTGGTTTGGTGTTTGCAGCGACCGCAGCTCACGCCTTGTACCGTAAATTTTTTCCCAAAAGCCCCAATTTACCCAAAATGCCCAAGCCGCCAGCAGCATTATTAAAAGGCGCTGAGGCGGATAAAAAGGATAAAACGGCAGAAGTCAGCGAAGATAAAGAAAAACCAGGATTTAGTTTACGTGATTTATGGCCATTTTCTAAAAAACCAAAAGCAAAAATTCGCCGCATTTCCAACAAAAATTTAGAAAAATCTTTCCAACTGAACCTTAATCAATTACAGGATCATGTCTCCAGCCCTTACGACATCCCCTGGTTTTTAATGCTGGGCGAGACCGGTGCTGGCAAAAGTACTGCGTTGCTTAACAGCGGATTGCCACAACCTTTTGGTAATCCACCTGATTTTGATAACCCCAGCCACGAAAAAGGCTGTGACTGGTGGTTTTTTAATGAAGGCATCGTGCTGGATATGAATGGGGACAGCATCCTGTACCAGGATGAAACCACCGACCAATATGTGTCTGATGACAAAGGCTGGCAGTCCTTATTGACTTTATTACAGCATAAACGCACCAAGCGCCCGATTGACGGTATCATTTTAACCATCCCGGCCACTGATTTAGTGGGTGAGCAACGTGCTGCACGGGAAGTGATGCAAAATAAAGCGGAACAGCTTTATGAAAAACTTTGTACTGCACAAAAAATACTGGGGATGCGGGTACCGGTTTATATCCTGGTTAGCAAATGCGATGTCGTCAGTGGTTTCCAGGATTTCTGTCAGGTATTGCCCGAGCGTTTAACCCAGGATATATTTGGCTGGTCAAATCCCTTTTCGCTGGAAACGGTTTATAACAGTAATCTGGTCGAAACCGCCTTTCAAAAGTTGTATCAGGATCTCAATGAAACGCAACTAGAACTGGTCACAGTTGCAAACGAAAAAATCAGTAATAATGACAGCTTTTTATTATTTCCACATGAAATGCGACCAGTGTTTAAACAACTGCGGATTTATCTGGATCGTGTATTTAAAACCAGCACTTATCATGAACCCTTTTTCTTTCGCGGCATTTATTTTACTGGCGACAGCGGTATACAGCACCTTGGCAACCTGGAAGATGATACCTTATCTGCCACAGGACATGCGACTTCAGATGACTTAGCCTTTGCCGCAGAGACGCAGAAAGTTCGCCAACCAAAACCAACACCAGTTTTTCTCACGCACTTTTTACGCGACAAGGTATTCCCGGAATCCGGTATTGCCCGCCCAGTTAATCGGGTATATAAGAGCCAAAACAAAGTATTATGGACAACTCAGGCTGCAATTGCCGGGGTGTTAGTCACGGGCGTGGGCCTGCAATGGTACGCTTTTCGGCAGGTTGATGAAGCGCAAATAACCCTGGTGCCACTGTATCGGCAGGTGATGACGGATACTGAAAACCTGCGTGAGCTAAAGATTAATGTGCGCTTTGATGATACTTATAAAGCAGAATTGCAGCGTGCACAGCAAACGGCTGCCATGAATCTGCTCAATAATATGGCAAAAGTGGAAACCGATACCCTGGAATCTGTCTGGATACCCCCATCTTTATTCAGTCAAGTGGATAAAAAGCTGGTACTGGCTTTAGCTGCTGCCTATGATCGTTTGATAGTCAAATGGTTGTATATTGGCTTGCATGAGCAATCACGTTATCTCACTGATGAACCTCTGGAGCATCATGAGCATTACTTATTGCTGGAAGAAAACCAGGAAGATGGTGAAAACATCACCGAATTGGCAGAATTTAAAAATATTACCGCATTTATTGAACGTTTAGAGCAGCTGCAAAAAAATACCCAACGCTATAACCATTTGCAGCAAGCGGAAGATAAAACCAAAAGTATGGCTGATTTGGTGGAATATCTTTACCATCTTTCGCTGCCCAGTACGTTTTACACGCATGCTGAGCTTTATACCAAAGCAATTGCCAATGCCCATTACCCTCATTTTGACCTGGATAATTACCGCCCTCACGCCAATCGACAATTGGTGCAGTTGCAAGAGGAATTATTAAATCGCTTATTCCAGAACAATACCTTAAATCAACGCATCAGTACTTTGCAGCAAGCCCTGGATGAGTTGGAGCAAAGCAGTCGTCACACCCAATGGAATACAATACTCAGCGGCCTGAATGATGATATTGCCAATATTGAATCCTATCTGGAACAGACTGAATATGCCTGGGTTAGTAGTGCCAAATTTGATTTGGGTGCTGAATTTGACTATTTATTACAGGGAATTCGGAAAAATACCTTATATGGTGATACGGTGTATGAGGAATTTCGGGAAACCGTTAAAACCGAGTTTTTTGCCCTGCGCGCACAATTACAAAGTTATCGCAGCGACCTGGTCGGCCCCTTAATGAAACCCCGCTCAGCAAAACTGAGCAAAGAAGCGCGTAAATTACTGAAGAAAAAGAAGAAGAAAAAACAGAAAAAAAGTAAAGATAAAAATCTGGTGCTCTCACCCGCTGTTATTCGCCTGAAAAAGATTCTCAGTGCATTTTTAGCCAATGATTTTATGGCTGAAGTCAGCAGTGAGCGCCAGTTTCAAGCCGATTTACCCTTAAATAAACGTTTGATCTGGGAAACAGATAAGTTACAAAAAGCGGTGAATTTAGCCACTTCATTCCAACATTTTATTGATCGAGACTTAAAACGTTTCCCTGACAACTTAAAAGAAATTGCCAAAAATGCCGGGCACTTTCAATTACATGCCAATTTGCGTGATTTGATTGCCCAGGCACAAACCGTAGAAATGGCACCTCGCGCCATAGGCGCGGAATATGAGCGCAGTGTGCGCACCGAAGTGGAAAACTTCTCTGAAGCCTCACCTTTATTATCCTGGTTATTACAGGTTTTTGACGTACTGAAATCTGCGAAAAGTTTCCAGGAAAAATATGCCAATACTTATAAAGACCTGGAAGCCTTGTCTGCGTTACAGGCTTATCGTTTATTGGCTCGGATCAATAAATTGCTGGATGAAGATGATCTGTATCGGCCTAAAGATACCCAGTTCTTTGCTGAACAAAACCAGGGGAAATCCCTGCCATTGCTGGCTTTTGCTGTCACTGACAAGACCGAACTTGACTATTACCTGTCCGTACAAAGGGATCGCGTTTATTATCTGGCGCGAACCTATGCACATCCTATTTTAGAGTTTATCAGCGGTAAAAAATTACCGGCGGCACTGGGCAGCAGCGTTGTCGTGCCGCGTTGGACCCGGATTTATCAGGAACTGTTTAAGTATGACAGCGAAAAACCGGATAACTCACTGGCGGCACTGGAGAATTACATCCTCACTGAACTCGATGATGTCAATGCCGATAATTGTTACAGTCGTTTGCAGGCCATACAGCAAATGCCGGCAACCGGGGATTATTTTCTGCAAAAACGCGAGGCATTGCAATTATTGCTGCTGAAACATTGCAGCAAAGAACAGATTTATCTTGCCGCAGACAAAGATAAGGGTAATTTACAATCCCTGACCACGCAGTTGAAACTCAGCGAAGCCATGTATTGGGATGCCGATCAACTGCGTTCAGCGGTTACTGAAGCTGAAAAATTTGCCAAGTTTATTACTGAGGAAGTACCGAAATTACCGGAAGCGGAGCAGGCGACAACCCGTAATAAAACACTGTCCCAATTCCACGACAAGATCATTGATCAAATTGCCCGCGCACAAATGCTGGCACCGCACCAATGGCAACAAGGGGTACAATTTGAGGAAGGTCTGCGTGGTG
Source organism: Candidatus Venteria ishoeyi (assembly GCF_030378065.1). Lineage (GTDB taxonomy): Bacteria > Pseudomonadota > Gammaproteobacteria > Beggiatoales > Beggiatoaceae > Venteria > Venteria ishoeyi. Next base: position 10,618 of record NZ_JAUCGJ010000019.1, on the reverse strand, counting down.
AAGTGCAAAATTTCACTGAAGCGGCACCCATGCTGGATTGGTTTATTGCATTTCTAACCCAATTAAGTGCCGAAGAAAGCACCGCGCAACAACAATACCAACAAAGTCTTGATGCTTTAATTAAACTGGGCACTTTGCAGGCTTATCATCTGCTCAAGCATAGCTCAAAATTACTCAGCAGTAGCGCTTTGTATACCCCTGGTGAGGTTGAATATTTTATTAGCAGAGCAACGCCCGTTGCCTTATCAAAACTCGCATTTGGCAGCAATGATGTGACCGAGCTGGATTACTATCTCACCGGCCAGCGTCAGCGTGTGGGTAATCTGGCAAAAAATTATGCCTTACCACTGCTCAGCTTTCTGGCAGGTAAACCGGTGCCGGAACAATACCAGGCAGGGGAATATATCCCCTTATGGAATCAGTTATACCAGGAATTATTCAAGTATGAAAATGAAACCCCGGATAATGCGGTCGCAAAATTAGAACACTTTATTCGCCAGGACTTGGATCAAATCAACAGCATTAATTGTTACAGCCGTTTGTATGACAGTGAATTCCAGCGCGAGCAAGGGAATTTCTTCCAGCGTAAACTAAGCGCACTGCGTTACACCTTATTTGAGCAATGCCGCCAGACTCAATATTATCTTGCCAGTCCGGTACCGGGTATGCAGCCCTTAGCCAAAAAAATACCACTCAATGGTTGGTTATATTGGGATCTTGAAAAATTACAACAGGCGATTGCTTCAGCGGAAAATTTTGGTAAGTTCATTGATGAAGACGTGGTGAAATGGTCAGAAGATCGCCAGAACAATGTCAATGACAGGGGCTATACCCAGTTTCATACCCACATCATGAACCTCATTGCCAAAGCCCAGCAGGAACAGCCAAAAGCCTGGCAAAGTGGACAAAGTTTTGAAGAAGGTGTAGATCAGGCAACACAAAACTTTAGCAAAGCCCAACCCTTACTGGACTGGTTGATTCAGTTTTTTAATCATGTGGCAAAGGCCAATACGGATCAGGCGCAACGCTTCACCGAAAGCAGCGAAGCCTTGGCGAAACTGGGCACAGTGCAAGCCTACACCCTGTTCAAGCAAGTCACTAAACTATTACAGCAAAGCACCTTATATACCCCCGCGCAGGAAGAATATTTTATCCCGCGCCAAGGCCCCTTCCGCCTGACACAATTGGCTTTTGGTAGCAATGATGTCGCAGAACTGGATTATTATCTGGCAGGTCAGCGCCAGCGTGTGGGCAGTCTGGCAAAAACTTACGCCCTGCCACTGCTGAGTTTCCTGGCAGGTAAACCGGTGCCGGAACAGTATCAGGCCGGTGAATATATTCCGTTGTGGAATCAGTTGTACCAGGCATTATTCAGTTACGAAAAGGAAACCCCGGATAATTCCGTGGCGAAGCTGGAAACCTTTATCCGTCAGGACATGGATCAGCTTAATCCAACAAACTGCTACAGCCGTTTGTATGACAGTGAGTTCCAGCAGGATCAGGGGGATTTCTTCCAGCGTAAACTGGCAAAATTACGTTATACCCTGCTCGAACAATGCCGCCAGACACAGATGTATCTGACGGGTAACATGAATACTGAAGGGATGCGCCAATTGACCACGCAGTTACCGCTTAATGGCTGGCTGTATTGGGATGTTGAGCATTTGGGACAAGCAGTTGCTTCGGCAGAAAATTTTGGTAATTTTGTGACGGAAGAATTACCCAAATGGCCGGAAGCACAGCAAGCCACGGTTAAAAGTAAAGGTTATGCCCAGTTTCATACCCATATTATTGACTTGATTGCGCGTGCGCAAAGGGTTAAACCACAGCAATGGCGGCGTGGTCAACAATTTGAAGAAAGCGTTGATCAGGCGATGCAGAACTTTAATGAAGCCGTGCCTTTATTGGACTGGTTGATTCAGTTTTTTAATCAGGTATCTAAGGCTGATACAACGGAACAGGGCACATTTGCAGACAGTCGTGACGCAGTAACGCAATTGACGGTGATACAAGCACACCGCCTGCTTAAACATACTGCGCAATTACTGCGCAGCAGCCACTTATATCGTCCCCAACAGCGGCGCTTTTTCCTCGATTGGAATGGTGATAATAAACTTTCCAGCGTTGCCTTTGGCACTGGCGATCAAAAAGAGCTGGAATTTTATCTGCGCGTGCAGCAAGACCGAGTACGCTTCCTGGCAACCCGTTATGCCCAGCCCTTGTTAAAATTCCTGGGTGAGAAAACCCTGCCTACGCAATATGGCAGCCAGAATGCCATGCCTATGTGGTCACGTATTTATGCTGAAATGTTTAAATACGATAATGAAGATCCCAACAATGCTCTGGCGAAACTGGAAGATTTTATTTTATTTGGAATTGATAAAATTAATCTGGGCAATTGTTACAGCAACTTACCTGAAGCCGGACGTCAACATGGCGATTATTTCCTGGCACGTTTATCTGAACTGCAAAACTTGTTGTTCCAACAATGTCGCTTTATGGCAGACTTTGAAGCCTATCGACGTTATTACATCGTGCAGGATTATTTTAATCAGAATCTGGCGGCGCGCTTCCCTTTTGCTGAAACGTCCGCAGAAAGCTTTTTCAGTGAAGCCGCGCCCAGTGAAATTAAAGACTTTTTTACCATTTATGAGCAATATGGTCAGGGCTTGCTGGATTATCTCAGCAACAGCCGCAGCTTTGGGCAAAGCCGTAATGCTGCTATCGCTTTTCTGGACAAAATCGAGCGCGTTAAAATCTTCCTGCAACCTGTATTGATACAATCACTGCCGTTGAAACGCCCAGTATATGATATTGTGGTTGATTTCCGCGTCAACCAAGGGCAGGAATCAGGTGCCAATCAGATTATTGGCTGGGAACTGGAAAAAACCACGCCTGGTGTCAATTATTTCCAAAATGGCATTCCGCTTGCGGCAAGCCGCCCGAATCTAGTTGCTGAACGTGAAGGCTCCTGGCATTTCAGTGACCGCTGGCGTTTTGGTGAGGCCTTGCGTTTTTCTTTCCGTTGGGCGCGTAACTCCGCATTCCGACCTTATTGGGACGGTATCAGCCCTGGCCTGAGCATTGTTGGCAACAAGGATGATACTGCAGTATTTGAATTTACTGGACAATGGGCCTTGCTGGAAGTGATTAAAAAGCAACAGGGTAATGCCGCTGATTTCAGTCGTCTGGAAGATATGCAGCCACATACTTTGAAATTTGAAATTCCGGTGCGGCGCTTGCTTGCAGCCAAGCCCGTGCCACAAAAACAACAGATTCCACAAGCTGAAGCCTTGGGTAATGTCCAGACCGAACCTGAAGAATGTTTTCTGGACTGGTATGAAGAAGCGTATGGTGATGCACGATGCCTGGAACAGGGCTATAGCAAGATTCAAAATCAGAAAACACCAGCACAGGTACAAAAAGATTTTATTGCAGCCAAACAGGATACCCCTTATCCTTCTACGGTGAATCCTGAAAATCTGCTGACCAGTGAAAACCTGGAGCGTTTTAATGCTTTTGAGTCAGAGCGGTTTCAGGAAAATACCCAGGCGCGTTTATTTATCCGTTTTAATGTCTCTTACCCTAATAAAAAGGAATTATTGATAGTACCGGAGTTCCCGGATCTGGCACCGCCACTGGAAGGCTTTGAACAGGATTTTGCTTTGTATCAGAAAAAACAACAGCAGCAGCGTTTTATGCCAGGTAATGTGACACCTGCCAGCCTGCTCAGCCTGACACCGCAAAATGCGCCTGCAACAGTAGCAACGCCTGCCGTGCCAACTGAAGCAGGTGCTACAGGAACATCACACTAGGAGGCTGTCCGAGAACACAAGACCTACTGCGGAAAAGCTGGATTTGGTCAGATTTCTCCCTTATTTTCGTTAAATATACCCAATATTCGCCTCAAATAATGAAAAAATCTGCCTCAAACCAGCTTTCCCTCGCTACGGCCTCTGTTCTCGGACAGCCTCCCAGGCAACTTTTGAAAGCAACCTCGACAAAGGAAGTTAATGGGCTCTAAATATCAATTTGCTTGTGGCGTACGTTGCAATCTGGTCTTAATTTTTATATTAACCAGTATTCTGCTCGTTGGCATGGGTACGATTATCTTTATTCTTGCTGATGATCTGTTTGAAAGTTATTTTTTGTTTTTTATTTTCATCAATCTGGTATTGATGTATTTGCTACGCCGTGTGTTTAATTCGCAGATGGCAACCCGTTTCGTAGAATCTTCACCCGATGCAATTTTGGGTGTTGCCAGCGATGGACGCATTGTCATCAGTAACACGCAAGCCAGTTTGTTATTTGGTTATTCTAAAAAAATCATGGCGAATATGCAGATTGAAGAATTACTGCCAACAGCCATGCGTGAGCAGCATCAGCAATTACGTCAGCAGTTTTTTAAAAACCCCCAGGCAAGAACCATGGCAGCCGGGCGTGAATTGACGGCACTCAACAGTTGCGGCAAAGAAATACCTGTTGAAATTAACCTCAATACAATCACCCAGAGTTTAGAACGTGTTGTCATTGTGACTATTCGTGACAGCAGTGAACGCCACAAACAGGTGCAAACCCAACAAAGACTATTAAATATTCTGGATAATGCGGTTGATTTTATTGGCTCTATCGATCATAAAGGCAATTGGTTATATATCAACCAGGCAGGGCGCAGAATGTTGGGTTTATCAGAAAAATCCCAATTAGACAGTCTGCGTCTGACAGATGTTTATACAGACGATACGGTTAAAGCTATTTTAGCTTCCGGTATGTTAAACAGACAGAAAAGTGGTGACTTAAAACCAATTTGTAATAGACAAGGTCTGCCTTCGTGGAAAATGGATGGCAAATTATTACTGTATAATGGCACTCTTTTACCAATTTCCCAAAGCTGGTTTCCAAATTGTGATCCACTCGGTGAGATTATTTGCTTATCAACCATTGCTCAGGATATTTCCAAGCGTAAAAAAATTGAAGAAGCCCTGCGCACCAGTGAAGAACGCTTTCGCGCAGCATTTGATGCAGGTGTGCATGGCGTTGCTCTCATTGATGCGCAAGGCCAGTTTTTAAAAGTGAATCCTGCAATGGAAACCATTACGGGCTATCCCAGCCATAGACTGCTTCAGCAACGCTTTCAAAACTTATTGCACCTAGATAATGCGGCTGAAAATTTACGTGGACTTGAGCGTTTATTATCTGGGAAAACCCGTACTTATTACCTTGAAAAACGTGCTATCCACCAACAGGGGCATGAACTGTGGATTCGTGCGGGTATTGCCGGGGTTTATGATAAACAGGGAAGCGTACTATATTTTGTGATACAGATGCAAGATGTCAGCAAGCAAAAACAAACAGAACAAGCATTGCTGGATGCTAAAAAAATAGCAGAAACAGCAAGTCATGCCAAAAGTGTTTTTCTGGCAAATATGAGTCATGAATTGCGTACACCATTAAATGGTATTCTGGGGTTTGCACAGCTATTACGCCGTGATACCGGGCTGAGTGCCACCCAGCAAGATCAGGTGCAAAGCATCTATCGCAGCGGTGAACATTTGCTACATTTCATTACCGAAATTCTCGACTTATCTAAAATGGAAGCGGGTCGCTTTGAATTGCAAATGACAGATTGTGATTTGCCGTCTTGTATTGATGAAATTATTGATTTATTCAAAATGCGTGCCCAACGCAAAGGTCTCAGTTTTGAATATCAAAATCGTTCTCCTCTGCCAAGGGTCATTGAAATAGATGCCAAACGCTTTCGTCAGATATTGACAAACCTGTTAGATAATGCTTTGAAATTTACGGAATCAGGACGTATTGCACTATTCACTGATTATCAGCACAGCAACTTATTACTGGAAATCCAGGATACAGGAATAGGTATTCAGGCAGATGCGCTGGAACAAATATTTTTACCTTTTCAACAAACAGGTAACGAACATTACCGTGCCCAGGGCACGGGGCTAGGCTTATCCATCACCCATAAATTAATCAATATGATGGGGGGTAAACTGGAAGTGAATAGTCAGCCAGAGCAAGGTACACAATTTTTAGTGCATTTTCCCATCAAAGTACTTGCAGATGTGCAACAACCCGTTTCACAGACACAGCAATTAGACCCGGTGCAAACTGACAGCTACAGCAATACTGGGCAGCCCTATAAAATATTATCATCTGAAACCGCGCAAGCTTTACCAAGCATCTCTCAGGACGCAGAGGATGAGACTCTGGAAAACTTAGATTCTGCACAACTTGCACATATTTTACATTTGTCAAAACAAGGGGATATTGAAGCTTTATCACACTATCTGCAACAAATCATGCAAGAATTAGACAATATTCCCAAATTATTGTACGAATTTGTTGCATTAACGGAAGGTTTTGATATCAAAGCCGTGCGGGATTTGGCGAAACGTTTAAAGAGCGATTGAACACTAAATAGCCTGAGTTTGATGTCAGCCAGGAGCCTGTCGGACTTAGGGAATCGTAGCGAGGGAAAGCTGATTTGAGGCAAATTTTTCATTCATTTGAGGCGAATAGTGGTTCTATTTAACGAAAATGAACGGGAAAATACTCGAAATCCCACTGTTTAATTGCTATATAATATATTTCTTATGGGCTTATAGAATAAGCTGGTCTTGCTCAATCTTGGTAACTAACGCAGAATGGGTAGATTAATTCTGGGTTACGCAAAACTTAATTTTTGTGCTTTAAGGTACAAAAAAATCACTTTTTGCACTGCACTGTTTTTTGGTTAGTCCAAGAAAATATTAAGTTTTAAGCCCAAAACAACCAGGTTGCGTAACATCAGTTAACTTGTTTTAATCTGAATTTTTTGTCGTAATTTTTGAAGGAGGGGATTAATGTCTTCACGTAGGAACCTTGCGAATGCTGTCCGTGCCCTGAGCATGGATGCCGTACAAAAAGCTAAATCTGGTCATCCAGGTGCGCCTATGGGCATGGCGGATATTGCAGAAGTTCTCTGGAATGATCACATGCAGCACAACCCCAACAACCCAAAGTGGGCTAACCGCGACCGTTTCATTCTTTCTAATGGTCACGGCTCTATGCTGATTTACAGCTTGCTGCACTTGACGGGTTACGATCTCTCTATCGAAGATCTGAAGCAGTTCCGTCAACTACACTCTAAAACCCCAGGTCACCCTGAATATGGTTATGCACCAGGCGTAGAAACCACCACTGGCCCGCTAGGTCAGGGCATTACCAACGGTGTTGGTATGGCGATTGCCGAGAAGGCACTGGCGGGTCAGTTCAATCAGAAAAGCCACAACATCGTTGATCACAACACCTATGTCTTTCTGGGTGATGGTTGCATGATGGAAGGTATCTCTCACGAAGCATGTTCACTGGCAGGTACGCTGGGTCTGGGCAAGCTGGTGGCTTTCTGGGATGACAACGGCATCTCCATTGATGGTCACGTTGATGGCTGGTTCTCTGATGACACGCCCAAGCGTTTTGAAGCCTACGGCTGGCATGTCATTGCTGATGTCGATGGTCACGACCACGAAGCACTCGAAAAAGCCATCGATATGGCCAAAGCGATAACCGACAAGCCGACCCTGATCTGCTGCAAGACCACCATTGGTTTCGGTTCCCCGAACAAAGCCGGTAGCCATGCCTGTCACGGCGCACCACTGGGTGATGAAGAAATCAACCTGACCAAGGCTGCCCTGGGTTGGGATCACGGTCCTTTTGAAGTACCTGCTGATGTTTACAACGGCTGGGACGCAAAAGAAAAGGGTGCTGCTGCCGAGAAGGCGTGGAACGAGAAGTTCGAAGCCTACCGCGCTGAGTATCCTGAATTAGCGGCTGAGTTCGAGCGTCGTTCCAACGGTGACCTGCCTGCTGATTGGGCAGAAAAATCCGCTGCTTACATCGCTTCTGTGAATGCTGAAGCCAAGAGTCCGGCAACCCGTCAAGCCTCTCTCGCTGCTATCGAAGCCTATTCCCCGATGCTGCCTGAGCTATTCGGCGGCTCTGCTGACCTCGGTTGCTCCAACCTGACCGAATGGTCTGGCTACAAGCCAATGGATGCTAACGAAGTTTCCAACTACATGCGTTACGGTGTGCGTGAATTTGGTATGTCCGCCATCATGAACGGCATGGCACTGCACGGTGGTCTGGTTCCTTTCGGTGCTACCTTCCTGATGTTCATGGAATATGCGCGTAACGCACTGCGTATGGCTGCGCTGATGAAACAGCGTTCTATCTTTGTTTATACTCACGATTCTATCGGTCTGGGTGAAGATGGCCCGACTCACCAGCCTGTTGAACAGATCGCCTCCATGCGCATCATTCCTAACATGAGCGTATGGCGTCCCTGTGACGCGGTTGAGTCCGCCGTTGCCTGGCAGCAAGCCATTGAGCGCGCTGATGGGCCTAGTTGCCTGATTTTCTCGCGTCAGGGTCTGGCTCACCAGACGCGCACTGATGCACAAATCAGTGACATCACCAAGGGTGGTTACGTCCTGCAAGATTGTGACGGCACCCCCGATGCAATCATTCTCGCTACCGGTTCTGAAGTTGCGCTGGCAATGGATGCTGCCGCAGCGATGGGCGGCAAGAAGATTCGCGTGGTTTCCATGCCTAACGTTAACGCCTTTGAAGCACAGGATGCCAACTATCAAGCCTCTGTGTTGCCTGCTGGCGTGAAAACTGTCGCTGTCGAAGCCGGTGTTACCGCCAGTTGGTACAAGTACGCCGATAAGGTGGTTGGTATCGACCGCTTCGGTGAGTCAGCACCTGCCGGTGAACTCTTCAAGGAATTTGGCTTTACCGTCGAAAACGTAGTCGCTACTGTCGAAAGCGTCTGCTAAGTACGCCCCACTTCCGGCGGGATGGTCATGCCATCCCGCCAAACTCGTTTTCCAATCTTTATCACAACTCTTCAGGAGAAAATCTATGACATTAAAAGTCGGTATTAATGGTTTTGGTCGTATCGGTCGTATGGCTTTTCGTGCTATTGCCAAGGACTTTAGTGACATCGAAGTGGTCGGAATCAACGACCTGCTAGACGCTGACTACCTTGCCTACATGCTGAAATATGACTCTGTTCACGGTCGTTTCGGTGGTGACGTTTCTGTTGATGGCAATAATCTGGTTGTTGATGGCAAGACCATCCGCCTGACTGCCGAGCGTGATCCTGCCAATCTGGCATGGGGTGACGTTGGTGCAGACCTCGTTATCGAATGTACCGGTTTCTTCCTCACCGAAGAAACTTGTCAGAAGCACATTGATGCGGGTGCCAAAAAGGTTGTCATGTCCGCACCTTCCAAAGACGGCACTCCGATGTTCGTCCACGGCGTTAACCACAAAACCTACGCGGGTCAGGCCATCGTTTCTGCTGCTTCCTGTACCACCAACTGTCTGGCACCTGTCGCCAAGGTTCTGAATGACAAGTGGGGCATCAAGCGCGGTCTGATGACGACCGTTCACGCTGCTACAGCCACTCAGAAGACTGTTGACGGCCCTTCCATGAAGGACTGGCGCGGTGGTCGTGGTATCCTTGAGAACATCATTCCTTCCTCCACCGGTGCAGCCAAAGCTGTGGGTGTGGTTCTGCCTGAGCTGAACGGTAAACTGACCGGTATGGCTTTCCGCGTTCCCACCTCTGACGTTTCCGTTGTTGACCTGACGATTGAACTCAATAGCGAAGCCAGCTATGACGATATCTGTGCAGCGATGAAAGCGGCTTCCGATAGCGGTGATATGAGTGAAACGCTGGGTTACACCGACGAGAAAGTTGTCTCCACTGACTTCCGTGGCGTTGGTTATTCCTCCATCTTTGATGCCGGTGCCGGTATCGCGCTGGACGGCACCTTCGTTAAGGTTGTTTCCTGGTATGACAACGAGTACGGCTACACCTGCAACATGCTGCGTTTTGTAGAGCACGTTTCAGCGAACTAGTTGACCTTTTTTTAGTCATTTAGTTGATAAAACCTGACAGGTTTATAAACCTGTCAGGTTTTCCTACCCAAGCAATTTTTATGAAAAAATCAATATTCAAAGAGGGAAGAACATATACCTTCAAAGATTATTTTGATTTATCAAATCCTTTTGACCAAATTGTTACAGAATTTAGTTATTCCTATGCATTAGGCCAAATTGATTTACCAGAATTAAAGACCTGTAATACAGATACAATTAATATCCTGAAAAATGTTTATTATCAATTCCTTCCTAAAATCAACCTGAATTCTGAGACAATCACATGAAAGTTTTTAATTGCTCCAGTTTTATTTGAGCTTGGCAAAGCCACAAACTCAAATACAACACCCCTGAAGATATTAAAAATATTTTTAAAATTCTTGTGGGAATTATTGATTATGATTAAATAGCATGATAAGACTTACGTTACATAACATCAAAATAATAAAAGATGCCAGTATTGAATTTTCTGGGTTAACCGTTATTGCTGGTAAAAATGATACAGGTAAAACAACGATTGGAAAATACTTATATAAAACCATTACATTTAAGATGGGTGAGAAACAAAATGATATCATTACAGGTTTTATCAACTACCATTCTGAAGTTGCACATTCTGAAGTTACAAGTCGTAATACAACTATAGAAGAATCTAAAAAAAGAGAAAATT
>NZ_JAUCGJ010000111.1 GCF_030378065.1 Candidatus Venteria ishoeyi | reverse complement strand
GTTTTTACGACGTGCCCAATAAAATTTTTAGCAGATATGTTTCATTCCAACCAGCTTTGAGACGTTTGGTTTTAGTACCAACTTTAGAAGTTTTTTCTGCCTTTAATAAGTTGAGTGCTATATGGCGAACAATCGCCATATTTGCATCGCTATTTCCTATTCTGGCACGTTGCTTATCTTCATCAAAAGCGTAATCAAGTACCCAATGCAGATTATTTTCTATGCCCCAATGCGCCCGAACAATCTGCCCTAAGCGTTTGGGGTCCGTTGCATCCAAACTGCTGATAAAATACCGTGTTTCTTCAGTTACTTTGCCTTTGCATTCACGCTTGGCGGTCACTGCAACAATACTGGTTAATTTTTCCCATTTGGGGTGTGCTTTTTTAAGCCAGTCAATGTCTGATGAGGCGCGTACAGTGCGAGTTTCATAGCGTCCATGCTCAGCATCAAAGCTTTCATATCCTACTTCAGGGGAGGTATTTTCAGACTCAAAAAAGAGTTTGACATCATTATGTAAAGTACCCTGATTTCCTTTCAAACTCAGCATGTAATCCGCTTTTTGCTCAATAATTTTCTGGACAACAGCCGTTTGACACCCCATTGCATCCATGGTGATGACTGCACCTGTAATATCAAGTTTTTGTAATAACTTTGGAATGGCAGTAATTTCATTAGATTTCTCATCTACCTTTTGTTGGCCTAAAACCAATTGGTTTTTACTCGCCCATGCGCTCACCATATAAATAGCTGATTTACCTGATGCCGTATCTATGCTGTTACGCAGGCATTTACCATCAATAGCGATAACCTCACCCGCACTCAATGTGGTTAAATCAGCAACCCAACGACTAAAACACTGGGCAAACTCATCAATATCAATAACAGCAAATACATTACCAAAAGTATCATGAGAAGGGATACCATTTTTTAATTTCAGCACTTCGGTAAACCATTTTTCCTTGGCTTTACCAAATTCTGCAACAGCAACCCAACCATCTGCACCGGCTATCACAGCACAAAGTGTGATAAAAAATATATCGCCTAATTTATGCCTTTTTTGACGATCAATGCGTGGGTCTTTAATTGTCTCAAAATGCTTGATAATTGATGCTGTTGAGTGGTTTTCCAT
>NZ_JAUCGJ010000018.1:51213-78943 GCF_030378065.1 Candidatus Venteria ishoeyi | reverse complement strand
AGATGATAAATTTATTTTTCTAGCGGCTGGATTATGGAACTTCAATCTGGAATGTAGAGGGTAATTCATAGGGTAAACGGGCATGGGGCGGGAGTTTTTTTAATTTAGGTTATTTGGCAACATCTCTAAGGTAACTCGCAGCGAAATGGGGGTGTTATTTCTTGCGAGTTACCTAACATCTGTTTCTTACTTGCGCGCGCCCGGCCCGTTGATTTCAATACCGTTGCTCATATAAGTATGAAAATACTCCAGATTACGGTATTGCTCACTTTGCGGTTTAAATGGTTTAGCGCGTACTTGTTTGTTACAACCTGCATAACGCCGGTGCAACGTACCCATTTCTCCCCATTTGGCGCGATAGACCGGAAAATGGCTGACCTGCCCCAGGGCCGTACTCAATACTTCCGAACGTATACGTGAGCCACTGCTGCCGATATGACAATCAGCGCAAGCAAAGTTTAATTGTCCGCGTTTGCTGTAGAAAAACTTTTTACCGGCTTCATAAGCAGCTAAAGCTTTAGGATCATCGGGAATCATCACATTAATTTTGTTGCCGCGTGAGGTATAAGCCATGTAGGCACCAATGGCTGCCAATTTGCCTTTTTTCCATTTATAAGGCTTTTCAGCGTTTTTCTCGCGGCAGGCGTTGATATCCTGTTCCAGGGTTCTTACCTGAGCACTGGCAGCGTCAAAGTAAGGATAGTTCTGTTTAATGCCGATGCCGCCATTGGGAAAGCAGTCCGCATAGGTTTTGCCATTCTTGAACGGGGTTTCAAATAATTGCTGCCCGTCTTCCAGCACGATTTCGTAAGGTGGAAATTCTTCAATGGCTTCCCAGTTTGCCCGTGCCACTTCATCCAGCGCATAAGCACCATTGCCAAAGTCCTGATAATCCACTGAGGAAAACTTTTTAATGTAATAATCCTGAAACACTTTGCGCTCAGCTTCTGGATTGGCTTGCAAGCTCAGGGGCAGTGCCAGCGCAGCCAAGCCTAATAAACGATAAATTTTCATTTGATGTTTGCCTCGCTCTAAAGTGTATAAAGAAATTCAATTAATTTATCAATTTCCGCTGCACTTAAAATCCCGTGTTTGCCAAAAGGTGGCATCATGGAGTAAGGATTTTTCACCGTAGCGTCTTCGATTTGTGCACGCAGCACAGCCTTGTCTGGAAAACGCAGTTTCATGCCGACCAAGGGTGGCCCAATGTTACCCGGTGACTCACCACCTATAATTAAATGACAAGCCAAACAATTACCCTTGGCGCGTTTGAAAGCGATATCCTTACCTTGTTCCACGATGGAGGGCTTATCATCTGCCATTACCAGACTGGGGGAAGCAAGTCCACCTAGCAGCAACGTGGCACTCAGGAGAATAGGTTTAATACATTTCATTTTGGTTCAACTCCTTTGTTAGAAACGCGGTCCGGCATTTTGTTGTGCCTGGGCCTGCTGATAGCCTGCTTCACTAAATAGGCGTGCTTGTTTCGCTAATTTGATAGCGTGTTCGTTATCACCTTTTGCCAAAGCCGCTTTGGCCTGTTTTAACAATTTACCGGTATCGCGCCATTCATAATCTACTGCTGCCGCTTTGCTGTTGGCCTGTTCAGCGGCAGCAATGGCTTGTTCTGCATCAGGCGCTGAGGTGGCGGCGCAAACGCTGAGAGAAAAGCAACTCAGTGCCAGACCGAGTCCATAGCTTGCTGATTTCATATTGATTCCTTTGGAGGTTTTATTTAAATGGTGTTACGCAAAAGCTTCTTTTCCGCAGGTTTTGCAGGTTTGAAACGCGAAAAAACCACTTTTGCTTCACGCTAAATTATTAAGAGTGCGTACTGAATTTAGCTCTTTTTTCTTAAAAAACCTTACTTCGTATATGTTGAGTTAAAAGGCTTACAAGGTTTTAAGTCCTGGATTGCCTTTAATGTTTTTCAGTTTGGGGGTATTCAGTTTGTTGATACTGACACTGCCTTTGTTCAGGCGCATATAATCTGCAACAACATCCCAGATATCCGGCCCCGGTGCCTGACTATTTACCGTGGCCCAACCCGCAACCACATATTTTTTATCCGGCACAATGACTTCACCGTTATCCAACTGCATGTCGCTGACCCGTCCACCCATTTTCGCAGTGGGATCACAATTGTAATCCAGACCGCCAACCCGTACCATATCGCCACCCTGCTGATAATAAGGATCGGCATTAAACAGGTTATCTGAGACATCTTCTAAAATCAGCTTGATGTCGGCACCGCTCATCTCACGGCGGTAGGTTTCGGGGTAAGTGATACAGGTTTGATCCAATACATTTTCCATAGTGATGGTTTGCCCCGGCAGTACCGATGTACCCCAGCGAAAACCAGGAGACAGCGAAACCTGAGCATCATGGACTTTACGCAAGGCATCACAAATAATCTGATCAAAAGTACCATTGAAATTACCACGGCGGTACAATACCTGCTCGGCTGTACCTAATTCTTCATTAAGCCAGTCCAGATATGGTGCACGGACTTTTTCAATGTAAGCGCTCATTTCTGCGTCTGCTGGCAGTATGTTGGAGAATACGGGTAACAGGCGGTATTGGTAGCCTTGTAGCTTGCCATCACGCACATCAAAATCCATAACCCCAACAAACTTGCCATTAGAACCGGCGTTAGTCACCAGCGTCTGACCACCGGGATTTTTCACCCTGGTCGGTGCAGGCATACCATCATGGGTATGACCGCCAAAAATAACGTCAATGCCGCTGACCTTGGAGGCCATTTTCAAATCCACGTCCATGCCATTGTGAGAAAGTACGGTCACCAAATCTGGTTTTTCTTCCGCGCGGATTTTATCCACCAGGCTTTGCATGGCATCGTCACGAATCCCGAAACTCCAATTAGGGATAAAACGCTGTGGATTAGCGATAGGTGTATAAGGGAAACACTGACCGATAACCGCCACGCGCAGGCCGTTCATTTCTTTGATGGTATAAGGTTTAAAGGCATGACCTGTATCTTCGTCATAGACTGGCGCGCCATCAAATACTGCTTCTTCCTTAACCTGAACATTCTGTCCCAGGAATTCACCGTTAAAGGCTTTGATATTGTCTAAAATCTCGCTGTCTTTATAAGTAAATTCCCAATGCCCGGTCATGATGTCCACGCCCAGTAAATTACAGGCATCCACCATGTCACGACCACGCGTCTTATACGCCGTGCCGGAACCCTGCCAGGTATCACCGCCATCGAGCAACAGACTGTTACCACCAGGAGCCTGGGCGCGCAATTGTTTAACCAGAGTTGCAAGATGGGCAAAACCACCGACTTTGCCGTAGGTTTTTGCGGCTTCCACAAAATTCAGATAGGTATAAGCATGAGATTCAATGCCACCAGCCGGGAGATTAAAATGCTTCAGCAGATTATCTCCCACCAGATGCGGCGCTTTACCCAAAGCCGCGCCAATACCCAGATTGACATTCGGCTCACGGAAATAAACCGGCTGTAATTGGGCGTGGGTATCGGTAATGTGCAACATGCGCAGATTACCAAAATGCGGGACTTCATAAAGATCAGCAGGCGCTTTACGCGCAGCAAAAGCTGAGGCGGGTAGCATACCGGCAGCGCCAGCCATTCCCATCAGGCGTAGAAATTCACGTCTATTCATAATAAAAAAGCTCCTGTATCAATACCCAGGAAAATAGCTGGCTATTGATGTAATGAAATAAAGTATCTGGACTTAACTAGAGCAAGTGCTGTTCCAACTATTTATTTACTTAATAAACAAATAGTTATACAAGTCTCCCAGGTATAGTGTTTCAATATGAAAAGAATGCTCTGTTTCAATATGAAACTTATTGACCATGTATGTTTCAATTTGTTTCAGGGTTTTTTAAATGTCTTACTTGACTTATTGTTAAATTGATACTAACTTAGTTGTTAAGTGAAACTAATAAGTTTCTTATCTCTAAAAATAATGTAGGGAGTATTCCTCATGAACTTACAATTTTTGATTATTGATCCACAAAATGATTTTGCCCATCCTGATGGCAGTCTGTTTGTTCCCGGCGCAGATAAAGATTCTGAGCGTCTGGCAGATATGATTAAACGCCATCAATCCAAAATCAGTGATATTCATATCACATTGGATTCTCATCATTTGCTGGATATTGCACATCCCTTATTCTGGATTGACAGTAAAGGTCAGCATCCTGCACCTTTTACCTGCATTCATGCTGATGATGTAAACAATGGAAAATGGCGTACCACACATCCGGGTTTTGCCCAGCGCGCCACTAATTATGTGCAGGCGCTTAAACAAAACGGGCGCTATGAGTTAATCGTCTGGCCGCCACATTGTTTAATCGGCGCTAGCGGGAATAATGTGGTACAGCCGATTGCTGAGGCTGTGGGTGCATGGGAAGCACAGTTTGCGATGGTCGATTATGTCACTAAAGGCTCTAATATCTGGACTGAGCATTACAGCGCGGTGCAGGCTGATGTGCCAGACCCAGAAGATCCGGGCACGCAATTAAACACCCGTTTAATCGAGGTGCTGCAAGAAGCAGATTTACTGGTGCTGTCTGGGCAGGCCCTGTCTCATTGTGTGGCAAATACCGTGCGTGATGTTGCCGATAACTTTGGTGATGACAGCATTCATAAAATGGTACTGATTGAAGACACCTGCTCTCCGGTACCGGGTTTTGAACAGTTAGGCGCAGACTTTCTGCAAGAGATGAAAGCGCGCGGTATGCGCACTGGAAAATCAACAGAATATTTTGCTTAGTAGTAAGCATTAAAAACTTGATGTAAGACAGAGGTATTTTTCAGCAGCATAAGCACTGATCAAGCCTATATTGAATTCAGACTACAAGGAGAACACTCATGCCTCGTTTTGATAATATGCAAACCATACAACTGCCGGGAGCTGGTCATTTTCAATTTTCTGCCGCCCGCCCGGATACGCTGGGAGCTACGGAATATACCCTGGTCACAATTGTGGTGGATATCAGCTCCAGTGTCTTTGATTTCAGGCAGCCTTTATTAAAGACTATTAAGTCTATTATTGGAGCCTGCCAGAAAAGTCCACGCGCGGATAACCTGATGGTGCGTTTGTTGTTATTTAATGAACAACGCCAGGAAGTTCATGGCTTTGTACCGTTAAATCAAATTGATTCCGCACAATATAAAACATTAAAGTGTAATGGTATTACCGCTTTATATGATGCAGTTTATGACGCAGTTGGGGCAACCAATGCCTATGCCAAGAATCTGTTTATGCAGGACTTTGACGTTAATGCCGCAATTTATATTCTGACTGATGGCATGGATAACAGCTCTGGCCTGCATCCCAAGGATATTGCCGATCAGGTTGCAGTCGCCTTAAAGCAGGAGTATCTGGAATCTTTGATTACCGTTTTGGTGGGCGTGGATACCCAACATGCCGGGGTCAGCGGGTATTTACAGTTATTTAAGGATGAAGCCAAACTGGGGCAATTTGTGGATGTAGCGGATGCTGATGCCGATAATCTGGCAAAACTGGGGAACTTTGTCAGCCAGAGTATCAGCCTGCAAAGCCAAACCTTAGGCACGGGCAATGCTGCACAGAGTTTGCGCTTTTAAGCGCATCGCGCCAAAAATATAGAGACATGTTTTTGGCGCGTATCTATCCCTCATTAAAACGAATACCCCGTATACCATGCAAATACTGACGAATCCAGGGATGCTGAGAACCCGATAAAACCTGCATACTATCAACCGCCACCACTTTTTTTTCTGCCAATACCGCAACCCGGTCAGTCACCGTCCACAAAGAATCCAGATCATGCGTGACTAAAACAATGGTTAATCCCAGCAGACGTTTAATTTCCAAAATTAATTGATCCAATGCACCAGCGCCAATCGGGTCCAATCCCGCAGAAGGCTCGTCCAGAAACAGTATTTCCGGGTCTAAGGCCAAAGCCCGCGCCAGAGCTGCGCGCTTGATCATACCGCCACTGAGCTGAGCAGGATATTTATAAGCTGCCGTGCGTTCCAAACCCGCCAAACGAATTTTTAACATGGCAATTTCACGCATGGTTTTTTCACTTAACTGGCTATGTTCGTGTAACGGGATCATGACATTTTCCAATACTGTCAGCGAACTGAATAAAGCACCATTTTGAAACATCACGCCGCAACGCTCGCGCAGCCAGCGTACCTGATGTTCTGCCATGCCCAGAATCTCCCGGTCAAATACGCGAATCGACCCCTGTTGCGGGTATTCCAGCAAAATCATTTCCCGCAGCAGCGTGGTTTTACCCGTGCCACTGCCACCAATAAGCGCAAGCACTTCACTACGGTGTATATCCAGATTCAGGTTCTGGTGTACACAATGCTCACCAAAATGGGTTTTGATATTGCGCAGAGAAATGACTGTTTCATAGGTCATCAGTTTTTAACCTGAAAAAATATCAATGATGCTAACACCTCAGCCATGTGCAGGCAAAGCACTCAATACGGGAAAAAGCTGACAATATTTAACAATGTCTTATAATGTCCAGCATTTATATATCATTCAAATATTCAGGAATATCGAAAATGAAATCCCTCCTACCTTTGCTGGCTCTACCATTACTGTTATCCAGCACGCTGGCTCCGGCTGCTGAACCGGCTTACAGTAAAACCTTCCAGCCTTGTCTGGATAACTCCGGCGGCGTTACTGCGCTAATGCACCATTGCATTAGCGCAGAAATAGAAGTACAGGATAAGTTACTGAATGCCAATTATAAAAAATTAATGGCTAATCTGACAGCGGAACGGAAAAATAGCTTAAAAACCGCGCAACGTTTATGGCTTAAATATCGTAAAGCCAATTGTGATTTTTATTATGATCCTGATGGTGGCAGCTTTGCAGGTATCAGCGCGGGGAATTGTAAGCTGGACATGACTGCAAACAGAGCACAGGAACTGGCTGATTTGGCTGCTGGGCCAATATAATACAAGGGCGCACTTGCATGTCATTAAAATCAATAATATCGCCTATTTTCTGGTCTGGCTTGTACTATACGGGTTTATCCTGGTTTATGCGGGAAGTCGTGTTAAGAAAACGGGTCACGATCTTGTTATATCACAATCCTGAACCCGGTGATTTTCAGGCGCATATGGCTTGGTTAAGCTCGCGTTACCAATTTATCCCTTTACAACAATTGATTGATGCCATTGCGCAGAAAGACTGGCAGCGCATTCCGGCAAAAGCCCTGATTGTCACCTTAGATGATGGTCATCAGAGCAATTATTTATTACGTGACAGTATTAAGCAATTTCAGATACCGGCAACGATTTTTGCCTGTAGCCACATTGTCAATACGCATCGCCGTTACTGGTGGCAAGTTGGCTATCCCGATAATCAGACATTAAAAACCCTGCCCAGGGCGGATATGTTGCAGCAGTTAAAACAAAAAACTGCTTATGAGCCGGAAAAAGCATACCCGGAACGCTGCGCTTTAAGTCTTGAAGAAATCAAAGCATTACAGGCTGTCGGTGTTGATTTTCAGGGTCATGGTAAATTTCACCCGATTTTACCCTTATGTGAAGATGCTGAAAGCCATGATGAAATTGTTGATGGAAAAAAAGCGCTGGAAGCCTTAGTCAATAACTCCGTAACATTTTTTGCCTATCCTAATGGGGATTATGGTGAAAGAGAAATAAACTACTTAAAACAGGCAGCTTATCGGGGAGCGCGCACCACAAAACTTGGCTGGGCGCAAATTGACAGTGATCCCTTTCAGTTACCCTCTATTTCGGTACATGAATCGGCTTCCGTCAAGAAATTATCCGCACAAATCACCGGTCTACATCACTACTTATTCTGGTTTTTATAGGAGCCTGCCGCCATGTGTCAATCACATTCCAAACCTAATCGCCGTGACTTTTTGCGCTTATCTCTGGGCATATCGCTTGTGCCTATGGGCTTATTGGGATTTTCTCGCCTGAGTTTTGCCAGCAATATTGCCGAGTTGGAAGGTGTGGTGACTATTAACCGCAAACCGGTCACGACAGAGAGCATCGTAAGCATTGGAGATCGTATAGAAACCAAAGCCAATAGTCGTATTGTCTTTACGATTAATAAAGATGCTTACCGTTTAGGCCCTTATTCAAAAATGACAGTCAAAGCCAACAAAGCGGGTACAGAAGTATTTTTAAACCTGTTAAGCGGCTCAATGCTGGGGGTATTTTCCAAAGGCAACAAACGCATCCACACGCACAGTGCCACCATAGGTATTCGCGGTACGGGCGTATTTCTGGAAGTGAAACATGAGTCCACTTATTTTTGCACCTGCTTTGGCGAAACGGAATTAAATTCAATTGTTTCTGAGCCGAATGCTAAAGATGCAACGCATCAGGAAATTATCAGCAGCAAGCATCACAGCAGCCGCATGATCACACACGCGCCAGTGCCTGAGGTATCTGGCAGTGATATGCATGGTCATACCGATGCTGAGATTCGGCAGTTGGCGGGATTAATTAATTTACCGCTTCCCAGCACTTTTTTATAAGTAATAAGAGAAATTATTTTTAAGGAATCTTCTTAATCATACCTTTAAGCCTCGCCTGCTGTTTCAGGCGGCGTAGCTGTTGTTTGGCCTGACTTTTTGTTTCCTGCGGCAAAAGACGCACGACATACCAGATACCTTTTTTACCTGTGGTTTTGACCACGACAGCGGGTAGCTCTTTGGTTTTTAGTTTTTTAACCAGATTCCGGGCTTTATTTTTATCCCGAAAACTGGCTGCCTGTACATACCATTCTTTACCATCACTGCCATCAAAATCTGTGGTTTCCGGCATCGCTTCACTGAAATCACCAAAGCTGTTACCCCCTTCCTCATCAATAGGCTGCCCCTGTAAATCCAGGAAGACAAAATTATTAATAATAGGGTAAGGTGAAGGCTGGGTTTCCAAATCAGCCTGCATACCGCGTATTGTGCCCATCTCATCGGGCAACGGCTCACGCAGGGCATATTCTGCACCCGTGCTGGAAATACCCAGCAGTGATTTGATAATCACATAGATTAATAACATCAGAACAAACAGCACCATGCCACCCGTAATTCGTTGTTTGGGATCGTAGGGAGGTTCTTCAACAGGCTGAGGAATACGGGTATTATGTTTTGCCATAAGTTTTGCTATAAAAAATTTGAAATGAGTTTAAGAGCCAAAATATGCAAGTCCTGAAATTGTAATCTGTAAAATAGTGTACAAAAATATATCATTTACTGATGTTACGCAACCTGGATAATTTTCATGTCTGATTTTTTTAAATTCACCTTCTCCATTAAAGCCATTACCAGCTTTTTGCTGTGTTTTATTTTTCTTATGCCTAATATGGCACAGGCAGCCAAGCGTTATAAACTTTATATTGATGCCACACCTCAAAATGCAAAAATTGTTATCTGGAATATCAAACCTGCATTTCGTCAGGGTATACGTTTGCGTTCAGGGTCTTATAATGTACAAGTCAGTCATCCCGGTTATCAAAGTCGACGTTTTACAGTGAAAATGAAAAATAAAAATCGTCGCTTAAAAGTTAAATTGCAAGCCAATAAACGCCGTTTATATATCGAAACCATTCCCAAGAAAGCCAATATTACCATCTGGAATATTAAACCTAAATTTCAACAAGGCATGTATTTGGCATCTGGGGACTATGACGTTGAAATCACACATAAGGGTTATGAAAGCTGGCGGGATAACATCACCCTGCAAACCAAGGATCGACATATCTCCATCGAATTGGAAGAACAGTTTAAGTTTTCCACGCAATCACTAGAGCCGCTACGCCGCCCGGTAAAACTGGCAACACCGTTACAAACCCCTGTCAGTGATGCGTTTAGTAGTGAGCCACATTATCATTTACAAATTCGCACCCAACCGGAAACAGCCAAGGTGCGTCTGGTCAATATTGCTAAAAATTACCAGCCAAATATGCTGCTGCCAACTGGAAAATACCAGCTTAAAGTCAGTGCACCGGGGCATATTTCACGGATGCAATGGGTAGAAATCAGTGATCAATCACTGGCTTTGGATATTCGTTTATCCACCCCTGAGCAATGTTATTACAGCGAGCAACCCGCCCATAAAAATAGCCAGCGTGCACAATTAAGCCAACAGGTTAACCTGCGGTTTTATGGGCAATATGTAGAAGCAATTTATACCGCGCAGATTTTACCTGATCGCCATATTAACCGCTTTCGGCTGCTGGGTACCCAACATGATGGCGTGCTGGATTTAATTGGTACAGTGTATGATGATAATGAACCTTCGGAACTGCGCAGCCAGATGCGCTTATCCGGTAATCAACTGTATATTCATTTTGATGGCAAGGAACAGGTTTTATACAAGGCAAAATGCCCCTAAAAATATTTGGCCTTTAGGCAAAAACCTGTTCTTGAATATGCGCAATTTCATCACGTAATTTTGCCGCCTCTTCAAACTCCAGGTTTTCCGCGTGTGATAACATTTGTTTTTCCAGTTGCGCAATTTTTTTCGCCAGTTGCGCAGGCGACAATGCCTGATAATGCGCGGCTTGCTCGGCGACTTTTGCTAATTCGCCAGAAGCTTTGCTGTGTGGGTTGCTGATGTCATGTCCCACAGACCCACTGCCCGCCGTTTCCAGAATATCCGCCACCATTTTTTTCACACCTTTAGGCGTGATATTGTGTTGTTTATTCCAGTCCAACTGTTTTGCGCGTCGCCGTGCTGTTTCGCTAATGGCGCGCTGCATGGAACCGGTTTCTCTATCCGCGTATAAAATGGCTTTGCCGTTGACGTTACGGGCAGCACGGCCTATAGTCTGGATAAGAGAGCGTTCGGAGCGCAAAAAACCTTCTTTATCAGCATCAAGAATCGCCACCAGCGACACTTCCGGCATATCCAGACCTTCACGCAACAGGTTGATGCCCACCAGCACGTCAAACACCCCCAGGCGCAAATCACGAATGATTTCCATGCGTTCCACAGTATCAATATCAGAATGTAGATAACGCACCTTAACCCCGTGTTCATTCAGGTATTCGGTGAGGTCTTCAGACATGCGTTTAGTCAGCGTGGTAATCAGTACCCGCTCTTGTTTGGCAACCCGCAGATGAATTTCTGAGAGTACATCATCCACTTGTCCGGTAACCGGGCGCACTTCAATTTCCGGGTCAACCAAACCCGTGGGGCGCACGACCTGCTCCACCACTTGCTTTGCATGTTCACCTTCATAGTTACCCGGTGTTGCCGAAACCATAATCATTTGTGGCGCAAGTTTTTCAAATTCTTCAAATTTCAGTGGTCGGTTGTCCAAAGCTGAAGGTAGACGAAAGCCGTATTCAACCAGGGTTTCCTTGCGTGAGCGATCCCCGCGAAACATCGCGCCAATCTGTGGCACAGTAACATGAGATTCGTCAATTACCAGCAAGGCATCAGCGGGCAGATAATCAAACAGTGTCGGCGGCGGCTCGCCATCTTCGCGCCCGGAAAGGTAACGTGAGTAATTTTCAATCCCGGAACAATACCCCAGTTGCACGATCATTTCCAAATCAAACTGTACCCGTTGCTCCAGGCGTTGCGCTTCCACCAGTTTATTGGCATTACGCAGGCTGTCCAAACGCTGCTTGAGTTCCAGTTTAACTGCATCTATGGCTTTTAGCAGCACTTCACGCGGTGTCGCGTAATGGGTTTTAGGATAGATGGTGATACGCGCAATTTCGCCCTGGGTACGCCCGGTCAGTGGGTCAAAATAACGAATTGATTCCACTTCATCATCAAACAGTTCAATGCGTACCGCATCGCGTTCTGATTCTGCGGGGAATATATCAATGGTTTCGCCGCGCACCCGATAGGTGCCGCGTGCCAGTTCGGTTTCATTGCGGGTATATTGTAATTCTGCCAGACGGCGCAGAACAAAACGCTGCTCAACCGGATCACCACGCACCAGATGCAGCAGCATTTTCATGTAAGCATCAGGATCACCCAAACCATAAATGGCTGAGACGGAGGCGACAATAATCGCATCTTTACGCTCCATCATGGCTTTGGTGGCAGACAAACGCATTTGCTCAATATGCGCATTGACGGAGGCATCTTTTTCAATAAAAGTATCGGTGGTGGGGACGTAGGCTTCCGGCTGATAATAATCATAATACGACACAAAATATTCCACCGCATTGTGTGGAAAAAATGCTTTCATTTCGCCGTATAATTGCGCTGCCAAGGTTTTATTAGGTGCCAGAATCAGGGTGGTGCGTTCTAATTGTTGCACCACGTTGGCAATGGTGAAGGTTTTACCGGAACCCGTCACGCCCAGCAGGGTCTGGTGAGACATCTGATTGTTGATGCCATTAAATAACTGCTTGATTGCTGTGGGTTGATCACCAGCAGGCTGGTAATCGGAAACCAGTTGAAAAGTACATTTTGTCATAGAAGATTTTTTGATTATAGTGCTTTGTGTGGGATACACCTGTAGCCATTCCTGGAGGCAGCTATCAGTTTGGACTTTGGACAAAGTATTCCCCCCCCCTACCTCTTACCGAGGTTATCACAACATCTTCTCCAAATTAACTTTAAGCGACCGTTTCAGGTGGTGAGCGGTTCTTAAAAATTATCGGTTGACGTAGACGTTTACCTGGTGATCCCCCTTTTGCTCGTCCCGGCGAATTTCCCCGGGGTTTGGGTGTACATGCCGGTGTCCCAAGTGCCCGAATAATTCGTTCGTAGTCACGTTGCACTTGTGCAGAACCGGGCAAGCGATGTGCTTTCCATTCCGATATGTAGCGTTCCCATGGATTGGGTAGCATAACGCATAACGGTGAGGCCATCCATAGTTGAGTATAGGCCAAACAGGCTAGTACAGTAACTGGTAAAAACAAATAATAACTTCAGAAACTTGGCTGGTCTTTTTCTTCATTTCCTGCGTTCTGAAAACAGTTACATAGCTTGCTATGCGCCTGTTTTCACGCCTTGAAAATGAATAAAAATCCTGTGCCCAGTTCCTGCACTTATTTCATCCTCACTTCTTATTTCGCATCGTCGTTTGCCAAAGACAATCAACCATAAAATATTTTTGAACACCAACTTATCTTGTTGGTCGAATACCTGGCAACGAACCAAGTCGAACGGCTTTTCGTACATCGGTGCATCTATTTTTCCACACATCAGCAGGTTGTTCCAACGTTGTAGTTTAACCTGCAACTTTCTCCCTGAGTGGGTTTCCCAGGGGATTTTGGTTTCTTCATCAGGCTCACCCCACGTGCCTGTATCCTTAAGGTCAATAGTAGCGTCCCCTTTTATAAATTCCCGCCCGGATTCCAAACACGCCTTTGCCTGAAGTGATTGAGGTTAAACTACTTTTTCTTCTTATGATGCTTCATCAAACGCCGCTTTTTATTAATCTGGTGCTGATTCAAGGTGTTTTTCTTACCTTCATAAGGATTGCTGCTTTGTTTGAAAGCCAGTTTGATGGGGGTGCCTTCCAATTGCAGTACTTCGCGCAGCGTGTTCATGATATAGCGCCGATAGGCGTTGGACAGGGATTCCACCTGGCTGCCATGCAGAATATATAAAGGTGGATTTTTGCCACCCTGGTGCATATAACGTAATTTGATGCGGCGACCACGTACCAGTGGTGGTGGATGGGCGCTGGTGGCATCATTGAGAATCTGGTTAAGGCGTGAGGTACTGGTTTGGCGGATGGAAGAGAACCAGGCGCGGCGGATTAAACCAAATAAGTTGCCAACGCCGGAGCCGTGCAGGGCGGAAATAAAACGCGGCTTGGCAAAGTCGATAAAGTGTAGTTTCCGCTCCAGGGTGTATTTAACCTGATCGCGCTGATCGTTGCTCAGGCCATCCCATTTGTTGACTGCCAATACCAGGGCGCGTCCACTGTCTAAGGCGTAACCCAGCAGGGTGCTGTCTTGTACGGTCATGCCTTCACGGGCATCAAATAACATCACCACCACGTTGCTTTGCTCAATGGCTTGCAAGGATTTGATGACGCTGAATTTCTCTATGGTTTCATGAACCTTGGAGCGGCGGCGCACACCCGCAGTGTCTATCAGGGTGTATTGTTGTCCATCGCGCTCGAAAGGAATTTCTATGCTGTCGCGGGTGGTGCCGGGGGCATCGAAAGTCAGTTGGCGCTCTTCGCCCAGAATGCGGTTAATCAGGGTGGATTTGCCGACATTGGGACGACCGATAATCGCAACCCGAATACGGTCACGCTCTGCTTCTGCATCTTCTAATTCTGGGGTTTCTTCAACAGGTTCTGGAAAGTCTGCCAGTACCTTGTCCATCAAGGTTTTGATACCGTGTCCATGTACGGCGGCAATGGTTTTCATTTCCGGGAAACCCAGGCGGTGAAACTCAGCGCTCACCAGATTGGGGTCAAAACCTTCTGTTTTATTAATTGCCAAGTATACCGGCGTGTCAAAAGCGCGTAATTTTTTGGCGATATTTTCATCCATGCCGTTAAGACCGGCACGACCATCGACCAGAAAAATCACGGCATCCGCTTCAGCAACGGCGACCAGCGCCTGCTGCATAATCAGTGCTGTGATTTCATTATCGTCTTCATCAATACCGCCGGTATCCACCAGCATGTATTTGGCAGGGCCGACCCGCCCGATGCCATAACGTCGATCCCGGGTCAGCCCCGGCTGGTTGGCAACCAGCGCGTCACGGGCGCGGGTCAGGGCGTTAAACAGGGTGGATTTACCGACATTGGGGCGACCGACAATGACAACAACGGGCAGGTTTTGGCTCATTCTGTCGCCTCACTTGCCGTGGCAGCTTCTGCATCGGATGACGGCGCACCACCTTGTACAAAATGCAGTTCACCGTTATTGGTCAGTATCAATAACTTATCATCCACCACCAGCGGACGAATACGGATGCCGGATTTGTCTGTCAACATACGCGCCACAAACTGACCGTCCTCTTTGCGCAGCCAATGCAGATAACCTTCAAAATCACCGACGACTATGGTGTCACCGATGCTGACCGGTGCGGTGATTTTACGCGCATCCAGTTTGTCCTGTTTCCATAAGCTGCTACCGGTGTAACGCTCCAGCGCATACACATGGCTTCGCTCATCACTGAAATACACGGCATTATCATCAGCACTCAAACCGGCATAAGCGGAAGACTCCTTATCCCATAAAATTTCACCGCTGAGTGGGTCAATGGCAACTGTGCGCCCCTGGTAGGCACTGGCATATAGAGTACCTGCATACAGGGTTAGTTCACCATCGACATCCACCATGCGTTCCAGTTCTGAACGTCCGCGTGGTTGCGCCAGACGGGTTTCCCACAGCGGTTTGCCCGTGCTAATGTCTAAAGCACTTAAACGCCCATTGGCAAAACCGATATACACGGTATGCCCATCAAGCAGGGGATCGCCTGCACCACGCAGACTTAAGGCGGGTACATTACGCTCATAGACCCACAGACGTTTGCCGGTTTGCGTGCTTAAACCTGTGACGCGACCATCAATACTACGCACAATGACAATATTTTCAGCAACCGCTGGCGTGGATAACACTTCACTGGAAACGCTGCTATGCCAACGCTCAGCACCATCGCTCAATTCTCTGGCAAAAACTTCACCTTCAGAGGTGGCAACCACAACCAAGCCATGTCCAACGCCAGGGCCACCACTAATGGGTTGTTTGAGGTTGTGTTTCCAGATATTTTGTCCCGTCTGTAACGATTGCGCCTGAATTTTACCTTTAGGTGAGGCGGTAATTAACTGTGACTCACTCAAGCGTGGCGATAAGTTCAGGCTGCTGCCTTTCAAATTGACACTGGTGTTGCGCGTCCACAACGCATTAACCCCGAGTGACTGGCTAAACTCAACCAGTTTTGCCGGGGGTTTGGCGTTATCCTTGGCACCACAGGCAGCCAATGTCAACACAAATCCTGAAAAAATCAAACGTACTAAAATATTCATTGTGGCTTGACTGGGGTTGCTGAGATGGGCACAGGCGCTGCAAGCGGCGCAGTGGATTCAGCAACCGTAGCACTTGTTGTTGCAGGCTGGGTTTGAGTGGCTTTATCTGTCACTTTTTCTACCGGAGTTGCGGCTGGAACTTCCGGGGCAGGCGTTGCCGCAGGCACAACATTCGCTGCACTGATAATGCCTTCAGAGACACCTAAGGCATCACGTTTTTGTTGTATCCAACTGCGATGGGTGGCTTGCAAATGTTTACTTTGCAACGCCTTATCATAGGACTCGGCTGCGCTGGCCTTGTCGCCTTGCGCAGCGAGCATGTCGCCTTGCAGTTCTTCAGCCAGAGATTTAAACACGGTATTTTGCAGTTGTGCCAGTAAGGTTTTGGCTACATCAAAGTTTTTTTCTGCAACCAGTAAACGGGCCTTATGCAAACGCGCAAGATCTTTAAGCTCTTTCAGCTCGCTATGACTGATAACCCAATCTAAGGATTCCTGGGCGGGTGCTTGTTTTTTCTGCTTGGCATCCAGCAGGCTGGCTAAGGCAGTATAAGCGCTGCCGGTATGGTCATCACGCAATTGTTTGAGTGAATTGGCAGTGCTGTTTTGCAGCGCTTCATTTGCTTCACTCTGGCGACTGGCATTTAACACCTGCTCATAGGCATAACTGGCGAGTTCAGCTTGTGTTTGCACATGCCCCTGCCAGAAGCGCCAGCCAAATAACAGGCCAAAACCTAATGTCAGGCCTATTAACACGCTGTTACCATTTTCTTTCCACCATTTTTTAATGGCTTCAACTTGTTCTTCTTCAGTTTCGTATTTCACGAGGCTCTCCAGATGATATAACTAAATTTAATCATTTCTACTTTCAAAGAAGGCCAAGCCTTGGCTTGGACGCCTTCAATAACTTAGCGTGAGAATGGAAGCGGTTTTCAGCATTTTTCGTGCTGACAAGAAGCTTACATCGAACTCAGGTTAATTTTCGGCAAACCGGCTATTTTAGTTGATTTTAGCAATAATTCAATCAGATAAAATTTTTGACTTGAAAAATGATTAAAATCATGACAAATTAACATAAGCTACAAAGAATAAAAGGAGGCGTTTCCCCCGTAGTCAAACAATTACGTGCCCAGGTGGGTGATAATAACAGTTTATTGCTTGATGGTGGTGATACCTGGCAAGGCTCAGGAACGGCTTATAAAACCCGTGACCGGGATATGGTTGATGCCTATAATTTATTAGGCGTTGACATTATGACCGGGCATTGGGAATATACCTATCTGGATACAGAAGCTCTGGACAATATCAAAGCCTTTAATGGTGATTTTGTCGCGCAGAATGTCAAGGTTAAAGAAGAAGCTCTGTTTGATGGCTCCCCGACATTTAATGAAGATAGCGGTCATGCCTTTAAACCGTATATCATGAAAGAGATTAATGGCACTAAAGTTACCGTGGTGGGGCAAAGCTTCCCCTATACGCCGATTGCCAATCCGCAATGTTTTATTCCTGACTGGACATTTGGCATTAACGATAAGGACATGCAGCTTATCGTTAATCAGATGCGTGAACAGGAAAAAGCCGATGTGGTCGTGGTTTTATCCCACAATGGCATGGATGTTGATCTGAAAATGGCTTCCCACATCACCGGAATTGATGTAATTTTGGGAGGACATACCCATGATGGCATGCCAGCGCCAACAATTGTCAAAAATGCCAGTGGTAAAACCTTAGCGGTTCTAATGGTAAATTTATCGGGGTGATGGATGCGAAAGACGGTAAACTAGGAGGCTGTCCGAGAACAGAGGCCGTAGCGAGGGAAAGCTGGTTTGAGGCACATAAAAAATACATCGTGGCAGGTTGGGCAACGGTTGACTCAAAATCACCCGGTGCCCCCATCTGGGATGTTGTGGCAGATTATTTACGTCTGCAAAAAGGGCAGGTAGTGATTAAAAAACTCAATACCCCCAAACTTAAAAATATACAAGGCAACCCAAGCGTTGCCGATTATCCGGTGTAAACCAACCTAAGGAGAAGAACTGCATGAAGTCAGTAATCAAGTCGATAACGACTTTCACTGCACTGACAGCAATATTGGGGGTAATGAGTTTCCCCCCGGTGCTGGCAGCTGATGAAAAAAGTGTGATGGAAAAAGGCAAATCGCTGGCATTTGACCGTAAAAAAGGCAATTGCCTGGCCTGTCACGTCATCAAAGATGGCGTTTCTCCTGGAAACATCGGACCACCATTGATTTATATGAGTGCGCGCTATAAATCCAAAGAAGCTTTACATGCGCAAATTGCTGATGCCACAGTTGCAAATCCAAATAGCTTAATGCCACCATTTGGGAAGCACGGCATTCTTTCTGATGCTGAAATTGGCAAAATTGTTGAATTTATTTACAGTCTTTAATCCAAGAGGAAATAAACTGATGACCATGAAACGCAGAACCTTTATCACTAATGCACTGGTTGGCGGTGCTGCCGCAGCAGGTGCTGCATTGTTGCCACGCGCTGCTTTTTCAGCAGACTGGCCAAAGGATGCTTTTGAAGCAAAATCCGTTAGTGATGCTTTAAGTAAATTGTTGGGCAGTTCAGATCAAACTGAAAGTGCTGATATTACGATTAAAGCCCCCGATATTGCAGAAAACGGTGCCGTAGTCCCTGTACAGGTGACTGCAACCATGCCTAATGTGGAATCCATTTCCATTATTGCGGAAAAAAATCCAGTACCACTGATTGCCAGCTTCCAGTTTGGTGACAATGGCGCAGGTTTTGTATCCACCCGTATTAAAATGGGTAAAACCTCAAATGTGATTGCTGTCGTTAAAGCAGATGGCAAGTTATTCTCTGCCAAGAAAGAAGTGAAAGTCACCATTGGTGGTTGTGGCGGTTAATATTATCATTTAATGCACCAAGCATTAAAAATTCCTATTATTCAGATTGAGTCTGCATAAACCTGCGCTCAATCCATAGCCTATGTTTTATCAGGAGAGAATCCCATGGCAAGCGGTATGAGAGTACAAGCCAAAGTAAAAAATGATGTAACCCAGGTAAAAGCCCTGATCACCCATCCAATGGAAACCGGTAACCGTAAAGATAAAAAAAGCGGTAAAGTGATTCCTGCAAATTTTATTGAAGAAGTGCTCTGCGAGCATAATGGTAAAGCAGTCATGACTGCGCAATGGAGTGGCGGGATTTCTAAAAACCCTTACATGGCATTTAAATTTAAGGGTGGAGCCAAAGACGAAATGGTTAAAGTTTCCTGGCGTGACAACCTGGGAAAAAGTGCGTCTTTAGATGTTAAAATTAAATAATAAGGTGGCGCAGAATAAAATGACCTGAGTATCAGGTTGTTTTCTGCCGGAACGGAGTAGTAGATTCAATTCTGCTGCTCCGTTTTTTCACTATCAAAGAACTTTAAAGGAGGCGGTTACGTCAGCAGTCGGCATAACCGAACAATAATTTATGAGAAAAATGCTTTTAATGGTGCTAAGCCTGAATTTATGTGCCAGCATTTCCATGCTCGCTCCCTCATTGGCTATTGCAGACGCAGAAGCTGACCGTGAAGCCTTTGTCGCCTATTTTAAAAAACAATTTTCCACTGTGCCTTATGAAGATTACGTTAATGGTGTTTATGCACTGAATAAAGATGCACGCTCACAATGGGAAGCGATTGAAGAGTTCCCTCCTTATGAGATTGATGTTGAAGAAGGGCAGAAATTATTTGAAACCCCATTTAAAAATGGCAAAACCTATGCAAGCTGTTTTGACAATGATGGCATTGCCATTCGCCAGAACTTCCCTTATTTTGATGTAAAAAGTGGTGAAGTGCATACCCTAGAGCAAGATATTAATGCTTGCCGGGAAAAAAATGGTGAAAAGCCATTGAAGTGGAAAAAAGGTAATATCGCCAAAATTTCTGCCTATATGGCCTATACCTCGCGTGACAAAATTATCAATGTTGTCATTCCTGATGACCCGCGCGCAAAAGCGGCTTATGAAGAAGGCAAAAAGTTTTTCTATGCCAAACGCGGTCAGTTGAACTTTGCTTGCGCAGATTGCCACATTTATAGCCCAGGTAGATTGATTCGTACTGAAACCTTAAGTCCTGCGCTGGGCCAAGTGACACATTTCCCTGTATATCGTTCAAAATGGGGGGAAATTGGCACCTTGCATCGGCGTTATGGTGGTTGTAATAAACAAGTGCGCGCAAAACCTTTTAAGGCGCAAAGCCGCCAATATCGTAATCTGGAATATTTCCATACTTATATGAGTAATGGCCTGCCCATCAATGGGCCTGGGGTGCGTAAATAGCCACCTGAAAAATCCCCATACCAATAAAAAAAGAGCAGGTTTTTACCTGCTCTTTTTTATTGCACGTTTATCTTAGAGTGAAGATGAAATAAGTGCAGGAACTGGGTACAGGATTTTTATTTTCCATGCACAAGGTTAAAACCTTCGCCTTTCAGGCGAACAGATTTATCTCTGATGTTTAACGGTAAAACTTAAAATATGGGTTTTAGCACTAACACCCCAAAGGGGTATTTTAATATAGCTTGGGGCAACGCCCCAAGGTAGAGAATGACACGTTTACGCCCTGAAAGGGCAGGTTAAAATGATTGCAATATTTTTATTTGCCCTTTCAGGGCGTGTGAGCCGTAATTGTCATTGGCTCAGTCATTATAATAATAACAAAACAGTGCTGTTGATAACCGCAAGGAAGTGGAAGTCAGCAAAATCTTACCTGTGCAAGTCCGCAAATAAATTACAATATAAATTACAAGACAGCCAATAAATTAAAAATATAAAACGACACTATTGTTCTATTTCCTCAGCCAAGTCAAATTATAAAATTCAGAGATAAACCAGAATAAATTACAAGACAGCCAATAAATTAAAAAAATAAAACAACACTATCATTCTATTTCCTCAGCCAAGTCAAATTATAAAATTCAGAGATAAACCAGGAAAAACAGCCCGATCATATGAAAAAAACCAAAAATCAGCCATAACCTACCTATGGCAAGTCGTTTAGTGCCATAAATATGACTTAATGAGAAATGAAAATATCAGCTATTGGTATAACAACCGGGCAGCACTTTGCCCCTTAAACCATTTGCGCCCCTGCCGTTCAGTTTCTTCCAGCAAATGCCGCATGATACCAACAACCTTATAAAAATGATTACCGTAATGCTGTATGCCATCTATCCAGTTGTCTTGCTTAATTTCCAGACGTTGCAAAATAGGCTGAATATGTACAGGAATAGCGCCACGCTTACCATCACGAATACAACGCCCAGTCCAGTCCACCAGTTCAAAGTATTCTTCCTGGCTGATGGGCAGGCAAACATGCACATTCTGTGTGGCTTGAGGTTTCCCGGTCTTTTTAGACTCAGCGAAAGGTAACAGCCATTGGCTTTGTGGTTCTGGTTTTGAGACTGATTTCTTTTGAATCTCAACTCTTGCTGCAAAGGAAGTAAATTCAGAATCTTCTGGGGTTTGGGCAATCGCGGCTCGTACCGGGTTAAGGTCAACATACGCCATACAGCTAATTAAAGCGGCATCATCCAGCAAAGCCTGAGATTTGAAACGTCCTTCCCAGAAGCGCCCGGTACACTTATCTTCCCTGTTTGCCTGGCGTGCAATCGGCTCGTTCAGACAACGCATAAACCAGCTTAAATCTGCCAAACGTTCCCGCCACAAGCTCACTTTTTCCTCATCTGCTGTCAGACGCGCAAAATAAGCGTTGACCACTTCATTATCAATTTGTTTGTCATCAGAATCTTTTAATGCCTGTGGTGGAAACAAGGTACACCAACGCTTAACCACTTCCTCAGCATCCCAGGTCAAACTCTGTTCATAATCCACATGCAGCACCAGATGATAATGATTACTCATAATGGTGTAAGCGCAAACCTCAACTGCAAACTGCCCAGCAAGCACTTCCAGCCTGTCCAGTATCCATTGCCGTCTGTGCTCATAATTGCAGCCACTTTGCTTATCAAGACCACATAAAAAAGCACGGCGCACAGCGCGACTGATGCAATGATAATGACCGTTAATGTGTTTACTGACTTGTTCTTTGCGTGGTGTGGGCATGGCTTTATCTCTCTTTTCAGGCTTTAGGACAGGGTAACAGAAATAATTAGATTTTGATATATTTTTATGGCTGTCTTTATTTTTCTTTTCTTTGCGTGGTGTGGGCATGGCTTTATCCCTCTTTGAATTTAGGTTTTAGGACAGGATAACAGAAATGATAAGATTTGAATATATTTTAATGGCTGTCTTGTAATTTGACAGAAATAATTAGATTTTGATATATTTTTATGGCTGTCTTTATTTTTTAACGCAGAATTCAGCGGCGGCAAAGCGTCCGACGACAACGCCTCGTTAGATTAAAACTCTCCACCATCAATAACAATATTGTTTGTATTTTGAGTTCGTTTATAGAAAAACTCTGTAATAACTTTTGAGAGAAATGGTGCGCCATACAAAATTAGAAGTGCCTGTAAGACTGGTGCTAATATTCCAGGGATAATCTCAATAAGAATAAATACAGAAATAAACAAAAATACTTTTTCTAAATCACTTTGCTCGACATACTGACCCCAAGTTGGTATAGCATCAGTACCTCTTGCACTACACTCTGGTTTTTCATCAGGCTTTAAATTTAATAAAAATGAAATAGAAACTAAATCTTGTGGTTCTAATCTAGAAAATAAATAAGTCATTTCAGTTATCGGATTATCTGTATTTTCTTCCAAGTCTACAGTGTTTATTGTTGGTTCTAACTTTTTAAATTTTACTTTTTCACTTGAGTCTACAACAGAACCTTTTGGAAAAAGAAATACAATAGATTGATCATCTATTCCTAATTGACCAACATTACAAATAGATATTTTATAAGATGCTAAATTCTCATGCTCTTTATTTTTATAGGATATTTTCAATGAGTCTTTTGGGATAGCACTATCGGCCGGCAGGCTAAACCTTGTTAAACTTGTAGTAATATTTAGCCGCTGTTGTTTTTTTCTTTCAAAATATGCTTTTACAAAAACTGAGGCTATGCTCGTGAATATAATTAGACCTAAACCACTAAAAAGCCATTCTTTATTAGCAATAATCCAATCCACAATTATATTCCTTTAACACCACAATACGATAAAACTATAACAACATAACCGAAACGAAGCGAAAAAACAACGCTTCAAACTACAATAAATTACATAACTTAAACGAAGCCAAGCTGAACTCAACTAAACGCAAAAACTTCAATAGAACTAAAAACAAAAAAACAAAGGGAAGAATATCAGTTTTTCCTAACTTGTTTATAGCCGGACGAATCGCCGACTACTCCAATATACCCCAATATGCGAGCAATTTTTCCGCATATATCTTAGGCGATATACGGCGATTCTTCCGCATATCCCAATATCACCCAATATCCCGTAAGATTTTCCATCATATTGGATATAACGCGAAAAATCTGGAACAGGATTTTTGTTCATTCAGGATTCTCACTATGAATGACCCTACTGTTATTGTCAATACTGAAAACCAACCTAAACCCAGGAAGCTTTTGCAGCGGGCGCAGGAAGTTTTGCAGCTCAAACATTACAGCATTTGCCATATAAAAAGGATAAAAATTAAATATTTATCCTTTTTATATGGCGATAAGCTGCTCGGCATCGGGCAGTATCAAAGTAAAACAAGCACCTTCGCCATGACGGCTATGCACCTTGATAAGTCCCTGATATTGTTGTGCCAGATTTTGGCTGATACTCAGGCCCAGCCCCGTACCCGCTTTGCCATCTGCGCGATAACTGAAAAAGGGATCAAAAATCTTGCTTAAATGCTCAGGTGGAATGCCAACGCCGGTATCCTGAATATGGAGTTGGATATTCTGCTGCGCACGTTCCAGCATGATATCCAGTTTTCCACCTTGCGGCATGGCATGAAAAGCGTTTTGCACCAGGTTCATAATCAACATACGCACATCGTTTTCCTGAGCCAGTACGCGGCAATTTGGCGTGTTGATTTGGATGTTCATGGTGATTTTGCGTTCCTGACTTTCATACTCCAGCAGTGATAAAGTCTCCCGTAAGGCGCTTTCAATATTCACCGGCTGGCGCTGTTCGCCGCCTAAGGTTGTCAATTTCAACAAGCGTTGCGTAACGGCAATACATTTGTCTATTTCCCGATCCAGCAAGGTCAGGTATTCACTGAGCTTAGGCGGATCACAAGTACCGGCATCCAGCAGGCGTAAGGTGTTTTGCAATGCCAGACGTATTGAGGCCAGAGGATTGTGAATTTCATGCGCAACCCCGGCAGCCACCTGCCCCATTGCCGAGAGTTTTTGCTCATGTGAAAACTGTACGGCTTTTTCTAAATCTCGAATCGATTCCACAATTAAGGATTTGCTTTGCCCTGCTTGTTTAATTTTCATGGGTGCGGCAAAAACTTCAACCGGGCGCTCCGTACCCTCTTTAGTAAAATAATGACTCAGTTTTTTGATGGGTTTTGAATTTTTGTTGATTTCATGTAAAGGGCAGGTGCTCAATGTCGGTGCGCAGGGCTTGGCGCGCTGATAAACATCATAACAATGCCGACTCAGCGCCGTTTCACTGTTGATACCCAGTTGTTTGCAATAGGCATGATTCACTTTAACAATACGATGCTCTGTATCCAGTACCCGAATACCATCAGGAATGGCATCAAGCAGCCCTTGTAAAAAAGCTTCCTGTTCATTGAGTTCCCGCATTTTTGTTTGCAGGGTTTCTGCCATCTGATTAAAGGTAGTGCTTAAACGTCCCAGTTCATTATCAGAATGCACTTGTACCCTGGCTGCCAGATTGCCTGCTGCCAGTTCCTGGCCTGCTTGTGCCAGGTGTTGTACGGGCTTGAGTACCATGCGGCTGATAAAAAACCATAGCATCAGCAAGGTTAAACTGATAATAATAATACCGGCACCGATAAACAATAAGGTCGTGGTGCGCGCTTTTGCCCGGATTGGGGCTGCGGCGTAATCAACAAACAACACGCCATTAACCGGTTTTTTTTCTAGTGGGCCGTGACATTGTATGCAGGGGGCTTTGTTATGCACCGGGTTGATACTGCGCAGGACTTCACCTGCCTCGGTTTTTAGAAAATCAGTGTGGGGTTGTTGTGGTAAGGTTTGATTGGGCCATTGAATGGTTTTTCCGAGTAAGCCGGTTACAGAAGCAAAGCGGATTTCTCCACGCGGGTTAACAATAAAAACCTGCTCCACATCTTCCTGTTCCCCCAGTCTGTGCACAATGTCACGCAAGCCATCCAAATCCTGTTTGAGCATGGCATTTTCCAGTGAGGTTTGTAGTAAAAGATTCACTGCAACGGAGGCGCTGCTACGCTCTTCTGCCAGTTGCGCGTGATAAAGGCCTGCAAACAATATTAAACAAAATAATGAACTTAAAATCAGCCCAGCACTGAGACTGAATAATAATTGCCGGTTCAGACTGTAACGAATCCAGTTCATAAAAAAGACCTTCCAGGTTTTTAAAACCTGGAAGGTCTAAAACCCATCAAAACAAGGCTGATAACGTAGTCGATTCAAGCAGCAACTTTTTTGTGCCTTAAGGTACATTATGAAGCTTTTGCGCAACGCCAAAAGCCGTAAGTGTAACACGTCACTTGTGACAAAGGCTTTGGGATTTTTATGGTTATGACATTTTGTCATATCAGTTCGGGTTCAGCATAATATAAGATTGTTTTTATTTTTTAATATCAATACTTTATGGTCATGGCATAGTTGTTGTAGGTATTCACCTGATGGTGTGCTTTTTGTTTTGCTGCGGTATTTAAGCGCAGTGATACAAGCCCATATTTTATTTTTTGATAAAAAATCAGATTAAAGGGGATGACCTTAAGATGAAACGATTTATATTGATGATATTTGGTTTACTACTGATTCAGCCTGCGTTGAGCTATGCTTTTGTTGCGGGAAGCCAGCCCTACCAACGACCTGCCAATGCCCCCCGCATTCAACAATATGTTAGGTCACCAGCCTGGTATCAACAAGCATTACAAGGCGTGTCACAACCCTATCCAGCCAGTTTAAGTTTTATACAGTATCAGGGTGCCTGGTATACCCCTTTTACACGTCCGGGTATGACTGGGCCTTATGATCTTCGCGGCTGGCATGTAAAAAAATAAAAGGAGTTGCGCCAATGCAAGCAGAGAATAAGTTAATTTTGTTTGGCGGTTCTGCGTTCGTTGCGATGCTGATATTAGCACTGGTCGTGGGTAAGCAAACACCATCAGAGCAGTCGGTGTCGGCACAAAAACCCAAGCCCATATCCCAGGCAGAGCCAAAACCGGTAACACACACGATTCCACCGACAGCAAACAGCAATGAAAAAATACAGGAGCCAGCGGCATCAACAATACAGGAGCCAGCGGCATCAATAGTACAAAAACCTCAGGCACTGACGGCTGAAACCTTGGTGTTTAAAGCCGAAGCAGATGAGAAAAAAGCAGGCATTCAAGCTGTGAAGCCAATGCCTGATACCTTGGTACCTAAAGCTGAACAAGCTGAGAAAAAAACAAGTATTCAAGCTGTGGAGCCAGTAATTGATAGCTTGACGTTTAAAGCTGGAGAAGCTGAAAAAAAACCAGGCATTCAAGCTGCTGAAGCTGTGGCTGATACCCTGCATATACCAGTACAGCCTTATCCAAAAATGGCACAACCCCGCATGGATATACAAGTGACTCAGGCTCAACAGCAATTGATGTCAGCACCGACTGAGACATGGAGTGTGCAACAACTCGCAGATAACAGCGTATTACTGGTACCCCCGCTACAAGGACAGGCAATGCCTGCGCAATTTGTTGAGCAGATAAAAAACAGTTTGCAAAGCCACGGCTGGAATATCCAGGAACCCGCAGAGGGACATGTGATTTTATGGGTACCTGAGCCGGGGAAAAAGTAACTGACAAAATGTCAGGCCAAACAAAGCACTAAAATCGGTGGTTTTAGGCAGAGTTCGGTTTTGTCCCTGACAAAATGGCAGGTTTTATTCGTCCAAGGTGTTAGCAGCATCGCTGGGCGAGTGATAAAAAACCATTAAAATCAATACCTAATATCAATAATAAAAGGCTGGCACAAGCCTTGCCATTAAGACAAATGTTGTGCAAATGCGCTACCTCAAGATTGAAACAAGAGGGTAAAAAATCCTCAAACTTTATTTTTAATAAGTAAAAAAACATCCTTTGGAGGAATATTGTATGTATTTTAATAAAATTGCTTTAACTGTCGCGGTTGCAACTCTGTTAGCTTCCCCATTGAGCATTGCTGCTGAAGATGCGAAACAAAAAGGCATGAGTGGTATGTCTGGCATGGGCGGTATGTCCGGCATGGGCGGTATGTCCGGCATGGGCGGCATGTGCGGTATGTGCGGCATGGGCGGCATGTGGGGTATGTGCGGCATGGGCGGCATGAGCGGTATGCCCGGCATGGGCGGCATGAGCGGTATGTCCGGCATGGGCGGTATGTGCGGTATGGGCGGTATGGGCGGTATGTCCGGCATGGGCGGGATGGGCGGTATGTCTGGTATGGGCGGCATGGGCGGTATGTCCGGCATGGGCGGTATGTCCGGCATGGGCGGCATGAGTGGTATGTCTGGCATGGGCGGTATGTCTGGTATGCACGGTATGTCCGGCATGGGCGGTATGTCTGGCATGGGCGGCATGAGTGGTATGTCTGGTTATGGCGGTGGTGGTGTTGCAAGCTCTCGCGCTTATTTCCATA
>NZ_JAUCGJ010000018.1:0-51113 GCF_030378065.1 Candidatus Venteria ishoeyi | reverse complement strand
CGGCAACAACTTATGTCTATCGCGGTAATATGTCTGGCATGAGCGGTATGGGTGGTATGGGTGGCATGTCCGGTATGGGCGGCATGGGTGGTATGTCCGGCATGGGTGGCATGGGTGGTATGTCCGGCATGGGCGGCATGAGTGGTATGTGCGGCATGGGTGGCATGTCCGGCATGGGTGGTATGGGCGGTATGTCCGGCATGGGTGGCATGGGCGGTATGTCTGGTATGCACGGCATGTCCGGTATGCACGGCATGGGCGGTATGTCCGGCATGGGCGGTATGTCCGGCATGGGCGGTATGTCCGGCATGGGCGGTATGTCCGGCATGGGCGGTATGTCTGGTATGCACGGTATGTCCGGCATGGGCGGTATGTCTGGCATGGGCGGCATGAGTGGTATGTCTGGTTATGGCGGTGGTGGTGTTGCAAGCTCTCGCGCTTATTTCCATATTACGCCTGATGGTCACATGTATTTCTATCCGGCAACAACTTATGTCTATAGCGGTAATATGTCTGGCATGAGCGGTATGGGTGGTATGGGTGGCATGTCCGGTATGGGCGGCATGGGTGGCATGTCCGGTATGGGTGGCATGGGCGGTATGTCCGGTATGGGTGGCATGGGCGGCATGTCCGGTATGCATGGCATGTCCGGCATGGGCGGCATGGGTGGCATGGGCGGTTACTACTGGAGACCTCCTACAGGCATGAGTGGCATGTCCGGCATGGGCGGAATGTCCGGCATGGGCGGCATGAGTGGAATGTCCGGCATGGGCGGCATGGGCGGCATGAGCGGTATGTCCGGCATGGGCGGAATGTCTGGCATGGGCGGCATGAGCGGAATGTCCGGCATGGGCGGCATGAGTGGAATGTCCGGTATGGGCGGAATGTCCGGCATGGGTGGCATGAGCGGAATGTCCGGCATGGGCGGCATGAGTGGAATGTCCGGTATGGGCGGCATGAGCGGTATGTCCGGCATGAAATAAAACAAGCCAGGGACGGGGATCTAAAACAATGCAATAACTTGTTTTATAAGGTTCTCGTTCCGGCTCCTGTCTAACTTGCAGGTTTGCTCACCTGCAAGCCTTTTGCGCTTCCTCCAGGCTCCTTCTTATAAGGAAGCGCTGTTTTACCCAGCCAAGGAGAATAAATATGCAAAAATCTTTTACTGTCTGGGCAGTGCTGGTTTGCCAAAGTTTAGGCTGGAATGTTTATGCACAGGATATGGATTATGAAAGTGCGCGTTGGCATCCCATCCATTTCAAACCCGCTATTGATACTGCCAAAGATGAACAATGTCTGGCTTGCCACCAGGAAATTATTGAATCCAAAGTCAAACCTGAATCCCCCGCAGGCGTTAAAGCAAAAGATAGCCTGGCCTGGTATCAAACCCTGGAAGTTTATCAAGGTGAGCAGGAAACCTTTCACCGCCGTCATCTAGTTACGCCCTTAGCTAAAAAATTGATGAACCTGAAGTGCAATACCTGTCATCAGGGTCATGATCCCCGTGAAGCAGCCCCGGTTCCCCCAACAAATTCTAATGCGGGTTTTAGTTTACGAAAAACAGTCAATCCAGAGACCACCTGCTTAAAATGTCACGGACAGATGAATTACCAGGTCATGGGATTGCCTTCTCCCTGGCCAGAATCTCATAAACTGTTTACAACCTGTATGACTTGTCACACAGTGATTCGCTCTGTGCGCCATCAGGTCAATTACTTAAATGCAGAGGCCATTGAAGCTGCGGCAAAAGAAAGTCCAGATGCCTGTTATGGTTGTCATGGTGGACGTGCCTGGTATCGGGTTGCCTACCCTTATCCGCGCCATGCTTGGCCCGGTGTCGGTGCTGAAGTGCCGGAGTGGGCAAAAAATCGTCCAACTGAGTCTGAACCGCGTTTTCGCCTGCCTAAGCAGACTGCGGCAAAATAACTGATGTTACGCAACTCCAAGAATAAAGGAATCCCGGCATGAGTTTTTCCAATGAAAAATTAGCATTGCTGCAAGACAGCTTAAATATTAATCGACGTGACTTTTTAAAAACCTCAGCAGCCGCTGGCGCGGCGGTGAGTTTAGGCTTGAAACCGGAACCCGCCAAAGCCTTTGCATACGAACCCTATCCCCGTGATGATGAGTTGGAAACGGTGGTGACCAGTTGCGCGCATAACTGTGGCTCGCGTCATATGCTGGTTGCGCATAAAAAAGGGGATGTGATTGTACGCCTGTCTTCTGATGACGGGCGTTATCAACAAGGTGGCGCTTTTGGCAAGGACACCTTTGAAGAGCCGCAACTGCGCGCCTGTTTGCGCGGGCGTTCTTATCGTTCCCGACTGTATTCCGCCGAGCGCCTGTTATATCCCATGATACGGGTGGGCGCGCGTGGTGAAGGCAAGTTCAAGCGCGCTTCCTGGGATGAGGCGTTGGGCATGGTTGCGCAGCGTATGGAAGAATTAAAAGCAAAATACGGCCCGACGGCCTTATTGGATCAAAGTTATGCTGGCGCTTCTTATGGCGTGTTGCACAAGTCTGACCAGATTG
Source organism: Candidatus Venteria ishoeyi (assembly GCF_030378065.1). Taxonomy (GTDB): domain Bacteria; phylum Pseudomonadota; class Gammaproteobacteria; order Beggiatoales; family Beggiatoaceae; genus Venteria; species Venteria ishoeyi. The sequence goes on along the minus strand of NZ_JAUCGJ010000018.1, from coordinate 48,581 downwards.
AAGGCTTGCTGGGGCGTTTCCTGGGCATGTATGGCTGCCGCACCAATTCCTGGTCAGTCCCCTCGTATCAGGCAACCACATTCAGTTCCCGCACCACCTTCGGCACCATTGAAGATGGTAATGAAGATGATACCTTTGCCCATTCCAAACTGATTATTATGTGGGGCTGGAACCCGGCTTATACTTTCCACGGCGGTAATACCTTCTATTACATGCGCATGGCTAAGCAAAAGGGCTGTAAATTTGTGGTGATTGATCCACAGCACACCGATTCTGCTTCAAGTTATGATGCCTGGTGGATTCCCATTCGGCCCAATACCGATGCCGCAATGATGGCGGGAATGGCGTATTATATTTTTGCCAACAATCTGCAAGACCAGCAATTTATTAACCGTTTTGTACAGGGCATGGACCCCGGCACCATGCCGCATTGGGCGCATGGTCAGGAAAGTTTCAAAGATTATATTTCCGGGCGCTCTGATGGCGTAGCAAAAACCCCGGAATGGGCCGCAGATATTTGCGGCGTGCCTGCCAAAGATATTATCAAGCTCGCGCATATGTACGCGACCACCAAACCAGCGGCATTAAAAGCCTCCTGGGCACCGGGACGTAATGCTTATGGCGAGCAATATAACCGCATGGCGGCGGCATTGCAGGCCATGACCGGTAATATCGGCAAACTTGGCGGTTGCGCGGAAGGCGTGGGTAAGGCTTGGCACGCGGAAGGCATTGCCTATCCTTATGATGAATTTGCCAATGTCTGGTACGCCTCTATCAAGTCTGACCGCTGGGCGCACTGTGTCTTAAATTATCCCAATGTAAAACGTGAAGAGATCGGCTTATGGCCGCGCAATGATGAACGTGATGGCGTACCACCAAATATTCGTGGCATTTTCTGGCAGGGTTCTGACTGGTTTAACCAGTTGACCAATATCAATAAAGAAATTGCTGCCATCAAAAAACTCGATATGGTGGTGTGCATGGATTCCACCATCACCCCATCAGGATTATGGGCGGACGTGCTGCTGCCGATTGCCACCCATTTCGAGCGTCATGATGTCGCGCTGCCCTGGTATAAAGGGCATTATTACATTCACCGGCCCAAGGTTATTGAACCTTTGGGGGAATCTAAAACCGACCTTCAGGTCTTTACCGAACTGGCTTATCGTCTGGGTTTTGGCGAGCGTTTTAATCCCAAAGCCAACCGCAATTATTTCCATCATAACGATGCTGTGGATGAAAGCTATTTACGCGAATGGTGGGTGAATAAGGTCATGCATCACCAGCATGTCACCATGCCCTGGGAAGAGTTCAAAAAACGTGGTGTGTATAAATTCAAGCTGCCGCGTCCGCATGTCGCTTTCCAGGATAATATCGAAAAAGGCGTGGCCTGGAGCACACCCTCTGGCAAAATTGAAATTTTCTCCAGTACCCTGGCGCAAACTAAAGACTGGACTAAGACTCAATATGGCTATTATATCCCGGCAATTCCCAAATGGATTGAGCCGTGGGAATCCTTAAATAGTCCCAAAACCCAGAAATTCCCTTTCCACATGATTACGCCGCATCCGCGCTGGCGTACCCATTCCATTTTCCACAACATTCCCTGGTTGCGGGAAACTTATACTCAGGAAATTACCCTCAACGCCTCCGATGCCAAACGCCTGGGCATTAAAACCGGCGATACTCTGGAAGTGTGGAATGATCGCGGCGGCATTGTCTTACCGGCTTTTACCACCGAACGTTGTATGCCCGGTGTTGTTATTGTCTATGAAGGGGCCTGGATGGACCTGGACGAGGACGGTTGGGATCGCGCTGGCAATCCCGATTTTCTGACGCTGGATGAACCCAGTCCGGCAGGAGGCTTTGCTTATAACACGATTCTGGTCAACCTGCGCAAAGCCACCAATGGTCGCACCCACCGACCCGGTTGGGACAAACAAAAAACTGCGCGCAGCCATGTGTTCAGAAGGGATTATTAACAGGAGATTAAGTGATGGCAACAATTCCCAAAAATAACCCCAACGTACAAACGGCAGAAGATGCGGAGCGGGTTAAACAAGCGATTAAAACCACCAAACGCGAGCGGGTCAACTATACGCCGGTGCAAGCTGAAATGCAGGTGGGGTTTATTCATAATAATGTAGACTGTATTGGCTGTAGAGCCTGTGAAATTGCCTGTAAAGACAAAAACGGGTTGAACGCAGGGCCACGTTTTCGCCGCGTCATGTATGTGGAAGGTGGCAGCTTCCCTGATGTGTTTGCATACAAGGTTAATATGTCCTGCAATCACTGCGCGGAACCGGCCTGTCTGCCAACTTGTCCGACCGGGGCTATTTTTAAACGTCAGGATAATGGTGTGGTGGATATTGATTCCACGCTGTGCATTGGCTGTCGCCGCTGTGAAGCGGCTTGTCCTTATGGCGCGCCGCAGTTTGACCCGGAAGACGGTCTGGTGAAAAAATGTAACTTATGTATTGACGAACTGGAAGCCGGACGTCATCCTTATTGCGTGATGGCCTGCATGATGCGGGTGCTGGATATTGGCCCGATAGATAAATTGCGGGAAGGCAATTTTCCCACCAAAGCCTTAGGGCCGGGGGACAAACCGGTACGTCAGGTCAAAAATATGGCCAGCCCGGAATTGACCAATCCTTCAATTGTCTTTGTGCCTCATGCCAAAGGACGTGTGGATGACTAATATGCAAACAAAACAATGGCGGGACAGTATTCTGGCGGATGTGAATTTGCTGGTCTTACTGCATGATAGTGAGCCTAAAGCAGATTTACTTAAATCATTGCAGCAATTTTCTTTTCCACATCACTTAGGTTTGCAATTTGTAGATAAAACCCAGCATCAATGTCTGGATTTTATGGCGGAGGCGCTGGCTGAGTTGAAACAGCCCGTAACACAAAATCAACTTGATGAGTTAGCCGCAGATTTTGCCGCTATTTATCTTAACCACGCGATTCAGGCATCGCCCTGTGAGTCGGTGTGGCTGGATGAAGAAGGGCTGATGCGTCAGCAACCGATGTTCCAGGTCAGAGACTGGTATAAACAATATGGTTTGCAGGTCGAAAATTGGCGTCTAAGACCCGATGATCATCTGGTCTGTCAGCTACAATTTATCAGTTATTTATTGAGCCAGGATGATGCAACAGAAAATCTGCGCCAGATTGCACAATTTCTGGATGAACATCTGCTGCTTTGGATTAAAGATTTTGCCAGTCGCGTCAGTCAACGTGCGGCAACCGCCTATTACGCCGGGCTGGCCTTGCTGACAGCCTCTTACCTCGAACAACTGCGCGATGTGTTGGAAGCTTTGTTAGACATGCCGCGCAGCGTGCCTGAACCTAAGCCGGAACAGGCGCATAATGTCAATATTCAAAGCTGTGAAGCAAATCTATAGTTTTTCAGATAATTAATTTCCTGGAAAGCCAACGGATAACACCCCTGCGAAGGGGTGTTATCCGTAAAGCATTTACCAATTGCATCGCCAACATTATAATGACGGGGATTTACTTAAAAGACCTTCCAGGTTTTTAAAACCTGGAAGGTCTAAATTCCATCAAACTAAACAACCACCCGCTAAAAGACGGGTGGGTTAGAGCATTTGGTGGCTGAAAGCCGGGATACAGGGCGGACAAGCCTTGTTGTTTAGCCCCAACGGGGCGCATTAATATAGCCAGGGGTAACACCCCTGGAATTGTATCCGTGCCATTCACGCCCTGAAAGGGCAAATTAAAATATTGCAATCATTTTAACCTGCCCTTTCAGGGCGTAAACATATCATTCTCTACCTTGGGGCGTTGCCCCAAGCTATATTAAAATACCCCTTTGGGGTGTTAGTGCTAAAACCCATATTTTAAGTTTTACCGTTAAACATTAGAGATAAATCTATTCGCCTGAAAGGCGAAGGTTTTAACCTTGTGCATGGAAAATAAAATTGATAAACCCCATCCACTTTGAAATCGACAAAAACATTCTATTAATGTCATACCTGCGCAGGCAGGTATCCAATCGCTGTTCACGAGGGCTGGATTCCCGTCTACACGGGAATGACAAAAACTGCGGTTTTCTACTTAGACGGGGTTTAGCTTATTCATTCAGTTACTTATTGCCAAGAATCATGTCCCTTAAAGCTTACTTTATTGCAATACTGTTTATCACACCAGCCTCTTCACTATTCGCTGCAAACTGTGAAGTTGCCCCTGGCCTGCATAAAAAAATAACAACAGCACAGACCGCCATCTCTCAACAGCAATGGGATAAAGCACTTAAATTACTAAAACCCTTGTCCCAACAAAAACTCAGCCGTTGCGCCAAAGGGCGGATGGAACAAGCGTTGATATACACTTGGCTGGGCAAAAATAAATTACAAACAGCACTGAAATTATTAAAAATAACCGTTAAAAACCAAAGTCTGGCGCTGGAAGTCCGTTTGGAACTACGCCGTCTATTAGCAGAAGTGGAAATCCGGCTAGGCCACTACCAAAGTGGCCTGAAAAATTTGCAACGCTGGATGAAACAAGTCGATACGATAAGCATCCGAGATCACCTGCTGGCAAGCAAAGCCTATGAAGAAAACCAACAATACCAAAAAGCCAGTAAGCATCTGGCACAGCTCATTGCACAAAGCCCCAATCCTGAGCCAGCCTGGACCGAAAAGCTTTTATTATTGCAGATAAAAACAGGGGTATCCGAAACAACCCAAAATCCACTGCAACACCTGCAAGATTTAGTTGGTAACAATCCCGCACAAATAATTTATTGGCGACAATTAAGCAATGCGTATTTGCAGCAAAAAAATTATGCAGCAGCCCTGGCTTGTTTATGGCTGGCACACCGCGCGGGTATTACTGAAAGCACAGATATTGAGCAACTGATACAACTCAGTCAATATCTGCAACAGCCCTGGCAAGCTTTGCAAGTGCTGCAACAGGCCATGACGCAGGGCACCATTGATACCGGCAGCCAGCATCAGCAACAATTGCTGACACTTAAACAGCAGGCAAGAAACCTGCAACCCAATAGATTAAAATAATCTGTATCAAATCTGACAGCTTTGGAGCTTGGGAACAAGCAAGCTTATTCCTCCTTCATACCATCAATAGTTAAACCTTCACGCTGTAACATGCTCACATCCGTTACTCCGGTATTGCTTAAACCAAGCATTTCCAAAGCAGTGCAAGTCGCCAGTGGACTCACATCCGTCACTCCAGTATTACTTAAATCAAGTATTTCCAAAGCACTGCAAGTCGCCAGTGGACTCACATCCGTCACACCAGTATCGTTTAAGAAAAGCATTTCCAAAGCACTGCAAGCTGCCAGTGGACTCACATCTGTCACGCTGGTATTGCCTAATAAAAGTATTTCCAAAGCACTGCAAGCTGCCAGCGGACTCACATCCGTCACTCCGGTATTGTTTAAACTAAGAACTTTCAAAGCACTGCAAGCAGCCAGCGGACTCACATCCGTCACGCCGGTATTGCTTAATAAAAGCTGCTCCAAAGCACTGTAAGCCGCCAGTGGACTCACATTTCTCACCCTAGTATTACTTAAATCAAGCCATTCCAAAGTACTGTAAGCCGCCAACGGATTCACATCCGTCACACCGGTATTAGTTAAATCAAGCCATTCCAAAGTACTGCAAGCCGCCAACGGATTCACATCCGTCACACCGGTATTACTTAAATCAAGTCTTTTCAAAGCACTGCAAGCCGCCAGTGGACTCACATCCGTCACTTCGGTATTGCTTAAACCAAGCATTTCCAAAGCAGTGCAAGTCGCCAGTGGACTCAAATTCGTCACGCCGGTATCACTCAAAACAAGCAACTGCAAGCCCTTTAGTTTGACAATCCGCTCAAGGCTGTTCAGGTTTTTACAACCCCTCAGGCTTAGTTGAGTCAAATCCATCGCTTCAGCAACCTGACTAAAATGCTCCAAAGCCTCAAACTGTTCCGCCCACAAAGCGGCATTCAGACTGTAAAAACTCTCGGTTGGATAATCTGGGTTATCAAAATAAGGGTGTCGCAAATAAAACCCCCAACTTTTTTTAATCCACTCCTGGCGCAGTTTAGAAGACAAACGCACCCCGCTGTCCATAATCACTTCCGCCAGCACCGCCCAGGCAGGCGCGGCCTCTTTATCCTGGGACAAGGGCGTATCCACAAACAAACGCCGGAACATTTGTTCCGCCAGGCGGGTGTTTTCCAGTTGCTCAAACAACAACACGCAACATTCTTTCCACCACGGCTGCTGGATTTTTTTAGCTAACTCAGCAAATTCCTCGGCATCACCAAATTGTAAGCGGACTTTAAGCTCAGCGGCGGCGAAGTATTCCATAAAACTGAGATGGGAGAAGGCGTATTGTTCCTGTCCTGCTTCGTTTTGACCCCGTGGGATAAACATGCCGCTGCGTTGGGATAAGTACTTCAGAATAAAAATACTGTCCGCTTTTGCCTCCGCCGCACCAAAACCTTTTTCCTCCAATTTTTCCACGATAAACGTGCGCACTTCGCCTTCGCTGATGAGAATCGCGGTATCGTCTTCGCTGCGTTGGTTCTGCATACGCAGGGCCAAGGTACCCAGCCATTCGCTGAGGTCAAAATAATCAAAATTAAACGCACGTCCGAGAAACTGGAGATTCCGCGCCCGATCCAATCCGGTTAAATAAGTTTTGGCAATGCTTTGATAGAGTTCGGCGCGTCCATCGGGCAGCCGTCCACGCCGCGCATGGATAAAACAAATCATGTTCAGCAGCACCGGAATCCGCGCCAAGCGTCCCAGCCCGTCATTATGCCCGATGCGCTCCACCAGACCGCGCACCTGTCCCGCATGTTGGCTGCTGTCCGGCACGTATTGTTTGTACCAGTTGTGGCTGAAGCGTTCCGCCTGTTGTTGGTCAAAGGGGGATAAATACAGCGTGGGCAGCAGTTCCGTATCCACAGATTTTGCCATGCGCAGATGTTCGTCTGCTTCGCTGGCAGTAGATTCCAACCCAAACCAGTGTTGCTGGTTAAACCCCACCAGCCGCGAGCTGATCACAAACCGGCAGCGTGGATAACGCTGCATGGCTTCCAATACCGCCAGCCCCAAACGGCGGCGCAAATCCGGGTGGGTGATTTCGTCCAGCCCATCGAGTAAAAATAAAGCCTGACCGCTGTTAAACACCTGTTCCAACGCCTCAGGGTCTTTGGGCAGGGCCAGCGTCAATTTGGCATTGCTTTTAAGATATATCTGCCACACATCATCCCAGTTCCGGGCTTTACTCAAATTGAGTTCACGCAGAATCAGGGCAAAAGGCACGCAGTTCCCCAGTGCCAGTTTGGTGACATTCTCGCCGCTGTTGCTGAATGCCAGCATTAACCAGTTTATCAGGGTGGACTTGCCGCAGCCGGGGTCGCCGAGAATAAATAAGCGGGTATGTTGTTGCAAACTCTCAATAATGGTCTGGCGGGACGGCAGTTTGTTGTCAATTTCTGCGCGAATCAGTTGTTCCGGCAGAAGATGGTCTTTGCCCAGTTGCGGGGTGACAAAAAGATTTTGTAAAAAGACCGCCTTGCCTTCGCTGCCGTTGTCTTCATCATCAATCGCCAGGCCGAAGTTGTTGGCGTACATGAATTGGTGGTAAACCTGACGTAAATAATGCGCCAGACTGCCAGTGTTGCGCAGATCAACAAAAGCCTTTTTGTCAGCGGGTAGTGCCTGGGGTAGCAATTGAGAGAGTGTATCTGGTGTTTTCATGATTTTATCGCATAAAAAGCGGCAATTTCCCGGTCGCAGTTGCCCAAGCTGGCATCAAAGTCTCTGAACACGTCATGCAAGCGAAACACATTGCTGTCACTGGGATTGGCTGGAAGTTTAGTATCACCGTTCATGGCAGGTAAAATGGTCTGAAAGGGACGGTAAATCGAATGGGTTTCTACCAGTTCTGTGGGGTCCAGGTCTTTGGCATAGGTAATGACTTTATCGATATAACTGGGGTCTTTTTCCAGTTGTTCATTGAGTTGGCGATGAAAACAATAAATAATCGTCAACGCCATCAACAGCACGTATTTACGACTAATGAGAAGCTTTTCCTCTTCCTTGTTTGCAGCACCCATTTTAACCAGATTATCGCGCCCATCCCCCAAATACAATGCACTCAGCACGGTGCTGGTGCGGTTCACCAGAGCTTTTATTTTGCGCGGATTGGCGGGGAGACAGTCGTAATGTTTCAGCACTTGTTGCAGGCAGCGTTGATAATGTTTCTCGTTTTTACCCACATGGAGCGTGCTTAACAGTTTCATGAAATAGCTGCTTTTGGCGGCCTGATCGGGTAGGGGCAGGTGATAAATGTCCTGACAGATTTTTTCCAGGTATTCCCGCGCCTGATTGTCATCAGAATATTCTGCCGTATCATTGAGATCCAGGGCTTTTTTCAGCGCACGTTCAATCTGGCGCTGATCCATGCCAAAAATCACCACGCAGCTTTCCAGGTTGAGATACACCTTGATGCCTTCGAGCAATCGCAAGGCAGCGGCAGGCGTGCAGCGATCTAAATCATCAACAAAAATGACCAGGCGTTTGCTTTTACCCCCTAAACTTTGGCGCACGGCTTCTTCAAACAAGTTGTGAATTTTCTGGGTGGGTAAGGGTTGACTGTAGTGCTGGGCTTCCCAGTTGTTGCCCGCCTTTTGTAGATTGCCCATTTTAGGTGAAAATAAACCACCGCTTGCGGCTTTAATCACTTCATCAAAGACACTCAATGTACCCAGCCAAGCAACGCCACTGAGTTTTTCGGTTTCGCCTTTGAATTTTTCCCACAAGTCCAGTTGTTCGCGGATTTCATTTAATAAGGCCACGATAGGCAAGGCTTCATGCTGATAACGCCATGCTTCAAACCATACCGGGACGATATTTTTACTCAATTCTGATGGGCCTGCATTCTTTTCATCATTATTGGGGCGTTCGCCATTATAGGGGTGTTTGCCGCTGAGCTGGTAATACACCTGCATCAAGGCACTGGTCTTACCCGTTCCCCAATAACCGTTAATTGCAATGCCTTTGGGCGGCCTGCATTCTTTCACGACCTTGCAAATGCGCTGAATAAAGGCTTTTTGTTGAAAAGCATCTTCCACCACAGGCGCGTCATTATGACTGAGTTTGTTGGTTGGCATGGTTATCTTTATGCTCCATTATCAAATCTAATATGTTTTGTTAATGGTTTATTTAGGAGCGAGAATGAAATATGACTGAGTACAATGGGTCTATTATGCCACCATTATCGCCAGATTGGGGATATGCTGGGCAAAATGCTGTGTCATTTTGTACCAAATCAAATTTCATTTAGTTCAGGCTTAACAAAATTATCAGGATTGATTATGATGAAAACAATCAAAATTTGTGGATTTAAAAGCATTGTTATGGATTAAAAAATGATAGGAAACCGCACAAGAATAATAAATATAAAAGACTGGAATTATAAATGAATATGGATGCTTTTTTAAAACTGATTGAAGCCATGCTGGATAAAACCACCGGCTGGTTATTCTGGCCCTGGTTTGTTTTATTTGCTGTGGCTGGTTTCAGCCGTTGGGTGGTGTATAAGGGTGGGGAAAATGATCGGGCGCGGGAAATGTGCTTTGAATGGTTACGCTCGGGCAGTTTGGAAAATCGTTACCGGCAGATGTTAAAACGGGTTTTGGGACGCGTGGCGCAATGGTTGGGAGATGTTGAAGACCTGCATAAACTGCCTGTGCAACCAGCCCTGCTGTCGCGTCTGTTCCGCTTTCGTCCACTATTTACATCCGCTTCCTTTGAATGGTGTTTGCGTATCGCCTTGGTATATCCCCTGTTGGCTTTTATATTGTTGTGGGGATTGTTTCAGGGCGCGGGGGAAATGGGCGGTTTGTTGATTTTTCCGTCACTGCCGTCCGCACAACGAATTTTAATAGTGCTGGCTTTGCTGGCAGTATTCTATTTTCTTTATAAATATATCACTACAGAAGGATGGCACGGTCTGCTTTATATTGCTATTGCTGTGGCTATTATCAACTCCGGTGCTTTCGCTGGCGCTGTCGCTGTCGCTTTCGCTGGCGCTTTCGCTGTCGCTTTCGCTGTCGCTTTCGCTGTCGCTGTCGCTTTCGCTGTCGCTGTCGCTGTCGCTGTCGCTGTCGCTGTCGCTGTCGCTTTCGCTGGCGCTGTCGCTGTCGCTTTCGCTGTCGCTTTCGCTGGCGCTGTCGCTTTTTTTACAGACAAATTATACAGTAAATTCAAAAAAAATCATAAGCTTAAATTATTTTTTATCTTCTATTGGCTGTTTTTTACTACCCTGATCTGGGCCGCCATCTGGTTTATCAGCCGCCATGCTGAACTTAATGCAAATAGTCTGATATTACTGACCTTCCTCGCCTGGTTTCCACTGCTCAATGCCCTATTGGACTGGATTTCTCTGGCGTTCACCCGAGGTTTATTACATGCCATTGCCAGCGGTCATCATAATACCCTGAGCGCAGTGTTCTGGGCGCTACTGGACGCAGTGATTGCATTGCTGCTGCTTGCGTTAATCAGTCTGTTAATGGTGTTAAGCCTTGCCGCCATCAATGCCACAGCCAGTCGTGAGGTGTTTGAACTTTACTGGTTGTTTGATGGCATTCGTCAGGAACCCTTATCACCAGATTACTGGTGGTTGTATGTGATTTGTTTTTCCACCCTGTTGCCTACGTTACTGCATTTTCTGATTGCTGCCTTTTCCGCATTTTTATGGCTGCCGCAAAGCTGGCGCGCGTGGATAGTCCTACCCACCATTGGCGTTCCACATGCCACGCAAACGCAAAGCTGGCGCGCGTGGATAGTCCTGGAACTGGAAGCCGATAACCGCATTGCGCGTTTACTGGCCTGGGCCTACTTTACCCTATTGCCTTTAGTTGCTTTCAGCGTGCCATCCGCTTTGTTATATGGCGCTTATTGGCTGCTCAGCACCCACGGTGCCGTGCTGGGATTTTGTTTGCTGGAGCATTTATATGACGCGGCAGCATTGCTTGATCCCTTTTTACCCGCAGCGCCATCCTGTCCCGCAAGTTAAAAAACTATGATCGTCCACACCAGCAATCGCCTCGAAATCTTATTCGGCGCATTCGCCGACAACATCAGCGCCCCCTTGCCGCCACTGGGACAAGAGCGGGTTCTGGTACAGAGTCATGGCATGGGCGCTGACTGTCTATGGGGCTGACACAGAAATTCAGCATCCTAATTCATATTGCGAAAGCTTGAGTGAGGGTTTGCAGGTGTGTTCGATTGCTCGCTATCCAAACATCCAATCGAAGCTGCCTGATGCTTCTTTGTTCCTAAAATTACTCATCATAATATTCTTCTTCATCGTCATAGACTTCCTCTTCTTCTGGTTCTGCTGTGGAACTGCCGCTATCATCAGCGATTCTGCCACCCCTGCCGCGCAGTCCGGCGATTAAACTATTCGCCTTATTTAAGCCCTGTCCAGATAGTGTGGTGACGACAAAAGCGACGGCTGATTTTGATTGGCATTTAATCACTGCCTTGAATTCATAATCACTGCCGCCACGATAAGCGCCCATCACTGTGCTGCCGGTATGACTGACGCGCGCAAAACCTTGCTTGCGTAAAACACCTGCCGCCGTACTGGCGCAGGCTGAGGTGCCGGACAAACTGTGACTGCCTTCAGCCACCGCTAACCAGGGTGCTGGTGGCGCAGCCAGAACATTGCTGCTTAAGCTGATAAAAACAACTGAAATACCTACCCATAGAAAGTTCATATTCATTTCTCCTTTTCTGAACTAAAACCTGTATTAGGGTATCTTAAATAAATGTGCATGAATAGTATGCAGTTTCTATTTCACATTAAGCGTAAACTGTTAGGGCAAACGAGGACTTGAATATATTTATGAAATATCCAGTATCCGGGTCATAATGGTGAGCAAAGGGAAGAAGGTATTTTCAGGGACGATTAGCGTGGTTTCGTTAACACGAAATCGAATTTGAAATAAGCTTGATTTACTGATTGCTTATCAGTGGGTTAAGTTAGGCGTGAGAATTTTATAACTTCAGCAACCTGGCTGGTCTTTTTCTCCATTTTCTGCCTTATGAAAACCCTTACATGGCTTGCTATGCGCCTGTTTTCACACCTTGAAAATGAATAAAAATCCTGCGCCCGGTTTCTGCATTTATTTTATCCTCACGCCTTAGGAGGAAGAGGATAAATAATGTTACAAAAAAAATATTGGTCTTGTGTATGTGTTTTTTTTCTTGTATGCACATTCAATGTCAACGCAAAAGATATATATGATCTTGCGGTATTATCACCCAAGGGTGTGTCCATCGCAAAAAAGGAATGGCAACCCACGGTGGATTATTTACAACAAAAAACAGGAAAAAAGTTCAACCTTATTCCAGTAACTTTCAAGTCATATGATAATGCCCTTGCCAGCAAAAAAATGGAATTCCTGCTATGCAATCCTGCCGTCTTCTATGATGCCAGGAAAAAATATGATGCCATTCCTCTGGCCTCACTCATCGGGGTCTACCAAAACAAGCCCTTGCATGGTTTTGGTGCGGTGATTTTTACTCGTGCAGATAGTGGTATCCAGACATTTGCAGACCTGAAAGGAAAAAAAGTTGCAGCCGCGCAAAAAAATGCACTCATGGGATATCGCCTGCCATCTCATGTATTACAGGAAAAAGGTCTGGAAGTGGAAAAAGACTACGCGCTGTACTTTACCGGAAGCTTGTTCAATGTTGCCCAAGCAGTTAAATACGGTAAGGCAGATGTAGGCTTTGTACGAACCGGTTTTTTACAATGGTTCGCCAAAAAGGAAAAAACAGATATTTCTGAATTCATGGTTATTAAACCGGAACAGGACGATTTTCCATTTCAACATAATGGGCCTATTTTGCCATTTTGGATTTTTGGCGCAACCAAAGGTACAGATCCTGCCTTGAACAAGGAAATTGCCACCGCGCTGATGGAACTTAAGCCCTCCGCATTTCCAGTCACTGCCGCCAATGTATACGGTTGGGAGGAGCCTGCGGATTTGTCCCCTGTAGGAGATATTATCGATAAATAGCGCGGTAGGGTGTATAAGCTTAGCGCTATGCACCACATCGGATACCAAAATGGCAGATAACACTATTTATTTCATCCTCTTTCCTGGAGATAAATAACATGACACAAGCAGATGACTTTCCCCCTGAAAATAGTAAAAAATTATTACAAACAACCCTGGCTCAGCTTTCCGAGACTGAAGCCAAAAACCACCTGTTATCACTATTATTACAAGATAGTCGTCTGCGCGAGCAGTTCCTGGAGCAATACGGGAATTTATCCACAACCAGCGCGCTACAACCCGGCATGGCAAAATATCAGCAGCTTATTCGGGATATTATCGCTCATTACACTAAGCAGGGGCATATTGATACGCTACAAGGTCATTGGCTGATTGATGACTTACGGGCATTATTAGCCACCGCCCATGACATGCTGACAGATAAACCGGAAGAAGCTTTTGTAATTGCCTGTTGCATTTATGAAAGCCTGCCAACGCTGACGGATAAAATGGAGGCAGCCGCTAATGAAATTGGGATACTTGCCACTTTGATCAGTGAGTTGTTTCAAGCCTGTTGGCAACAACAACTCAGGGATGATGATAAAAAACAGGCTTTCCAATGGCTTGCTCAAATCTGTCTGGATGAGCGTTATGCAGATTATGACGCGGTATTAAGCCAATTATTAGACCAATTTGCCGAGCCGGGAACGCCGTTTAAGGCTGAAATTCTGCTATTGCAGGAACAACGTATTGCCGCAGCCAATGCCGATAGCATTGAATTACGTATGCGACAACAAGTTGCCATACTGCAACGCTGGGAAGAGAACAAAGCCACGCTGGAGCCTTGTAACTTGCATCACAACATGCTTAAATCCTGTAAAAAATGCCACTATTAAGATGCCTTAGCAGTGCTGGTGCTACTGCATAATGAAACGGGCGTGAACAAAGTTACGCAAGCTTTGGATGATGCGCTGATTTCTGGAGCTGGATATTAAAATCCAGCTATTACGCTGATGAACCAACAACAACTCAAAAAATACCTCTTGATAGATTCGTAACCTATCTCACCCTTGGTAACTGGAGAACTTTACAATGACACCTAAATTGTTGCATAAGCTAAGTCTCTTAAAAAGAAAATATGCTCCAGAAGGTTTTATTATTGTTGGTATTTTTGGTTCTTATGCCCGCAATGAAGAAACTGCACATAGTGATATAGATATATTATACCGTTGCAGTGATAAGATACTAAAGAAATACCGAGGATGGGAATTTTTCAGTTATTATAACAAAATAAAAATAGCACTTGAGCAAGAATTAGGAAAACCGGTTGATCTCGCTGATCAACGGGCGCTCAATAAAATAGGTAAAAAATATATTTTATCGGAGCTAATTAATGTCTCTTAAATCTGATTAGGCACGGTTGGAGTTTATTCTCCAGATGATTGATGATTCCGAAGAAATTGCCCACCGGCATGGTGGGGTTCGCTCAGCAATGGCTGACAGAGAAGGTTTTCATGCTTTGATGATGTGTTGTTTACAAATCGGTGAAACAATGGGAAAAATAACAACACCGTCTTATTGTGAAGTTTTACCTGTTTCATTGGCAACAGCGCTTAGAAATGTGATCGCACATGATTATCTGGGGGTTTCTCCAGAAATCATTATTGATACACTCGAAATAAATATACCTGAGTTAAAAGAAAAAATTGAGCATATTTTTGAAAAACTGTAACAGCATTAAAGAACGGTTATGAACCAACAACGTAACTATCCAGACCCCAATTATTTTTTGCCACAGAATACGCGGAAAACACAGAAAAGAACCTAAAGTTAATCCATTTCGCGTATTTCAGCGAATTCCGTGGCAAAATCTACAATGAGGGGCTGAACGGTTACCTAACAACAACTCAAAAAATATCTCTGGGGTGCAGCCACGGCTTTGCACAGTACGATTGACACTGGCGATTACAAACAATACATCTTTCCGCATTGAAATACCAACTGCATAAAGATCAGGCCTTGTTCGAGCGGGCTTATGCTTATGTTAAGACATATTATTGATGCCTGGATAAGATTAAAAAACAGCATAGCCACTGCTTTTTGCTTGAAAAATACCTATACCGACATCATATTGTGTCGATTCAAACTTATTCACCTGAGTTCGATGTAAGGAACGAGGATTTTATAATTCCCGAAACCAGGCTGGCCTTTTTCTCCATTTTCTGCGTTATAAAAACAGTTACATAGCTTGCTATGCGCCTGTTTTCATGCCTTGAAAATGAACAAAAATCCTGTGCCTGATTTCGGTTCTTATTTCATCCTCGTTCCTAAGTGCCTTTCAGTGCTAAAAACACTGAAAACCACTGACATCTCACGCTGATATTTGATAGAGCGTGGTAGAATTTTATGGCTTTTTCCTTAAAAATCTTACGTTGGGTTCAGGTCTACTTGCAGAGGTGGCCTCAATGGCTGATCAGGACAATAATGACGTTGCGGATCTGATTAAAGATTCCCCAATACCGGATAGCCCGGTTATCCCTACCACTTATGATGGCGAGCATGTCATCTCATTTCGTTGCCATAAAGATATTGGCTGCTTTAATGCCTGCTGCAAAAACAGCGATATTACCCTCACGCCTTACGATATTATCCGTTTGAAAAAACATTTGGGCATGACTTCTTCTGATTTTTTGAAAAAATATACCGTACCTTATGAAATGGAAAAAGACGGCATGGCGGGTGTACGCTTTTTGCCGGTGGAAAATGGCACTGCCTGTCAACTGCTGAGCGAAGAAGGCTGCACGGTTTACGAAGACCGCCCAACTTCCTGCCGTTATTATCCTATAGGTTTGCTGTCCATGCGCAAGCAGGATGAATATGTGGATCGTCAGGCTTATGCGCTGGTCAAGGAAGAACATTGTCTGGGTCATAATGAAGACAATAAAATGACCATTGATGAATACCGCAAGCAACAGGGCGTGGAAGAATACGATGAAATTGATCGCGGCTGGCGGCAGTTGATTCTGAAACGTAAATCCTCCGGGCCGGGTATCGGCACCTTAACCAAACAAAGCCTGCAATTATTTTTCATGGCGTGTTACGACCTGGATCGTTTCCGCCTGTTTGTCACCAGTTCCGGTTTCAAAGAAAGCTTCCAGATGGGTGATGCGGAATTTGAGCAAATCCAGACAGATGATATTGCCTTGCTGCATTTTGGTTTCCGTCTGTTGCGCCAGGTGTTGTTTGGTGAGAGCAGCATTGATGTGAAAGATGGCATTACTGAAACCCGCGCTGCGGCGAAAAAAGAACGTGATGCGGCAAAAGCAGAAGCCAACCCGGTTGATCCGGATCAGCCTTCTCCTGATGATAATTCCGACATGTATACCATGTGCGAAAATTAATCGTTTCACGGATAACACCCCTTAAAAGGGGTGTTATCGGGTCACGGCAGGAGAACTCGATATCCTTATTTCATGATGGCTTGCGCAGCCAGCGGTAAAGCCCCCATACCATAGCCAAAAATACCAAAAATATTGCCAGTAATAATAACATCAGCGGCGTTTTTGATTGATAAGCCCCTGAGCCGTAATAATTACGAATAAACCAGCGTCCGGCTTCAATAGAGGTCAGATGAATATCACGGAAATCCGATAAATAACGCAGACGCGCTGCATTGAAACTGTCTCTGCTGATATCTACAGGTTTTTCTGCTAAATCATTCTTATAAGTAATTTCCAGGGTGCTGATGGCATCACCGGGGATTTCAACCTTGGCCTGCAATATCCCGTCATTGAGTTGATAAGCCAGCGGCTCATGATCAAATATTACGCTATCCGGCGTTAGTGATTCCGCTTTTTGCAGATAATAAAAACGCGGCTCTTCATGTTTATTTTCAATACGCACCGTAGGGCTGAAAATCTGCACGTCATAATGCCCATCTTCACGCTGGCGTTGCAGGTACATTTTTTCAGTAATTCTGCCCAGACTGCCCCAGCGAATATCCGGTTGCATCTGATTAACCAATTGTGCGGTTTTATTAAATGCCTGGGTACCATCGGCAAAAAATAAGACATGTTCAAAAAACAGCAGAGGATTATCCAGAAACAGATTCATGGCAATATGCGCCGCATCGTAGTCTTCTGGTTCTATACGATTGAAACTGGTGAAATTGCTAAACTGCTGCGAGGCCACGCGGAAGTAAAAAAGGGGATCTTCCGGTGCTTGACTGCCTAAAGGAATATTCTCGGCATTAAATGTGGACAGGAAATTATAGCGTTTCAACAGCTTTAAGGTTTCTGCCGGGGCAATATTATGCGGGAAAATCATCACCCGCTCATAATCCAGTTTGCTGAGTGCCTTGAATTTTTCCATGCGCGCCAAAGCCTGGCGTAAATTAAAATCCTGCAAGGCCAGGGGCTTGGCAGGCCAGGGATCATCGCTGCTGGTCTGGTATTTATAAAACTCACGGTGATCGTGATTATTGCCATGTACCACCAGGCTGTAATATTCAGGATTTTGGCGAAAAATATGCACGGCATCCCACTCACTGCGATCATAATTCCAGGGAATAAAACCAATACTGGTGTGAAATCCGGTTTTTTTCATTGCTTTTAATAAGGCCTGATAATCCAGCAAGCCATAAGGTTGGGTCAACCAGGGATCATCAATGGTGAAATTGGCATAATGGGTTTTGGAATGCCAGCAATAATCAGCGCAATGCTCACGCAATACCAGCATTAAAGGCGCAATTTCAGTAAAACGCTGCGGGTTTAAGCGCCAGACTTTTTCAGGCGTTAAGCTGCTGGGTAGCGCCGCTTGTATATAAACTTTTTGTCCATTCACCTGACTTTGTATGAAAAACGCAGATTCCGAGGGACTGGCTTGTGTGTTTGCAGGCTGAATAATAACCTGACTGGATGCATCCGGGTTCAGTAGTAAGTGACTGAGTTGTTTATTGGGTAGGCGTATCGCCTGCCCTGCCAGTTGTTGGGTTATTGCTATTTCTGCAAACTGATAATCACCACTGAACTGGTTTTCTTTAACTTCCGTCACCGCACCCCCTGACCAGTTGCTGATGTGGGCGGTTTGTGAACTCACGCCCAGTAATAACAGCGGCGTATTGCTCTGGCTGCCCTGCATAAGCTTTAATATCTGTTGTGCATCCAGTTGTTCAGCCGCCGCCGGGGTGATGACAACAGCAATGGTTTTATTTTGGCTGAGCTGGCTTGCCAGGGTCGGCAATAGTTGTTCATCCAGATTGGGTGCTGTCACCTCCAGACCATAAAAGCGGCTGACCCAATCCAGTTGTTGAGCATGTACAGAATGCTGCGTACCCAGTGTTCCAGGCGCATCCAGCAACACCACATCCCGCGCTGCGGCAGGCAGCAGATAAAACAGACCCAACAAAAATAAAAAGGTTTTCATTTTTCATTATCCAGCAAGCTGTTTTGTTCCGCATCAACGTCCTCAGCCTCATTTTCCAGTAAACCCGCTTGTGGATCGTTAAATATCGTCTCATCCAGTGCATTTTCACTTTTTGCAATCAAACAGGTGACAGTGGCATCACCAGTGACATTCACCGCAGTGCGAATCATATCCAGCAACCTGTCCACGCCGATAATCAAGGCGATGCCTTCGGTTGGCAGTCCCACTTCACCCAAGACCATTGCCAGCATAATCAGCCCCACGCCAGGTACGCCAGCCGTGCCGATAGAAGCCAGGGTTGCCGTCAGTATCACGGTGAGATAATCATTCATGCTCAGATCAACGCCATAAACGCTGGCGATAAATACGGTGGCAACCCCCTGCATGATTGCCGTGCCATCCATATTAATGGTCGCACCCAGCGGTACGGTAAAAGAAGCCACGGAGTTGTTAGCGCCTAAACGGGATTCCACGGTGCGCAAGGTAATCGGAATGGTGGCATTGCTGCTGGCGGTGCTGAAAGCAAAGGCTAAAATTGCACGGATTTTATTAAAAAATAACCAGGGGCTTAAACGTCCCACTAAAGACAATAACAAGCTGAAAGTACCGATAGCGTGTAAACCCAGCGCGGCAACCATGACCAGGAAGTATTTTGCCAGCGGTGCCAGTAGCTCCAGACCTTGTCCGGCAAAGGTTTTGGCAATCAGGCAAAACACCCCGAAAGGGGCCAGTTTCATGAGTATTTCAACCATTTTCATAATCACCACATTGAGATCATTAAAAAAGTTGAGTACATGGCGGCCTTTTTCCCCGGTTAAGGTAATTGCAATGCCAAACAACAAGGCAAATACAATAATTTGCAGCATACTGCCTTCAGCCATTGCGCTGATAGGGTTGGTTGGCACCATATCAATCAGGACTTTGCTCAGCGCTGGCGGTTCTCCTGCTGCAAATTCAGTTTGCGCATTTTCCATTTCAAAACCGGCACCCGGATCAAAAGTCACGGCAATGGACAGCGCCAGCGTGATGGCAACGGCAGTGGTGAGTAAATACAACAACAGCGCCTTACCCCCGATTCTGCCTAAAGCGTTGATGTCGCCCAGGCTGGTAACGCCAGTAATCAGGGAAACCATCACCAGTGGCACCACCATCATTTTTAAGGAACTGACAAAAATGGTGCCCACCACGTTAAACAGGCCATTAATTATAAAATTCTGGATAAAACTATTTTCTGCAAACCAAAGATTGAGCGCAAGTCCCAGCAAACCACCGCTTATCATGGCAATCATGATTTGCATCGTCAGACTCATTTTTTTGTTATGGTTTTTTTGCATAATCAGCGGTCCTTGTTCCTAAGTTGTTGTCGGGTCATTCCTAATAGCGACAGGATTATTGTATACTCAGCGGCTTTGAACAATTTTATATTGTAACCTGAATTCGATGTAAGGTTTTTTCAGGAAAAAGCAGTCAAACCCAGTACACGCTATCAAGAACTTAGGAGTGAGGATAAAATAAATACAGAAACTGGGCGCAGGATTTTTATTCATTTTCAAGGCGTGAAAACAGGCGCATAGCAAGCTATGTAACTGTTTTCGGAACGCAGAAAATGGAGAAAAAGACCAGCCAAGTTGCTGAAGTTATAAAATTCTCGCTCCTTAGCGTGAGATTTAGGTTATTGTACGGTATTTTTTAAAATCAAATTAGGTGTAAAACAAATATGCAAAGTGATAATGTCATCTGGCATCGTGCAACCGTGACCCGTAAGCGCCGGGCGCAACAAAATCAGCATCGCAGCGTGGTACTTTGGTTTACCGGCTTATCCGGCTCGGGTAAATCAACCTTGGCTCATGCCCTGGAAGAACAATTATATCGCCGTGGTGGACGCACTTTTGTATTGGATGGTGATAATGTACGTCACGGCTTATGCGGTGATTTGGGTTTTTCTGATACCGATAGGGTGGAAAATATTCGGCGCGTGGGAGAACTCAGTAAACTGTTTCTGGAAGCGGGGGTAATTGTATTAACTGCATTTATCTCACCGTTCCGCTCAGATCGCAGAATTGTGCGCAAATTACTGGGTGAAAACAATTTTATTGAAGTGTATTGTCATTGTTCGCTGGATACTTGTGAAGAACGTGATGTTAAGGGCTTATATAAGCTGGCCAGGGCTGGAGAAATTAAGCATTTCACCGGGATTTCTTCACCTTATGAGGAACCCACACAACCTGAACTGGTCGTGAAAACCGATCAGTTGAGTATTGCCGACAGCGTGCAACAAGTGATGACTTACCTGGAAGCGCAAGGTTTATTCCCGGAAGCGCAAAATAATATTGAAAACACGCAGGAAATCGCTTAGAGCAATAACCAATATGTCCGCTATACTTGCGCAATTTTTAAATCACTACCAGCACTATGCTGATATTCAGACACTGCAAAACCGTCTATCTGCACTGAGTTGCACAACAGACACCGAGCAGTTGCTTACGCTTTATGAACAAGCCATTCCCCAGATTGAAGCACAATTATGGAAAGCACCGGAAGATAAGGCTTTATGGGGCGAACATCATTTATTGTTCCATGAATTAGAATCACATATCACCAATACGGCAAAGGATGAGCGTCATCATTTTGTGATGGTGATTCCGGTTGCAGATCGCCCCCGGCATTTACAGGATTGCTTGCACAGCCTGCTGCAATTATGCTCACGTTTTTACTATGGTGGGCAGAAAAATGGTGTTTATCAAAAAGTCTCGGTGTTGATTGCTGATGACAGCAAAGAAAAAAATAATATCCAGAAAAACCAAATGCTGGCTGCGCACTTCACCGAATTGGGCTTAATCACGGAATATTTTGGCCAAACAGAACAACTACAACAACTTGCACAGCTCAGCGAGGAACAACGCCAGCAATTACGCTCTGTACTGGGTGAAACTGATACCACTGCCTTTTATCATAAAGGCGCATCCATCATGCGTAATATCAGCTATTTGCAATTAAATCAGCGTACTCGGCAACAAGCTAAAACACTGTTTTATTTTATTGACAGTGATCAGACATTTGATCTCATGGTTGCAGCGAATACGCACAATGAACAGCCCATTAATTTTTTTTACCATCTGGATCAAATTTTCTCAAAAACCGATGCCCAAATCGTAACGGGCAAAGTGGTTGGTGATCCGCCGGTTTCACCGGCAGTTATGGCGGGTAATTTTCTGGAGGATGTGCTGGGTTTTTTAACTGAAATTGCAAATCTGGATGCCGCTCAAGATTGCCAGTTTCATAAAAAAAATACCAAAAAAGCTGATGATGCGGCTTATCATGATATGGCGGATTTATTTGGCTTCACGGCAAAAGCCGATGACGGTTATTATCCCTATCCCTGCCCGTTACCAGGCGCGCATGATCACCGTCAATGTTTGATAGATTTTGCCAATCAGGTTCAACGTTTTTTTGATGGCGAACATGCAACCCGAAAAACCCATTATTGCTATGAAGCAGCACTTGCCAGCCTTAAACCCGCGCGCACGATTTACACGGGAAATTATATTTTCAAAGCGGAAGGACTGGCTTATTTTATTCCTTTTGCGGCCTTAAAGCTGCGTATGGCTGGCCCGGTATTAGGGCGTTTAATCAAAGCAGAAATTGGTGAGCGTTTTTTGTCTGCCAATTTGCCTATGTTGCATACACGCACCCTTGAAGCCACCGGTCAATCAGAGTTTCGACCCGGTATAAAAAAACAGGCAAAACGTATTGATCTCAGCGCTGAATTTGAACGCCAGTTTTTTGGGGATGTGATGTTATTCAGTATTGAAAAACTCACCAATATGGGATATCCCAGGCACATACCCACAGCGGATTTAATTAAACAGACGCTTGAGCAGATTGAGCAAGACCTGCATCAAAAGTATGAAACAAAACATCAACTGATTATTGAGCGTTTAGCCTTGCTGAAAGCACTGTTTAAGCAGCCTGATGCGTGGTGGAATCAGTTATCCGGTCTGGAAACGGCAAAAATGCAGTTGCAGGATTTTATCGATAACATGAGCTACAATTTTGGTGCACAGGGGAAAGCCTATCAACAGATTAAAGATGTTAAAAATCAACAACAGCGCCGCAGTCAGATGCTGGCGGCGATACAGACTTATCGTGAGGATCGTGATAACTGGCAGGCAATATTCGAGTGAATATCCGGGTTATTGTTAACCTTGTAGGGTGAAATAGCGATAGCGTATTCCACCATTTCTACTCCACTGTTTCAAATACACCTACGCTATTTTTGAGCGTGACTGCCGAACACCGCCAGCCCACCAGATACGGCAAGCGCCTTCATCAGATACCATGCAAGGCCCCACCGGATTGCGCGGTGTGCAGGCCTTGCCATAGAGACGGCATTGGTCTGGATAAATTTTACCTAATACCACCTTGGCACAGTCACAACCCGGCGGCATCTGACCTGCGCGTTTGCGCGCCATATCACGATAATCGGGGTAACGCTGGCGAGCATCATGCGCTGCGTATTGGTCGTTTAAGGCATAGCCTGAGGCGGGAATCGTACCAATGCCGCGCCAATTGGCATCAATAATATTAAATACCTGTTGCAGTTGCTTACGGGCAGAAGGATTGCCCTGCTGCTGCACCAACTCTGGATAACAATTATCCAGAAACAGGCGCTGCTCAATTTTTTGGCGTAGCACTGAATAAAATGCAGCCAGCAGGCTTTCACTGTAAAAACCCGCCACTGCCGTTGGCAGGCTGTATTGTTTTACCACAAATGTCCATTCTTCCGCGCCCATGACCGTTGCCACATGACCCGGTGCAACCAGACAATCAAAACCAGGGCTGCCGGATTCCAGCAACATGGCGACTGCTGGCCAGGTTAAACGCCCGGATAACAATAGGCACAGATTATCAGGTGCACCTTGCGCTATCATCGCGGCAACGGGAGCCATCGTGGTTTCAAAACCTGCGGCAAAAAACACCACGGTTGTTTGCGGGTGCTGTCTGGCAATGTCTATCGCTTCCTGCGGTGAGGCGATGGGACGAATATCCGCACCTGCGCCTTTGGCCTGATCCAGCGTGCGCACTTCACCATGATGAACATTCACCGGTACTCGCAGCATGTCGCCAAAGGCCACTAAAATTACATTTTCCTGCAAGCTGATTTGTATAGCTTCGTAAATATCTTCTTCAGGACAGATGCACACCGGACAACCCGGCCCTGGAATCAGTTCAACTGCTTTGGGCAAGGCACTGCGCAATCCTGCCATAGTAATGGCGCGCTCATGCCCACCACACACATTCATGATGCGGACAGGCTGTTGTAAATCCAGTTCATGAATACGTTGCAGCCAATATTTAGCCTGCTTGTTGCTATCTAATGTGCTATTTGACATGAGATCTCTAAATTATGTGGCGACGTAGCAATGCTACGTCGCTATCAGGAAGGAAAATTTTTCTTCAGCCATGTTGATAATGCCATGGGACGCTCAATGCCATAACCTTGCGCATAATCCAGCCCCATTGCCTGTAAACGGGCTTCAATTTCCGGGCTTTCAACAAACTCGGCAATGGTTTTCAGACCCAAAGTCTGACCAATGTCATTAATGGCCTCAACAATGGCGTGGTCACTTTCATCTTTAAGAATATCCTGCACAAAACTGCCGTCAATTTTTAAGTAGTCTACGGGAAGTTGTTTCAGATAGGCAAAAGAGGATAAGCCGGTGCCAAAATCATCCAGCGCAAAACGACAACCCATTTCCCGCAATTTTGTAATAAAATGTGTCGCCTTGACAAGATTACTGACGGCAACGGTTTCGGTGATTTCAAAACAGATTTTTTCGGGGGGTAAGGAGTACAGGGTAAAGAGTTCCTGAATATATGACAGCAGGTTTTCATCTCCCAGAGAATCACCGGAAAGATTAATCGCACAAACATCCAGCACGGGATGTGTAGCATTCATTTTGCAAAAAGGGCTTAATTGCTTAAACACGCTGTTGAGTACCCAACGATCAATCAAATGCATCAGGTTGTAACGCTCTGCGGCAGGAATAAAAGTATCCGGGCAGATAATACCGTCTGTCTCATCATGTAGACGCAATAAGATTTCAACATGCAAACCGGCTGTTTCTGTTGTTGTGACACTGCTTGTTAAAGGTTTAATCGCCTGTGCGTAAAGCTCAAATTGCTGAGCTTCCAGGGCATGACGTATACGGTTAGTCCAGCGCATTTCACCCTGATGTTGCAATACCTTTTGATCATTGGCTTCGTGAATATGAATTCGGTTACGCCCCTGCTCTTTAGCCGCATAGCAGGCAATATCCGCCATGCTCATGACATCTTCAGGTGCGCCGGACAAGGTGTGAATTTGGGTCATGCCAATACTGACACCAATGGTATAAATTTTTCCCTGCCAGTCAAAACGCAGACTGCTGACCACGCTGCGCAGGCGCTCAGCAATCTCATAAGCACTATTTAAGTCCTGATCATGTAATAAAACCCCAAATTCATCACCGCCTAAACGTGCGAGCAAATCGTTTTCCTGAATCTGCGCCTGTAACAAGGTTGCTAACTGGGTTAATAAGGCATCACCTGCGCGGTGTCCGCTGGTATCGTTAATGATTTTAAATTGATCCAGATCCAGATACAGTAAAATGTGTTGATGCTGATGCAGCTTGGCATCTTCCAATAATTTATTTAAGGTATTTTCAAATTGACGGCGATTAGCCAGCCCCGTTAAGACATCGTGCGTGGCTTGCCAGCGCATCTGGGTTTCCATTTCACGCGCTTTGCTGACATCACGAAATACAATCACACTGCCAGTCCGTTTTCCGGTGTGATCACAAATTGGTGCAGCGGAAATTTCTATCGAATATTGTTGCTTGGCAGCATTGACCAGCGCAATATGGCGCTGTTGATGGAAGGCCTGCGTTGCCTCCAGTATTTGTCTGGAGAAATCAGGTAGTGCCTGTTGCTTGTCTTCATCAATAATGGGGAAAACACGACTCAAATGCTGCAAACGGGCATGACTTTCCTGCCAGCCGGTTAATTGCTCAGCAACTGGATTGAGATACTCAATGCGGCTTTTATCATCAGTGGCGATAACCCCCTCATTAATGGAATCCAAGGTCACCAGTAAGCGTTCTTTCTGATTAAATAACTCCACCTCCATTTGCTTGCGCTGGGTTATATCGCCATATTGCCACATTTGCCCCCGAAACTGTCCGGCAACCACAATAGGAATATAATCACGCTCCAGAATACGCCCATTTCTCAGGCTGAAAACCTCACCAAAACAGGCTGCTTTTTCAGCTTCCAATTGTTTAATGCGATGCATAAAAGCATCCATTTCACGACAGGCAATCTGTTCCAGCACCTGTTCATGCGACTGCCCAACCAGTTCGGCAGCCGGGCTGTCCAGGCCCAGATGATCACAAAAATTTTGATTCACCAAAATGATCTGCTGATTTTCATCCTCAACCAGAATACCATCGTGCATACTTTCTATCAGTTTACCCAGACGGGAATTGGTTGCGCTGAGCTGTGCTTCCGTTTCTTTAAGCTGGCTGATGTCGGTATGAGTGCCGACCATGCGAATTGCATTGCTTTCCTCATCACGTAAAGCCACACCACGGGATAAAACCCAAAGATAATGTCCGGCTTTGTGATGCAGACGATAGATACTTTCGTATTGTAGACTTTCACCTTGCAAATGCCAGTCTAAATTCTGCTGTGCAAGCTCCCGATCTTCGGGATGGATACGCTTGCGCCACTCATCCAGCGTATCGTGAATTTCATAATCCCGATACCCCAGCATACGTTTCCAGCGCGTGGAATAAAACACCCTGCCGGTTTGTAAGTCCCAATCCCATAAACCATCATTAGAGCCACGCATTGCCAGCATTAAACGCTCACGGGTATTTTGTAATTCCACTTCCCGTATGCTCAAGGTATCAATCATCAGGTTAAAGCTATCACCTAACTGCGCGATTTCATCTTTACCGCTGGCATCCACCCGTAAATGACGTTGCCCTCCACGAATCTCCTGCATGGCATCCAATAAATAAGATAAGCGCACCGTTAAATGATGGGAAAACATGGCAACCAGACCGGTACCAATCAGCACGGTGACAAGGATAAATAACAAGATACCACCGGCCATTTTTTCCAGTAATTGCAGATAGGTGGCATGAGTCAGTTCATGACTCAGTTCCAGAAAGTGGTGCTGATACCAGGTAATACTCAGGGCGAACAAACTCATCGTCAATATTTGGATAAGCGCGATACCCAGCGTCAAACGAAAACGTATTGAAGTGGAGAAAAGGTGTTTTAAACGTTGCAACATGTTAATTTGAATATCTCTTGGATAAGTAATACGCACGTATTCAGGAATAATGATTACTTGGAATACTGTGCAAGCAATTGTAATACGGCGGTGGCTGCGCGTTCATCAGCGGGTTGTTTTAGTTGCTGATGAATGGCATCAAAATGTGCAGTGAGTAGCGTTGCAGTTTCAGGCTGGGTAAAATAGGCCAGCAAAGCAGCACTCATATTTTCGGCTGTGGCTTCTTTTTGTAAAAACTCCGGTACAATTTTTTTTCCAGCCAATAAATTTGGCTGCCCAACCCAGGGCACCTTAACCAAACGGCTGGCAAGTAGCCAGGTCAGTGCTGACAGTTTATAAGCAATCACCATAGGACGCTTAATCAAAGCCGCTTCCAGCGTTGCAGTGCCAGATGCCAGCAATATGGCATCTGCTGCTGTCATTGCAGTTCGCGCTTGCCCATCGAGCAGTTCTAAGGGTAACTTTGTCAATAAGTCACCCGCCTGTTCCTGAAAAATCTGGCGCATCTTAGCATTTGCCAGCGGCACTAAAAAGCGCAAGTTTGGTTTTTGTTTAAGTAAAAGTAAGGCTGTTTCCAGGAAAGGACGGGTTAAACGGCTAACCTCACCCTGGCGACTACCTGGCAATAAAGCAATATATTGGCCTTGCAACGGCAGGCCCAAACTTTCCCGCGCAGGTTCCGGCGGATTGCGCAAGGGGATTTGTTGTGCCAGTGGATGCCCGGTAAAGGTCACAGGATGCCCTTGTTTTTCATAATAAGACGCTTCAAAAGGAAACAGGGTCAACATCCAGTCACAGGATGCAATAATTTTTTTCATCCGATATTCGCGCCAGGCCCAGACGGTGGGGCTGACATAATGCAGCGTTGGAATACCCGCCTGTTTTAGTACCCGTTCCAGGCGCAGATTAAAATCCGGGGCATCAACGCCGATAAAAATATCGGGGGGATTATCCAGAAAAGTCTGGCTTAAACGCTTAAAACAGCGGCGTAGCGCCGGGTAGCGTTTCAACACATCAACCAGGCCCATTACCGATAACAATTCCAGCGGACACACCACATTAAATTCCCCCGCTGCTGCCTGAATCTGTGGTCCACCAATACCAGAAAAAACAGCATCAGGAAAGTGTTGCTTGAGTTCACGCACCAAACCCGCACCGATCATATCCCCGGATAGCTCACCTGCCACAATTGCAATTTTCATTTCCAATAAAAACCCATCACATATTTTCTTTAACAGAAATCGTCTGAGCTATAGTATCATGTTGCAATTTTGATTCGGCTTAGAATTTTGGAGAATAAAGAACATGCCAGTAATTGTAGTACCAAAAGGGCAGGTTGCCGGAGAGCATCGAGTTGCCCTGGTGCCGGATGTTGCCCGACGACTGAAAGCTTTGGGGGCAGAAATCCGTATTGAAAAAGACATGGGCGGCAGCGCTTTTTTTCATGATGAAGACTATGGTGATGATGTTAGTCTTGCACAGGATAGCGCGGCCTTATATGACAAGGCGGATATCATATTAAGCGTGCAGGCCACGCTTGAAGATGTTGAAAAAATGCCCGATGGCTGTATTTTAATTGGTTTTATGGCAGCGCACAAACAACCGGAACTGGTCAAAAAACTCCAGCAGAAAAAAATTACTGCCTTGGCAATGGAACTGGTACCGCGTATTTCCCGTGCGCAGGCGATTGATGCCTTGTCATCACAGGCCTCTATTGCCGGTTATAAAGCGGTATTAATGGGCGCAGACATGGCCCCGGTCTTTTTCCCCATGCTGACCACGGCAGCGGGTACCATTCGTCCTGCCAGTGTTTTGGTTATCGGTGCAGGTGTAGCTGGATTGCAGGCCATCGCCACCGCACGTCGTTTGGGTGCTGTAGTTGAAGCCTATGATGTGCGCGCAGCCACCAAAGAACAATGCGAATCACTGGGTGCAAAATTCATTGATATGGACGTAAAAGCCGAAGGTGAAGGCGGTTACGCGCGTGAATTGACTGAAGCAGAAAAACAGCAGCAGCGTGATGTACTCGCCGATCATATCGCTAAAGCCCATGTGGTGATTACCACAGCGGCAATTCCAGGACGCGCTTCACCAAAAATCATTCTGCAAAATATGGTAGCGCGCATGCGTCCCGGTTCCGTCATCGTTGACTTAGCCGCAGAAGGCGGCGGCAACTGCGAACTCACCCAGCCGGGTGAAACCATTGAGCATGGCGGTGTAAAAATTCATGCACCACTGGATGTTGCCAGCCAGATGCCATTACATGCCAGTGAAATGTATTCCAAAAACCTATTTAACCTGCTGACGCTGATGATAGCTGAAGGTAATTTAAAACTGGATTGGGAAGATGAAGTCATCACCGGTAGCGCGCTGACCCATGATGGAGAAATCAAACACGCCGCTACACGCGAATTATTAGAAGGAGCCGCCTGATGGATGGATTTACCGGTTTTACCGCTGTATATATTTTTATGTTATCCGCTTTTACCGGTTATGTCGTCATTTCCAAAGTACCGGTGATTTTACACACCCCCCTGATGTCCGGCTCCAACTTCGTGCACGGTATCGTGCTGGTGGGCGCAATGGTGGCAATGGGACACGCCGAAGGCACCCTGGAACTTAGTGTTGGGTTTATCGGTATCGTGCTGGCTGCGGGTAACGCCGTGGGTGGTTATGTGGTCACGGAACGCATGTTGGAAATGTTTAAGAGCAGCCAAGGCGATAAAAGAGGTGGTAAAGCATGAGCTGGTTGATTGAAAGCAGTTATTTTCTTGCTGCGGTGCTGTTTATTTTAGGACTCCAGCGCATGAGTTCGCCGGTCACTGCCAGAAGCGGCATACTCTGGGCAGGCGTGGGCATGATACTGGCAACCATTGCCACCTTTGCCACCCCGGATTTGCATAACTATGGTCTGATGATGCTGGCAATACTCATTGGCAGCACGATTGCCTTTGTTTCTGCAAAAAAAGTCGCCATGGCGGACATGCCACAGATGATCGCCCTGTACAACGGCATGGGCGGCGGCGCGGCGGCGGCAATTGCCGCTGTGGAACTGATTAAACTCTCCGGTATGGAACATGCCGATTTTGGTCTGGTGGCTTTAACCCTGGCTGTATTAGGTGCTATCATCGGCACGGTATCCTTATCCGGTTCGATTATCGCCTTTGCCAAACTCCAGGGTTTAATTCGCAAATCCCTGTTGTTTTCCGGTCAGAACTACGTCAACCTGGGTATTTTTGTCAGTATCATCTTGCTGGGTTTAGTCACCATTTTGCAAGGCTCGGAAGTCAGTTTGTTTTTGTTACTGGTCTTTTTTGTACTGGCCTTTGCTTTTGGCATTATGATGACCCTGCCGATTGGTGGCGCGGATATGCCTGTCGTTATCTCCCTGTACAATGCCTTAACCGGTTTAGCAGTGGCATTTGAAGGTTTTGTATTGGGTAATGCCGCAATGATTATTGCCGGTACCGTGGTGGGTGCTGCCGGTACTTTGCTGACACAGTTAATGGCAAAAGCCATGAACCGTTCTTTAACCAATGTATTGTTCAGCAAGTTTGGCGGCAGTAGCGGCAGCAGTACAGAAGTTGAAGGCGATATGAAACCCATAGACGCGCCTGATGTTGCCGTTATGATGGCCTATGCCAGCAAAGTGATCATCATTCCCGGTTATGGCATGGCCGTAGCCCAGGCACAGCATAAAATCTGGGAACTCACCAAATTACTGCAAGAGCGCGGTGTTGATGTTAAATTTGCCATTCATCCGGTGGCTGGCAGAATGCCGGGGCATATGAATGTATTGCTGGCGGAAGCTGGCGTGCCTTATGACATCATTGCTGATCTGGATGAAATTAATGCTGAATTCCCACAAGCCGACGTGGCCCTGGTTATCGGTGCCAATGACGTGGTTAACCCGGTTGCCCGTACCGACCCGGACAGCCCGATTTATGGGATGCCGATTCTGGATGCCGATAAAGCGAAAAACGTGATTGTCGTTAAACGTGGACGTGGCGCGGGTTTCTCCGGCGTGGAAAACGGACTGTTTTTTGCCGATAATACCCGTATGCTGTTTGGCGATGGTCAGAAAATGGCCGCTGAACTGATTCAGAGTGTTAAGGAGTTTTAGCATACTGTAGAGACGTAGCAATACTACGTCTCTACTGAGCCAGGATACTTAGCAATGAAATTCTTTATTATCTATTTTTTATTATTACATGCAACACTGGTATCTGCTGATGAGCAGGTTTACCAGTGGGTTGATGCTGAAGGCAATATGCATTTCTCGCAGATACCACCGCCTGCGGATGTGGAGACGCAAAATATTGAGCTGGAAAGCGCATCAACTTTTGCTGCCGAAGAAGCTGAAGAAAAGAACAAAAAATCAGAAACTGAAACCATAGAAATCCCTGAACTCACTGATAACATGACCGTAGCGCAGGTTTATCAACGTAATTGCGCGCTTGCGCGTAAAAACCTGCAACAACTGGAATCAGGGGATAAGGTTGCGATACAAGGTGATGATAATAAGATACAATTGCTGAAACAAGCAGATCGTAGTGCTGAAATAGAACGCGCTCGTAAGCAGGCGGAACAATATTGTCAGCCGCCACCTCAACAAAAAACACCTGCAAAAAAAATGACTACACCTGATACTTAGGATAGAAAAGCATGGATATTGAACAAGCACGTTTTAACATGATTGAACAACAAATACGTCCCTGGGAAGTGCTGGAACCTACGGTGCTGGAGGCCATGAGCAGTATCCCCAGAGAGGTTTTTGTCCCGGAAAACTTTAAGCAACTGGCTTTTTCTGATACCCAGATTCCACTGGGGCATGACGAGGTGATGTTAGAACCGCGCATTATTGGACGTTTATTACAAGCATTAAATATTTCCCAGAATGATGATATTCTTGAGATTGGCACTGGCAGTGCCTGGTTAACCGCTTTACTTGCCAAGTTAGGCCATCATGTGTGGAGTATTGATAGGGAAATTAGTTTTACCCGACAGGCAGAAAGCAAGCTCAATCAATTGTGTATTGAAAATGTCACCCTGGAAACTGCGGATATTTTTGATAATTATCAATCACAAACACAATATGATGTGATTGTGGTAACAGGTTCCATACCCTTATCTACAAGCTTGTTCCAGGAATTATTAAAAATAAATGGACGTTTATTTGTGGTAACAGGCTCCACGCCGTTAATGGAAGCGCAATGTATTACCCGCACTAGCGCGGAAACCTGGATAACGGAAAATTTATTTGAAACCCATATTCCTATGCTAAAAGGCGCACCAGAACCTGAAGCATTTGTTTTTTAGACGAGAAAATTTGAAATTTGTTGGATTGCTAATTAACAGGATTAAATGCCATGAACAAACTGAGTCAAACCCTGAGTATTGCAATATTAATGGCACTGACACTCCCTGCCCAGGCGGTCAGCGTATTAACACTTTACCAGCAAGCCAAGCAAAGTGATCCCGTATACCAGATTGCCAATACTGAACGTGACGCTGCAAAAGCGCGTTTAGAGCAAACCCGCTCAGCGTTGCTGCCCAGCGCTGCTTTGGCTTCCAGCCTGGATAAGGGCTGGGATAAAAATGCAAAGGATACGGGGACGAATTCCGGTTACAAGCTTTCGCTGGATTATGATATTTACAACCGCAGTCGCGGTATTCAGATCGTGCAGTCCGACAACGCGGTTGAAAAATCATCGGCAAACTTTATCAGCGCAGAATTTGATCTGATTTTACGGGTCGCTGAACGCTATTTTGAGGTGTTAGGCGCGGTGGATAATCTGGTATTTTCCCGTGCATCCAAACAAGCGCTGCACAAGCAGTTGGAACAAAGCCAACAACGTTTTGAAGTGGGCTTGATTGCGATTACCGATGTGCAGGAATCAAAATCCGGTTATGATTTAGCCGTCGCTAATGAAATTGATGCTGAAAATTTATTAAACAATGCCTATGAAGCACTACGTGAAATCATCGGTGAATATCGCAAAGACCTGGATTTACTCAAAGATGACATCAGCCTGCCAAGCCCCGATCCAGAAGATATTGAGCAATGGGTTGATACTGCCTTAACCCAGAACCCACAAATTGCCGCTGTTCAATTTGATGTTGAAATTGCGCGTGATGCCATTAATTTGAGACGCTCCGGGCATTATCCCATCATCAGCGTTGGTGCCAGCAATAGTTATTCTGATCGTGAAAACCCCTTATCCAAACAACATGGCATGGATAACCGTATTGACTTGAGCCTGTTATTACCGTTGGATCTCAGCGGCAATGTTCGCGCCCAGACCCGTGAAGCACAATTGCAATACACCCAGTCTCTGGATCGTCTGGAACAACAACGTCGTTTGGTGCAGCGTAATACCCGTAGCGCCTATCTGAATGTCATGTCCGACATCAGTAAAGTGGCGGCCTTCAAACAAGCTTTAATTTCCAGTGAAACAGCATATCGGGCAACGCTCAGTGGCTTTGATGTCGGTACTCGCACCTCGGTGGATGTACTTAATTCCCGGCAACGTTTGTTAGAAGCCCAAAAAAATTATGCACTTTCCCGTTATACCTACATCCTGAATAGCTTGCGCTTAAAACAATCAGCCGGATTATTAAACGAAGCAGATTTAGAAGCGCTGCAAACCTGGTTTCAGACGGTAAACAGCAATCAATCCAGTGCCGCCATTGCGAATAAAAAAATGCAGGCATGGTAAAGAATAATGAGATAAATTTTCAACTACTGTGAGGATAATTATTATGCATTATTTAGTCACGATGAGTTTTATCTTAAGCCTGTTTATGAATACGACAGCTCAGGCGGTGGCTGATTTTTCAGGTAACTGGAGTACAACCTGGGGAAAGGGTTCCTTAATAAGCAATATGATCTTGCAGCAGAGTGATAGCAGCGTCAATGGCAGTTATACCTATCAGGGTGGCAATATTAGCGGTAAAGTTCAGGGTCATGTACTAATGGGAACCTGGTATCAGCAAGACAATGGGGCGCGCGGTACATTTAGTTTTACCTTATCTCCTGATGGTCAGAGTTTTAAAGGTCGCTGGCGTAATGGTGCATCCGGCCCCTGGTTAAAAGATGTCTGGAATGGTGTGAAGTATTAAGCTGAGTTTGGCGTAAGCTTTCCAGTGCTAAATCTGATGTTACACAGTCACTATTTTTTGCAGAAAATTAGCGTTTGGCTAGGCGCAAATAAAAACCAGCGTGAAGCAAAAGCGGTTTTTTCGCATTTCAAACTTTCAAAATCTGTGAAAAAGAAGCTTTTGCGTAACACCATTTACTGTTTTCTTTTCTGGCTGCTGCCTGTCTACAGCAGCGCACAGTCTGAAGCACACTGCCAAGCCTTATTACAGCCATTACCGGAACCGGCTCAGGTGGCGCAAACAGCAACTGCCTTGCAACGCTGGCAACAGGGCATAAGGGCTTATGAGCAGCAACGCTACGCACAGGCCATTGGGCTTTGGCGAAGCCTGTGTCAAAACCCACCAGCAGGTATTTCAACAATTCGTTTACATCGCCATCTTGCTGCGGCTTATCTCGAATCAGGGCGCTTATCTACGGCCTGGAAAACACTGCAAAAGGTCTTAACTCAGGTGGAAACTGCGCCTGCTGAAAGTCAGGCATTATTTTTCAGTCAATTGGCAGATGTATTACAACGTCTGCAACGACCGGCGCAAGCACACGCTTATTTACAACGTGCTGAGCTTGCGGCAAAAACCAGCGGAGATGCAAAAATCCGGGCGCAAGTGCGTAACCTGCGAGCAAACTGGCATTATGCGCATGAAAATTATCAACAGGCACTGCTCGATTATCTTAGCGCAAGCCAATACTTGCTGGCGCAGGGACTGCATGAACAACGGCCTGAACATGAGCCACTGTTTTTAGATATTCAGATAAATCAGTTGCGTACCCGCTGGCAATTGCAGGAACAACCTGATATCAAAGCCATCACCCAACTTTTCCAGCAGATTCGCAGCTTATCCAAAGTTCAACAAAGTGCAGCACTGCTCAGCTTAGGCCAGCTACTACTGAATATCAGTGCAGCACAAAAAACTGCTCTAAAATCTTTAAGGCCACTGACTCAGCAAATTTTACAGATGGCGTTGCAACAAACCCAAATGCTGGATAAAGGGAAAAACCAGGCTTTGCAACAATCCTGGGCCTTGGGATATCTGGCACAGCTTTATGAGCAAAATCACCAACTTAAACTCGCCCGGCATTTCAACCAGCAAGCCTTGTTTTTTTCTCAGGAACAACCACAATCACGTTATTTATGGGAATGGCAGCAAGGACGCCTGTTGCACGCGCAAGGCAGGATGGATGCAGCGGTAGCCGCTTACCGGAAAGCATTGGATAGCCTGCAACCCATACGTGCGGCACTGCTGACTCAGCGCAATGCACATGAGGTGTTTTATCAACGCATTCGCCCGGTTTATTACGGACTGGCAGATTTATTACTGCAACGCGCTGAGAAAATCACCGTACCTGCGCAAAAAAAACAATGGCTGCAACAGGCGCAAAATACCCTGGAGCGCATGAAAGCAGCAGAACTGGATAATTATTTCCAGGATGCCTGTTTAACCCAGCCTAAAGTCAGTCGCCTGGAAAAACTAGATGCGCATACCGCTGTGTTATATCCGATCATCTTGCCTGATCGTCTGGTTTTATTATTGAGTCTGCCCGATGGCTTGCATCAGTTTACGACACAAATTGATGCAGCCAGTATTAATCAGGCATTGCGCCAGTTACAACATCATTTGCAGAACATTCGCCATTATCGTTTTATCAGCCAATCCCGTAAACTCTATCAATGGTTGATCAGCCCGATATTAGAAGATTTGAAAGCGCAGCAAATCAATACTTTAATTACGGTACCTGATGGCGCTTTGCGTATGGTGCCAATGGCGGCATTACATGATGGCAAGCAGTTTTTAATTCAGCAGTTTGCACTGGCAACCACGCCAGGTCTAAAGCTGACCCAGCCACGGCCCTTATCTTATGCAATGGATAACGGCGGATTGAGTATTTTATTAGATGGTTTGTCAGAAGCGCGCGCAGGATTTGCGCCATTACCCAATGTCGAGCAGGAACTGGATACCATACGTCAGTTATTTCCCCGGCATACCATATTACTCAATCAGGATTTTTCCCTTGAGCAAGTCAGTAAGGCACTGCAACAACAGGCTTATCCGATTATTCACATTGCCTCACATGGACAATTTAACGCCGATCCCCAGGAAACTTTTATTCTGACTCATGATGATAAACTCACTATGAACCGCCTGGAACAATTATTGGGCTTAAACCGTTACCGGGAAGAAGCTGTGGAATTATTAACCCTCAGCGCATGTCAGACGGCGGTAGGCGATGAGCGCGCGGCGCTGGGGCTGGCGGGCGTTGCGATTAAAGCCGGGGCGCGTAGTGCCTTGGCGAGTTTATGGTTTGTTAATGATGAAGCCACTGGCGCTTTAGTCAGTGGTTTTTATCGCCATCTGGTAGAAAATCCACAGCAATCAAAAGCCCAGGCGCTGCAACAAGCGCAAATTGAACTGCTAAAACAACGCCGTTTCCGCCACCCCGCATTCTGGGCACCTTTTTTATTGATTGGCAACTGGTTATAGATTACTGCATACTGTTAGTTTTTTTGTCGGATATTTAGTGGTATTGTGTACCTTCTTTAAAGGGAGGAGGAGATAGAGGATGGATATTGGGGAGTTACTGGCTTTTGGCGTAAAAAACGGCGCATCTGACCTGCATTTATCCGCAGGCGTGCAACCGATGATTCGCGTCAGCGGGGAAATGAAAAAAATTAACCTGCCGCCGTTGGAGCATAGTCAGGTGCGTGACATGGTGTATGACATCATGAATGACAAACAGCGCAAGGAATATGAAAAATATCTGGAAACCGATTTCTCATTTGAAATTCCAGGACTTGCACGTTTTCGGGTTAATGCCTTAAACCAAAATCGAGGCGCGGGTGCGGTATTTCGTACCATTCCTTCAGAAATTCTGACCCTGGAACAGTTAAATTCGCCTAAGTTATTTTATGAATTGGCCATGCTTCCGCGTGGTATTATCCTGATTACAGGCGGTACGGGTTCGGGTAAATCCACGACATTGGCTGGCATGATGAATCAGCGCAACGAAGATGAAGCCGGACATATTCTCACTATTGAAGATCCTATCGAATTTGTGCATCAAACCAAAAAAAGTATGATGACGCAGCGCGAAGTTCACCGCGATACCTTGGGATTTAATGAGGCACTGCGTTCAGCCTTGCGTCAGGATCCGGATGTGATTCTGGTGGGGGAAATGCGTGACCTGGAAACCATTCGCCTGGCTTTGTCCGCAGCGGAAACCGGTCATGCCGTGTTTGGCACTTTACATACCAGTTCGGCGGCAAAAACCATTGACCGTGTTGTGGATGCTTTCCCGGCGGCGGAAAAAGACATGATTCGCGCCATGTTATCGGAATCCTTAAAAGCAGTGATTTCCCAAACGCTGTTAAAGAAAGTCGGCGGTGGTCGCGTGGCGGCGCATGAGATCATGATAGGCACACCCGCCATTCGTAACCTGATTCGTGAAAATAAAATTGCGCAGATGTATTCCGCAATTCAGACCGGGCAGAAATTCGGTATGCAAACCCTGGATCAGTGTCTTCAGGATCTGGTGAAAAACAAGGTCATTACCAAAGAGGCGGCACGCGAAAAAGCAGCCATTAAAGAAAACTTTATGTGATTCTACTTTGTTACAATATCTCGGGCATTCTATACAAGAATGGGTAATAACGACTTCCCAAAATATGACAAAGTAGAAGTAATTTTAGAACAACGATTAAGGTAACTCGCAAGAAATAACACCCCCATAGCGCGCAGGATTTTTATCCATTTTCAAGGCGTGAAAACCGGCGCATAGTGAACTATGTAACGGTTTTTACAACACGGAAAACGGGTAAAAAGAGCAGCGAAATGGGGGGTATTATTTGCTGCGAGTTACCTAATATAGTGCAGGGCAGCGTCTCATGACCATTGACTTAAGCCAGTAAATGCAAGTCTTTGGCCCCCCTCCTTGTAAGAGGGGATAGAGGGGTGGTGAACATACACTTTCCTTTATCATTAAAATTTAAGGATATTTAAGGTGGAACGGGACCAAGCGACCAAACTGATTCGCGATTTATTGATGTTAATGATTAAAAAAGACGGTTCGGATTTGTTTATTACTGCCGGATTTCCGCCTGCAATGAAAGTCAAAGGCAAAATGGTGCCGGTGATGAAGCAGGCCTTGTCTTCGGAAGACTCAAAGGGTTTAACCCAGTGCATCATGAATGACAAGCAGCTTAAAGAATTTGAAGAAACCAAAGAGTGTAATTTTGCGGTAGCACCACCAGGAATTGGGCGTTTTCGTTGTAATGCCTTTGTCCAGCAAGGTTGTCAGGGACTGATTGCCCGCGCCATCAACAGTGAAGTGCCAAACCTGGATAAATTGAATCTCCCCGGCATATTAAAAGATATCATGCTGTATAAAAATGGTCTGGTGATCATGGTGGGTGGTACAGGTTCCGGTAAATCCACCAGTATGGCAGCCATGGTTGATCACCGTAATGCCAATAGTTACGGACATATCATTACCCTGGAAGATCCGATTGAATATGTGCATCCGCATAAAAACTGCGTGATTATGCAACGCGAAATCGGCGTGGATAGTTTCAGTTGGGAGGAGGCGATGCACAATACGCTACGGCAGGCCCCTGACGTGATTCTGCTGGGGGAAATTCGTAGTCAGGAAACCATGGAGTTTGCTTTGGAACTGGCGCAGACCGGACACTTGGCAATGGCAACCTTACATGCAAACAATGCCAACCAGGCATTGGATCGCGTGGTCAGCTTTTTTCCGGTGGAAAAGCAGAAAAAACTGTTTGCTGATTTATCACTGAATTTACGCTCAATTATTTCCCAGAGACTGATTAAAACCCGTGATGGTGGGCGCGCCGCAGCGATTGAGATTCTGCTGAATTCACCTTTGATTCAAGAGTTAATTATTAACCAGGATGTCGGTGGCATTAAACCGATCATGGCAAAATCACGTGAAATAGGTATGCAGACTTTTGACCAGGCGTTGTTTGATCTGTATGAAGAAGGTCGCATTGATTTGGATACAGCCTTGGCCAATGCCGATTCTGCCAATGAATTACGCCTGAAAATCAAACTGGAAAGTAAAGAATCCAAAGGCCGTGATCCGCTGGCTGATCTGGAACATTTACAATTTGAAGAAGAAGAAGATGACAATGCTATTCGCTAACCGAGAATCAATAACAATATGGATCTGACCCCTTATCTTAAATTCATGATTGATAAAGATTGCTCTGATCTTTTCATCACTGTTGGTGTGCCCGTCAAAGTAAAAATGGAAGGTAAGCTTAAATCAATTGGCAAAACAGTACTAACGCCTGAACTGGCAAAAGCGGCAGCTTATGGCATCATGACTGAAGAGCAAATTGAAGTCTTTGAAGAAACCCGGGATCTGGATTTTGCCATTGCCATGGATGATGACAGTGGTCGTTTTCGGGTTAATGCTTTTTTCCAGAAAGGCAATGTTGCAATGGTATTACGTTTGATTCCTGCCCAGATTCCGACAGCAAAAGATTTGAACTTACCCCCGATCCTCACTGAATTGATCATGCATAAACGCGGTATGGTGTTGATGGTGGGGGGGACAGGTTCTGGCAAATCAACCACATTGGCAGCGATGATCGATTATCGTAATCGCAATACCGCAGATCATATCCTGACAATTGAAGATCCCGTTGAGTTTTATCATCCGCATCACCGTTGCATTGTCAACCAGCGTGAAGTCGGAGAAGACAGTCGCTCTTATGCAAAAGCACTGAAATCTTCCTTGCGCGAAGCCCCGGATGTGATTTTAATTGGTGAGATTCGGGATAGAGAAACCATGGAAGCGGGTCTGGAGTTATCCAATACCGGGCATTTGGCTGTTTCTACCATGCATGCCAATAATGCTAACCAGGCAATGGAGCGCGTGATTAACATGTTTCCAATTGCCATGCACAAACAGCTTTTTATGGACTTATCGTTGAACGTCAGGGCTGTAATGTCACAGCGATTGATACCGGATGTGCGTGGTAAACGTTGTGCAGCCATTGAGGTGATGATTAATACCCCGCATATTGCCAACTTGATTATGAAAGGGGAATTAGAGGAAGTTAAAGATGCCATGGAAAGTAGCGGGGCCAAGGGCATGAAAACCTTTGATACGGCATTACACGACTTATACAAAGAAGGCAAAATCACCCTGGAAGAAGCGCTGAATAATGCGGATTCACGCACCAATCTTGAAGCCAAGATTAACTTTGGATAATTAACAGGTAATTAGATGTAAGCTTCATTCAGCGCTAAAGACGCTGAAAACCGCTTCCACCTAATGCTAGGCTCTTGATAATTGGATGATTAACAGGTAATTAGATGTAAGCTCTTGATAATCCGTACTGGGTTTTAGGCATTTTCAGGTAAAAATATTTATATCACACTCAGGTTATTTCACATGAAACAATCTTCTGTCGTTTCAGAAAATTTAGCACATAAGGATTTTAGGGAAATGGATATCCCAGAAACTATACAAAAAATTGGCTCGGATGCCATGTATTCTATCTGGCAGCTTGCCAATCACACATTACAGCAGGAATTAACTAAATTACAAAAAACCTATGATAAGGCAGAGCAGCAATACCAGCATGAATATCAGAAATTGCAAGCTGAATGTGATCAACAGAATAAAATTATCACTGCCTTAAAACATGAATTGACGGCTGAACAGCAGGAAAACCGTGCAATGCAGGTGGATCTGGAACAAAAAACGGGGGAAATTACCAGTAACCAGGCACATATCGGGCGTCTGGAAGAAAAGGCAATAGTGCAGGAACATGAAAATCGAAATATGCTGGAAGAAAGCGCCCGTGCGCGCGAAGCTGCCGAGTTTTTAAAAAAACAGTTAGATGAATGTAATCGTCAAAGCAGTTTAAGTCAGCATTCTCTGGATAAGTGCCAGGAAGAAATGGCCTCCATTGCACGGCTCAAGGATCGTTTGCAAGACCAGGCACATAACCTGGGACAGGAAACGGAAGAATTACGTGAACGCCTGAAAATAGAATTTAGCAAAACAAAAGTAGCAGAAGCGGTACTGGAAGAAAATCGTAATAATACCAGAAAGATTGAAAAAGCGTTGCAAGACAATAAGGCAGAATGCCAGTTTCAAAAAGAATCATTGCATTCTGAGCAAAAGTCCCGCGCTGAATTTGAGAAAAAAAGTATTATGCTCAGCACCCAATTAGATGCCCAGAGTACGGTACACCGTGATATGGTGACCAAATTAGAACAGGAGCTTGCTTTACACAAATCTGAAACAATGACCTTGCGCAGCCGCATGATTAAAACTGAAGGAGCGCTGGAGCGTGAGAAAAAAGCGGTGGAACGTTTGGAAGCAAAATTATCAGGTGCTAAATCCAGCACCCACCATTGAGGAACCAGAAACAAGGTTAAAACGCATGAAAATGACCCAGTATTTGCGCATCATTTTATTGACACTTTTTATTTTAGCGGCCCTAAGTGGGTGTATAGACTATTACCAGAAAGTCAATGAAGAAGCCGTGATGCAACCCACCCAGCCTTTACTGGCAGAAATTTTCACACCCATTGCAAGCAAGCCACCGCAAATCACCCCCGATACTGTTGAGTCAGTGCAGGATAAAACAGCCGATATTCCACTTGCTCCTATTGCAATACCGCAAACGACTGAAGAGACAACACAGACTGTGCCTGCTGTGGAAATTCAGATACCAGAGCCGGTAATCGGCACGTCTGAATCCTCACCACAGCCAACAACACCGGGCGTGGTATTAATGCCAGAATTACCGCAGCCAATGCCTGCGGCTAAAGCGCCTGAAGTCGTGGTAAAACCTTACCCCATGCCGACAACAACCGAGGCTGGGCAAACTACTAAACCTACGGTGAGTTTGATGCCACAATTGCCACCGCCAGTACCAGCAACAGCACCAACCGCAAAACCCAGCGTTAGTCTGATGCCACCAGTGCCAGCAGCCACAGCACCCAGCGTCACTGTTACCAAGCCCACTGCAAACAAAACAGAGGGTCATTTAGCACCGGTGATTATGCCACCAGGGGTACCGCCATTACCTTCTTCTGTTGCCGTAACACCCAATGAAACAACTGTTAGCGCCCCGTCACCGACAGCTAATGTTCACCCTGGCGCATTTAAACCTGGTGGAAAACAAACAGGAACAGAATCTGCATCAACAACAGCCGCTGACTCCGCGACACCACAAACCCCAGCGGAAATGCAGGAGTTGCACGACATTATGCTGCGCCTAATGTCGGATGGTTACAACGGCTACGAGTAATCTGAGTTCAATTTAGGCTTCTTTCAGCACTGATCGCGCTGAAAACCGCCAAAATATCATGCTAATTTTTGATAGTATGTGCTGGATTTCGACTATTTTAATCTGGGAAAGCTTACATCAAATTCAGATTAAATTAAGACAAGAGAGATAAAACACATGAAAAATTATATTTATATCTTATTTAGTTTAAGCAGCGCTTATCTATTATCCGGTTGCGGCACCGCCATGCCGGTTTCTGACCTGAATGCACAACCCATGCAGCCGCTGCTCAGCGCGACAAACTGCCAGTGCGATCCCGCACCCATGCAAATGGCTTCCATGAGTACGGAAACCTTTAATCTGGAAGCGATTTATTTTGATACGGATAAAGCAAACCTGCGCAGTAGCGCAAACAATAAATTGGATAAAATCGCTGCGGCAATTAAAAATAACCAGCCTTACCGGGTAGCGGTGGAAGGCAATGCCGATATTCGTGGCTCCACCCAATATAACCAGGGGCTTTCCGAGCGTCGTGCGAGCAGTGTGCGCAGGGCTTTGATTCAGCGTGGCGTTGCTGCTGATTTGCTGAAAAGCAAAGGTTACAGTGACACCAAACCCGTTGCCAGCAATGCCAGTGAACGGGGGATGCAACTCAATCGCCGCGTGGACGTGACGCTGTATATGAAGTAATGCGCAAGCTCACAAAAGCACTGCTTGCCCTGTTAGCGTCCGGTTTTTTTCTCTTGCTTGCGGCAATTCTATTATTGCCGCAATTTATAAATTCCAACGATTACAAGGGACGCATTATTGGTCAGTTTAAACAACTGACAGGGCGGGATTTAATCATCAGCGGCGATATACAGTTGTCACTATTTCCGCGTTTAGCCTTACAACTGGGAAAAACTCAACTCAGTAACAAACCAGGATTTCAAGCCAGATATTTTGCTTTAATTGAGCAATTACAACTACAACTCAAATTAAGCGCCTTGCTGCACAAGCAGATTGAAATCGAACATATCAAACTCAGTGGCTTACAGCTTTTTCTGGAAACCAAAGCCAATGGGGAAAATAATTGGCAGGATTTGCTTGTTGCAACTAAAACGACTGACAATACTGCACCCTCCAAACCTCAGCAAACCGACACCACCCCTATGGCTTGGCGTATCAATACACTACAACTTGCAAACGCACATGTGCATCTGCATGATGCCCAGCATAAAATCCGCAGCCAGTTTCTTATCAACAAACTGACAACCGGTGCTATTCAAGCGCGCCAGCTTATTCCCATACACTTAGACAGCCAGTTCAATTATCAGCATACGACAACAACATTCCAACTGCATACACAACTATGGTTTGATGAGGCTGAACAAAAACTGCTATTGGCTCACAACCGATTAAAATTACAGCTCAATACACCTGAATTCTCTACACTATTAAGCGCATTTCCCACGCTAAGTGCTTTTGCCACAGGGCAACAGAAACT
The DNA here is from genome assembly GCF_030378065.1 of Candidatus Venteria ishoeyi. Lineage (GTDB taxonomy): Bacteria > Pseudomonadota > Gammaproteobacteria > Beggiatoales > Beggiatoaceae > Venteria > Venteria ishoeyi. The sequence continues at coordinate 4,840 of NZ_JAUCGJ010000018.1, read as the reverse complement.
GGATATGAGCTTAGCTCAACTCATGTTACAACAGCGCAGGACAACAACAGCGTTTATCTTAGACATGGAAAAGCTGTCTGTGGATTTGGCTGAACATCAATTACGCCTGCCCCGGCTTAAATTTGACAGTGTGCAACAAAAACTGCACATTGAAGCACTTGAACTTCAGACAGCGGATTTAAAACTTCAATTAACACAGCCATTACAAGTCACTCAACTATTTGACCAGGCAGCATTTCAAGGTGGCATCGCAATACAAATACCGCATCTTGCCCAGTTTTTAACAAAATTTGGTTTATCCATGCCAGCCCTGCCACCTGGCAAATTGACCGCTTTTAATCTGCATAGTCTTTTGCAAGGTTCAAGGGAAAAAATACAATTGCAATCCATTGATTTAACGCTGGATGAGCAACATTTACAGGGACAACTGGCACTCAGTCATCAGGAAAAACCCCGCATTCGTTTTGACCTGGCAATGGCACAACTGAATATGGATGCTTATTTGCCACAGCCAGCACCTGATAAAAAAACCAAATCCACAAACACCTGGCAATTACCCATTAATGAACTCAAAGCCCTGGATATTCAGGGCACATTAAAAGTTGGCAAGCTGCAAAGTTCGGGCTTGACTATGCAACAGGTTTTGTTCAATGTGCATAGTGAAAATAACTATTACAAAAAAAATTGATTTGGATGGAGCCATGCACACAAAAACTCATATTATATTTCTTTGTTTAAGTGTGATGCTGCTGCTAAGTTTTGCTGTAAAAGCTGAAACCAGCAATAAGCACCTGCTTTTCCCTGGTGAGCACAACCCTTTTGTTTTTGATGATCACCCCATGTCGCGGGACTTAAAATACCCTGAGTGGTTTAAATCCAGTTTTTTAAATTTTCCGGAAGATTTGCAAGACGTGCGCCGTGATAAAAAACTCGGTTTAATTGTCTATTTTGGGCAGGATAACTGTGCTTATTGTGTGCAATTATTAGACATTAATTTCAAAAAACGCACTGATATTATCAGTTACACACAACGTTTTTTTGATGTGGTCGCGGTAGATATCTGGGGCAATCTACCCGTGGTCATGCCTGATGGTCGGCATAGCAATGAAAAACAATTCGCCAATATCGCCAGAACCCAATTCACGCCCTCTTTGATTTTTTATAACCCCTGGGGTAAAGAGATTTTTCGGATGCGTGGTTATTACCCGCCGTATCGTTTCCGCGCCGCACTGGATTATGTTGTCGGTGGCTATTATCAAAAAGAAAACTTCCGTGAATATCTGGAGCGCGCCGATCCGCCGCTGGTGTTTGATGAAGACGAGCTTAATCCCAGTTCAATTTTCACCGCCCCCCCTTATCTGCTGGAGCGGCGCACACCTGCCACGCGCCCCTTGGTCGTTTTTTTCGAGCAGAGCAAGTGTCACGCCTGTGATGTATTACATTCCGGGCCGCTTAATGATAAAGACCTATTAAAAAGTTTCGCTAACATGGAAGTGGTACAACTGGGCATCTGGGCTGATACGCCAGTGATAACGCCTGCGGGGAAAAAAACCACGGCACGCAAATGGGCCGATGATCTGGAACTGTTTTACACCCCAACGATTTTATTTTTTGACGAACAGGGTGAAGAAATTATTCGTATCGACTCAACCGTGCGCTTATACCGCCTAAGCAAAGTGGTGTTATACGTGTTGACTAAGGCCTATCAAGCCTATCCCAATTTTCAGCGTTGGCATACCCGCCTGCGGCAACAGCAAGGAGAATAACATGCAGCACTACATCCGTTTTTATCTGTTACTTTCCCTGCTGCTGTGCAGCCCGCTGGCACTGGCGGAAAAAGCCCCCTTGCAAGGTGGCGTGCATTTTGAACTGCCGGACTGGTTTAAAAGTTCTTTTCTGGAATTGCCGGAAGACGTGGTTGAAAGTCAGGCATCAGGCAAAATGCTGATGTTAATGTTTCATCAGGACAGTTGCCCCTATTGCGCAAAACTCATCCAGGATAATCTCGGGCAAGACAATATTCGCACCTATTTGCAACAACATTTTGAAGTGATTGGCATTAATCTATGGGGGGATCGTGAGCTGACCGACCTGGACGGGACAGTTTTAACCGAAAAGACTTTTTCCCAAAAACACCGGGTCTGGGCCACACCCACCTTGTTTTTCCTGGATAAACAGGGGCAATTGGTATTTCGCATTAATGGTTATTATCCACCGGAAAAATTTCTCAGTGCCTTATCCTATGTTGCTGATAAACAATACACAAAACAAAGTTTTTTAAACTATTTCCGGCACCAAAAATCTACAATGCAAGCTGAGGCAACAATACCCGAAGCATCCGTGTCAAAGGATTTTTTTGCCTCGCCTCCCTATCACCTCGCTCAGGATGGTGGTGATAAACCACTTGCGGTATTGTTTGAAACCCCGGATTGCCTGGAATGTCAAAATCTGTATCCACAGGTCTTTAACCAAGCCGCAACCCGCAAACAATTAGCCGCCTATTATGTCGTGCGCCTTGATCCGCACAGCGATACACCACTGATAACCCCCGATGGCAAACGCAGCAGCGCCCGCCAGTGGGCGCAAAGCTTACAGATTAACTATCTGCCCAGCCTGGTTTTGTTTGATCAGCAACAAGAAGTGTTACGTATCGCCGCGATGTTCAAGGCATTTCATGTGCAATCCTTATTAGACTATGTCAGCTCTGGGGCTTATCAGCGAGAAACAAATATTCAGCGTTATCTGCATAATCGTGCTGACGGACTGCGGGAAAAGGGCATTACTGTTAATCTGTGGGATTAAGGATCTTCATTCAGCAATGCTGGAATTTCAAGGCTTACAAATTATGACACCTGAGGGGGGTTGCGTTATCAGATAAGCTGGATACTCACTTTTCCCGCTAATTTCAGTCTCTTAATACCTGGCTACGCCAAACTCAGGCTTGTGCTTCGAGAATCGACCGAATCTGTTCTGGCGTAATGTCACCCTGCTCACTTTTTGAGTAGAGTGTAACCAGAATGACCTGTTCAGCAGTTTGCGCATAATAAATGACCCGATAGCCACCGCTTTTACCTCGTCTGGCATCACGATTTGGCAAACGGACTTTATACACAGTGTAGTGGACATGCTGTACTTGATCGCCAGGTGTTTCACCTGCTTGCAAACTTTCCAGTAATGGCTCTAAATCAGCACGAATGTTGCGATATTTTTTCGCTAGATGCCGTAGAGTACGCTTAAACTCAGCAGTGTAAAAAATTTCTACCATATCAGTCTATATCCTCCCATAAATCCGCCAGGGGGTAAGTTTCACCCTGTTTAGTTTCCTGCCAACCCTGCTTAAAGCTATCCTCAGCAGACATCAGTTGTAGGCTTTGGCGGTAGGATTTAACGATAGACAAGAGCAACGGTAAAAACTCCGCTGGAACTTGATGGATTTCGTTTTCTAATTCAGTTAGATAAGGGGATATGTTTGCCATGATGTTCTCCTTGTTAAAAACTTTAGTTAAAGCCAATTTTCATGCAACCTTTCCCAAATTTTATGCTCTCAATTGGTTATTGATTATTGTGCATTGTTCACTATTTTGCAGCGTTCCACTTCTTCCAGGAAAAACTGCTTGCGCTCGGTGCAGGTTAAACGCCAGCCAGGGATGTTTGCGTCACTGAAAATTCACACCCACAAACGCTCAAATTGACGACCTTTAGGTAAGCGATAGACCGAAAAATCACGTTGATCAACAGTTAGAATTTTTGTGATGTCGTATTTTCCTGCCAATGCCACCAACGCCGCATCGGTAAAATCAGGTTCAAGATTGCTGTATTTTTCCAAAATTGCGCGTATGGCAGGTAAATCATCTACTGTTACCTCATACAAAGTCATTGCGCCACGCTCTATCCAGCGTAACAAATCACTTTTACCGCGTGTATCCAGAAAAAAACAGGCTTCCACCACCACAGGTAAAATCGAATAGAGTTTGATATGAGCCAAGCTCTGCAAATATTCGGTTGCGGAATCATGAAAAGGATCATCTTGCGCAAACAAGGCGACAAGAAACCCCGTATCAACCCAAGTTGCGTTGGTGTTTTTCATGCAACTTTTTCCAAATCTTGCGTTTTAGCGGATCACTGGGCGCTGAAGCTAAATGACCTGCCCCAAACAAATCTTTGCCCAATTCATAAGGTGTTGCCACTGCTTGTTCCCGAAGCATTTTTTGACATAACTCACGCACAGCTTGGCGCATCAGTTCACTTTGTTGCCGCCCCGTGCGTTGGGCAAGCGTTTCTAATAAAGCTTGTTCTTCAGGCGGTAGTTGAATAGAAAGCGTCATCGTCGTTGTCCTATTGAATTGTTTTTTGAACATTACTTATTATCCATTGATTTGCAGCGTTCAACTTCTTCCAGAAAAAAATGCTCACACTCGATGCAGGTTAAATTCTATCCGGGAATGTTTGTGTCGCCTGGGTGCTCTGAATCACGGGGATGGGAGCATTTTTTTTGTAAGCAATCATTTATTTAAAAATTATTTGCGCCTCTCAACCCAATCTAAGATTAAAAGCACAATCATGATGATGCCTACAATTGAACTAATTATGGCATTTGGACCTTGAGATAAAAATTTAAAGAAAAGTTTATCGTTTAATCTAGTAGTGAGTTCCAGAGAGGGAAAAATATTTATTACAGTAAAAATACTAAGAACAACCCAAAATGATTTCATATATCTAGTTGCTGGATTATTATATAAAATAATGCTAAAAATTAAGATTCCAAACAATGCTGATGCTTTCATGACCTGCCAATCTGAAGGCAAATACCATATAATAAGAGATAAAAATGCTGCTGCAC
>NZ_JAUCGJ010000110.1 GCF_030378065.1 Candidatus Venteria ishoeyi | reverse complement strand
TGTTTTCAATGCCCCAATGTGCACGTACAGCACGACCAAAACGCTGTGCATCGCTACTTAGCGAAGTAATATAAAAACGCCGTTCAGTTGTCACTTTATCACCAATTTCCCGGTGTGACTCAACCATACCGATGCTAGTCAGTCCTGCCCATTTCTCTCTATTATCCAACCACTCAATATCATCAATGGTCCAATAACGCCGCGTTTCAATACGCCCATGCCCACCATCTATCGTCTCATGATAGCTATGTGCAATAGACTTAAAATTTTTCGCCAGCGCCCATTCAAAATAATCTTTAACATCTTCATGCAATGTGCCTTGATTACCTTTAAGCGCCAACACGTAATCTGCCTCGCGTGCAATAATGTCACGCGCTATCGTTTTCTGACATCCTGCCGCATCAATTGTAACGATACAGCCTTTGATATCGAGTAGTTTCAGCAGTTCTGGAATTGCTGTGATTTCATTGGATTTCTCATCTGTTTTCACTTGCCCTAACACGACCCGGTTAGTGTTTGCCCAAGCGCTCACCATATGGATAGCTGCTTTACCTGATTTTCTATCATAGGAATGTCGTAAGCATTTACCGTCTATAGCGACGATTTCTCCATCCAACAGTTGAACAAGGCTTTGCATCCACGCTGTAAAACATCCCTGAAGTTTTGTTGCCGACAGGCTATTTAATACATTGTTAAACGTGTCATGTGAGGGGATGCCGTTTGGCAATTCTAAAAAACCAGATAGCCATTGCTGCTTACTTTTTCCAAAAGTTTCCACGCCAACCCAGTCGTTTGCGCCACAAATTACACCGCAAACTGCAATGGTTATGATATCCAATAATTTATGCAGAATCATTCCCGGTTTTCGCGGGTCTGGTAAGTCCTTAAAATGCTCGGAAATACTGGTTTGATATTCAATTTTAGCTTTGTTCGCTTCAGCTTCAGCCAATTGAGATATCAATATATTTTCCACGTGTTCTACAGAGTTTTTTTTACTCCAGTGGAGGGAGCAGATTCTGCCTGTTTGGGTTGAGGGCGAATTACCATCTCTTTAATCCTTATTATTTTATATAATTTGATTTTAGAGTAATCTTATACTAATAAGTATCTGTTTTACAGGTTTATTTGGTGCAATTGCCCTA
>NZ_JAUCGJ010000017.1 GCF_030378065.1 Candidatus Venteria ishoeyi | reverse complement strand
ACCGACGTTATTTAACGAAACGCTCAGGTCGCGCAAGGCTTCGGGGATTTCGCCGATACGCGCAAGGATTTGGCGGCGAATGTCCAAACTTTCCTCAAAGGCGGCGCGGGCATCTTCCTCGCGCCCCTGGCGCTGTGCCGTTTTACCGACGTTATCCAGGGACACGCTCAGGTCGCGCAAGGCTTCGGGATTTTGCCGTGCCAGTTCCAGGCAGGCTGTGGCAACATCAGCCGCTTCCTGCAAATAGCGCTTGTTATAGAGGGCGTTAAATGCGGAAAAACCAGCATAGAGCCTGTCTTTTGAGGGCGGGGGCGCGGTTTTACTTAATTTCTGCCACCAGGATATGCGCTGCTGGCGCGATAAGCGTTCCCATTCATTAAGCAGTTGTTGCTCATGTTCGGATAAGGGGAATTTTCCCTGCGGCGTGTTGTTTGGCGCTGCGGGTTCAACGAGGGTTTGCAACCAGTTTTCCGTATCCAGGCAAAAGCTGCGTATTGCCCATAAGTCTGGAGCCAGCATCTTAATTTCCGCACGCTCGCTGGCAGGTAGAATTAATATCAGCGGACGCTGCTGGCATTGGCGCAGGGGTTCGCGCTGCTCGTTCAAGTGCGCCAGAAACTTGTGCCGCGCTTCACGCCAGTCTGTTTCTTCAGCACTGTCCAAACGGGATAAATCCAGCCAGATGGGGCTGTCTTTCAGTGCTTGTTCTCGCTGTCCTGGATGCAGCAGACGCGGAATAAAATCAGCCATGCGTCCCGGTTCTGCAACCTGCCATTCCTGCAAACGGGTGATGCGGGCGCGGTAAATTTGTGATAAACGTTCACGGAAAATCTCCAGCACTTGCGGGTGGGCGCTGAAAATAAAGCCCAGTAAAAAGCCTTCGCTCCATGCCAGATGGGTTTTTAAGCGCTGCCATTCGGCTTCACCGTGTATGTCCAGTCCCTGCATCAAATGTTACCCGGCGGCAGCATCATTCACGCCATGCCGCCGCACTTCTTCCAGCAGCAGGGGATGCACGTCGTACCAGTCCTCGCCGTTGAGATAGTTCATAATCAGGTTGTTGTCAAAAAACCGTTCCAGCACCGCCAGTTTATCAACGGATTCCAGTTCCACACCTTTGCTGTCATGCACTTTAGCCAGCCAGCGGGCATCATCAATGGCTATCGGCAGGTGCTCACGGCGCAGACGGTTTTTCACCTGTTCGACAATGGCATCGGTAACACCGTCTTCGGTGACGCTGGCAGCAATCAGGGCTTCGCGCAGAACACGGAAAAAATCGCGTAAATCACCGCCGGTGGCGCGGCTCAGTCGTTGCAGTTGATCGCGGTTGAAAAACTGACGCCAGTTCATATAGCGCCGGGTGATGATGTCTTCCAGCAGTTTCAGCCCGTCCTTATCGTCTTCACCATTTTTTTTGCGTACATGCACGTTGGGCCATGACACCACCGGCGCGCCGAATGCCTTGCCGATACCCGGCATCAGTGGCGGCAGAAAGGGAGGAATGGTGTATACCACATGCAGCAGGGGGAAACGCAGGCTGCCTGCCTGCCCGTAAAACAGTTCACGCACGCTGTCGTGAATAGCCTGGGCTTCATCGCTGATGCCGATGCCGCGAATCTGCTCCACGGAATCAACCAGCAGCACAACTTTTAAGTCCGGGTCTTGTTGTTTTTCACGCAGTTTTGTCACCAGATCCGTCACATATTCTCTGGCTTGCTGGGTGATGTTGCCATAATGACCGCGCAGGGCTTTTTGCAGGCTCTTTTTGAAGCCGGGATCGTTTTTCAGCCCCATGCCCAGGCTGACATTGTTGAGTTTGGCGCTGAATTCAAACTGGACTTCACTGTCCAGAAAATGGCTGAGGCGTTCCCAATAGCTTTCCGTGACATTATCCAGTTGGTATTTTTCCTGAATTTGCACGCTCAGCCCCGCCATCAGCGATAAGGTGAAATCACTAATTTCCACGGGTTTGGTGAACAGCATATAATTTGCCATGTCTATCAGCACCACAACGCAGCCCTGCGCTTCCAGCTTCCATTTTAAGCGCCGTAATTCCGTGCTTTTACCATTGCCGCGAAAGCCGGTGAGCAGGTTCACGCTGCTGCTATCGGCAAATAAAATATTTTGCGCCAGTGCCAGAATCGGATCTTTTTCCGGGGTACGTTGCAGGATTTTGACATAACGGCTGTCTTCGCTGGATTCATCCAGTAAGCGCAGTTCAGTGTCCAGGGCGCGGTAAAACTCCCGTGCGGGGTTGTTATCAGCCATCAGTATTGACGCTCGGTTTATTCTGGGTAAAAATCCTTATCCATCATTTGCTCAATGGCGTAAGGACATTGCTTTGGAAAATGCTGCTCAGGTAGGCCGGTTTCACTAACGGCTTTATTGAGCGCGGAAATATAGGCTTTTTTCAGGCTGTCCGCTAATGGGTGTTTCAGACTCGTAATTTTTGTTACTGTTTATTTTTGCCATGTGCGTTAAAAAGCCTGAAAAAGTTATTAGTGGTGGCTTTTGCCAGCGTTTCAAAGTCCTCGCCGCGCAAATCTGCTAAAAATTTTGCAACATGCAACACATAAGCCGGTTGATTGGGTTTGCCGCGATAGGGCGTGGGGGCCAGCCAGGGGGCATCGGTTTCAACCAGGATGCGATCTTGTGGCACTTGTTTGGCAACGGCTTGCAGGGCTTTCGCATTTTTGAAAGTGACAATGCCGGAAAATGAAATATAAAACCCCAAATCCATCGCCGCCTGCGCTGTATCCATATCTTCAACAAAACAGTGCATCACACCGCCGCAGGTTTGTGCGTTTTCTTCTTGTAAAATCCGTATCACATCCGCTGGCGCTTCACGACAATGAATAATCAATGGTTTGTTGCAGGCTTTGGCAGCGCGGATATGCACCCGGAAGCGTTCATGCTGCCAGTCCATATCCCCCTGATTGTAATGATAATCCAAACCGGTTTCACCAATGGCAATCACCTTGTCGTGTTGCGCAGCCTCAATTAAGGCTGATTCAGTGACAGGATTGGCTTCTTCGGTATTCGGGTGTACGCCTACGGATGCAAAAACATTTTCATAAGTCGTTGCAGTGGCTAATATATCCGGGAAACTGTCCATATCCACGGACACGTTTAAGATGGCATCAATGCCTTGTTTTTCTGCAAAGCTGACCAGTTGTTCAATATTCTGATCGCTAAGATTTAAATGACAGTGGGAGTCTATTAACATGGTTTTATTTTGAGCTTAAATTTAATCGTAATTTCAGTTGCGTGGAGACAAGCATGACAGTAAGCGTAAACAGCAAACTGTCAACTGTAAACGGCTTTCCTACATGGTATAAGTGGATTTACTGGAACGGCTCATTTTCACTAACATGGTTTCAATTTTACTGCGGGTATTGCCCTTATCCATTTCACCAAAATGTACGCCGATGCCGCAAGGACGTCCACCCTGTACGCCTTTGGGGTTAATCCACACCACTTTACCGGCAACGGGCAGCTTTTCTGTTTCATCCGGCAGGGTTAATAACATAAATACCTCACTGCCTAAACGGTATTTTTTTTCAGTTTCAACAAATAAACCCCCATTTTTAAGGAAAGGCAAATAAGAGAAATATAGTTTTTCAATGCTGTCAATGTGCAGGGTGAGCATACCCCGGCCCATCATGCCGCCTTTTTTCAGTGCCATTTATTGCTCCATTTCCAAACCCAACCAATTCCGGGGCTTCAAAAAGTTTTTATATAAGGAGTGAGGATAAAATAAATACAGAAACTGGGCGCAGGATTTTTATTCATTTTCAAGGCGTGAAAACAGGCGCATAGCAAGCTATGTAACTGTTTTCGGAACGCAGAAAATGGAGAAAAAGACCAGCCAGGTTGCTGAAGTTATAAAATTCTCATTCCTAAGTCTGCTTTGCGACTGCCCGGTTGTCATTGATATTGCCAACACACCGGCAGTGACATCAAAATTTATTAATACCGTTCATTCGGGGCAGGCTCCTTCCATCACTTCCACTTCACCATCCAGTTGGCTTTCATTAAAGGCATAAATACGACATTCTACGGGATTATCACCTTCCATATCTTCAAAAAACCAGGTTTCTGCAATATAGGTGTCATCATTATCCGAATAATCCGGGCTGCGGCCTTCATCTTCCAGCACTTTCACCCTGTCACCTTCAACTTCGGCAATCATATTTTCAAAATCATCCGCTTCCGCATAATTTTCATCACCATCATCTTCCGTTTTGGCTACAGTTTCAGAGACTTCAGCATCGGTTTTTTCAACCACTTCCATTTCCACATCTTCAGCATCGTCTATATCTTCGGCAATGGTTTCTTCTGCTGCTTCGACTTCGCTGACGGCTGTGTCGGTTGTTTCTTCAGCCGAGATTTTTTCTGCGGCTGTTTCTTCTGTGAGCGTTTCTTCCATATCTGTTGTTTCAATTGCTGGAGTCTCAGTTGCTACTGTGGCAGCTTCAGCTTCGGTCTCTGTTGATACGTCTTCTACCACTTTCTCCGCTGCTGTTGGTGTTTCAGTTGACGCTTGTTCTAACATAGGCTTAGGCACTGGAATATTGGTTAAAGGGGCAAGTGCAGTTTCTGCTTCAGCCTGCCCGGATACCGCGTCTACATCAGTTTCAGTGCTGGTTTCTTCCACTGCAAGCGCCTCTTCCGTCTCTGCGACCAAGTCAGATTCACTGGCTTCAACTTCATCATCACCTGCTTCTGTAGCGGCTTCTTCCGTGCCAATCTCTTCCGTGCCAATCTCTTCTGTGCTTTCCACGCTTTCCACGCTTTCCACGCTTTCCACGCTTTCCACGCTTTCCACGCTTTCCACGCTTTCCACGCTTTCCACGCTTTCCACGCTTTCCACGCTTTCCACGCTTTCCACGCTTTCCACGTCTTCCACGTCTTCCACATCTTCCGCATCTTCCTCTGCGGCTACAGGCTCTGGCTCGGGTACAATCGCTTTCGCCTGATAGATGGCAAACGCACTTTCACATTGATCCAGCCAGTCCTGCACGGATTGTTGTTGCTTATGAAAAGCGTAAACATGGGTTTCTATCGCGGGATAAATCGATAAGGCATTACGGGTTAATAAGCGATAAGCCTGATAATCCATATGTAATTTTTCAATGCTTTCATCACTGAGTTGTTCTGCCGGTTGTTGCTCAAAATAAGGCAGGCAGCGATTTTCCAGCGCCTGATGCACCGCGTGTAAACTCTGCTTCAATAACTGCTGCTGATGTTTTTCCCGTTTCTGCTGAATTTCTAATTGCCGTTGTTGCTCTTTTTCAAGTCGCTGTCTGGCTTGGTTTAAATGCTTTTCCAGATGTTTTTCACAATAGCTCAGCATTTTACCCATACTGCTACCGGCAAAATTGCTTTCTCCGTCATAAGCTTGCTTTGAATGGCGAATACCGGCATCTAATCTCAAGGCGTAATCACGGTATAAACGGTATTTTTTATAAGCACGCTGCATGACCCGCAAAGCCACTTTATTTTCCGGCAGGGGTGAATTCATGATGTTTTCACATTGCAACAGGGCCTGCTGCAACCTGTTGTGCGCAACACTCAGGTTTTCAGCCTGGGTGTTCAAGGAACACAACAACAGCCCTGTGAAAAGAAAATAAAAATTGGTTTTCATCGCGTTATTCCTGATAGATAAAACTAAACAGCATTATGAGCAGAATCTGAATGTGCCTGACACAGTATAAAGAGGAACGCAAACAGGTAAAAGTAAAAATTACTTTTTAAGCTATTTCGGGAATACTGATTACAGAGCATTCCCGGAACAATGCCAACAATAATCAGCGTGAGATGAAAACGGCTTACAGTGGCATAAGTACTGAATGACGCTTTCATTGAACACGATCCAGATGGTTAATCTGGCTAATCCAGGCGCTTATGGTCTTATTGCCGGGTTCTGTATGATCAATGCGCACCGGGAGATAACGCAAATCCGGTGCGCACCACATGGCGCTGTGGCGTTCAGGATTATCCGGGTTTATCCGGCTGAACTTCAGAGTTTTTAAGTTTCCCAGTTTGGTTTTTAAGGTTTCTTCGCCTTCATATTTCAAAGTGAAATATTTCACTTCATTTTTTTCCGCCAGTAAAAAACGAAAGTCTGCAATTTTTCCCTGCTGTAAATTCCGAATCAGCATCAGATAGGATAATAAAGGATCTAAAGTCCCCGGTTGTAATGCTAACAACCATTGTTCCTGATTTTTCTGACTGTGTGCCTGTTGCTTGTCCCAGTCAAAATCGATGCGCTGGCTACGTTGTTTTTTTTTGCCCTGATGCGCGTAACGGTATTGTAAGGGACGCATGGCATGATTATCCTGCCATTCCCACAGGCTGCTGATATTGATCACATCACTACGAATCCAGGAAGCAACGCCTGTGAGTTCCATCTCTGTTTTTAACAAAAAACGTTTTGGCCCCACTTGTTTTAAGCTGCGTCTGGCATTTGAAATATGCAAACCCATTAAGAACACTTCATAATCTGCGGAAAACAGCGGCAGGTCAAAACCTTCCGGTAATTCATCTGTTGCCGCTACAGACAACGCATAAAAAATACCAATACAGCATAAAAAGGTATTACGTAAAAGCTTCTTTTTTATAGGTTTTGTGGGCTTGAAATACGAAAAAACCACTTTTTCTTCGCGCTGATTTTCATTTGTGCCTTGCCGCCCCCTATTTTGTACAAAATATAGTAACTGCTTAATATTAGATAAATGAAAAAATTTCATGCGCAAAACACTCGCTGGTTGTCTGGAGTTTTGTTGTCTGGAATTTTTATTCCATCAAAAATCATGCAAAAATATACCCCACATTCCCATATAAAATCATTTAAACTATTGCAATAAATCTTCCAGCTTAACAATCACCTGTTTCAAGAGATCATAAGGATAATAAAAAGATGAAATCACCGATGAGATTACCGGGTCATGCTTTCTGTTTGATTTTATTTCTATTTTCTCCACTATTACCCGCCTATAATGGTGGTAGTACCCCCGGACAAATGCCTGATCCCACACCAGGGCAAATTGGTTTTGCCAGCGGTAACATTCAGGTATCAGAAAATATTGGAGAAATCACTTTAGCAGTTAATCGCACGGCAGGTAGTTCTGGCGCGGTTGCTGCTGACTATAACACGCTTGATGTCAGCGCGCAGGCGGGTGAAGCTTATACCAGTACGCAAGGCACTTTAAGTTGGGCAGACACTGAGAGTGGCATTAAATTTATCACTGTGCCGATTATCGATAACAGCACAGTAGAAACCCAGGAACGCAGTTTTCAAGTGCTGCTGAGCAATCTCACAGGCGGTGCCAGCGGCGGTCAAAATAGCGTGACTGTGACAATTACTAATGATGATATGCGTAACCCTGATGACCTGCTTAAGGCAGCGCGCAATCCAACCCAGGTGGCGATTGCCGAGAATATTCTTGATGTTGTGTCTAACGGTGATGCCAGCCCGGAACTACTCAATACCTTTTATGACTTGATGGATAACGTCCACGACCATACCGATCAGGTATCCAATGCCCTGCAAAATATCGCCCCGGAAGAATATCTGGCGCAAGGACAACTTGCCATTGACGGCTTATCCGTGCAGCAACGCAATGTGGCTTCACGTTTAACGGCGCTGCGCCGTGGTGTCAGTTGCGTGGATATCAGCGGTTTAAGAGTGAAACAAAATAATGAAATTCTGCTGGCAAACGAATTATTCAGTCCCAAAAAATATTGTAATGACAGCACGGTAGACAACAAACGCTGGTCAATTTATGCCACCGGTGATGTGGTGGCAGGAGACAGTGATACCAGCGAACGTGAAACCGGTTTCAAATTTGATACCACAGGGCTGACCCTGGGTGGTGATTACCGGCTGTCTGATTATGCGGTTGTCGGTGCGGCACTGGGGTATCAACATATCAAAACCGATTTCCACGAACAGGCCGGACGTTTCAGCACCGATGGTTACAGCCTGTCTATTTATGGCAGCCTGTATGAAACTAACAAGTTTTTTATGGATGCCATCGCCGGTTTCGGGCGCAACAGCTTTGATAATGAACGTTATATCCGTTACCAATTAGACGGTAGCAATACCCTGGTCAACCAAATTGCCAGTTCAAGCAATGACAGCAATCAATACTGGGCCAGCATTGGCGTTGGTGGACATATTCCGCTGGCAAAAAACTTCTTGTTAACCCCCAGCATGTATCTGGATTACCTGAAAACCAGCATCAAGGACATCAGCGAATCGTTATCCGGCAGCGAGGATGGCGCAGCGCTGGGCATGAATATCGATGGTTATGACGTGGAGTCTACCCGTATGCGCCTGGGCTGGCGTTTAAGTTATCTTACCCAGATTGGACAAACCAGTTTCGTGCCTTTCTTCGGTATCCAGGGTGTTTATGATCTCAAAGGTGATCGCAGTGTATTACAGGGTTATTTCCAGCAGGATGCCGCGCAAAAACGTTTCAGCATCACCGGGGATAAACGCGATGTGATGTATGGCATCATTAATTTTGGCTTTAGCGGTGAATACAAACGCATGACGGTATTTGCCAGTTACGAGAAACTGTTTGAAAAAACCGGCTTGGAATATGATGCGATGAGCATTGGATTGCGCAGCGAGTTTTAAAAGGACAATATATGACAGACGCAACAGCACAGCTTTTAGACGGCAAGGCCATTGCCGCAGAACTACGCCAGCAAATTAAAACCCAGGTCGAGCAACGCCTGGCAGACGGCTTATCCGCGCCAGGGCTTGCCGTGATTTTAGTCGGTGAAAATGCCGCTTCTCAGGTTTATGTGCGCAATAAACGTAAATCCTGTGATGAAGTGGGTTTTGTATCCAAATCCATCGATTTACCCATAGACACCAGCCAGGACGCTTTGCTGGAACAAATTGATCGGCTCAATGCCGACCCGGAAATCCACGGTATATTGGTGCAATTGCCACTGCCGGATCATATAGATGCCGATATCGTGATCGAGCACATTCATCCAGATAAAGACGTGGATGGTTTCCATCCCTATAATATCGGCAAATTAACCCTGCGTATGCCACGCCTGCAACCCTGCACGCCCAAAGGGGTGATGACTATGCTGGCAAAAACCGGGCAGGAACTGGCGGGGCTGGATGCGGTGATTATTGGTCAATCCAATATTGTCGGGCGGCCTATGGCTTTGGAATTATTGATGGCGCGTTGCACCATCACCGTGTGCCACAGCAAAACCAAAGATCTGGAAGCCAAGGTGCGCAATGCCGATATTGTGGTGGCAGCCGTGGGCGTGCCGGAATTTGTACCGGGTGCATGGATTAAACCAGGCGCTATTGTGGTTGATGTTGGCATTAACCGTCTGGACAGCGGCAAATTAGTCGGTGATGTTGAGTTTGCCGGTGCGGCTAAAAATGCCGCCTGGATTACGCCAGTGCCGGGCGGTGTGGGGCCGATGACGGTTGCCACCTTGCTGGAAAATACCCTGCTGGCGGCGAAATTGGCGACAGATTCAGGGACATAACTGGCGCTGCGAGGGATAACACCCCTGCGCAGGGGTGTTATCCCTAAAAAACTTAGATTCAAAGGAAACAGGATGCTAAATCCACAGTATTTGACCAGCACTGATGCTGGTTTCTGGGCACAATTAAAAAAACTGCTGGCCTGGGATGCGCAAGCGGAAGATGAAATTTTAAATACCGTGCGGGATATGTTACGCGCAGTCTCAAAATCTGGCGATGCAGCGGTATTGGAATATACCAACCGCTTTGATCGGCGCGATGTGCAAGACATAGCAGAACTTGAGATTCCTCCGGCGCGTTTACAGCAGGCACTGGATAATTTGCCAGCAGAACAACGCCAGGCACTGGAATTGTCTGCTCAGCGGGTACGCGCTTATCACCAGCATCAAAAACAGGAATCCTGGCGTTATACAGAAGCTGATGGCACGGTATTGGGCCAACAAATCACGCCACTGGACAAGGTAGGTTTGTATGTACCCGGTGGTAAAGCAGCTTATCCGTCTTCAGTATTGATGAATGCGATTCCTGCCAAGGTGGCCGGGGTGGCAGAAATTATCATGGTGGTGCCAGCACCGGATAGCCATCTCAACGAACTGGTATTGGCAGCGGCAGCGATTGCCGAGGTAGACAAGGTATTTACTATTGGTGGTGCACAGGCCGTGGCAGCACTGGCCTATGGCACGGAAACAGTTCCCCAGGTGGATAAAATCGTGGGGCCGGGTAATATTTTTGTGGCAACCGCAAAAAGCATGGTGTTTGGCACAGTGGGTATCGACATGATTGCCGGCCCCTCTGAAATTCTGGTGATTTGCGATGGCAAAACCGATCCCGACTGGATTGCGATGGATTTATTTTCCCAGGCCGAACACGATGAACTGGCACAATCGATACTTATCAGCCCTGATGCTGCATTTTTGGAACAGGTTAAAACCAGCATGAACCGCTTGCTGGAGAACATGCCGCGCGCGGAGATTATCAAAACGGCGATTAATGATCGCGGCGCTTTGATTCATGTGAAAGACTGGGATGAAGCGGCTGAGGTTTGTAATCACATTGCCCCGGAACATCTGGAACTATCCATTGCCGACCCGGAAGCCTTGCTGCCAAAAATCCGTCATGCCGGTGCGATTTTCATGGGGCGTTATACGGCTGAAGCGTTGGGGGATTATTGCGCAGGCCCCAATCATGTTCTGCCCACCTCGCGCAGCGCGCGTTTTTCTTCGCCTTTAGGCGTGTATGATTTTCAAAAACGTAGCTCCTTGATTTATTGCTCGGCAGATGGCGCATCGGAACTCGGAAAAACTGCCTCGGTACTGGCGCATGGCGAAGGTCTCACGGCCCACGCGCGCAGTGCTGAATACCGCATCAAGGAATAACCATGTTAAAACCTGAACAGCTTTTCCGCGCTGAAATCCGTGATTTATCCGCCTACCATGTGCAGGATGCGGCGGATTACATTAAACTGGATGCTATGGAAAATCCTTATACCTGGGATGATGAACAAAAGCAGCTTTGGCTGGAAACTCTGGCTGAGGTCAGTGTTAATCGTTATCCTGACCCCGGCGCGGAACAGTTAAAAGCGGAATTGCGCCGCACCATGCAGGTGCCGGATAATAGTGCCATTATTTTGGGTAATGGCTCTGATGAATTAATTCAAATGCTGGCCCTGGCAATTGCCGGGGCAGGGCATAAATTGCTGACCCCGGAACCTGGTTTTGTCATGTACCGTCTGTTGGCACAAATTGCTGGCATGGAATATGTCAGTCTGCCACTGCAAAACAGCAATTTCGACTTAGATAAAGCGGCGATGCTGGCAGCCATTAAAAAACATCAACCTGCGCTGGTATTTTTGGCCTATCCCAATAATCCCACAGGCAATCTGTTTGAACGCAGCACAGTGGAAGCCATTATTCAGGCAACACCAGGGCTGGTGGTGGTTGATGAAGCCTATTGTGCTTTTGCGCAAGACAGCTTTATGGCGGATCTGGAAAAATACCCCAATCTGCTGGTGATGCGCACGGTATCCAAAATTGGGCTGGCAGGCTTGCGCGTGGGCATGTTGGCAGGTGATACACAATGGCTTAATGAGCTGGAAAAAGTGCGCCTGCCATATAATCTGAATGTGTTGTCACAAGCCAGCGCAATTTTTGCACTACAACATTATGAGCGATTGACGGAACAAACACAGAAAATCTGTAAAGATAGAGAGGCTTTGTTTCAGGCGCTGAAAGCCATGCCGCCCGTCCAGGTTTGGCCCAGTCAGGCAAATTTTATTTTATTTCGGGTACCCGATGCGCCTGCGCTATTTGCCAGTTTGAAACAGCAAGGCATTCTAATTAAAAACCTGCATGGCAGCCACTCATTGCTGGAAAACTGTCTGCGGGTGACAGTGGGTAAACCGGATGAAAATCGCCTGTTTCTGGATGCACTGCGTAAGGGTTTGGGGATTTAAGCCGGAATTTTTTTCAGCCACTGTAATGTCCAGTTATTTTCCCCCGCTGGTGACAATACTTTATCACTAATGCCTACACCGGGTACTGCTATCAGCTCATTCTGCCAATAAAGCAAGGGTAAAAAGCCACGTAACCAAGGGGGAATACCTGCCGCTTGCAGGCAGTTTTTCAGACTTTGATGTTGCTTGTGGCGCAACCAACATTCGCCGCCACGCCGAAAACGTACCTCTAGCTGGGTATTAAGCGGCAAACACAAGCCTTTATCAGTAGTGGGCGATGCACGTAACTGTCCCAACGGCAGCGCCAGAGGCATTGCATTTAACGACCATTCCAGCTTGTGCTTAGGGGGGTGTCGCGGCAGTGGCGTCAAGGCATAGAGATTATCCCGGTAGCGGCGTATCTCAGTGTTGCTCCAACATACCAGGGGCTGACGATCCGAGCCTGCCTGTAAAACATTATTTTCGATTTGCATCAGCTTGCGAGCGCTGGGCATTAGAAAGCCGCGTTGTTTTAACCACACCCGTAGCGCATTACTACGTTGCGGATGGCTTAACTTCAACAAGGCTTTAACAGACAGCGTTTGCGCCTGAGTGCCGCAGCAATGTCGTAAATCATGACTGCCTTGTTGTTGCAGTAACTCCCAACTTTCCGCCTGCTGACTTGCGGCGCGATTAAGCGTACCCACCAGACTCGGCCAGCGTTGCTGTAAACTGGGAAGTATCTCATGGCGCAGAAAATTACGATCAAAACGTCGATCCTGGTTACTGGGGTCGTCTATCCACTCCAGTTGCTGTTGCTTGGCCCAGTCTGCTAACTGTTGACGACGCACCTGTAATAAAGGGCGCAATAACCAGGCTTGCCCTAATTGCGCTTGTTGCGGCATTGCCGCAAGACCGGCAGCGCCTGCACCACGAAAAAGTTGTAATAACAGGGTTTCCGCCTGATCATCGGCATGTTGCGCCGTCACTAAAGCTTCAGCGGGTTGCAGCAATTTAGCAAAGGCCTGATAACGGGCTTCCCGTGCCAGCGCCTCCAGGCTTTCCCCGGTATCTTGAGGAATGACAACCGGCACAATCTGGCAGGGGATTTTCAGTGATAAACAGACTTGCTGGCAGTTATCCGCCCAGGCATCCGCCTGAGTTTGCAAACCGTGGTGAATATGCACGGCTGACAAAGGTGGCAAATTCTCTCGCAAAGCCGCTAACAGATGCAGCAGTACCTGAGAATCCAGACCGCCGCTGAAAGCCAGCCACAAACGGGAAACTTGTTTTTCTGCCAATAAAAATTCAAGTTGTTGCTGGACTGTTAAAAGTAGCGATTGAGACGCTTTCACGCTGCACCTTTGCGCCTCTGCGGGAGGAATAACAACTCAATCGTTCACTTGCCCAAGCTGCATAAAACGTTGATAACGTTTTTCCAAAAGCGTGTCTAATGGGGTGCTTTGCAGTGATTTTAGATGTTTTTCCAGTGCATCACCGAGGATTTGCGCCATTGCCTCCGAATTTCGGTGTGCGCCGCCCAGGGGTTCGGGAATCACTTCTTCAATCAGTCCCAGTTCTTGTAAACGGGGTGCTGTCATATTCAAAGCTTCCGCCGCTTCCGGGGCTTTATCGGCACTTTTCCATAAAATTGAAGCGCAGCCTTCGGGGGAAATCACGGAATAGGTACTGTATTGCAGCATATTGACCTGATCGCCTACGCCAATGGCTAAGGCCCCGCCAGAACCACCCTCGCCAATCACCGTGCATAATATCGGTGTCTTCAGCTTCATCATTTCAAACAGATTTTTCGCAATGGCTTCACTTTGCCCACGCTCTTCGGCATCAACGCCGGGATAAGCACCGGGAGTATCGATAAAGGCCAGTACCGGCAGGTTAAAATTCTCAGCCATGTGCATTAAACGCAGGGCTTTACGATAGCCTTCCGGGCGTGGCATACCAAAGTTACGCAGGATTTTTTCTTTGGTATCACGCCCTTTCTGATGCCCCATTACCATCACCGGGATACCGCGCAATCGTGCCAGACCACCCACTAAAGCCGCATCATCAGCAAAATGCCGATCACCGTGCAACTCTTCAAAGTCGGTAAAAATATGTTGAATATAATCCAGCGTATAAGGACGTTGCGGGTGGCGTGACAAGCGGGAAATCTGCCAGGCTGTCAGATCGGCAAAAATTGAAGCGGTAAGCTCTTCACTTTTACCTTGCAGGCGGGAAATTTCATCATTGATATTGATTTCATTGTCATCACTGACATAACGCAATTCATCAATCTTGGCTTCCAGTTCAGCGATTGGCTGTTCAAAGTCCAGAAAATTAATATCCATAAGCAAGTTCTTTAACAAATTCTTCAAAAGAGGTGAGTAAGAACGCACTAAATTCAAGTTGTTTCGTGCGCGTTCCCTAGCAATAGCGCTATAATACCACAGGCCTAAGGAACGAGAATGAAATAAAAGCTGCAACCGGGCACAGGATTTTTGTTCATTTTCAAGGCGCGTAAACAGGCACATAGCCGAGCTATGTAACTGCCTAAGTCCAAATAGGCACAACGCAGAAAATGGAGGAAAAGACCAGCCCAGTTTCTGAAGTTATAAAATTCTCATTCCTAAGTCTGTTGCTGCTTCAGAGAACATTCATTACTTATGCTGTAGCAGCTCAATCTCCGTCCATTGTTTATCATTGCGTCGATGGAAATATTGCGCACATTTTTCCAGATAAAAATAAATAGCCTGATCGTTTGGGCTTTGTTCCTGCAATTGCTGTAACTGTTGCTGCGCTTGTTTAAAATCACCATGAAAATAAGCTTCCAGTGCGGCTTCAAAATCTTCTATTTGTGCCACCTGGATATTTTTATCGACTTCTGGTAAACCATCAAGTATTTCATAAATATTGACTTTTTGTTCCTTACCTTTGACTTGTACCCGGCCCAGGAAACGGTGCATACAGAGATTATCCGGGGCCAGGGCATCCAATAATTGTTCACTGATGATAATCTGGCTGCCATATAATTTATTTAAATCCTCCAAACGCGCGGTGAGGTTGACGGCATCAGAGATCACCGTGCCATCCATACGTTGTGATTCACCGATGGTGCCTAACATCAGGCTGCCAATATGCAGGCTGATACCCACTTGAATCGGCTTGCGCTCCTGGGTTTGGCGTTTTTCATTAAAACGATTAAGCGCATTGAGTAATTCAATGGCAGCGCTTAAACCGTCATCAGGTTTTTCAGGAAATAATGCCATCATGGCATCACCGATATATTTGTCAATAAAACCATGATGATCACGAATCACCGGACTGAGATAACCCAAATATTCATTAATAAAATCAAAATTTTCCTTGGGTGTCATCTGTTCTGATAAATACGTGAAATTACGAATATCAATAAATAAGATGGTCATTTTTTTCTGGGCGTGATCCCCCAGGTACACATCGGTAATAGATTCCTTGCCTAATAGA
Source organism: Candidatus Venteria ishoeyi (assembly GCF_030378065.1). Lineage (GTDB taxonomy): Bacteria > Pseudomonadota > Gammaproteobacteria > Beggiatoales > Beggiatoaceae > Venteria > Venteria ishoeyi. The sequence continues at coordinate 68,559 of NZ_JAUCGJ010000017.1, read as the reverse complement.
TGCAAAAATTCATGTGGTACAAAATGACTGTAGGCCTTGGTGGTTCGGGTCAGATTGATATGAGCCTGAATTCGGGCTAATAATACTTTGCGGGAAAAAGGCTTGCTTAAATAGTCATTTGCACCAGATTGAAAACCTTCAACTAAATCGTTAATCTGATTTTTAGCGGTCAGCATGATGACGGGTAAGTCGGTAGGTGGATAAGTTTGACGCAGAATACGACAAACCTCAAACCCTGACATTTTTGGCATCATAATATCGAGCAGCACAATGGAAAACAGGCCTTTATTTTTGTCAATAATGTTAAGCGCAGTCGGCCCGTCATAGGCACGGGTAATGCGGTAATTTTCCAGTGACAATTGATTTTCCAGTACCTGCAAATTGACCGGATCATCATCCACAATCAGTACCTGAATATCATTTTCATTATCTGGCGTTGTCGGCAAGTCAGGGTATAATGTGCCTGCCAGTTTCCGATCAGCGGCTTCGGTTTCTTGTTCTTGCAGTTCATTGGCAAATAGAATACTTTCCTGCCACTTTAAATGCTTGAGTGGTTCCCGCATGGTCTGCATCATTTTGGAACGCTCATACGCTTTAGGTAGCGTAAACAGAACAGTGGTACCCTGACCCACTTTAGACTGCACCTGAATGCAACCGTGGTGCAGTTCCACGAGTTTATGGGTGATCGATAAGCCTAAACCCGCGCCGCCATAGCTGCGTTGTGAGGAACTGTCAGCCTGTTCAAAAGAATTAAAAATATGCGCTAATTGTTCTTGTGGAATACCAATACCAGTATCTTCAATACTGATCTCAATCATTTCCCCCAGTTGTTTGGCGGTAATGGTGATATAACCTACCTCTGTAAATTTAATGGCATTGCCAATCAGGTTATAAAACACCTGCTGCAAACGGTTTTCATCGGCTTTAACCAATAAACCAGCGGGTAACTTATTGATCAATTGTAGCCTTTTAGCCTGTTTCAGAGTGCCTGATAAGGTCAGTACAATATCTGCCAGTACTTTGACTTCTAAAGGTTTGAGTTGCAATTCCAGATGTTCATATTTAAGTTGGGAAAAATCCAGAATATTATTAATCAAACTGGACAAGCGCCGTCCGCTCATACTGATCATTGCCAGATTTTGCCGGGTACGCTCAGGGAGATTGCCAGTTGCGCCAGCAATCATGGAGTCAGCAATACCTATAATGCCATTTAAGGGGGTGCGCAGTTCATGTGAGGTATTTGAGAGAAAATCATCTTTCAGATGATCCAGGGTTTTTAGTTCTTCATTTTGTTTTTTAATATGCACCATGGAATGATGCAGGTTTTCGTTCATGATCAATATGCTTTGTTTAAGCACAACCAGTTCATGGCGCACCGGAATTGCAGCAAGTGGATAGGATAAATTGCCCTGTGCAATAATATTCACCGCCCGGGTAATCCGTGCAATTGGCTGGGTAATCCAGGCTGATAACAACAATGCGCTGATAAAGGTGAGTGCAATCGCCAACATGGTAATCAAAATATGTATATCGGTTTTTCTTTGCAGGCTGTCATCAATCATATAGGTGTTATAGGTCAATTCCAGTACTTTGCTGTTATTCTCCTCATATCGCAGTGGGTTTTGGCGAAAATTGCGCGGTTGCACATAAAGATAACGGGTATGACGTTTATCTGCCTGATTTTTAAATTCATATAGGGTCTGAGTTTCATAAACCTGGCGCACAATCGCTTTCAGCGCGGCATTGGCTTTAAAGTCTGGTTGCCCCCAAACCTGACCATTACGACTGAAAATGCGTATATTTTCTAATGCAGGTGTAATAATGCGTAACTTATGGGTGATTTCTAATAAATCCAGGCTTCTGCTCAGTTTTTGAAAAACGTCTTGTTTAAGACTCAGTCTTAATAGATAACGTTTATCCTGGGTGGGTAATAAGGCATCATTACCTAACAGGCCATTGTGCAAGGCATTTTTAACCCCTTCATTGATATAACACCCTTCATGTAAAACCAACTGTAAATGTTGATAATAGTTAGGATGCTGCGTGAAATCCAAGCCCCATTCTTTTTTATTAGTGGTATATTCAACGCTCCCTTGTGGATTGATGATAGAGAGTTCAAATTCCTGATTTAACTGCATTTGTAATGCGGCTAAATCCAGCTTGGAAAGATTGCCGCCTGCATTTTCATAGGCCTGGTTAAATATGCTCAGTCCCTGACGGAATGTTTCATCCAGATTCTGTTCTAATACCTGATAACCCGTTTCTGCCATTTGTACCGCATTAAGGATATGGCTTTCTGTTTGTTGTTGTAATAAATGTTCTGTGCGTTCTAAATCTTCCTGGGTATCATAAAAATTAAACACGGAAATTGCGGCCAGTATTGGCAGAATCAGCAGCAGTATCGCCAGCATTACCGTATATTTCAGTGGAAAATAACGGGCCTGTTTATTTTTTTCCATGAGTTGTTAATGCCTGTTCACATTTATTTTTTTCGGCTCTTTTTATTGCTGGAGCAACGACTGAGCCAAATGACATAAGATTGTTGTCTCTGGTCATGTGCAAAGCGATGAACATCCAGCTCAAGCTCAAAAAAATGACCATCACGGTGCAGACAACGTTGCTTTTCATGATAAAAATTACCATGTGCGCCATTAATAAAGCTGAAATAATGGCGGTAAACAAAGCCATGGCTGTCTACTGGCATGATGGTTTTAAGCGCTGTATCCAATAATTCATCAGTGGAATAACCATGCAATTGTGCATAATGTTGATTGATATAGACGATATTCTGACGACTGTCAGTAATGCAAACGCCGCTTTCCACATTGCCTAAAGCCATAGATAATAAAGATAAATTTTCTTTTACTGCTAACTGTTTTTGCTTTTTATCGGTAATATCTTCACCGACTATCCATTTAGCCCACCCTGAAATCGTGATATGGCGTGAAGCATCTGACCATTTGATAGTACGGTGCTTGCCATCGCTGCACACCAGTTCCATTTCCCAGCTTTCACCAATATTGTAGTGTAGCGGATCTTCACGATAAAAGCGGTATTCAATCTGTGGATATAAATGTGCCAGGGCATTGGGGTTTTCTAAAATCTGCTCTGCGGCATAACCCGTAATATTTTCACATTGGCGATTCCACATCACAATGTCTTGTTTTTGATTAAATGCCATTAGCATAATGGGCATATTTTCAACCAATAAACGCAAGCGGGTTTCATTTTCCTGCAATTGATATATTGCCTGATCCCGCTGTGTGACATCTTCACCTATACCCCATACGGCATAACCTGGAAATTTGATTTCACTGTTTACCGCCCAGGCAATTAATTTGACACTGCCATCTTTACAATGGGTTTTCCACTCTCCCCGGCGGTAGCCTGGATCGGTATCCAGGACTTTTTTTACCGCAGTTTTCATATTTTCCCGGTAACTGGCATCCGGGTATAACCAGTGCAAGGCTTGTGGGTTATTGAGCATTTCAATGGCGGCATAACCGGTCACGCGCTCACATTCTTTATTCCACAATACAATATTGCCTTTTTCATCCAGTGCATCAACCATAATGGGGAGTTTATCCACCGCTTTGCTCAGGCGTTGTTCATTTTCTTTCAGTTGTCTTTGTGCCTGCTTTTGTTCGGTTAAATCTTCGCCTATACCCCATACAGCAAAACCAGGAATTCGAATCGCGCTATTAACGGCCCAGGAAATCGTTTTGTAACTGCCATCTTTACAATGGGTTAACCACTGCCCCTGATAATAACCCGGTTCACTTTCCATAACGCGATGCAGTGCGCCTTTCATTTTATCGCGCAAATCAGGGTTAGGATACAACAGCCTTAGTGCATCCGGGTTATCCAGGATTTCATCTGCCGTATACCCCGTTACCCGCTCACACTCAAGGTTCCACAATACAAAAACACCGTTTTCATCCAGCGCATCGACCATAATCGGTAAATTACTTAATACCAGTTGCATCCGACTTTCATTTTCCTGGGCCAGACGCAGTGTTTGTTTGTAAATCGTGACATCACGAAACAACATCAAAATGATATTAGCGCCTTGATGTTGCAGATAGGATACTTCAATCTCAGCTTCAAATAACCCCTGATAATGATGTTGCATGACCCAGTTTCTGGGGAAACTTTGCTGGTCTTTAACCAGTTCATACCAGGCTTGACGCACTTGCCCGTATAAATAATCAGGAAACAAGCTTAATAATTGTCGACCCAATAAATCGCTCTCTTTGGTATAACCAAATATATCCAGAAATACAGGATTTAAGCAGATAATTTTTCCCTGAGCATTTAATAAAATGATACCGGCACTGATCTGGTTAAACATCATTTCCATCAAATCCGGCATTTGCCAGAGTTGTTTACCAGGGGTAGTGCAGGGTTCAATGTCACAGGGTTTCACTGCTGTGCTTATTGCCAGATTGCTACAATCTTGTTCAACCGTTTCAGGGATGCCGGTCACATACACGCATTGCTCGGCTTCAAGCCAATGAAGCTGCCAGAAAACCGGGTGTATGTCTGTATTTTTATCCTGCAAACAGGCGCGCAGCGTTTGCAACTGCTGTTCTGGCAATTGTTGCCATATTTGCCTGAAAACCGGCTCATCTTCCGGGAGCAGAAGTGCTGACAGCGATGAACCAGAAAAATTCAAAGTCTCTGAATGTAATAAACTGGCCCAGGTCTCGTTATACTGCAAAAATCTTCCCTGCAAATCCAAAGTCGCAAACAAGGCAGCGCTATGTTGGAAGAAATCTGCATTCATTATTGATTGACCACCTTATTGTGTCCAGTTGCTTGCACCTGATACAAAGCACTATCAAGCCATTTCATAATATCATCCATTGATAAGGAGTGAGGATAAAATAAATACAGAAACTGGGTGCAGGATTTTTATTTATTTTCAAGGCGTGAAAACAGGCGTATAGCAAGCTATGTAACTGTTTTCGGAACGCAGAAAATGGAGAAAAAGACCAGCCAGGTTGCTGAAGTTATAAAATTCTCGCTCCTAAGGAGCGAGTAAGCCTGTGTTTGAATAATACGAGCTAAATACTTTGCTAGCAGTGAATCAGGCTTGATAATTTTTTCAATAGATTCTGCATTTTTTATGCATTCGCATCTCATGCAGTAAATAAAACAATACCGGATTTTGCAAGAATACGATACAATCCGTGCAGATTTTTTCATTATTTTTCATTCATTGCACAAACTAAGGAGAATGCGATGCTGATTTCCATGCGTCAATTACTTGATTATGCAGCTGAAAACGGGTTTGGTATGCCCGCATTTAATGTTAACAATATGGAGCAGGTTCACGCTATCATGCAGGCGGCTGATGCAACTGACAGCCCGGTTATCATGCAGGGTTCCGCTGGTGCGCGTTCCTATGCTGGCGAGCCTTTCCTGCGTCATTTGATTTCTGCTGCCATTGAAATGTATCCACACATTCCAGTGGTAATGCACCAGGATCATGGGAGTGAACCAGCGGTTTGTCTGCGTTCTATCCAAAGTGGTTTCAGTTCGGTAATGATGGACGGTTCTTTGATGGCCGACATGAAAACCCCGTCCAGCTTTGAATACAATGTTGAAGTTACCAAAAATGTTGTCGATATGGCACATGCTGGTGGCGTTTCCGTAGAAGGCGAACTGGGCTGCCTGGGTTCTCTGGAAACCGGTGAAATGGGCGAAGAAGATGGTCATGGCGCAGAGGGTAAACTCGATACTGATCAACTGCTGACCGACCCTGAAGAAGCTGCAAAATTTGTTGAACTGACTGGCGTAGATGCTTTAGCGATTGCGATTGGCACCAGCCACGGTGCTTACAAATTCACCCGTCCACCGACAGGTGATATCCTGGCGATCAACCGCATTAAAGAAATCCATGATCGGATTCCTAACACCCATCTGGTGATGCACGGTTCTTCTTCTGTACCACAGGAATGGTTAAAAATCATCAATGACTTTGGTGGTGACATGGCACAAACCTATGGCGTACCGGTTGAAGAAATTCAAGAAGGCATTAAACACGGCGTGGCTAAGGTCAATATCGATACTGACCTGCGTATGGCCTCTACCGGTTCCGTGCGTCGTCACTTGCAGGATAACCCTTCCAACTTTGACCCTCGTAAATTCCTCAAAGAATCTACCAAAGGCATGATGGAAATCTGTAAAGCCCGTTATGAAGCCTTTGGCTGTGCAGGTCACGCATCAAAAATCAAAGTTGTTTCATTAGAAAAAATGATTGATTTTTACAAATAATAAGGAGTAGAAACGTAGCACTGCTACGCCTTCTACAGAAATGAAAAGAAAACACTGCTTTTAGCAGTGTTTTCTTTTTTAAAAGGAAGCAAAATGAAACTGGCAATTTTTGACTTGGATAACACCCTGCTTGGCGGTGACAGCGATGAAAGCTGGGGTGATTTTATGGTGGAACTGGGCCTGCGTGACGCGGAAACTTATGGACAGAAAAACCAGGCTTTTTATCAGGATTACCTCAACGGCACGCTGGATATTTTTGCCTTTCAGCGTTTTATGCTGGAAGTGGTGACAGAACATCCGCTGGAACAGATGCTAGAATGGCGCAGCCAGTTTTTGGAACAAAAAATCAAACCGATTTTATTACCTAAAGCCTTTGATTTAATTAAATCACATCGTCAACAAGGCCATGAATTATTAATTATCACCGCAACTAATCGTTTTATTACCGGCCCCATTGCCGAGCTTCTTGGCATTGAAGACATGCTTGCCACCGAGCCAGAAATGCTTGATGGGCAATATACCGGCGATCTGACCGGCACCCCTTGTTTTGCTGAAGGTAAAATCACGCGCTTAAAAGCCTGGCTGGAGGAACGCGGCGCTTCGCTGGAACAGGAAAATCTGGAAACCTGGTTTTACAGCGACTCCCGCAATGACACCCCCTTGCTGGAACAAGTCACCCACCCATTTGCCGTAGACCCCGATCCGACCTTAAAACAAACCGCGCAGGCGCGTGGCTGGGAGATTATTAGCTTGCGCTAAGGCGGAGCAGCATCGCTTCACCCGCCATTAACAGCACTTTCCCAAGACGCAACCCCATCGGGGTTGTTTGGTATGAATGTTATTTTCCCTGGGAGCGCCGACTTCCAGTCGGCACGGGCGACTGAAAGCCACCCGCCCCAGGGCTGGCAGAATGCCAGCGTTCCCAGGGGACACACAAAAGACTCGGAATCAGTGATTATTCGCCTTCCTCAATCTGCACCAGTGTTTCATCCGGGCTGACAGCATCGCCTTTTTGCACATAAACCGCCTTGACCACACCCGCGATAGGAGACTGAATTTCAGTTTCCATTTTCATCGCTTCAGTGACCAAAATCGGTTGCCCCATCTCAATCTCATCGCCCTCTTTAACCAATACCTCAACGATATTTCCCGGCATACTGGTGGTGACATCGCCTTCCGCTACCGGTCTTGGTCGCCTGCCAGCAATCGCGTCTTTGACCGCGCCTTTGGCACCACCATCGAGCACTACCTCGTCCAGTGTTTGGATCAATACATCAGCAGGCACACCATCGACAGTGAAATAGAAATGGCGCTCACTCTCATGTTTGTGACCAGCCCCCGTCACCTTGACGTGATAGGATTCACCATGCAAGTTGATATTGAATTCGGTAGGTGCCCTGTTACTACTACTGGCATCGGTATTTGTTGCAGTCTTGGGTGGTTCCAGGGCTTCCGGTACCAAGGTACCAGCGGCACGTTCTTCCAGGAATTTCCGTCCAACTTCCGGGAACATGGCAAAGGAAAGCACGTCTTCTTCAGATTTTGCTAATGGGCCAATTTCATCATGCAGACGCACTAACTCAGGTTTAAGTAAGTCTGCGGGACGGCATTCAATCAATTCTTCGCTACCAATGGCTTGTTGTTGCAGATCGAAGTTCACTGCGGCTGGCGCTTGACCATAACCACCCTGTAAGTAACGCTTCACTTCGTTGGTAATGGTTTGATAACGCTTGTCAGTCAGCACATTAAGCACCGCCTGGGTACCCACAATCTGTGAGCTTGGCGTGACCAGTGGCGGATAACCCAGATCCTTGCGCACGGCAGGAATCTCGGCTAACACCTCGTTCATGCGATTCAGCGCGCTCTGTTCGCGCAACTGATTCGCCAGATTGGAAATCATGCCACCCGGTACCTGGTTAACCTGTACCCGGGTATCCACACCTGTGTAATCACTCTCGAACTGGTGGTATTTTTTGCGTACGGAAAAGAAATAGAGGCCGATTGCCTGGATAGCTTCAAGATCCAGATCCGTATCGTATTCCGTGTTGCGCAGGGCCGCGACCATACTTTCCGTAGGTGTATGAGAAGTGCCGCCTGCCCATGAGGAAATCGCGGTATCGATATGGTTACAGCCATTCTCTATCGCTTTAAGCTGGCACATTTCCGACTGCCCGGCTGTGGAATGACAATGCAGATGCAGCGGCAGATCCACGGCATCCTTGAGCGCCTTGACCAATTCACCAGTGGCATAAGGGGTCAACAACCCGGCCATATCCTTAATACAGATAGATGCGCAGCCCATGGCTTGCAGTTCCCGCCCCATAGCGACAAATCCGGCGATATCATGAACCGGACTCACGGTGTAGCAGATAGTACCCTGAGCGTGTTTCTCTGCATCCCCGGTTGCTTCAATAGCGGTGCGCAGATTGCGCAGATCGTTGAGCGCATCGAAAATACGGAATACGTCCATGCCATTGCCAGCAGCTTTATGTACAAAGGCACGTACCACATCATCTGAGTAGTGACGGTATCCCAGCAGGTTCTGACCGCGCAGTAACATTTGCAGGCGGGTCTTAGGCAGGGCTGCACGCAGTTTGCGCAGGCGCTCCCAGGGATCTTCCTTGAGAAAACGCAGACAGGCATCAAAAGTGGCCCCACCCCAACATTCCAGCGACCAATAGCCGATATCGTCGAGCTTGTCGCAAATGGGCAGCATGTCCTCAGTACGCATGCGGGTTGCAATCAGCGATTGATGCGCATCGCGCAGAATGACATCAGTAATATGTACTTTATTGTTCATTGATAAGCTCCAGGTTAAAGACCTGTATGTGCGACTGTTGCCGCTGCCAGTACCAGCGCCAGGTCTTCACGGCTGAGTTTTTGAGAGTATTCGATAAGTTCAGGGTGCGCTTCGACGAAACCGGTATTAAAGTTTCCAGCACGAAACTGGGGATGATGCAGAATTTGCAGATAGTAGGGAATCGTGGTTTTGATACCATGCAATCCCATATCACGCAAGGCGCGCTCACCACGATTGACGGCATCTTCCCAGTCCAGCGCCCAAACGATGACCTTAGCCAGCATTGAATCGTAATGCGGGGGAACCTTATAACCGGTATAGATGGCGGTATCAGTGCGCACACCGGGGCCACCCGGCGCATAGTAACGGGAAATGCGCCCGAAAGTGGGGAGAAAACCATTTTTTGGATCTTCAGCATTGACCCGGAACTGAATGGCAAAGCCACGACGCACAATTTCATGCTGTTGGAAGCGTAGCTTCAAGCCAGCCGCCACGCGAATCTGTTCTTCGACAATATCGACAAAGGTAATGGTTTCGGTAATCGTATGCTCAACCTGTACCCGCGTGTTCATTTCCATGAAATAAAAACGCCCGTCAGCATCCAGCAAAAACTCAACGGTACCCGCATTGGTATAACCCACGGCCTTGGAGGCCAGCACCGCCAAACCACCAATATATTGACGTTGCGCCTCATCCAGTTGTGGTGAGGGTGCGATCTCAATCAACTTCTGGTTACGCCGCTGAATCGAGCAATCACGTTCATACAAGTGTATGGCGTTGCCGTGGTGATCCGCCAATACCTGCACCTCAATATGGCGCGGGTTGACGATACACTTTTCCATGAAAATATCAGCGCGGCCAAAGGCCTTGGTGGCCTCGGAAATGACCCGATCAAAATTCCGGCGTAATTCCTCGACCGTATCACAGCGACGAATGCCGCGTCCACCACCGCCGGAAGTGGCTTTTAACATGATAGGATAGCCAAATGTATCAGCCAGTTTCACTGCCTGTTCTACGCTTTCCAGATTACCATCAGAACCCGGTATCACCGGCAAGCCTGCTGCTTTCATGGCATCACGCGCTTCGGTCTTATCACCCATGCGTTGAATTACTTCAGCCGTTGGGCCGATGAAAGTGATACCACGGCGCGCGCAGGCAGCAGCCAGTTCCGGATTTTCCGAGAGAAAGCCATAACCTGGGTGAAGTGCATCACAGCCTGTTGCAACGGCTAGATTGACAATGCGATGCACATTCAAATAGCCCGTCAGCGGATCACTACCGAGGTTATAGGCTTCATCGGCCTTTTTGACGTGCAGCGAAAAGCTATCGGCTTCCGCATAGATGGCTACCGAACGTATACCCATCTCAGCACAGGCGCGAATGATGCGAACCGCAATCTCACCCCGGTTGGCGATCAGTATCTTACGAATCATGATCAAATACCTTTAATGTTTTTTTAAGGAGACAGACATATTTTAACATTGTTGTTTCCCTCTTTTGTGAGCTTCTGTTGATATTTAGGATAAAATGAGTTTTTAGTGCGTAATGTACTGACAAGACGCAAAATCTAAGTACACATTACATCCTGCCAGGACTGCGCCACACCTTGCCGCAGCGTCTGAAAACTATCATCCGACACCTTCGCCTTTTGATTTTGCAGTGCCAGACGATGGGTTTCCGCGCGGTAACAACGATACGCCTCCGCCAGGGTTTGGCATTGTGCCTGTGACCAGATTTCCAGATTCTGGAAATATTCCAGCAGCGGCAACATACCGGTGGTTTCCAGCAATTGCGGATATTCCCAGGCATGTGCTAATACACCATATTGCAGCATAAATTCAATATCTACAATGCCGCCAACGCCTTGTTTGAGATCAAAGTTGTCGGTATCGCTGCTGTCGAGGTTATCGCGCATTTTCCGGCGCATGTCGCAAATGTCGGTTTTTAATTTTTCAACATCACGCTGCTGGCTTAAAATCTGTTTGCGAATTTTCTCAAAACCTGCAATGCAATCGGCATCGCCGCCAACGGCACGGGCGCGGATTAAAGCCTGATGCTCCCAGGTCCAGGCGTTGTTTTGCTGATAGTCGGAAAAAGCATTCAGGCTGCTGACCAGTAAACCGGAATTACCGCCGGGGCGCAGACGGGGGTCGATTTCATATAAAATACCGCCGCCGGTGCGGGTGCTGAGTACATGGGTCAAGCGCCCGACCAGGCGCGAAAAATATACGGCATTGTCAATGCTTTTAGTGCCATCGGTATATTGCCCCTTGCCCTGGCTGTCATGCAAAAACACCAAATCCAAATCCGAGCTATAACTCAATTCAATGCCGCCGGATTTGCCATAGGCGATAATACAAAAACCCGCCTGACGGCGCTGCTCCTGATTATCTGTGCAATAGGGCAGGCCGTGTTTTTCCTGGAGGATATAACTGACCAGTTCCAGACTATGGCGCAGGATGCTGTCGGCAATGGCAGACAAATAATCACTGGCGCGTTCCGTATTACACACGCCACTGAGTTCGGCTGCACCCACCCGTAATACCTGGGCGCGTTTGAATTCGCGCAGACTGTCCATTTGCAGTTCCAGGTCTTCTTCCGGGATATGCGCCAGACGCGCACGCAATGCCTGATCAACCAGTGCAGAATCACCCAAATCATAGAGTTTTTGCCCATCAAGCAATTCATCCAGCAATAGTGGGTAACGGATGATTTGCGCGGCTATCCATTCACTCTGGCTGCACAGTTGTATCAGATGGTGCAAAGCCTGGGGATGTTCCAATAGCAGCGCCAGATAAACGCTGCGGCGGGTGATGGCTTCCACCAGACGCAAACTGTGTTGCAGGGTGGTTTTTGAATTTGTAGTCTGGGAAACCTCGGTCAGTAACAAGGGCATGAGTTGCTGCAAACGCCGTTGCGCCTGCGCGCTTTGCTGGCGCATGACTTTGGTGGCGGCTAAATCACATAACTGGCGCAATGCCTCATGCGGATCGCTAAAACCACTTTGTTGCAGCAGTTGCAGCGCAAGGCCATCATCCCGCTCTTCCGCCTGCAATACCTGACTCCATAATACGTGCAGATTTTCCAGCCGGACTGCCGCTGCATTTTCAGCCTCCGTAGCGGTTGATGATACTTCTGCACTTTCTTCTTCCGGCGCGATTAAGGTCTTAAAATGCCCGGCAACATGCTGGCGGTGTTGATCCAGCACTACCATAAATGCATCCCAATCAGCAAAACCCAACATCCAGACCAGACGCTGTTGATCAGTTTCATTTTCTGGTAATTGCTGGGTTTGCGCATCTTCCATTAACTGGATGCGGTGCTCAACCCGGCGCAGGAAAATATAGGCGACTTGTAATTGTTCAACGGTGCTTGCTGGCAGGTAATCATAGGCTTGTAAATGCGCCAGCGTGGTCAATAAATGGCGGGTTTGCAGACCCGGTTCACGACCACCGCGTAATAACTGAAAAACCTGGACAATAAACTCAATTTCGCGGATGCCACCATGCCCCAGTTTGATATTTTGCTGCTTGCTTAAACGCCGCACTTCACGGTCAATCTGGGTTTTCAGATCACGCAATGACTCAAACGCGGTAAAATCCAGATAACGCCGATAAATAAAGGGTGTCAGCATTTTTTGTAACTGATTTTTATCCGTCTCACTACCGGTAACAAAACGGGCTTTAACCAGCGCGTAACGCTCCCATTCACGGGCATGAATCTGATAATAATCTTCCATTGCCGAAAAACTGACCGCCATCGGGCCACTGCCGCCAAACGGACGCAAACGCATATCAACGCGAAACACAAAGCCGTATGCAGTCTGGGTATTGAGCAATTGAATCAGCTTTTGCCCCAGCTTGATAAAATATTCCTGGTTACTCAGGCAGCGCTGTCCGTTTTCCTTGCTGCCGTCGGTTTCACCGTTTTCCGGGAACACATAAATCAGGTCAATATCGGATGAGAAATTTAATTCCCGACCACCGAGTTTGCCCATGCCAATCACCAGCAGTGATTGCAAATCACCTTGCTTGTTGCGTGGTTTGCCAAAACGTTTACTCAGCGTATGAGAAAGGCGTTCCACCGTGTCTTGAATCACCACGTCCGCCAGGTTGGAAATATCTTTCAGATTATCATGTATGTCAGCCAGGCCAACAATATCACGCCAGGCAATGCGCACCATTTCCCGTTGCCGAAACTGACGCAGATTTTCCATCCAGGCGCTTTCTTCCAAGGGTGTTTCGTAAGCCCCCAGCATATCTTGTAATTTTTTGCGCATGATGCCCGCACCATTGCTTAGCACATCGGCTGCATTTGACCCATCGTCATAGGCTGTCAATAAATCACCAGAGTCCATAAAATCTTGTAATAAACCGGGATATAAACGGCATTGTCTTACAATAAACGGGCTGCAAGTCCAGACTTTTTCTAACTCCGGCAGGTTTTCCGGTGCTTGCTCAAATAAATCTTCAGGCAGGTTTTGTTGTGTGATAATTTCCTGACATTGATGTTGCGCTTGCTGCCAAGCCATTGTCAGTGAGGCAGGGCAAAGTGTGTTATTAGAACTTGGCATACATGATAATCCATTATAGGTATTTTTATAAAACTGGCACGCTATCTGCATTGAGTGATGCAGCCACCGCAAAGCCAATTCCTACCTGGCTTTAAGTGGCAAGGTACTTCGGGTGGTTGGGCGCTCCCGAAGTACCGTTTTTCTTCCCTTCGCTGATGTCTCAGCTTTTTTCCAGTCTTGCAGAAAAAATAATTCACTTCATACAAATTGGCTTCACGCACAATAATATACACGATCTCAGTAAATCCAGTGAATGTTGAAAAATATGGCCTTGCTTTTGCGTAGATAGTGATATCTTTGTCATTAAACGTAAAGAGTATCCGCTCATGAAACAATATCCATTGCTATTATTGATTTTATTATTGTGGAATACCCCGATTTTTGCTGCCAATTTGATGGTCACCCCAACAAAAGTGGACATCAATCCCAAACATAAAAGTGTCGCCTTAAAGATTATGAATCGGCAGAATAAAGCCGTTAAACTACAGGTTTTTATCAAGGCATGGTCGCAGGATGAAAATGGGAAAACCTTATTGGGGAAAAGTTCAGGCTTGATTATTTATCCCAAACTACTGACGATTGAAGCGCAAGGTGAGCGCCCGGTGCGCGTGGCTTACCAAGGAACCTGGCCGAACACGGAACAAGCCTTTCGCCTGTTTATAGATGAACTGCCACCGAAAAACACCAAGCAGGGCATAGGCGTGGTCATGCCGGTGCATCTGAGTATTCCAGTGTTTTTAAAAAACAACAGCGCTTCTGGCAAACCCAGTTTAAATATTTTCAAGTTGGAAAAAACGCCCAGATATTTGAAAATAGGCATTCACAATACGGGAAAACAACACTTTCGCATCAATCAGCTACAGGCGCAATTATTTGATAAACGTGGTAAGGCCTTAGACACGCTTAGCAAAGCTGGTTGGTATGTATTACCGGATGGACACGTATTTTTCAGTCTGCCCTGGAAACAAAAAATCTGTAAAAAAGCCCGACGCGCCAAAGTAGCACTGACTATCCAGAATCAAACAACAACCCATGCATTGTCTTTATCGGGTAAAGATTGTCAATAGGCTGTTTTTATCAAAAAATATACTGTTTTATTTTCCATCCATATCATAACGGGGGAAATTCGTTTAAGCGATTGTGCCACAGCCCCCATACAAATCTCACTGGACGTGGGACAATATGCCGATAGGCATTTCAACACCCGCGCCATGTCAGCCAGCGTTTAACGGTGGGTATGGGAATGCATAAAATCTATGCGCGGATACCTGCCGAACAATTGCTACAAGCCGGCATTTATCAGGACAATGTGTGGGTTGTTATTGAGCAGTAAAAATCAGGAAAATGACATCAATAATCAATTTCGCTCACGGCCTTAATTGATTATTGATGTTATTGTTTATTTCCAGCTAACAATATCTTCGTTTTCACCTTCACCGCCTTCCTGGCCATCAGGCCCCATAGAATATAAATCATACGGGTTATTATGGCGTCCAGGTTTACGATATTGGTAGTCATTACCCCAGGGATCTTGAGGCAAGGATTGTTTTTTCAGATAAGGCCCGTTCCAGCGTTTATTGCTGCCTGGGTTTTTAATCAAAGCATCGAGGTTTGCAGGGTATTTCCCTACATCCAGCCGGTAACTGTCCAGTGCGGTTTCCAGCGCACTGATCTGGCCTTTTGCGCCATCACGTTGCGCGCCACCAAAACTATCAATAATATTAGGTACTGCCAGACCCGCCAGCATTGCTATAATGGCCATGACAATCAGTAACTCCATTAAGGTGAAGCCGCTTTGTCTGTGTTTGTGTTGCCTTTTATATTTTATTTGAATTTTTTGTAAAGAATAAGGATGCATTTTGTAACCTCTTGTTTTGTAAATTATGCGTTCATATATTCTGAAGACAGGGTTTAGTTTCAGCTATTTGTATAATAATCCCTAATCAAGAAAACCCAGTGATTTTATGACTGAACGGTCATGTTTTCATGCTGCTTTCAAGTCATAAAATAATTTTATATTAAAATAAAAAATACACAATTTTGTAATATGTGCTAAAATCTTGTTACATATTGTTACAATGTTTTGTTACAATATGTAATATATCTTTGTCAAAGTGCAATGCGCCAATATCCAGGCAAATATGCAAATATTTTAAAAATTAAGAGGGAATCTACTCATGTTATTTAATCGCTCCTCCAGTGCAAAAATAGGTGTTTACGTTGATGTTGCCAATATTAACCGCAATGGTGGTTATGGTATGCATTATGATGTATTACGTGAATTTGCCTGCCGTGATTCTGCTGAAGCTTTACGCTTGAATGCTTATGTTAGTTTTGATCCTGAACGCTCGCGGGAAGATTTAAATTATCGTAAAGGTATTAACGGTTATTTTTCTGTATTACGCGAATATGGCTTCAAAGTTATTCAAAAAAATGTCAAATGGTATGAAGATGAGAAAGGCAATCGCTATGGTAAAGCGAATGCCGATCTTGATATGGCAGTGGACGCATTATTACAGTCCCAAAATTTAGATCGCGTGGTTTTAGTTACCGGCGATGGTGATTTTGTACAAGTTGTTCGTGCGCTGCAAAATTATGGCTGTCGCGTGGAAGTCATTGCTTTTGACCATGTTTCCAGTGAACTCAAACGTGAAGCCGATATGTTTGTTTCCGGTTATCTGATTCCAAATCTATTGCCTGTGCGTAAAAGTGATAACAGCCCAACCTGGGGTGAAATTGGCTCAGTGGTGCGCGGTTATTGTTACCATTATGATGAAGATAAAGGTTTTGGTTTCATGCGTTACATGGATCATATCAGTCCCGGCCTTTGGATTACTGATTCACGTAACTCAGACTCACCTTATAGTTCTGTATTTTTTCACGGCTCTAATCTGCCCAGTACGATTAATCCTTCCATACTGCCCAGCCGTGATATGTTATTTGAATTTCGCCTGGAAAAATCCCGCACCAATAAAGATCCGGTTGCCATGAACATTCGTCAGGCCAGTCCCCGTATTGAGCAGGTTTATCCAAATCAGCCTGCAATTACCCAGGAAACGGATAATCAACAAGAGGGTTATCAACCATCATCTTTTGAACCATCGAATGGTAATAAAGACATTTCTGCGATTGCTTAACCCTTGAGGTTCGACCTAAGTGCTAAAAGGCACTTAGGTTGAGTTTCCAGGATTTAAACGGGATTATTAATTTCAATAAACTGGTGTTCCAGTTCAAACTTTTCCGCTAAATGCGCACCCAGCGCCTGCACGCCGTAACGCTCAGTAGCATGATGACCCGCTGCAATATAATCCACGCCATATTCCCTTGCCAGATGCAGGGTTTGTTCTGATACTTCGCCACTGATATACACATCAACGCCAGTTTGCGCAACCGTTTCCATAAAGCCTTGCGCGCCACCGCTGCACCAGGCCAGTTTCTGAAACCCTTGTTTACCGCCGGAAAGGTGTAATGGCGCGCGTTGCAGTAAGGTTTCTAATTGCTGGGTAAAATATGCAGGCTTAATTGCCGACTCCGCAGCCCCCAGACAAACTAAAGGTTCTGCTTCCAGTACCCCGGTTGTTTCAATATTAAATGTTTTTTGTAACAACTTACCCAGGCAGGCATTATTACCATATTCAGGATGTGCATCTAAAGGTAAATGATAGGCCAACAAATTAATATCATGACCTAATAAGGCCGCAATTCTGCGTTTTTTCAGGCCAGTGATGGGATAGGCTTCATTTTTCCAGAAATAGCCATGATGCACCAGCAAGGCATCTGCATCCAGCGCAATCGCCTGCTCAATTAAAGCCTGACATGCAGTCACGCCGCTGACCAGTTTTTTGATCTGAGTCTTGCCCTCCACCTGCAAACCATTTGGGCAATAATCTCGAAAATTGTCAATCTCCAGCAAATTATTAATATAAAACAGCAGTTGTTCCCGTTCTATCACTGGTACTCTCCTTAAAAAATACGCCGCATTAATAATAATGCCAACATAAAAAATAACAGCGTCGGTAATAATGCGCTAAACAGGGGGTTGATGCCATAGAGCAATGCACTGTGCCCCATCACCTGATTAAGTGCATAAAATACAATCCCCAATAACGTGCCGACTAAAATGCGTTGACCCACTGCAACACTGCGCAGCGAGCCAAACACAAATGGCAAAGCCAGAAAAATGCTGACGATGGTGGTCAAAGGATAAATCATGCGATACCAGAAACTGAGTTCATAGGGTGCGGCATGTAAGTTATTCTGTTGCAGATAATCAATATAACGATACAACTCAGGCGTTGAGAGGTGGGAAGGTTCCATCGTTAATACATTAATTAAATTGGGGGTGGGGAACTCAGAGCGTTCCTGCCAGGTCAGGCGTTCTCCCGTTATCTGATTGCCATTAATGTGGGTTTGCGCAATATCTTCCAACACCCATTGTTTGTCATAATAAAAAGCACTACTGGCAGTGGTTAATTGTTGCAGGCGCTGCTCCTTATCAAAAGCATAAAACGTCACTTCTTCCAGTTGCCCCCCCACATCAGGCCGACGAATATGGATGAAGTTGTTTCCATCTCGCGCCCATAAGCCGTGACGGGTGTTCAGTGCCGATTGCCCGGATTGTGCCAGGGCGCGCATGTTTTTGGCTTTTTGCTCGGCATAAGGCGCGATACTTTCTCCCAATAAAATGACCAATACCATCAATGCCAGACCGACTTTGATTAAGCTCCAGCCAATGCGCATAATTGATACTCCTGAGGCGCGCATCACGGTTAATTCGCTGTTATTGGATAACAAACCCAGTCCTAACAGGCTGCCCAGTAAAGCGGCAATCGGGAAAAATTCATAAGTGCGGCGGGGGGTCATCATGAACACATAATTTAGCGCGTGATAAGTGCTGTAATTGCCCTTACCAATTTCATCAAGTTCTTCAATAAAGGTGAAAAATAAAAACAAACCGACCAATACCAATAACACCAGCAAGGTGGTACTGAGTACGGTTTTAGCGATATAGCGATCAAGACGTTTTAAGAACATGGTTAATAAGCTTGTATGCCTTGCGTTTCACAATGTTGTCGTAAATATTGCAAAGCAGCACCATCGGGCAGACATAAATCCGGTGCTACATCATATAAGGGGTAAATGACAAAATTGCGTTGTGTGAGTTCCGGATGTGGCACTTGTAAATGTGGCATATCGATAGTCGTTTCACCATATAACAGTATATCCAGATCCAGTGTGCGCGCAGACCAGCGCAGGCCATTACGTTGCCGCCCTTGTTGTTGTTCAATAGCCTGCAAACACAGTAATAAATCTTCTGCACTCAATGTGGTTGCTAAAACCACCACCGCATTAAGATAATCCGGCTGTGCTTGCTGATTATCCACAGCCAGTAGCGCCGTGCTGCAATAAAACGGTGAGCAGGTGATAAACTTACAATGTTTTAATTGCTGCAAGTGCTTAATGGCTGTATTCAGTTGTTGCACGGGGTCGTTCAGGTTACTGCCAAGGCCGATATAAGTGGTAATCATTTGTTAGCTATCCCCAATCTTTTTGTGTATAAGGTTTTTTAATAAGGATTTTTAATCCATGCCAGCCAACCCGCCTGCTGCAATTGCTGGTGTTGTTGATTAAAACGAAACATTAAAACCTTATGTTGGGGGTTCTGCCGCGATAAATGCAGATAAAGTGGTGACTCATCAGCGTTTTGCTGTGGCATCAACAGCGGACGGGAAACATAAAATATATTTTCAGTTTCAGTACTGGTCACGGGATAATAACCTTCAGTATTTTTTGTATCTTCTGTTAGCACAACCCAATAACCCAATTGTGTAAAAATACGCACGACAATTTCTTGAAATAAATCGGGATTATGACTAAATACATTGGGGTTTAACGGTTCTGTAAGCTTGTTTTTTTTCAGCTTAATCCGTTTTTGTGAAGCGTTGCCATCAATTTTAATCGCTATAAATAAAGGCGCTGAAACCTGCTGCTCAAGGTGCGCGCTAAAACGCAACTCTATAGGCATTTGCTGCTTTTCATCAGGCACCTGCCCATAAAGATAAGCATGTTTTGCCTCAAACTTTAACCAAGTGGGCAAATTATCCACTTCAATCATGGCTGAATATAATAAGTTATGTCTTGGTAGCGGTAGATAATAAATAAACGACTGACCGGGTTGTAATAATAAACTTTCTTTATCCGTTTCCCAATAGGCGACAGGTACGTGCTTATGCGTATTAGCATCTACGCCTAACAGCTTAATGCTTAAGGCTTCAATTTGTTGCGTTTCTGCCTGTTGCGCCTGTCCACTTTTTAATTGTGCTTGTAAAACGGGCAGTTCTACATGTTTTGGATTGATTTTCTGTAAGCCCTGTAAATAGGTTTCTGCACGTTGCCACTGGGTGTGACGCAGTGCGGCTTCAGTCCAGGTCAGATAACGCAACGCCAGAGAGTGAAGGCGTTCCAACGCTTTGCTGTCTTGTGGAAATTGCTGCAAAATCGTCTGGTAACATGGCAAGGCCGCACCCTGCCCCTTATCATCTAATAAGCGCATTGCCTGTTCATGCTGCAAGCAGGTTTGTAATTGTTGCTGGTATTTTTGTTGTTTTTCTTGCTGACGTTTTTTTGCTTCCGCATCGCGTAGTTGTTGCAGCAGACGCTCTGTTTCCTGCGCGGCTAACTGTTTTTTATTTCGTTTACCGGCAAAGTAAAAATCCTTACGCAAATAACTGACCTCAGAAGGAACCTGGCGCTTGTTGGTTTCCAAAATCACGCCATCGCGCACCCGGTTAAACATCTGTCCCACGGTTAAATTTGCAGTGCCTAACCAGCTTAACAAATGGCGGGTATAGGGGCTGTTGCGTTGCTTACCATCTTCAGCCACGCTACCGGGCGTGGTGGCATAGGCAATTAAGGTGCCGGGTGGCGCTGCCATTTTTGCCAGACCTTTGACCGGATTTTTTGCGCTGGTGACAAAAGGGTTGTCACGACAGGCATCAATAATCAGGATATTCGTGGTATTTTCCGCCAGACTCATTTCGTCAAGAATGCGCGCCATGGATAAGCTTTGCTGATCCAGTTGCTCGGCTGTAGGCATCGCTGTTTTAGCCGCTAACAAATAATTTTGCCCATGAAATTGCAGCGCATGGCCTGAATAATAAAATACCCCGGCACTTTGCTGTTGCAGCTTTTCACCAAACTGGCGCACAGCTTTTAACATGTCATGGCGATTACTGTCAGTTTTTAAGATGACATCAAAGCCCAGCATTTGCAGTTTGGCTGCAATATCCTCGGCGTCATTACGCGCATTATTTAAGGCCGCATAAGGATAATCGGCATTACCAATGACCAGCGCCACTTTGCCCAGCACCTCTGGCGAGGTGCTGGGCATGTCTGCCTGTGCGGATAAAATACCACACAGCAGCCAGCAACAAAAACCAAAAATATGTTGGATATTCATCTGAAATGCTTACTGATAAGCACAACGCGATCATTGGCTTTTAACAGTTGCTCGGTACTGAGGCTGTGCGCAATGCTACGGCGAAATACCGCCGCCTGTTGGATACCACCCTGCATTGCCAATGATAACCAGACATAGGCTTCAATCAAGTCTTTAGGAATGCCGCCGCGACCATCAGCGTATAAAATCCCCAGCTTCAGTTGCGCCCTGGCATCGCCTTGTTTAGCCAGGGCTGCGCACACTTTTAAAGCATTGGCATAATCGCCCTGCTCATAATATTGCTGGCAATCTTTTTGTTGCGCCACAGATTGTGTTTGAGGCTTGGCAGGCACCTTAGCCAAAGCACTGCTGGCAACCTGATGGGCAAAATCCGTGACCTGTTGTGGACAGGAGTATTGATAATGCTTTTGCAGACGTGCCAGCATTTGCAGGGTTTTTTCACGTTTTTGATAACGCTGCGCAATTACTTGACAGCGCACCTCCCGCGTCTCGATTAAAGTCTGCACCGCTTGATGATATTGGGGATCATGGCGGTACTGATAAATATAATCGGTCAGCGGATCGATATAAGCCTGGGCCAGCAAAGCAGTCACTTGCGCTTCAATCTGTGTCTGAGTTTTGTGGGGACTTGCAGCAGCAGCGCCCGTGCTGTCTTTGAGATTCTCCTCAACACAGCCAGACAACCACATGACTAAAGCCAATAACAGGATTTTTGGGTTCATACCTGTTTTCCCTTACAAAGAGGAAAATACCTGCTCAGCCGCTGCCAGCGTTGCCGCGATATCCTCATCACTGTGCGCGCTGGAGACAAAACCCGCTTCATAGGCGGAAGGCGCAAGATACACACCAGCATTCAACATACCGTGAAAGAAACGATTGAATTGTTCCTGGTTACAGGCCGTTGCCTGGGCAAAATTATCCACTTGTCCGGCATCGGTAAAAAACAGGCCGAACATTGCACCGACAGTATTCGCCGTCATGTTGATACCCGCTGCTTTTGCGCGTTCCAGCATACCATTAACCAGAGTTTCGGTTTTTTGCGTTAGCGTTTCATAGAAACCGGGTTTGGCAACCAGTTCCAGAGTTTTCAGCCCTGCCGCCATCGCCACGGGATTACCCGATAAGGTACCCGCCTGATATACCGGCCCCAGTGGTGCCAGTTGATTCATCACTTCAGCACTGCCGCCGAAAGCGCCCACGGGCATACCACCGCCAACGATCTTACCCAGGGTGGTGATATCCGGGGTAACGCCATAGTGTCCCTGAGCGCCACCCAGCCCAACCCGAAATCCGGTCATGACTTCATCAAAAATCAACAATGCACCGCTGTCATCACAAACTTTACGCAGCCCTTCCAGAAAACCCGGTAATGGCGGAATGCAGTTCATGTTACCGGCAACCGGCTCGACAATAATACAGGCGATTTCCGCTCCCATTTCAGCAAAAAGTTGTTCCACCTGCGCCAGGTCATTATAGGCCAGGGTTAAGGTGCAGGCTGCCAATGCTGCGGGTACGCCCGGAGAATTTGGCACGCCCAGGGTTAATGCGCCGGAACCGGCTTTTACCAGCAGTGAATCGCCATGCCCATGATAACAGCCTTCAAATTTCAGGATTTTATCGCGCCCGGTTGCGCCTCGTGCCAGACGAATTGCGCTCATGGTTGCTTCCGTGCCACTGCTGACCATACGCACTTGTTTCATGGAAGGCACGTATTCACACAGCTTTTCTGCCATTACGGTTTCAATCTGAGTGGGCGCGCCAAAACTTAAACCTTGCGCTGCTGCTGCCTGCACGGCTCTGACAATTTCCGGGTTGGCATGACCTGCAATCATCGGCCCCCAGGAACCCACATAATCAATATAACTGTTCCCATCCACATCATATAAACGGCTGCCTTGCGCGTGTTCAATAAATACCGGATCACCGCCAACCGCGCGAAATGCGCGCACTGGCGAATTGACGCCACCAGGAATAACTTTTTGGGCCGCAACAAATTGATCATGGGATTGGGTCATGGGATTTCCTCATCTTTAAAAATATGGAGTAAACGCTGTTATGTAATATTCCCTATAGTATAACAATCTCCCTGCTTTTCGATAAACACAATCCGATGCTATATTTTAATCCTTTGCCATTATGCGGTGTATTCTGCTTTTTTAGCCCGCAACTCAAACAACATGGATAAAATCACCGGCACCAAAAATAAGGTGAAAAATGTGGCGATTAATAAACCGCCAACCACCACAGCACCCAGGCCACGATACAACTCACTACCCGCCCCCGGCATCAACACCAAAGGCAACATACCACCGACAGAGGTTAGAGTGCTCATCAAAATCGGGCGCACGCGCGATTCCACTGACTTGATAATGGCTTGTTGGGGCGTCATTTGCTCAACCTTATCCCCGACATCGGATTTACCTGCCAGAAAATTTAAGGTTTGATGCACGATTAAAATGGCATTATTGACCACCACACCCGCTAAAATAACAAAACCAAGTATGGTCAGCACATCCATGTTTTGCACGGGTAAATAACGCTCTGCTACGCTGATTTGATGCACCCAGGATAAACCGATAAAACCGCCCAGGGTTGCCAGTGGCACTGTCACCATGATGACCAGCGGATAAAACCAGTTCTGGAATAACACCACCATCACCAGATACACCACCAGCATGGCTAAAAACAATGAGCTGGAAATTGTGCCAATCAGGCTGCCATCGCCCATTAAGGCTTGTTTAATGTCGCTTAATTTACCGGCGCTACCCGCCAACTGTACCTCAATCAAGGGCGAAATTGCCGCCTGCTCACGCAGTTCCGCCACTATGCTTTGAATGGCCTGTATCGCATCTTCCATTGCCATGCCATCGGGGGCGGTAAATTGTAAGGTAACAGCGCGTTGACGGTTTACGTGTTTAATTTGATCAGCATCTTGCAGGCGTTCCACCTGGGCAACATTTTCCAAATCCACCACTTTGCCCGTAGGCGTAGCCAAAGGCACTTGTAATAAGGCATCAATTGGATTATCAGCCAAGGCTGGCTGGCTGATAACTTTAATATCCTTTAACTCGCCACCAATTTCAAAACCACGGGGCAGGATATAACCATCACCATTGGCAGCCACAGCAATACCCACGTCACTGCGGCTAAGGCCCATATGTTGCAGGCGTTCATCATCAGGAGTGATGCGTAATTCCGGCGATGGCAATAAAAAATTAGCCGGTTCCGGCACCACTGCATAAAAACCAAACTGCTCAAACAGCTTAAATAACAAAGCCTCAGCACCTTTGCTGACCAGAGATAAGTCATCACCAACCAAGTCAATATTAATCGCCGAGCCGGTGGTGCCACCACTTAAAAACAGTGGGAACTGGAAAGCAAAACCCAGTACATCGGGTGTATTTGCACCAGAGGCGGCACTGTTCAGCAAATCAATAGCATCCACAGCAGTGCGCGCATCATGAGGTAAAGCGCCGTGAAACATACGCCCACCCATTGCCACCAGGAAATAATGATCTAAAGCAGGCGCAGGCTGCTGTTGTCCATTAATGCTTATCATCGGGCGACGATCACTGGGGTCGGGCGCGTCAGTGCCGCGAATTCTGGGTTCTGCACCAAATTTATCACCGGTATATTCCCAGGTTGGGCGAATGGTGGTTTCCATCCTTTTTCCAATTATGCGCATTTGTTCCAGATTGTAACCGGGCGGGGGGATCATAACGCCAAATACCGCATTACGGTTGCCTTTAGGTAAATAATCCAGCGGCGGTATCAGCCATGAGATACCAATAAAGGTAATTATGGCAAAACTCAGCGTCAGCAGTAAACGCCGCAGCCAGTTACGGGTGAAAAACTGTACAATACCGGCAACCCATTGCGCAATACCTGCTTTTGGTTTGTTTTGCTGCAAGCGCGCCCGGGTTTGTTTGGGCAGATGTAAGAAACCTGCGGCAGTGGCGGGAATGACTAAAATTGAGACCAAAAAGCTAATGCCCACTGAGGCCATAATTGCCAGCGCAATATCACGGAATAATTGTCCAGCGGAATCCTCAATAAACAGAATGGGTAAAAAGACCATTAAAGTGGTCAGGGTCGAAGCCAGCACCGCGCCCGCCACTTCATGCGTACCTTCAATCGCAGCACGCACGGTGGTTTTACCCATTTCCAAATGGCGAAACACATTTTCGATGACCACAATGGCATTATCGATCACCATGCCCACCGCAAATGCCATCCCTGCCAGAGAAATAATATTGATCGAACGCCCCAAAGCAACCAATACCACCAAAGCAGCAATGACTGAGATTGGAATGGCAATGGCAATCACGCCGATGGTACGCAAGGAACGTAAAAACAGCAGCAAGGTTAAAGTTGCCAGCAAGCCACCAATCAGGATGTTGTTTTGCACTAAATCAATGGCCTGATCCACATAGGTGGAAGAATCCCACACTTGTACCAGTTCCAATGTACCATCAACCCCCATACGCTGGGCTTCCTGCTCAAGCAAACCTGCGGGGGCGTTTAATGTCGCCAGTTCCGCTTTGATCAAGTGCATGGTTTCCAACAGGTTTGCGCCATA
Source organism: Candidatus Venteria ishoeyi (assembly GCF_030378065.1). Classification (GTDB taxonomy): domain Bacteria; phylum Pseudomonadota; class Gammaproteobacteria; order Beggiatoales; family Beggiatoaceae; genus Venteria; species Venteria ishoeyi. Next base: position 42,869 of record NZ_JAUCGJ010000017.1, on the reverse strand, counting down.
TTGCAACTGGAAATTAAAAAATGGCATTAAAATACCGCGTGCCAGCACCCAGTCCTGCAACTCCTTATAAGTTTCTTTAATGCTTGCCAGATCCCCCAGATAAACCGGCCCGGCCTGATTACGCTGTACCACCAGACGTTTTACCGCATCAATATCGGAAAAGCGTCCCACGGCACGGACACGAATATCATTTTTACCATCATTTAAGCGTCCACCAGAAAAATTCTGATTATTTAAGCGAATAGCGTCCATTAATGCCGTGTAGGTGATACCGTGCTGCGCCAGTGCCACGGGATCAATACGAATTTGCAGCTCTTTTTCCCGCGCACCCACAATGCCGACTTTCGACACGCCTTTAATCCGCTCCAAACGCGGACGCAGGCGGCGCTCCATAAAATCATATAAAGTCGATGCGTCAAAATTGGGGTCAGTTGCCGCCAGACCCACCCAGGCAATGTGATCAATGGAATCAGGATCAACGCCTTCAACCACGGGCTGAGAAACCCCTTCGGGATAGGCGATCACCTCATCCAGTTTTTGCAGCACCTGTTGCATCGCCAGATGAATATCAGTGCCATTTTCAAATTCCAGGCGCAACTGGCCCTGACCGGCCTGACTGATGCTGGTTAACGCCAGCAAGCCCGTCACATCACCTAAAACCCGCTCCTGCTCGGTGATAATGTCGGACTCAATTTCTTTGGGTGAGGCATTTTCCCAAAAAGTACTCACTGAAATCACCACCGAATCAACAGATGGCGTCATCTGAATCGGTACCTGGGTAAAAGCCAGCACGCCCGCCATCATTGCCATCAATACAACGACAACCACTGTAATAGGTTGCCTGACGGCAGCATCAACAAGTTTCATAAAGCTTCCTGTTGTGTTTTTAATTCAGCCAAGCTCACGGACTTATCATCAGTTGCTATTTTCGTTACCAGCACAGCGCCCGGATTCAGGCGTTCATTACCCTCATTCACAACCCGGTCATTTTCGGCTAAATCCATCGCTTTAATTGCTGCGCGGCCATCCTGGTAAAACAGGACTTCCACCGCCACTGCACTGGCTGTATCACCTTCTTCAGCTTTACTCACCTTAAATACCGTATATTTGCCATTACGCTGCACCAGGGCATTTTTACTGACCGTCAACACAGCCTGTTGTCCAGCTAATGGCAACCAGGCCAATACCGACATACCTGGCATCCAATGCTGCTCAGTGTTATCAAAATGTGCAACCAGGGTAAATGTTCGCGCATGGGGATCAACCTTGCCCAAGATTACCTGACTGCCTGCCTCCAGGTGCGTGCCATTAATTTGTAAATTAATTTTCTGCTGCGGGTTTGTGTTTAACTGATGAACAAAACGCTCCGGCACATCCAGCCAGGCTTCCAATTGTGCATCTGCCACCAAAGTAATGACATTCTGCCCCTGCTTAAACCACTCTCCCGGTTCTGCCAGACGCTCAGTGATTAAACCCGCAAATGGCGCATACAGGGTCAAATCCGCTAAACGCACTTGTAATAACTGTAACTGTGCATTACGCGCAGCGATGACGGCTTTGGCTTCTTGCAAGGCCGCCTGCGCGACATTAAACTGGGTTTTGGATAAACGCAAGGCACGTTGTGAAATGGCTTTTTTATTGGCTGAATATTGGTTGGCCTCCATTTCCACCTTGGCATTTGCCAATTCTGCCTGACGCTGCCGCACGGCGGCTTTGGCCTGACTTAACTCGGCTTTTAACTGCGCCAGTTCTGAGCGCAGTCGCCGCTCATCAAGTTGCACCAGCATATCCCCCGCTTTGACGCGTGTGCCTTCATTAACCAACACTTTTGCCACATATCCCGATTCTCTGACCGCTAAGCTGGCTTCCGATAGCGCGCGCAAGTTACCTGTGACACGCTTGTGCTGTTGCAATTGCTGCAATTTGACAGTTTCTATTCTGACCACTTGTTCAGCTTGTGTTGTTGTTATGAATAAAAAATTAAATAAAAAACCAGCAGTAATACCAATTTTATATTTTTGATGACACATGTTGACTTCCTTGAAACAGATTTGTTTTATTATAATAAAATTCGACACTTTTCGAATTTTGTACTGAGAAATGCAAATAAATTTTTTAAAGGTAATGACAAAAAACTGTGGTGTTCAACTTAGATGGTGTTCAACTTAGATGGTGTTTATTAAATTCAGGATAAGGAGCCAAAAAATAAATCGAGCTTTTGTATCGCCTCAGCATCCACCCAAATTAAAACCCGTTGCCCATCACGCCGCACATGCAACAAACCAACATTGCTTAACTCTTTGACATGATGCGAAATTGTTGAAGGTGCCAAACCAAATTCAGTGGCCAGACTGCGCTGACAGGAAAGCATGGTATCCACATCAATATCACAAGTCATGCCTGGCGGGTGTTTTTCTAAAGAACGCAAAAAAATACGCAGGCGTACCGGATTTGATAAGGCCTTAAACATCTTTGCGTACTGCTCCAGTACGGGCAGATCATTTTCCAGAGTTTTGATATTCGACATGTTTCGAATATAAGGATTGTGGCTTATTTTGTCAAACTATCTTATTCAATTATTTTAAGGTTAATTTGCCGGGAGCGCTGTCTTCCAGACGGCAAACCGCGCAACGCGCAGTAGCATAGCCGCTCTCATGATTGAGTTTCCAGAGCCGGCTTCAGTATTTAGAACAGTGGCTGCAATGAGCTGAAGGAGATTGAATGCTCCTTGCAGCCACTGTTTTCTACGCTTAAAAGTTTATTTAACTTTTAACTGGCTTTGGGTACACGAATATCCTCAACCAGATGCTGAATATGCTCTGGTGGTGCGCTGGTGACTTTAGATACCACAAACGCAACCAGGAAGTTCAGTAACATACCGATAAAACCAATGCCTTCTGGTGAGATACCAAATAACCAGTTTTCTGGAATATTGGCTGCCATTGGCGTAATAAACACGCCTTTGAAGTACAGGATATAGCCTATGGTAAAGACCAGACCCACCAACATACCGGAAATAGCCCCTTCACGGTTCATTCTCTTATTGAAAATGCCCATCAGGATAACTGGGAACAGGGAGGAGGCGGCGAGGCCAAAGGCAAACGCCACCACTTGCGCCACGAAGGCGGGTGGATTAGCCCCCAGATACCCTGCAATCAGAATTGCAAACGCGGCGGAAATACGTCCCACCATGAGTTCATTGCGCTCACTGATATTCGGACGGAGCATACCCTTCACAATATCATGTGAAATACTGGCAGAAATCACCAGTAACAGCCCGGCTGCCGTGGATAAGGCTGCGGCAATACCCCCTGCGGCAATCAATGCAATCACCCACATCGGCAAATTCGCAATTTCTGGATTCGCCAATACCATGATGTCACGATCTACGTGTAACTCATTGGCAAATGGTGCACCATTAACTGCTTCTCCTTTGCTTGGGTTGGTGACAACGCGCTCACCGTGCGTGCCACGGGTTTCACCTTCAAACTTAGGTTTACCTTCCATAGGCTTGCCTGCGGCATATTGTACTTTACCGTCACCATTATGGTCATACCAGGCAATCAAACCTGAATTTTCCCAGGTTTGGAACCAGCTTGGCATTGAAGTATAAGCAGTACCTTGACCGTCGGCACCATTCACGGTATCAATCAGGTTCAAACGCGCCAGTGCGCCAACCGCAGGTGCGGTGGTATACAGCAAGGTGATGAATAATAATGCCCAGCCTGCGGATTTACGCGCATCGCGTACCTTAGGCACGGTGAAAAAGCGTACAATCACATGCGGCAGACCCGCAGTACCCACCATCAAAGCGACAGTGATAGCAAACATGTCAATAGTCGACTTGGTGCCTTGGGTGTAGGCCGTAAAACCTAAGTCCGTCACCACCTTATCAAGTTTATCCAGCAAATAACCGGAGCCATCCACAACCTCACTGCCCAATGCAATTTGAGGCAGGGCAACGCCAGTCACTTCAATAGCGATAAACACCGCAGGTACGGTATAAGCAAAAATCAGTACACAATATTGCGCGACCTGAGTATAGGTAATCCCTTTCATGCCACCTAGTACCGCGTAGAAAAAGACCACGCCCATACCAATTAACAAACCAGTGATAATATCCACTTCCAGGAAACGGGAGAATACAATCCCAACACCACGCATTTGCCCTGCGACATAAGTGAAAGAAATAAAAATCAGACAGACAACGGCAACCAGACGCGCAGTTTGCGAATAATAACGCTCACCAATAAACTCTGGTACAGTGAATTTGCCAAATTTACGCAGATAAGGTGCTAATAATAAAGCCAGCAGTACATAACCACCGGTCCAGCCCATTAAATAAACCGAGCCGCCATAACCTAAAAAGGCAATTAAACCTGCCATGGAAATAAATGAAGCTGCCGACATCCAGTCAGCAGCCGTTGCCATACCATTGGCAACCGGATGTACACCACCACCTGCGACATAAAAGTCATTGGTGCTACGGGCTTTTGCCCAAATCGCGATACCGATATACAGTAAAAAGCTGGCACCAACGACGATATAAGTTAGGGTTTTTAAATCCATGTTTTATTCCTCAATCTTCATGCACGTTATATTGGCGATCCAACTGATTCATACGCCAGGAATAGAAAAAAATCAGCAGTAGAAAAACATAAATCGAACCTTGCTGGGCAAACCAGAAACCCAGCATGAAACCACCGATTTTAATTTGATTAAGTTGTTCTACCAGCAGGATGCCAAAACCATAAGACACCACAAACCAGATACTTAAACACCAGGCGAGCAGGCGCAAATTTGCGCGCCAGTAAGCCTGTTTTGTATCATCAGACATAGGAATAAGCTCCTTTGATTGTTAGTATTTAACTTGAGCAGTTATGCACGAATAAACTTGAATATTTTTACAAGCTCATGCATCCAAACTCAGTATGCTTCCGTTTCAAGCCTGCACAGTGTACTGAGTTTGCAACAAAAATGTAATAATCCATAAAAAAAATCTGTGAGTTTATTAACCCACAGATTTTTTATGCTTTACAATCAAGATATTATAAAAAAAGTTTATACAATTAAAGTATTAAATAATGTTACACAAAAGCATCATTTTTGACTAAAATCAAGAAAACTTCAGGTTCAAATCAAAAACAGTCCAATTGTGTAACATTAAGGAATGAGGATGAAATAAGAACCGAAACCAGGCGCAGGATTTTTGTTCATTTTCAAGGCATGAAAACAGGCGCATAGCAAGCTATGTAACTGCCTAAGTCCAAACAGGCATAACGCAGAAAATGGAGAAAAAGGCCAGCTTGGTTTCGGGAATTATAAAATCCTCGTTCCTAAATACTAATGCAAACCGGCAATATAACCGGAAACGGCTTTAATTTCTTTGGCGCTCATGCGTTTTGCCACGTCTTGCATCATTTGGCCATTGGCATTGCCACTGTGTTCGCCTTGTGCAATTGCTGCAATACGTGTTTCCAGATATTTGGCATATTGACCACCTAAACGTGGATAAGAAGGTGCAATACCACTACCGCTCGGGCCATGACAAGCCATGCAGGCAGGCAGATTTTTATCCGCGTTACCACCACGATACAAGGCCTCACCCTGTTTGGCAGCCGCTTCATCCGCGCTGCCCTGGCTCATGGTTTGCTGACTGTAATAAGCCGCCAGATTAATCATGTCCTGCTCAGTCAAGCCTGCGGCTTGTGGTGCCATCAGCGGATTTTTCCGGGCACCCGCTTTAAAGGCTTTCAGCTGATTGACAATGTACGTGCTTTGCTGACCTGCTACTTTAGGAAAGGCATCGGCAAGGCTGTTGCCATCCACGCCATGACAGGCAACGCATACTGTAGTTGCTTTTTGCTTACCCGCTTCCACATCCGCTGCTTTGGTTGCGGAATCGCCAGCGCCATGTCCTTCTGCGTAAGCGGCACTTGTTAAACCGGCAGTTAAAGCCATGCATAATGCTAAAGTGAATCTTTTCATTCCAATCTCTTCCTGTCGAATAAAACCCCTGATTCTACCGTAAAAACAGGGGTATTTACAATATTCTGTTGATAACGAATTGTGAAAGGTGCTGTTAAAAGCCTCTCAGCCTTTAACACACACCACTTGTTTCAAAGTATGTACAATTTCAACTAAATCGCGCTGATTATCCATCACCTGCTCGATATCTTTATAAGCACCGGGAATTTCATCAATCACACCGGTATCTTTACGGCATTCCACGCCTTGCGTCTGCTGGCTTAAATCATCCTGATTAAACTGGCGCTTTGCCGCAGAACGACTCATTACCCGGCCTGCGCCGTGAGAGCAGGAGCAAAATGATTCAGGATTGCCCAGGCCGCGCACGATATAAGATTTCGCACCCATACTGCCGGGAATAATGCCCAACTCGCCCTGCTGCGCGCTGATAGCGCCTTTACGGGTCAAATATACCTGCGCGCCAAAGTGTTCTTCAACGGATACATAATTATGATGGCAGTTAATCGCTTCTTTGGTGATTGCAAAATGGGGAAACTGGGTTTGCAATGCCTGTAACAACAGACGCATCATTTCCCGGCGATTTTCCATTGCATAAGCCTGTCCCCAATGCACCGCTTCCACGTAATCATTAAAATATTGCGCACCTTCTTGCAGATAAGCCAGGTCTTTATTGGGTAAATGGATATGGTGGCGCTCCATTTCTTTTTTTGCCAGATTGATGAAATAACGCCCAATCACATTACCAATGCCGCGACTGCCGGAATGCAGCATCAGCCACACGTCCTGATTTTCATCCAGACACACTTCAATAAAATGATTGCCGCCACCCAAGGTACCCAGTTGAAGCGCCCAGGTTTCATGGGAGCGTTTTTGCATTTTACTCAAGCCGGGGTGCTTATCAAAAATCTGGAACAAATCACGCTCCAGCGGTGTTAAGGTTGATTTTTTAGCTGTGGGGCGTGAGTGGTGTTCAAATCCAACGGGAATCGCCGCTTCAATCGCCAGACGCACTTTTTTCAGATTATCCGGTAAATCTTCAGCACGCAGCGACAAGCGCAGCGCATTCATGCCACAACCAATATCGACCCCCACCGCTGCGGGAATAATTGCGCCTTTGATGGGAATTACAGACCCCACCGTTGCGCCAATCCCGGCATGAACATCCGGCATTGCCGCCACATGTTGATGAATAAAAGGCAGTTGTGCCACTTGCTGTAACTGATCCAGGGCGCTGGAATCGACATTGTTAGTGTAGATTTTAACCGGCACTCTGGCTTTTTTCATGGTCATTTGTACAGGCATGATGTTTCTTCTTAACGTACATAACCCCAGGCTTGCAAACGACCGTAAGCATGTTGCGCCTGATCACCTTGCTTCACAGATTTTAAATAGCGGTTATACACTTCTGCTGCCGCTTGTTTTTGCTGCATCCCCTCCAGACTCACGCCTTGTAAAAACAAGGTGCTGGGATTACCGGGCAACAGTTGCTCATAACGCTTAAACGCCTGATAAGCATCAGCGCTTTTCCCCATCGCCAGTTGGCTGATACCATTGAGATGATGACCCTGGGCCTCCGTGGGATAAATATGTTGCGCTTTTTGCGCATAATGACGCGCAGTTTTGGGCTTATCCAAGGCAAGCTGGCATTTAGACATTAAAACCAAGGCAGCATAATCACGCGGTGCTTTGCGCAGCGCCCTGGCAAAAGAATTTTTGGCATCATGGAATTTTTCCTGTTTTAACTGTGCCTCACCATCTTGCAGTTTATCAACCACCGGCTTCATGGCACGCAACTTGGCAATATTATCCATATACCGCTCACGGTTATCCGGCAAGACCAATAAGCTGCCATACTGACTGGCGGCACGCTGTTTTGCAGTATCGTAACGATCCTGACTCATTGGGTGACTGGAAAACATGGCTTCCAGGGCATTGGGTTTGGCCTGGGATTTATTCACCAGCACTTCCATCAAACCCGTCATGCCATTAGGATTTTGTCTGGCGCGGCTCATGTATTCCATGCCCAGAGAATCTGCCTGACGTTCATTATCACGGCTGTATTTTGCCAGCAATGCGCCGGAGGCAAAACCCCCAATACCTTGCACCAGGGCTGCGTATTCATTGTATTTACTGTATTGTGTCGCCAATGACGCACCCGCCACCACGGCACTTGCCAGCAAACCTTTGGTTTGGCGCTCCGCCGCATGACGCGCATTAACATGACCGATTTCATGCCCCAGTAAGGCTGCCAGTTCCGCTTCATTATCCATTTCCAGCAAAATACCACGGGTGGTGGCAATGCTGCCTGCCGGGAAAGTATAGGCATTCACATAAGTGGCATTGACTGCGCGGAAAGAGTAAGGCATGTGTGGGCGGTGGGAACTTTGGGTCATGCTGTTGCCCACTGTGGTGATATAGGTATTGAGCGCATTATCCTGTACCGCACCGTAATCTGCGGAAAACTGATGCGGTGCCTGCTCTTGATCAACCTGAATTTCTTCAGCTTCTGACATCAGCATTAATTGGCTGTCACCAGTGACCGGGTTTTTCGCGCAGCCCGTCATGGAACCCGCAGCCGCAACGGTACTCAGCCAGATGAAATCACGCCGGGTCAGTTTACGTTGAAAAGCCCGGTCTTCTAAAGAATATGCCATGATTTTTACTCCTGATTAAGAATAAGCTTATTGTCGCACAAAAGAATAATCAGCCAATAATTTTTCAGTGGCAAGACCGTCCAGGTTTTCAAAACCCGGAAGGTCAAAATGCCACATGATTGTTATGCCAGTTGATCGCTCGCCACCCGGTAACGGGGATCTTCTATCACATTTACTTCCACTAAATTTCCCGCCTTACGCAATAATTGCTGACATTCCACGCTTAAATGCCGCAAGTGCAGGCGTTTACCGGCATTAAGATAACGCTCCGCCAGGGTATCAATGGCTTCAATTGCACTGTGATCCATGACCCTGGAATGCTGAAATTCAACCACCACGTCATCAGGATCATTTTTGGGATCAAATAAATCCTGAAAATTATTCACTGAAGCAAAAAACAAGGGGCCGTGTAATTCATAGACCTTGCCACCTAACTTGCCTTCATAACTTTTGACATTGATGTGCTTGGCATGCTGCCAGGCAAAAACCAGCGCGGAAACAATCACTCCGACAACCACTGCAACGGCTAAATCCGTGGCAACCGTAACGGCAGATACCAGCACCAGAACAAAGGCATCAGAGAGCGGAATTTTTTTAATAATGTGCAGACTCGACCATTCAAAAGTACCGATAACCACCATAAACATCACGCCGGTCAATGCCGCCAATGGAATCATTTCAATCAAGCTGGAAGCAAACAGAATAAATGCCAGTAAAAACAGCGCGGCAGAAATTCCCGACAAACGTCCCCGACCACCGGAGTTAATATTAATCATGCTCTGACCAATCATCGCGCAGCCGCCCATGCCGCCAAAAAAGCCGGTAACGGTATTGGCAGCGCCCTGGGCGACACATTCTTTATTACCCCGACCCCGGGTTTCGGTCAGTTCATCAATCAGGCTCAAGGTCAGCAAGGATTCAATCAGACCGATGGCTGCCAGAATAATGGCATAAGGAAGAATAATGCGCAGGGTTTCCCAGGTGAAAGGGACGCTGGGAATACTAAATTCAGGCAAACCACCGGCAATCGAAGCTAAATCGCCTACGCTGCGGCTTTCCAGATTCAGACCAATCACCAGCAAAGTGACGGTTATAATCGCTGCCAGAGATGCGGGTATGGCTTTGGTGAGCTTGGGCAGAAAATTAATAATTGCCATAGTTAAAACGACCAGACCCAGCATAATGTAAAGTTTTTCACCTTGCAGCCAGTGACTTTCGCCCATTGCATCAGTGACTTGAAAGGATTGAAGCTGTGCCAGAAAAATGACAATCGCCAGCCCGTTAACAAAACCCAACATCACGGGATGGGGCACCATGCGGATAAATTTACCCAGGCGTAGTAAGCCAATCAGAATTTGAATCAGCCCCATTAAAACCACTGTGGCAAATAAATATTGCACGCCATGTTCAGCAACCAGAGCCACCATAACCACAGCTAAAGCCCCTGTCGCACCTGAAATCATACCAGGGCGACCACCAATGACGGCGGTAATCAGACCTACTATAAAGGCAGCATAAAGCCCCACTAAAGGATCAACACCGGCAACAAAAGCAAAAGCGACAGCTTCAGGCACTAAGGCTAAAGCAACAGTAAGACCGGAAAGCAGATCATTTTTGGGACAGCCGTGATCTGAGCAGTTAAAATTAAAAAACACAAAAAACCTCAAGCAAGTGGTGGCAAAATAGCCCCACATATTATCATATTACGAACTTCTAATAAATAACCTGAGTTTGGTATAAATTTTTTTTATCCACTAGGAGGTTGTCCGAGAACAGAGGCCGTAGCGAGGGAAAGCTGGTTTGAGGCAGATTTTTTCATTATTTGAGGCGAATATTGGGTATATTTAACGAAAATAAGGGAGAAATCTGACCAAATCCAGCTTTTCCGCAGTAGGTCTTGTGTTCTCGGACAGCCTCCTAGGCGTTTGTCAGATATTTTTAGCGGCAAACAACAGCACCCACAACAAGCCAATTAAAATCGGCTGATGCAGCATATAAATCAATAAACCATGTTTTCCGGCAAAAACCAGAGGGCGCGTGAAATGTGGTAGCGTTTGTTGTTGCAACCAGTCGCGCTTTTCACAAATATGTCCGGCAAATAAGCCCAGCACCACAACACCCAGCCAGGGCAGCAACGGGACATAATCTTCCGTTGGCGGCTTGTAAGTCATCAAGCCCAGCCATTGTAAACTGCTCTGATTAAAAAACGGATGCTGTAGCCAGATACCCAGTGCAATTAAAGCCAAACCCAGCGGTAGAAACAACCCGTAGTGTTTTTTCAGGAAATAATTCAGGATGGCTGCAATGATGCTGGCGGTGGTGATAAGATGTAAAATGCCAAAAAAAATCAGGCGCTCGGCAAACATTAAAAAGCTGCCCACCGAAACCAGCAGGGCGCACAGCGCCAACCAGCCCAGCCGATGCAAAAAGGCTTTTAATTGCAATCCCCGACGCATTGCCAGTACCAGACTGAAACCGACCAGCAGTAAAAAACTGCTGACGATTAAAGCACGAAAATTTACCCAGAAGAGTTCCTGCTGTAAATCTATCCACAGCACGCGAAACATAACCAAATCATAAAAAAAATGATAAATAATCATCATGCTGATGGCAAGGCCGCGTAATAGGTCAATCAGGGGGTAGCGTGGTAAGGAGCTAAGCGGAGCGGTATTACGCAAACGCGCCGTTTTTTGTTTTTTAACGCGTTTGGGTTTCATGCTTTAAAATCTCATGTGAACTTGGCGCTGGAACGCCAAGGCAAGCATTCCCACGTTGGAACATAGGAACGAGAAATTGGATGCCTTAGCTTATTGATCCTGCACCCAAGCTACCACGCTTTTTAACGCTCCATCCAAAGCTTGCGGTTGATTACCACCAGCCTGCGCCATGTCAGGACGACCGCCACCCTTGCCGCCAACTTGCTGGGCGACAAAGTTCACCAAAGCACCGGCTTTAATTTTGCCGGTTTCGGCTTTGGTGACACCCGCGACCAGAGTGATTTTGTCACCTTTCACCGTTGCCAGCACGATTGCCGCGCTGCCCAGTTTATTTTTGAGTTGATCCAGCAGATCGCGCAGGGTTTTGACATCGGCATTTTTGATATGTGCTGCCAACACTTTAACCCCATTGACCTCAACGGCATCTCCGGCAAGATCGCTGCCCTGGTTGCTGTTGAGTTGATCCTGTAATTGTTTAAGCGTTTTTTCGTTGCTTTTAAGCTGTTCCAGTAATTGCTGTACCCGGCTTTCCAGTGCGTCAGGCGTGGTTTTCAGCAATTGCGCCAGGGTGTTGACCTGATTTTGGGTTTGCTCAACCCATGCTTGCGTACCCAGGCCGGTAATGGCTTCAATACGGCGCACGCCTGCTGCAACCCCGGATTCGCTGCTAATCTTAAACAGGCCAATATCACCGATACGATTGACATGAATACCGCCGCAAAGCTCCACGGAAAACGCACCCATAGATAAAACCCGCACATCATCGGCGTATTTTTCACCAAACAAGGCCATTGCACCGCTGTCTTTAGCCGCCTCCAATGACATAAGCTGGGTTTTGACTTCGATGTTTTTGAGAATTTCCTGATTCACCCGCTGTTCAATTTGTTGTAATTGTTCCGGGTGTATGGCTTCAAAATGGGAGAAATCAAAACGCAGGCGCTGCGGATCAACCAGAGAGCCTTTTTGCTGTACGTGATCACCTAAAATTTCCCGCAGTGCGGCGTGCAGCAGGTGGGTGGCGGAGTGGTTCCTGGCAGTGGCATCACGCTTGCTGCCATCCACTTGCGCGCTTAAGCTGTCGCCAACTTTTATATCACCACCCTGCACTTGGCCTAAGTGAATGAAAGCATCCCCCGATTTTTGGGTATCCAAAACCTTAAACTGCGTATCACCCTGGCTTAACAAGCCTGTATCACCAACCTGACCACCGGATTCCGCATAAAACGGGGTGCTATCCAGAACAATTTGTCCTTGTTGCCCATTATGCAGGCAATCAACGGCTTGTTGTTCATGAAATAAGGCGGCAATCGTAACTGTTTCGCTTAATGCGTCATAGCCGGTAAATTTGGTTTTTTGTTCCAGGGTAATGCCGGTTTGATCCCAGTTGCCTTCAAACTGACTGGCTGCGCGCGCGCGTTGGCGTTGTGCTTCCATTGCTGATTCAAAACCTGGCATATCCAGGCTGAGACTACGTTCACGGGCAATATCCGCGGTTAAATCAACCGGGAAGCCATAAGTATCATAAAGTTTGAAAACCACGCTACCGGGAATTTCCTGGGCAGATAATTCGCCTATGGCCTGCTCCAGAATTTTCATGCCGTGATCCAGGGTTTCGGCAAAACGCTCTTCTTCCTGTTTTAAGACGCGGGCAACCAAATCCTTGGCTTTGTGCAATTCAGGATAGGCTTCCCCCATTTCTGCGTCCAGCACAGCGACCAGACGATAGAAAAAGCGATCATTTAAGCCCAGTTTATGACCGTGGCGCAAAGCACGGCGAATAATACGCCGCAACACATAACCACGGCCTTCGTTAGCCGGTACGATACCGTCCACCACTAAAAATGCACTGGAACGGATATGGTCGGCAATGACTTTAATCGAGGCGTGATTATGATCGTCCATCTCTGCCATGTTGGCAATGGCTTTGAGCAGGTTCTGAAACAGGTCGATTTCATAATTACTGTGTACGCCCTGCATCACTGCTGCCAGACGCTCCAAACCCATGCCGGTATCCACTGAAGGTTTGGGCAGGGGGTTCAGCGTGCCGCTGTTGTCGCGGTCATATTGCATGAACACCAGATTCCAGATTTCAATATAACGATCACCGTCTTCTTCCGGCGTTCCAGGTGGGCCACCGGCAACTTCGGGGCCGTGATCATAAAAAATCTCGGTGCAGGGGCCACAAGGGCCGGTATCGCCCATAGACCAGAAATTATCTTTTTCACCACAACGGGTTAAACGTGCCGGATCAACGCCAATTTCATCAATCCAGATAGCGGCTGCTTCGTCATCATCACGAAACACCGTAACCCAGAGTTTGTCAGTGGGCAGCTTCAGGGTTTCAGTCAAAAATTCCCAGGCAAAAGCAATGGCTTCGCGTTTGAAATAATCGCCAAAACTGAAATTACCCAGCATTTCAAAGAAGGTGTGATGGCGTGCTGTATAACCCACATTTTCCAGATCGTTGTGCTTGCCACCCGCCCGCACGCAGCGTTGGCAGGACGTGGCGCGTTGATAATTGCGCTTTTCCTGCCCCAGAAAGGTTTCCTTGAACTGCACCATACCGGCATTGGTAAACAATAAGGTGGGATCATTGGCCGGAATCAGCGAAGAACTGCTAACGATCTGGTGTTGTTTGGAGGCAAAATAATCCAGAAAAGCTTGGCGTAATTGCTGGGTTGTTGTGGGTACTGTTGTTTGAGATGTCATAAAATGATCCGTTTACATCGTTACCTGTTGAGTATGTTTTTATGGTATGGTTTGCCCATGAGTCCATAACTCATATTCACTAATATCTATTTTATCATTCCAAAATATTGCATAACCACCGCGTTCTACCTGTACAGTTTTAAATAAGACAATATTCCTTAATGGAGAAAACATTTTCTTTTTAAGCAATGGCGTAATATCGTACTTTTTTTGTTGTTTATTGTTAAACTCAATTACTAAAGTGTGATCATCAATTGCAGTTGCTGATTCAATCCTTGGGTAACTCACCATTATTTACTCCAGAGGTGAAAGCTTATGAAACTCTTGAGTTTCCCACATACGCTTTAATTCACTATTATTCATTTTTGCCCATTCAAGCACCAGTTTTCTAGCCCTCTTTGGTAAATCACCTTCTATCATTTCCAGGGTATCAATATTAAATAAACCGACATGTTCACCATAGACGGCATGAAAATGTGGCGGCGGATGATCACCAAAAAATAATTTTATGATAATTCCATAGAATCTTGTAATCTCAGGCATGTATTAATCCTATGTTGCCATTATGAGTCATGGGGTATATCTTTTAATTTGAGTGGTACAACAGGCAGGTATCCAGTCACTGTTCACGAAGGCTGGATTCTGGGGTGGTGAAAATCTCTCAAATTATTTCCAGATTGTTCAGTCACTTTTTGTTCCACACGCCCCAAAGGGGCATTTTAATATAGCCTGGGGCATCGCCCCAGGGTAGAGAATAGTACGATTGTGCCCTGAAAGGGCATATTAAAATGATTGCAATGTCTTTAAATTGCCCTTTCAGGGCGTAAACGCTGAAAATACACAGCCCAGGGGCGCTGCCCCAGGCTATATTAACGCACCCCCGTTGGGGCTTAATTCGGAATAAAAACAAACTAATTTCATCTTCTAAAGATAGCAAAATAATGATAATTTTCACCATCTCAGCTGGATTCCCATCTACACGGGAATGACAAAAACTGTGGTTTTCAACTTAGACGGGATTTATCTCATTTTCTGAGATAAATCTACTTAAAAAACCTAAACAGGTTTTTTAAGTTGCCCAGACAAAAAGCTGACAATCTCATCTCTGGCAATATGCTGGTTGTCTTTATCGGTTCTACTTTTATATTCCACCATGCCATCATCCAGCCCACGCTCGCCTAACACCACGCGATGCGGAATACCAATTAATTCCATATCGGCAAACATCACGCCGGGGCGCTCTTTACGATCATCCAGCAATACATCCATGCCTGCCGCCGTCAGTTCATCATACAACTGCGCAACGGCTTCCGCCAGACGCGCGGATTTGTGCATATTCATAGGTAATATCGCCACCTGGAAAGGCGCAATCGCGGCAGGCCAGCAAATACCCTTGTCATCGTGATTCTGTTCAATCGCGGCAGCGGCAATGCGGGAAACGCCAATGCCGTAGCAACCCATGATCATGGTGACGGACTTGCCCTGTTCATCCAGCACATTAGCATTCATTGCCGCGCTGTATTTATCACCTAGCTGGAAAATATGCCCGACTTCAATACCGCGTGCAATATCTAAAGTGCCTTGCCCGTCAGGACTGGGATCACCTGCCATGACATCGCGTATGTCTGCCAGTTCCGGCTCGGGTAAATCGCGTCCCCAGTTCACACCAGTCAGGTGTTGCCCATTTTGATTAGCACCACAGACAAAATCGACAACCTGGGCAGCGCTGCGATCAACGATGGTGGGTATGGATAAGCCCACAGGCCCCAGCGAACCGACATTACAACCAATTTGTTGTTCGATTTCTTCATCGCTGGCAAACGTCAGCGGACTGCTGATAGCGGATAATTTTTCTGCTTTAATGGCATTCAGGTTATGATCGCCGCGTAACACCAGGGCTACCAGACTATCTTCTTCACCCTTAACGATTAGCGTTTTCAGGCATTGCTGTGCAGCTATGTTCAAGAACTGGCTGACTTCTTCAATGCTGTGCTGCTGCGGGGTTTCTACTGCGGCTTTTTCAACGCCACTGGCTTCAGGCCGCTGGTCTGGCACTGCCAGGGCTTCCGCCATTTCGATGTTGGCGGCGTAATCACTTTGATCGCTGTAAGCAATGGCATCTTCGCCGGATTCTGCCAGCACATGAAATTCATGGGAGCTACTGCCGCCGATATTACCGCTATCCGCTAATACCGGGCGAAATTTCAGGCCCAGCCGTGAGAAAATCTGATTATAAGTCTGGAACATCACTTGATAGGTTTGCTCTAGTGATTCCCAGTTTATATGAAAAGAATAAGCGTCTTTCATTAAAAATTCACGCGCGCGCATGACGCCAAAGCGGGGACGGATTTCATCGCGGAACTTGGTCTGAATCTGGTAAAAATTCATTGGCAGTTGTTTGTAACTGCGCAGTTCCCGGCGCGCGAGGTCGGTAATCACTTCTTCATGGGTGGGGCCTAAGCAAAACTCACGTTGGTGGCGATCCTTAAAGCGTAATAACTCCGGCCCATATTGCGCCCAGCGCCCGGAATCCTCCCATAAATCCGCAGGCTGCACTACCGGCATTAATAATTCCTGCGCACCGGCCTGGTTCATTTCTTCACGAATAATATTTTCGATCTTGCGCAACACCCGCAAGCCCAACGGCAACCAGGTATACAAACCACCGGCTTCGAGCTTGCGGATTAGCCCCGCACGTAGCATCAACTGGTGACTTATCACTTCGGCATCTGCCGGGACTTCTTTTAAGGTAGCAAGCAGTAACTGCGATGTGCGCATAAACAAACCTTCTTGATTCAGCGTGGTAAAAATTGGAGATTATAGCACTGATATTATGCCATCTGCTCAGCTTTTAGAGCAGTATTTTGTGTCCTCTTCTTCGGGCAGCAGGGTGATGACTGTTAGCGCAATATAACAAGCTGTTGGTAAAACTATTGCGCTCAACCTCAATCAATTTATGTGCAGCAATCCAGACGTACCGTGATTTTTTAAGATCATTTTTTTGATTGCAATAGTTCGATTTCAAATAGTGTCGGCCATAATTTTCCCGTTACCAACAAACGTTGCTGGCTGCTATCGTAAGCAATGCCATTTAATACATCCGCTTGTTGCACCTGCTCAGCAGGTAATAAGCCCGTTAAATCTATCCAGGCCAATACTCGCCCTGTGGTAGGTGAAATCCGGGCAATACGATTGCTCATCCAGATATTGGCATAAATTTCCCCGGCAACATATTCCAGTTCATTCAAGCGATATACCGGGCCATTGTCATCATGTACGCTGATTTCGCGCCGCAAACTAAAATCAGCCGGATCCATAAAACGCAGCACCGCGCTGCCGTCACTGTAAATTAAGGAATAATCATCATTCGTCAGGCCCCAGCCCTGCGTGGGATAATAAAAATCAGCAATTGGCTTGAAATCTTCCAGAGCATAAACAAAACCAATACCGGAGGTCCAGGTGAGTTGATATAAGTTGTCCTGGTATAAAGTTAAACCCTCAGCAAACAAGGTACTTGCCAACTGATGTTCGCGCACCGGCAAGGTACTCTCCAAACCTAATTCCCGTAGCGCCGAATGACCGCGTAAACCGATACTTTCATATAAGTGACCACTGTGAAAAAATAAACCTTGGGTAAAAGCCTCTGAGTCATGGGGGTAGGTATTAACCACTTGATAGGTATACGCGACATCAATGTCGCGAGGTGGGGCAAGCTGTGCGGACACCAGCGCAAAACGAATTTCATTATGTTCTGGTAACAAGCGCAATTCAGCTTGATAATCTGTGTTATTAACTGCTACCACGGGTAAATATAAACGTGCTGCGGAGAGCAGATAGACTGGCGTGCGCTCACACCAGCTAACATCGGTTAGTTTTTCCAGTGTTTCCAGCCGAAATGTTTGAGATTCTGGCGCGTAACGAAAACCGGCCTGGTAAGGCTGATCGGCAATATTAATTAGGGGAATGGATAAATTGCCGCTGTCTGAATAATGGCTGATACAGCGAGATACTTCCTGATTTTGCGCCAGCGTGTGCAGGCTGTAAAAGAATATAAAAAAGCAGGGAAATATAAAGCGGATGATGACGTACATTTTAGATAAAGACCTTCCAGAATAAAAAGTGCAATAGGATGGATAAGTGATTATGCGGGTTTTATTTATGCCGGCCTTACAGGTTCAGGTTTATTTTCCATGCACAAGGTTAAAACCTTCGCCTTTCAGGCGAACAGATTTATCTCTAATGTTTAACGGTAAAACTTAAAATATGGGTTTTAGCGCTAACACCCCAAAGGGGTATTTTAATATAGCCTGGGGCAGCGCCCCACTGCCATTAACTTAAGACTTTTGGTTAAAAATTATTGCTTTATTCTCATTGGGTGAGCAAGTATATCCCTGAAAGGGATAAGCATACCAGCCTGGGGCAGCGCCCCAGGTAGGTTGTTTTGTTGAATTAGAGTCCTGAAAGGGCGATACATCAGAGGGCGCGTCATTTATGTATCGCCCTTTCAGGGCTCTGGTATCATCACATTACACACCCAGGGCGTTGCCCTGGGCTAGTATGTTTTGCCCCTTTGGGGCTTGAATATTTTCTTAAGTTAATGGTAGTGGGGCAGCGCCCCAGGGTAGAGAATGACACGGATACAATTCCAGGGGTGTTACCCCTGGCTATATTAATGCGCCCCATTGGGGCTAAACAACAGGGCTTGTCCGCCCTGTATCTCGGCTTTCAGCCGCCAAACGCTCTAACCCACCCGTCTTTTAGCGGGTGGTTGTTTAGTTTTCAGCTTCCACAAGCAAGCATTCACCGGGCGCTGCAAAAAATACAGGTCGGTGATATGCTGTACTCTGATAAATCAGGGTAAGGAGTGAGAATTTTATAACTTCAGCAACTTGGCTGGTCTTTTTCTCCATTTTCTGCGTTATGAAAACAGTTACATAGCTTGCTATGCGCCTGTTTTCACGCCTTGAAAATGAATAAAAATCCTGTGCCCAGTTCCTGCACTTATTTCATCCTCACGCCTAAACATTATATTTTATGTGATTAAAATAATGTAGCACTGGTGCGATTATCACAAAATGGATAACAGGATTGGGTAAAATATTGCTCACATATCCAGCAGATACGGGTACTGGCTGTTTATTCCTGCGCTGGAATTGGTTTATCGCGATATTATGGAAAATAAAACAATGACAAAACCATTTAGCCCCATTGATTTACATGCGCATTCCACCGCTTCCGATGGTAGTTTAAGCCCATTGGAATTGGTGCAGCGCGCAGCAAAGCGTGGACTGCATACCCTGGCGCTGACCGATCACGATACCACAGCAGGCATTGCCGAGGCACAGGCAGGCGCATTACAGCAAAATACACCTTTACAACTGATCGCCGGGGTGGAAATCTCCGTTACCTGGAATAATCAAACCCTGCATATTGTTGGCTTGAATATTGATCCTGAACATACTGAATTACAGGCGGGTTTACAGCAGATTCGTGCAGAACGTGAGCTGCGTGCGCATAAAATGGCGGAAAAGCTGGAAAAAACCGGGCTTAAAGACGTTTATCAAAGTGTGAAGGCCTTTGCTGGTGGGGGTCTTATCAGCCGCACCCACTTTGCACATTATCTGGTGGAACAAGGACGCGCCAGCCATGTGCGTAAAGTGTTTCAGCGTTATCTGGTAGCAGGTAAACCGGGTTATGTCGGCGCACAATGGGCAACGCTTGAAGAAACGCTGCATTGGATTAAGCAGGCGGGTGGTATCGCGGTTATCGCCCATCCTGCACGTTATAAAATAACCCGTACCCGCTTAAAAAAATTATTGGATGCGTTTAAGGCTTTGGGCGGACAGGGCTTGGAAGTGGTATCCGGTAGCCACAGCCTTGATGATAATTTTCAAATGGCGCAACTTGCCCAGTATTATGATTTGCTGGCTTCAATGGGTTCTGATTACCACGGAGCCGCGCATTTCTGGTTGGAATTGGGGGTATTACCTGCATTACCCGCCGGTTGTCGCGGGGTGTGGGAAGCCTGGTCGTAGGGCAGATAAGCGCAGCGCCATCTGCCACAACCTGTCAACACCCGAACAAGGTGGAAAGATGAAAACAAGTATTGTGTCAGCATTGAGCAATGTTGCTGCTAAAGTAAAGAATTCCCTCAATGGTGGATGGCACGGCAAAACCTATGCTGGTGATGCACTCAAGCAACGCCGGATGATGCTGACGCTTATCCGCCCTACGCTGTGGAGCAGTCTCATCAGCTTGTGCCTTCCAGCTTACCTGCAAGCTGAAGAAATCACTTATCTGGAAAAAACACCCCAGAAACGGTTATACCAGCGCCAGATTGCCAGTCACAGCATTGAAGTGGGTGCAAATGCTTATGAGGCAACACTGGGTTTGTATATGAACCTCAGCGACAAACCCATTCCGGTGGTTGAGGGCAAAAGCGAAATCGGTTTTTATCGCGATCTGTTGTTCAGTTCCTTAAATCCCCGCCATTTAATTATCAGCGGTAGCGTTTATCCAGTACCTTTGCTGGGTGTTGCCCTGCGTAAAAATCATAATATTTATGATGCCTTTGATTTTGGACGTTTTAACCTGATTCAGTCAGTGACGGCTGGTTATGAAGCCCCTTTTGCCTTGTCAGCATTTGTTGGCAATGTGGTCGATTACAGCCCGGATAAAGCCAGCCATAGCATTAACCGGGGGTTTATGGGGTATCAGTTCAGCGCCGGTAAACAGCATATTAAACGCAATGAGCTGATTGATGATACCTGGTATCAATTTGAATGGCATATTAAAGGCGGCGTGAAAGCCAGTGATGAATTGCTGGCCTGGAATTTAAGACCGGGGGTGCAATGGCATTCCAATCCTGATATTGCCGATGTGGGTTATCTTGCACTGCGCCGTAATCGCATTGATTTTAATGCGCCAATTTTATCCTGGTTATTGAATGCCGGTTTTGAATTCAAGTATCAATTTGAGCAAAAAACATTTAAACCTGTCAGTTATGAATTGAAATTAGATAAAAAATTCCCCCTGAAAAAATTTGGTATCGCCTTATCACTGGGCTTTGGCATTATTCATACCACGGATCGCAAATATCAGGGTAGTCTGACAGATACCGAAGGTGACACAATTCTTGCCATACGTCCTTTTATAGAGTTTTAATGATAATGTGTTGACTATCATTATTGTATTAGCTTGTACCCAATCATGACCAGGAGGCTGTCGGACTCCTAGCGAGGTTTTATAGCATCCTCGCTCCTTAAACAGAGGGATAAAATAATGAAAATGTATTATAAATATTTGTTTTACAACGCCTTTCTAATTAGTGCGCTGTGTTTTACAGCAGTCGTGAACGCTGCCCCCGTTGCGCAGCATCCCGCCTTAGACCCGCCAACGATTGAAGTACCTCCACAGCCCTACGAGGCTCCGGTTTACCTGCCACAGCGCCGCGCAGCAACAACCGAGTGGACTTATCACCGCAGCGCAGATGGCGCACATCCTGATGGCAATGAGCAAGCCATGTTGTGGCTGAAAAATATCGCGCGCCAGAATCCCGCCGCAGAAGGCATCTGGCTGGCAACCTCCACGGAATCTGATATTGCTTCATCCCGCAATTATTTTAGTGTTAATACCAGCCTGCTGCAAAGTGAGTTTGCCAGTTATCAGGCCGAGCCGCCCGCAGCGTTTGATGTGCGTTTATACCAGGCTGCCTATAACCATTCCCTGGATTTAATTGCCCGCGATGCGCAGGATCATAACCAGCAGTTTGATCGCATCAGTGCGCAAGGCTTTGTATTTGCCAATGCTGGCGGTAGTGTATTTTCTTATGCGAATAACGCCTTACATGCCCATGCTGGATTTAATATCGACTGGGGTGGTAATGACGGTAGCGGAATGCAAACCGGGCGTGGACATCGGGTTAATCTGATGTCAATTAATAAAGATTTTAGCAATGTCGGTATTGCTATGGTACCGGAAAATAATTCCAGCACCAGCGTGGGGCCGCTGGTGGTGACAGAAAACTATGCTCATGCTGCACCCTGGACTGCGGAACCGGGACACCATAACCGCTTTCTGGTAGGCACGGTGTGGGAGGATAAAAATACTAACAGCCGTTATGATGCCGGAGAAGGATATGCCAATGTCCGGGTAGAACCAAATCAAGGTGAGTATTTTGCCATTACCAGTGCCGGCGGTGGTTATGCCATTCCTATCACTGCGGCGGGTACTTATCAGGTAACATTTTCCGGCGGCGTATTAACGGCTCCCGTGAGCCAAAGCATACCAGTGGCGGATAAGAGTGTATTGTTGGATTACCAATTAACGGGCAGCACCAATGCCAACCAAAAACCCTCCGCTTTATTTGATTATAATGTGCAGTCTTTGACTGTGACGCTGGATGCCAGTGCTTCATTTGATGCTGATGGCGTGATTACCCAATATCAATGGTCTACCAATAATGGCTTATCCGCCAGTGGCAAACAAACCAGCCTGACGTTCAGCGCGAATGGGGATTATATCATTACCCTGACAGTGACGGACGATAAAGGTGAAGTGGTCAGTGTCTCAAAAACAGTCAGTCTGGCAGTGGGTGTGCAAAAACCGGGTCTGAGCAGCCCGCTCAATCATGCCACCAAGCAAAGTCAGCAAATCAATTTCTCCTGGCAGAATAATAACAATGCAGTGGCTGCCGTATATTTCACCCTGGCAGAAACTGACGCTGATCAGAGCGCACAAAGTATCCCAATTCGCGCTTGCGAGCATGTGGCCTTAGCCAGTAATACTCAGACTTATGCCTCAAGCAGTTGTGTAGACAGCTTAAAACCCGGTCAATGGTATCGTTGGTTTATCAGCCTGACCTTAACTGATAGCAGCCAGTTGGAGAGCGAAACCTTTTATTTTCAGACTGCACTGCCTACCAGTGGTGATGATGCTTATGAAACCAATAACACGCCGGATACCGCTTATGATTTATCCAGTCATGCCAAAACCCTGTTAAGCACTATTCAGGGCTACGGTATTCAAGCCGATGAAGACTGGTATAAGTTCTTTGTGCCGGCAGGTACGGAAAAAATCACTGTGGACTTAAGTTTTACCCATGCCGATGGTGATATTGACATACTATTGTTTGATGAATCGGGCAATTTCATGAGTATTTCTGAAGGTTATAATGATTCTGAGTCGATTGAGTATACGGTTGCCCGCACAGATATTTATTATTATGTGATGGTATATTTTAACAATGCCGGTAATACTTACGACCTACGTTGGGATGCGATTATTTCCGGTACAGCCATGAATCCCAGCATTACTGATATTTCAGCCACGCCTATCGGGGTGGACAGCGTTTCAATCAAAGCCAGCGTCACCGCCAACGGACAGGAAACTACGGTATTTCTTGATTATGGCTTGAATACCACTTATGAAAATCGGGTAAATTTGGGTAGTATTGGCAGCAGCAGCCAAGCCACTTTAGTTAAAGCCGCTTTGAGTGACTTAAATTGTGGCACCTTATATCATTTTCGGGTAGCCGCAAGCACGAATAATACCACTGTTAATTCAGACGATCAGACCTTTGCCACAGGTACTTGCACGGGCACTTCAACGCCGACCAGCAATATTGTGATCAGTGATGTGAGCAGCAGCCAGATAGACAGCGACAACGCCAAGGTGCAGGCTAAGATTACGCCGGATACGCAGGCAGCGGTGATTGCCGTAGAATATGGCACCAGCACGCAATACGGGCAACGCCTGGAAATGGGTAGCATTAGTGAAGAACGTCTGCTACAAAGCACTTTGCAAGACCTGCAATGTAACACCACCTATCATTACCGTTTCACAGCACAAGACAGTGTGGGGCTGGCGGCTTCTGATGACGCGAGTCTGACCACCAGTGCCTGCCCCGTCAGCGCCAACCCGCCAAGGCTGACCAATATCAGCACCCGTGCTTTTGTCGCACCGGGACAGGACAGCGCCATTGCCGGTTTTATTATCAAAGGCACAGGCAGTAAAACCGTATTGCTGCGCGCAGCAGGGCAAAGTCTGCGGCCTGTGGTGGATACCATGCTTGATCCCAAATTTAATATTCATGATATGGTATTAGCCAGTGGTCAGACGCAGATTGCTGAAAATGATGATTGGCAATCTGCTAGCCGTGCCAATGAGATTCCAGCGGCGATGCAACCAGGACACCGCTTTGACAGCGCCTTGCTGCTGGACTTGGCAGCCAGCAGCTCAGGCCATGCTTACACAGCGGTAATGAGTCCTTTGGATGTCAGTGGCGTGGGCCTTATCAGTCTGGATGCCATCGCCTCGGATACGACAGCGACCGCTGCGCTGGTTAATATCAGCACCCGCGCTTATGTCGGACTGGGACAGGACAGTGAAATTGCCGGTTTTATTATCCAGGGTGAAGGCAAAATGAAAATCCTGATCAAAGCCTTGGGGCGCAGCATGAACGCGCTGGGGGTTAATACCCAACTTGACCCGATTATCACTCTGCACGACATGAACCTGCCCGCAGGCAGCACGCAGATTTACAGCAATGACAACTGGGCCAGTGATGTCAATGCCGGTGCGATTCCCGCAGTGTATCAACCTACGGATAGCACAGAGTCAGCAATTTTAATTGAGCTGGATGCCAGTATGGCGGGTAATGCCTATACCGCCGTGGTCACGGCAACCGATGGCAAACCGGGCGTGGGTCTGATTTCAGTGGATGTGATGGAATAAGGCAACCATTCATGTTTTGATGGAAGTGCAGACCTGACAGGTTTTAAAAACCTGTCAGGTCTTTGGTATGAAGCCCGACAATAGAATATTGCTGATGTACTAGTACCGTAACTGGTAAAAACAAATAATAACTTCAGGACTGGCAGTCCTTAAAGGACTGCCAGTCCTACACAAAGTTATTATGTGAAATTAGTGTTCGCTGTACTAGATTAAAAACTCCTGGATGACGCTGAGGTTTTGTTTCGTTATACTCGAAGTTTGATATTTTTCATCGTATTCATTTTTTTACTGGAACTCTCTCCAATGGCACAAGTAAAACCCACCCAAAAACCTTATATTGTTATTTGTGAACCGGATTTAGCAAAACTGGAAAACCGGGTCAGTAGTATGATTCTCAAAGGCTACAAGCCGCAAGGCTCCATGTCGATTCAGCTTGAGCATAATGAAGAATATTATTACCAGCCCATGCTGCTGGTTAGAAAAGTGACAGCTTAAGCGTAAACGCTTAAGCTGTCACGGGCACTCTGACATGAAACAGCGCAGAAAACCGGGTTATGTTCGGGCTTCTTTATTAGATCGTTTACTTGACGATAAACCCGAGCAAAAAACTGAAACCCGTTTGCGACAGGCTTATTTGCGCGAAGATTTATTAGCCGGGTTAGAGCGTGATCTGACCTGGCTGCTGAATACGCGCTGTCCCTTTGCCTTGGCAGAACTGGAAAACCGGGAACGTAGCGTGATTGATTATGGCGTGCCTGACTTTGGTGCTTTATATACCGAAAGTCATGAAGATCAACAGTCTCTGGCACGTTTTCTGGAAGATACGATTCGTATTTATGAGCCACGTTTGCAAAATGCGCGGGTTTTCCTGGACTATCCTGAGGGCGGTGATCATAAAACCCTGCTGGGGCAGTTGGAAGCGGAATTAATCATTAATGGTCATACCGAGCCACTGTCTTTTCCCTTATCGATTAAACCACACCAGCAATCACCCGTCACCTTATCACTTGCCACTTAAAGGCCAGATACCATGTCCACCCATGCCTATCTCAAAATCATACCCAAAACAGGAGGGCCTTTTGAAGGCAATTGTAAAGCCAAAGGACATGAAAAAAAAATTGAAATCAGCAATTGGGAAACCAGCGTATTACAAAGCATGGAAGCAGAAAAACAGGGGGAAGGCAGTAAAAAGAAATTGCCAAAATCCACCCCCGGCGTGATGAAGTTTGAAAAGTTTTATGATATGGCTTCTGATGATCTGATGAAAGCCTGTTGGACGGGGGCGGCGCTGAAAACCTGTACGTTTGAAGTATTCCGTTCAGCTTATGCTGGCAGCCAAAGCAATCTTGCGCCGCCTAATGACTGGTTTTTACAAGTGGTTTTGGAAGGAGCTTATATTTCTTCTTATGAAATCAAAGGTGATGAAGAAGAAATCCCTACGGAAACTATCGATATTACCTACGAAGGTATTCAGTTCAAATATAAGGCCATTGATAAAAAAACCGGGGAATTATCCAGTAAGCCCTTATCAATGACTTTTAGTTGGGCAACTGCAAAAGGTGGCTAAGACATGTCTGGTGCAAGTAACGGTTTTTTACGTATCAAAGGACAAAGTGGAAAATTCACTGGTGGCAGTTCAGCCTTCGGTCATGAAGGTACCATAGAGGTTTTTCGCTGGCATCAGGCTTTTACTTATGGCAAACAAAGCTTTGATGAGGAGGTTTCCCGTTTTCAACTGCAAAATGAACTGGATCAGGGTATTGAGCTAAAAGAAATCAGTCGCTTACGCCGCAACATGCCCGATTTTAAAACCTTAAACCGCTATGCCAAAGGCGGCGATCTGGCGGAATCACGTGATGAACACTTTATTCGTTTAAGGACAGAACTGGAAAAATGGCGCAAGAATTTTGAGAGTGAACTGGGCAATCTGGATCAAGGCTGGAAAACCAGTAATAAAACCCTGGATACCAGCATGGTTAAGTTTAAAAACTTTCTTGAATCCTACAGTCAGCGCTTTTCAGGTTCCAAACATTCGGAAATGATTTTTGAAAAATATACAGATAAAGCATCCTATAAGCTGTTAACAGCCTGTTGCACCGCAGAAAAACTCACTGAATGTCATTTCACCTTATATCGCTCTGCCGATATTCCGGCTGCCGGCAGTAAAATTAACCTGGCAAAAAGTGCCAAGGAATTTGTCGAAATCACCTTGGAAGATGCCATCATCACACGTTTTGAGATTAAACACAGTGGCGAGGATTTGCCTAAAGAAATCGTTGCAATTAATTATGACAAAGCTAAATTCAAATTTGTTGAAGGCGATCCCAGTACCGGACAGCGTGGGCGTAATAAAGTAATTTCCTGGGATTGGACTACCGGAAAAGCAGTGCCTCAAGGCTGACATCATGCCCATTTATTTAAAAATGCTGGATAAAGGTGGCAGTCCAATTACTGGTGATTGCCAGGTAAAGAATCATGAACAGGAAATAGAGGTGATATCCTGGGGTTTTTCACTGGAATATAGCAAAGTGAATGTCAAATCTGATATTAAAGACGCTTTAAAAGCATCAGAGCATTTAACCCAGAAACTTTCCAAACTGAAATCAAACAGCGTTAATACATTAAAAGATGAATTTCAGCAATTGGAGCGCTTGAAAACAAAATTTTATCAGCATGGTGGTGGTGATTCCCGGAAATTTATGCACCAACTGGCCAACTGGCAAACCAACATACAAAAAAACTTTAAGAATATTAGTAAGGAGATGAAACAAAAACAACAGGCGCTAGAGCAGGAACGGCGAGAATTAATCCAATCTGCAAATATT
Source organism: Candidatus Venteria ishoeyi (assembly GCF_030378065.1). Classification (GTDB taxonomy): domain Bacteria; phylum Pseudomonadota; class Gammaproteobacteria; order Beggiatoales; family Beggiatoaceae; genus Venteria; species Venteria ishoeyi. The sequence goes on along the minus strand of NZ_JAUCGJ010000017.1, from coordinate 15,242 downwards.
GCTTTAAGCCTGGAAAATGATGAAGACGATGAACTTAACCTTGAGGGTATGCCTGAAAATTTTGTCCATGCTTACCAACATTTGAATAAAAATATAGAACGTATTGATAACTTTGAAATTGATGAAAATGATTTTGAAATTGATTATAAAGATGAGCTGGAAGAGCTTTCCCAACACGAACCCCTGGAATTAGATAAACGGATAGACAGTAGCTCATCTAAATTATTGGCAGTCTGTTGTGAAGGTCAGCCATTAACCTCCTGCACCTTTAAGATGTACCGTCCCATGCTGGTGGGTGCCAGTGATGAGCAACCCTTAACCGATGCACAAAACCTTTACTTAACGGTGATATTAAAAGATGCCAATATTGTCAATTATCATATTGAAGGAGCCGATGAAGATATGCCGATAGAACGCCTGGAAATCAGCTATGATGTTGCTGAGTTTATTTTTGCCGAAGGCGATGTTGTCAGTGGTAAGCGCGGTAAAGTTAAACCTGCAAGAAAATTTGATTGGAAAGCGGGTAAGGTTACTTGATGATACTGAATTATTAATGCTGAGTTTTGAAACATGGAAAAAACGATTTTAATCACTGGCTGTTCCAGTGGTATTGGTTATTATGTCGCCAAACAACTGCAACAACGGGGTTATCGGGTGTTTGCCACAGCTCGCAAAATAGCCGATGTCGAAAAACTCAAAACCGAAGGTCTGGAAAGCCTGCAACTGGATTTAGCGGATTCAGCTTCAATACAAGCCGCAGTGAAAGCCATGCTGAAACTGACTGATGGAAAGCTTGATGCCTTATTTAATAACGGGGCTTACGGACAACCCGGCGCGGTCGAAGATCTCAGTCGCGCAGTGTTGCGGGAGCAGTTTGAAACCAATTTATTTGGCTGGATGGAGCTGACCAATGCTGTGATTCCTATTATGCGCAAGCAAGGCCAGGGGCGCATTATTCACAACAGCTCCATTTTAGGTTTTATGTCCATGCCTTATCGTGGTGCTTATAATGCCAGTAAGCACGCGCTGGAAGGTTTGGCAGATACCCAGCGCCTGGAACTGCATGGCAGTGGTATTTTTATTTCGCTGATTCAACCCGGCCCCATACGCAGTCGTTTTAGGGAAAATGGGCGTATGATGTTTTTGCATAACATTGCCTGGGAGCAAAGTTTTTATCGTGAAAAATATCAAAGCGTGTTGGCACGTCTGGAAAAAGAAGGTAATGCTTCAAAATTTACCCAGTCGCCAGATGCAGTCTATCAACGTGTGATTCATGCACTGGAAAATCCACGTCCACAAATACGCTATTACGTCACCTTTCCAACTTATTTATTTGCTACCTTACGCCGTATTCTGCCTTATCGTTGGATGGATTGGGTGATACGTCATATCCCCTGACAGAAAAGGAAGGGAAAGAAAATGCTGAATCAAACGGTCTCTAAAGACATGGACAGCAAACAAAAACGCTTTGAAAAACTAACCCGCGCACTGCACAGCGATATTTATCGTTATGCCTATTGGTTATGTGGTCACGCCCAAATTGCCGAAGACCTGACGCAGGAAACCTTTTTACGTGCCTGGCGCAAGCTGGACTCCCTGAGAAATGAAAAAGCGGCAAAAGCCTGGTTAATCACCATTGTACGCCGCGAAAATGCAAGGCGTTTTGAAAAATACACCCCGGATTTTGTTGATATTGAACTGCATGGTGGCGATGCGGCAGTCGACAGTATACAAGAGCGCGAGCATTATGGCTTGCAACGTGCGATTGCCCGACTCGAAGTCGAATACCGGGAACCTTTGGTATTACAGGTTGTTGGTGGTTTCAGTGGTGAGGAAATCGCCCAGATTTTAGAAATGAACCCCAATACCGTTGCCACGCGCTTATTTCGTGCGCGCGCACAACTGAAAGCCTTGTACCAGGATGAACAATCAACATCCTCTTCCCCACAACATAAAGGACAGGAACATGGATGATCTGGAATTTCGCCGCCGTTGTTACAGTAATCCACAAGATTCAAAGCCCGATTTCCTGGAAAAAATGGCAGAGGATGAAAATGCCCGCTTTTTTGCCCATGAATTACGCATATTTGACAGTCAATTAGCGCAGGCGCTTGCTACCCCCGTGCCTGAAGATCTGGCAGATAAAATTTTATTACAACAAAGCCTGCACCAACACCAGCGTTTTCGCAGTGTATCCAAACCCATGCTGGCAATGGCTGCGGCTTTGGTTTTAGGCATTGCGATCAGCGCGCAACTCTGGTTTTTTAATGACACAAACGGACTGGCAAAAGAAATGCTGGCACATGTCTATAATGAACCTCAATTTCTGCAAGTGGCACATAATCCGCCTGCAGAAACGCCGCAAGATAAATTAAACAGCATACTTGCCAGCTTCGGGGCGCAATGCAAAGGTGAGATTGGTACCATCTTGCACGTCAGTTATTGTGATATTGTGGGAGAGCGGGGTATGCACCTGGTATTACAAGGCTCAAAAGGTGTTGTCACCGTGCTCTACGCCCCAACCAGCATTGCTGAAAAGCCACAACGCATAGCCGATCACCGTTTGCATGGTGAATTAATCCCGGTACAGCCGCAACAGGGTAATCTGGCAATTATTGGCGAGCAGGGTGAAGCTCTGGAACCCTTTAAACAACGCTTAATGCAACAAGTGCAGTGGCGGATTTAAGTCTTCATAAAACTTGGATCAGGAACCAAGGATTAGCAATCCTTTAAGGAGTGCGACGACTGTTCTGCCTAACGATTATGTTCACTAGTACAGCAAATACTAAATATGAATAATAAAAATTTAGCCAAGAGCCTTGTCTTAATGGTTAATTATTATTATCGGTACTTATCAATTGCTGTACTAGCACGCTAAAGCGATGCAATTAGAGCAATAGTAAAAACTTACTGCTTTGCTGGATCCGCGTGTAGTATTTTGTTAGGTGCTTCCTGGCAATAGATATTCTTTATCTTCTACAAAGCGTTGTATCTCACGAAGTAAAACATCAGTGGCAGCCGTTACAGCTTTAATATATTTATCAATATTTTCCAAATCAAGTAGAAAAGCATTTTCCCCATGAGCTATGCTATTTCTGATATTCACAAGTCTGTCTATATCGCTTGTATACTCTATAAAGTTTTCATAATTGAACCCGAACATTTTACATAGTTCCTCGAGCACATTTGATCTAAGATTTGATTTTGTATCTATTTTTTTTGCAAACTTTAAACTTTCTTTATAAAGACTAGAAAACTTATCGGTAAATTCAATACGCTGTACAAATGATTGCTTTCCACTTAAAGTCTTGTACGAATCCCCAAGCCCTATTACCACTAAATTCGTTCGAATATTTTTTGGATTTAACTCTAAGCTATTTAAGTAACTAATAAGTATTCTTAATGAGCTTACAACAAAACCTTCCCAGTGTGCATATATCATTGGAATACACATACGGAACCATAAGTTTTTATCAACATTAGCTGCATTTAATTTAAACTTTGCAAATTCACCATCACGCCAGCTATTAGAAGCAGAAATTTCTTCGATTACATCATGCACGAGAAAACACCTCGAGTGCTCGATCCATTCGCTTCCGAATTCGCATATTAGAAAATGTGCTTGTACCTATTCCATTATACTCTTTATCAGAAACCAGAGCATCAATTCGAGAAAATATTTTTTTTTCATTACCGACTATTGTTGGGTAAGTCTTAGTTAAAGCAAATGCTATTGAATCGAATATATGTAGTGCAAAATTTCCTTTTGGCCTAAATATCGAGTTTCCATACTTGTCGTTAAGTAAGTGAGTTATTTCTAAGAAATATGACTTTTCTTCAATTAGATCAAATGGATACTCTCCACTTGAAACAGACTTCATAAATTCTGTTAAAAATTGAGGAACTGTAGTTTTAAACTCTCCTTCAAAATGTTTGAAAGCAAAAAATCTTAGGGCTAATTCCTCTAGGAACATTTGTTCTTTTTTGGTGGTACTAGGACTTATTAGTGCTTGAAATTCTTCATTTTTGGCTATCTCACGTAATACCATATTTAAATCGACATCATAGGATCCAAAAATAGCATTCCTAATCTCTTGATCTGATAGTGGGCTTGCACCAGTATTCAGGCGATTAAATAATTCATATCTTATATCTTCTATACTATCCCACCTAACTATTTCTATCCGACATACCGAACGTTTAATTGTAGTTTTTAGCTTTAGGGGAATAGTTACAACAGTGAGGCCTTCCAGTTCTTTAATTAACTCACCAGGCGTTAAAGTGGTATGATTTTTTTCGGGAAGAGACTCAAGTAGCCCAAAAAAAGCAAAAATAGTTGAGATACGTTGTAATCCATCAACAACTTCCCATTTTCCATGGTCATCTTCCGCAACAAATATAGGGGGGATGGGAATTCCAAGTAAAACTGACTCGATAAACCGTGTCTGCTGAAAATCAGTCCATCTAAAAACTCGCTGATATTCAGGAGTAATAAATAACTCCTTGTCCTCAAACATGTTCATTAGCTCGCCAAAAGACATATCAAGTCGATCAGTTTTTAGTGAATTTCTTTTAATAGTAACTATTTCTTCAATATTTTTCATATTTAACCAATTAGTTCCTGTTATAAGTTGTTGAACCTAATACTGGGAGTCAGCTTATTCGGAAAGCAAGCGTTTATGCGCGTGCACGCCCATCAAGATACCAAAACCACTGAGTATGCTGACGATGGAGGTGCCGCCATAACTAATCAAAGGCAAAGGCAGGCCAACTACAGGCAGCAAGCCGGAAACCATGCCGATATTCACAAAAATATACACAAAAAATGTGAGCGTGATGCTGCCCGCCACCAGTTTGCCAAAAATGCCTTGTGCCTGGGTGGCGATGTATAAACCACGGGTAATAATAAACACATACACCATCAGCAAGGCTATCACACCCATTAAACCAAACTCTTCACTCAACACGGCAAAAATAAAATCTGTTGAGCGTTCCGGTAAAAATTCCAGATGGGATTGGGTGCCGTTTAACCAGCCTTTACCATATAAACCCCCGGAACCAATAGCGATTTTTGACTGAATAATGTGATAACCGGAACCCAGGGGATCACTTTCCGGATTAAGCAGGGTTTGAATACGTCGCCACTGATAAGGATGAAATACATATTCCCGCAACGGGGTTAGCGTCACTGCCGCAACCGCGCCACCACCAGCCAGTAATGCGCCAAATACCAGCGCCCAGGGAATACCCGCCAGTAGCAACACGAATATACCGGAAGCAGCAATTAATAAAGAAGTGCCTAAATCAGGCTGCTTGGCGATTAATAAGGTTGGGATGAGAATTAATATCAGCGCAAAGCCCAGACGTTTATAGTTTGGCGGCAAGGGTTTGTCCGCAAAATACCAGGCAATGGTTAATGGTACGATCACTTTCATGATTTCAGAGGGCTGAAAGCGCATAAACCCCAAATCCAGCCAACGCTGAGCACCCTTGCCCACCGTTCCCACCAGCAATACCGCCACCAGCATTGCCATGCCTATGACATAAAAAATCGGTGTCCAGCGCATCAGTTGCTGACTGCGTACCTGAGCCAGCAGCAGCATGACAAAAAAACCAATACCCAGACGAATGGATTGCTTTATCAGAATCGCCATCGATTCCCCACTGGCAGAATATAATACCGCCAGACTGATACCGGACAAGGTGAATAAACCCAGTAGCAACGGGATATCAAGATTAAGCGTGGGAGAAACCTTCCAACTGACGCGCATAGAGTTACAGTATAGTTTTTAATCTAAAAATTTATAATTGCGTTGCCAGCAGATAATTCACATCCACATTATCACTGAGACTATAGGCATTATTAAACGGGTTGTACTCCATACCGGTAATATCCAATAGCTCAAGCTCAGTACCGCGAACCCACTCAGCCAACTCTGAAGGACGAATAAACTTGGCATAATCATGCGTGCCTTTTGGCAGCATTCGCAGCAGATATTCCGCGCCGATAATCGCTAAGGTATAGGCTTTGGGATTACGGTTAATGGTTGAGAAAAAAACAAAACCACCGGGTTTAACCAGTTTTGCGCAGGCGCTAATAACCGATGCCGGATCAGGGACATGCTCCAGCATTTCCAGACAACTGACAATATCATATTGTTGTGGATGCAGCTCGGCCCAATCTTCTGCATTATTATGCTGGTAATCAACACTTAAGCCTGATTCATATAAGTGCAGTTTTGCCACTTCCAGCGGTTGCTCGCTCATGTCGATACCAGTGACGATTGCGCCGCGTTCAGCCATGCCTTCCGATAAAATGCCACCACCACAACCTACATCCAGCACGGTTTTATCCATGAATTCCCCGGCAAAAGAGGCGATGTAATCCAGCCGCAAGGGGTTTATTTCATGTAAGGGTTTGAACTCGCCATGAGGATCCCACCAGCGGTTGGCCAGTGCGCCAAATTTTTTTAATTCACCGGGATCGGCATTGACTGTTGCTTCCATGGTACAGACTCCTAACAATAAGCAAATTCAATAGTTGCTTATTGTATCACTTGATTATGCTTAAAATCTGATGTTACGCAGTTGCTATTTTTTGCACCAAATGGGGCTTGCCAAGGGTAAATGAAAATCAGTACATCAGCAACATTCTATTGTCGGGATTCATACCAAAGACCTGACAGGTTTTTAAAACCTGTCAGGTCTGTACTTCCGTCAAAACAAGGCTACTGATGTACTAGCGTGAAGCAAAAAAAGCTTTTGCGTAACACCCGTTACAATGATGCTTAGGCTGCAACCACCGGTATAACCTTCTCCGCAACGCTTTGATATTCAGCGATTTCATGGAAGTTCAGATAACGGTAAATATTATCGGCTACACCGCTGATTTTATCCGCATATACCTGATATTCCTCAACATTGGGAATTTTACCCAGCAAAGCGGCAACTGCGGCAAGTTCCGCAGAAGACAGATACACATTGGCATCCTTGCCCAAACGGTTAGGGAAATTACGGGTGCTGGTAGACATTACCGTAGCATTGTCCGCAACCCGCGCCTGGTTACCCATACATAAGGAGCATCCCGGCATTTCCGTGCGTGCGCCTGCCGTGCCAAAGATGGAATACACACCTTCCTCGGTAAGTTGACGCTCATCCATGCGGGTCGGTGGTGCAATCCACAAGCGTGTCGGCACGCTACCCTGGCCTTCCAGCACTTTTGCCGCCGCGCGGTAATGCCCGATATTGGTCATGCAGGAACCAATAAAGACTTCATCAATCGTGGTGCCAGCCACTTCTGACAACAGTTTGACATCATCGGGATCATTCGGACAGGCTACAATCGGTTCTTTGACTTCATCCAGATTGATTTCAATGATAGCAGCGTACTCGGCATTGGTATCCGGTTTCAGCAGTTGTGGATTTTCCAGCCATTGCTGCATAGCCTCAATGCGCCGCTCTAAAGTGCGGGCATCGTTATAACCGTTGGCAATCATCCATTTCATCAAAGTCACATTGGAATGGAGATATTCAGTCACTGGCGCTTTATCAAGATTAACGGTACAGCCATTGGCAGAGCGTTCCGCTGAGGAATCTGCTAATTCAAACGCCTGTTCAACCTTTAAATCCGGCAGACCTTCAATTTCCAGCACCCGACCAGAGAAAATATTTTTCTTGCCTTGTTTCTCAACCGTGAGCAAGCCTTGTTGAATGGCCGTGTAAGGAATGGCATTAACCAAGTCGCGCAAGGTAATGCCGGGCTGCATCTTGCCAGAGAAGCGCACCAAAACGGATTCTGGCATATCCAGCGGCATCACCCCTAACGCGGCGGCAAAAGCCACCAGACCGGAGCCTGCGGGAAAAGAAATGCCCATAGGAAAACGAGTATGGGAATCACCACCGGTACCGACGCTATCGGGCAGAATCATACGATTCAGCCAGGAGTGAATCACCCCATCACCAGGGCGCAAAGCTACGCCGCCACGGGTCTGGAAAAAGTCCGGCAGACTGTGTTGCAGTTTAATATCAATCGGTTTGGGATAAGCGGCGGTATGACAAAAACTCTGCATCACTAAATCGGCAGAAAAACCCAGACAGGCCAGTTCTTTGAGCTCATCACGGGTCATCGCGCCAGTAGTATCCTGCGAACCCACAGTGGTCATTTTCGGCTCACAATACGAACCAGGCAGCACGCCATCCACGCCACAAGCGCGTCCCACCATTTTTTGCGCCAGGGTAAAACCTTTATCACCCGTACTGACCGTCACTGGACGCAAGAATAAATCTGTCGCAGGCAAACCTAAAGCCTCACGCGCTTTTTCCGTCAGGCCACGACCGATAATCAGAGCAATACGGCCTCCAGCGCGCACTTCATCGGATAGGGTGGTGGGTTTAAGTTCAAAGGTGCTGATGACTTCACCACTGTCATTGGTGATTTCGCCTTTAAAGGGATAGATGTGAATCACATCCCCGGTATTGAGTTTGCTGACATCGCATTCGATAGGTAAGGCACCGGAATCTTCTGCGGTATTAAAGAAAATTGGTGCAATTTTATTGCCTAATACCACGCCACCCTGGCGTTTATTGGGTACAAAAGGAATATCAGAACCCATGTGCCAGAGTACGGAGTTAATCGCAGATTTACGCGAAGAACCAGTGCCAACCACATCACCGACATAAGCCAGCGGATGACCTTTTTTATTGAGTTCGGCAATGGTTTCCAGTGGCTTGTCCATGCGACTAACCAGCATGGCTTTGGCGTGCAGTGGAATATCCGGGCGGCTCCAGGCTTCAGAAGCCGGGGATAAATCATCCGTATTGGTTTCTCCCGGTACTTTATATACGGTGACGGTGATTTTTTCCGCCAGACTTGGTTTACTGGTAAACCATTCACCTTCGGCCCAGGATTGCATAATCTGCTGAGCAAATTCATTGGTTTTGGCTTTTTCTGCAACATCATGATAGGCATCAAACATCAATAAGGTATGTGATAGCGCTTTCACTGCGGCAGGTGCCAGTTCAGTTTTATCCAGCAGTGCAATTAAAGGCTGAATATTATAACCACCCAGCATGGTGCCTAATAACTCCGTGGCTTTAACGGCATCAATTAATGGCGTCTGGGTTTTAGCATTTGCGACATCTGCCAGAAAACCGGCTTTGACATAAGCCGCTTCATCCACACCTGGCGGTATCCGATGAATCAATAATTCCAGTAAGGTGTTTTCTTCTCCGGCAGGTGGTTTTTTTAATAATTCTATTAAATCAGTCACCTGTTGAGCATTTAATGCTAAAGGGGGGAGGTCTTGTGCGCTACGTTCTTGTTGATGTTCACGATAGGCTTCCAGCATAGAGGATTCTCCTGTCAGTAAGGCAATTTTCCTTGCCTGAAATTATTTTAGAAAATTAGCATTGACTAATATAGTAAAGTAGAGGATAATACACATCATTGATTCATGAGGCAATTAATTGATTTTCTCATACAATCACAGACTCCTCCATCCTCCTTTGGTGGTTTGGCGCGACGCCCGTCGCGCCTTTTTTTTGCCTGCAACAAAGTAAATTTTTTTTCATAAAAAATGATATATCTCTACTTGCCGATACAAAAACTTGAAAAAATCTGCCCCAGCAAGTCATCCGCTGTCACTTCGCCGGTAATTGAACCTAAAACCTGTTGCGCCTGACGTAGTTCTTCCGCGATCAGTTCCGCTTGTTGATATTGGGCTTGCAAAGCACTTTCTGCCAGAGATAGTCGGGCGGCTTGCAAAGCATCCAGATGACGGCGGCGCGCCATAAATAAACTGCCTTCAAAACCGGTTTGTATGCCTGCCTGCTGTTTAAGCCAGTCTTTTAATAAGTCCAGGCCGTGTTCCTGTTTAACCGATAAACGCAGTTGATGGGCATCAATAAACCCGGTGACTTGCTGACTGAGATCCGCTTTATTGCGCAATGTCAGATAAGGCACGGCAGCAGGCATTTCCGCAGGGGGTAAGACAGGCTCTTGCTCCCGATCATCCACCAGCAGCAAAACCGCATCTGCCGTTTGCAGGGCTTCGCGAGCGCGGCGTATGCCTTCCTGCTCTACCGGATCTGCGGTTTCACGCAAGCCCGCAGTGTCGGTGATATGCAGTGGCACGCCATCAAGTTCGATGCTGTCGCGCACAATATCGCGCGTGGTACCGGCAATATCGGTGACGATGGCGGTTTCGCGCCGTGCCAGGGCGTTGAGCAGACTGGATTTACCGACATTGGGTTTGCCGATAATCACGATATGCAGACCCTCACGCAATAAATAGCCTTGCTGCGCCTGGGATAACAAAGTATCCAGTTGGGTTTGCAAGGTGTTTATTTTCCCGGCAACCTGACCATCAGCCAATAAATCAATTTCTTCATCGGGAAAGTCAATGCCCGCTTCAATATAGGTGCGCAGCCAGGTAAGGTCGGCAACCAGTTGGTGTATACGCTCCGAGAATTGACCTTGCAGCGAGCGCAATGCACAACGACTGGCCTGCTCGGTGCTGCTGTCTATCAGATCGGCAATGGCTTCAGCCTGTACCAGATCAATTTTGCCATTGAGAAAAGCGCGTTCTGAGAATTCGCCGGGATTTGCCAGCCGCGCCCCCAGTTTTAGTACTTCGCGCAGCAGACGATCCATTAGGATAGTGCCGCCATGCCCTTGCAATTCCAGCACATCTTCGCCGGTAAAGGAATGCGGGCCGGGAAAATACAAGGCAATACCTTGATCCAATAATTCGCCCTGAGGGCTTTTAAAATCCTGGAATACGGCGCTGCGGGGAAGGGGAAGCTTGCCTAATAAGGCTTGAGCAACATCACGGCATTGGCTGCCGGAAACACGAATAATGCCAATACCACCACGCCCAGGCGGGGTTGCCAGGGCGGCGATGGTATCGGTTTGCACTAAGCTTGAAGACATTCGTGGTGAATGTTATGCCGATTATTCCGCTTTATCCTGCTTCGATTTTGCGGGTAATATACCACTGCTGGGAAATCGAAATCAGGTTATTCACCGTCCAGTACAACACCAGACCAGCGGGGAAGAAGGCAAAAAAGATAGTAAAGACGATGGGCAATGCCATCATGATTTTTTGCTGCATGGGATCAAGTGGTGCCGGATTCAAACGGTGCTGAACCAACATACTGGCTCCCATCAACAGTGGCAGAATGAAATAGGGATCAGGAATAGAAAGATCGGTCAGCCATAGGATAAAAGGGGCCTGGCGTAATTCAACACTTTCCAGCAGCATCCAATATAAGGCGATAAACACCGGAATCTGCACCAGCACTGGCAGACAGCCACCCAATGGATTGATTTTTTCCTTTTTATACATGTCCATCATGGCTTGATTAAGTGCGCCACGATCATCCCCATAACGCTCTTTCAGTTGCGCCAGACGCGGTTGCAATGTACGCATTTTCGCCATAGAACGATAACTGGTGGCAGATAAATGGAAAAAAGCCAGTTTAATCAAAATGGTGATACCAATAATCGACCACCCCCAGTTACCCAGGAATTCATAGAGTTTTTTCAGCAGCCAGAATAAAGGTTGGGCGATAAACCATAAGAAACCATAATCCACGGTTAACTCAAGTCCCGGTGAAAGTGCCAGTAATTTATCCTGAACTTTCGGGCCTGCATAAAACTGTAAATCAAAAGATTCGCTGGCACCTGCCGCCACTTCCTGACTAGGGCCAAACATACCCAGCATATAACGAGTTCCGGTCGGCAAGTATTGACTGTAATATTGCCAGGTTTGCTCAGCAGGTGGCACCAGACTGGCAACAAAATAATGTTGCAGCATGGCAATCCAGCCATTGCGCCAGCCTTCTTGCACGTTTGGCAGGATATTGGTACTGACATCCAGATAAGAGATATGCGTCCCCCCTTCTTGAATGTCACCAAAATCGATTTTCTGGTAATTGCTTTCCGGGGTGGAAATCGCGCCGCCTAAATAGGTATAAATAAAGCTGGATTGACCGGCTTCACCAATTTGCGTGCGCTGCAACTGCCCATAAGGCCGCGCAGGCCAGGGTTTATCGGAATGGTTGGTGACTTTGTGCTGCAACTGAACCAGATACTGACCGCGCTGAAAATGATAAATTTTCTGGAGTTGTACGCCACCATCTGCGGCTTCCCAGGTCAGAACAACATCCAGTGTATCGCTGCCGGGAGCCAGTTCATAGCTGTTTTGTGTTGTTGTATAAGGTGTTTTGCTTTGATGATTCGGGCTATTGGGATCGCCGGGTTGTCCCAGGAAACCGGTTTGCAGCACAAACACATTAGGCAGTTGATCATTCATTAATTGCACGGGCTGATCCGGCAAACTACTGCTGACGGGATAGCTCAATAAATCCGCAACCCGGATATCACCACCTTGCAAATCAATTTCTACATGCAGGGTATCGGTGTTCACCTGTACCCGACCTGCGCTGTTAAATAATTGGTTGCCAGCCGACATGGGCAAATTCTGTTGTGGGCTTGTCGCAACGCTGGGGGGTGCGCCTTCCATAGTATTTGGCGTACCATCTGGTGCAGACGGCAACTGGGAGGCTGTGGCAGGGATGCTGCCTGGTGTTGATGTGGTACTGACAACAGGGCGCGATTGCGGCCCATAATCCTGTTGCCACGCCTGGTAAAGCAGCAGACCGATAAAAGCCAGCGTCATGATCAGAATCAGTCGGATATTATCCATGTACTTGCCTTACTTTAATGATTGAGATTGGAGTGATTTAGATTTGAGAATGCGTTGCCAATGTTTTTGCAGCGAGCGTGATAAAACTGGGTTGCTTGCTTCTGCCGCCCCACTGCGTGCCAGGACAACTAAATCCAGGCCGGCTAATTGTTGCTTATGAAAACGAAAGCTATGGCGGGTCAGGCGTTTGAGACGATTGCGCTGTACCGCCAGTTTAACCCGTTTCTTCATAAAAACCATACCCAAACGCGCGGCTGGTTTATGATTACAAATTGCGAGAACAGTCAGATAACGGTCACTGGATTTCCAGGGGTGTGTTTCAAAAACCGGCTTGAAATCAGCGCTATTTAATAAGCGGTGACGGCGCTGGAATCCAGTATCCAAAGTCGCTTGCGCCTGCTGAGCAGAACGCTGTTGCTTAAGCACTCAGCTTAGCACGGCCTTTAGCGCGACGATTTCTTAAAATTTGACGACCACCACGGGTTTGCATACGTGCACGAAAACCATGACGACGTTTACGTACTAACTGACTGGGTTGGAATGTTCTTTTCATGAGCCTTTACCTTATTCAAGTCGGGAAAAATAAAACCGGCAATTATATTTCAAAACTCAGCAACATACCAGTACGTGATTTGTATTTTTAATAAAAAAATTTTTTTTATTTATTTTTTCATGCCGGGTTTGTTTCGCTATCTACTTGAAATGACTCTGAAACAAGCATTGTTCAATGACTTAGGTGTTTTATTGAAAACAAAGTAAAATCATAACCTTATTAGTCAAGCCCCAGTATTTTTCAGTATTTTTTCACGACTGGATTATCTGATGATAGCTGGTTAAAATTACTTTCCCCAGCGATCACTGAATGGATGCAAAGCCTGATAGCCGCAGGTAATGCCTGTTCCTGTTTTCGCCTTATTTTTCCTCCATTATAAAAATACTGGTTTCAGCGTATAGTGCTTGAAGCCCTGGTATAGCGTTGTCTACAAGACACCGGAGAGCAGTTGTGACAGAACCACTTTGGCAGCGTTGTCTGCAACATTTGGAGCGTGAAATAGCACCACAGGAGTTCAATACCTGGATCCGCCCGTTACACATGCAGGAAATCAGCAAGCAGCATATTGTGCTGCTGGCACCAAACCGTTTTGTGTTAGACAGGGTGCAACAGCATTTTTCAGCGCGTTTAATCGAATTACTGACCCAATTAAATCACAATCAAAAACTGCAATTACAACTGCAAGTGGGTACGCGCAGAAAATCTGCCCAGGCACAACCAAGCACTGCTGGAGATCGAGCCGGTCAAAAACGCAACAATATCGTTTCATTTGGTGACAAACTAGCGCAGAACCGGGAACCGCCAACAAACCGTGCCAAACCACAGCGGGTATGGCAGCAAAGTCCATTAAATCAGAAGTTTACCTTCCAGGATTTCGTGGCAGGCAATGCCAACCGATTGGCTTACGCCGCAGCTCAGCAGGCCGCAGAAACCTGTGATTTTAATCCACTGTTTATTTACGGTGGGGCAGGTCTTGGCAAAACCCATTTAATGCAGGCTGTTGGTCATCAGTTACGCCAAACTCGACCACAGGCAAATATTGTATATCTACCCACAGAACGTTTTGTCTCGGATATGGTTAAAGCCATACAAAACAGAGTTATTGAAGATTTTAAGGCATATTATCGTTCGGTGGATGTCTTGTTGATCGATGACATTCAATTTCTGGCAGGCAAGGTGCGTTCGCAAGAAGAGTTTTTTCATACCTTTAACACCCTGATTGAAGGTCATCAGCAGGTTATTATGACTTGTGATCGCGCGCCACGCGCCTTAGATGGTCTGGAAGATCGACTGAAATCAAGATTAGGCAGTGGTTTGACAGTCACTGTTGATGTGCCTGCGCGTGATACGCTGGTGTCGATATTACAGCGCAAAGCCGCAGTTTCAAATGTCAAACTCTCTGATGAGGTCGCGGAGTTTATTGCCAATCATATCAATTCCAATATTCGTGAACTGGAAGGTGCTTTACATCGCTTGTTAGCCAGTGCGCGTTTCATGCACCGGGAAATCAGTCTGGACTTTTCCAGAGAAGCCTTACACGACTTATTAGCGCCCCAAATTCAACCACAATATAATATTACCGAGATTCAGCAGCAGGTGGCAGATTATTTTAAATTATCGCTAGAGGATCTGCTGTCCAAACGCCGACAACGTGTGATCGTACGTCCGCGTCAAATGGCTATCAGTTTATGCAAAGATCTGACCGAGCAGAGTTTAACCGAAATTGGTCATGCTTTTAATCGTGATCGTTCCACAGTGACGCACAGTTATAAAACCATCCATAAACTGGTGGGCGCAGATCAAAGTGTACAGCAGGATTATCAGCGATTACGGACACAATTATCCGGTTGAATAATAAGGAGTGAGAATTTTATAACTTCAGCAACTTGGCTGGTCTTTTCCTCCATTTTCTGCGTTGTGAAAACAGTTACATAGCTTGCTATGCGCCTGTTTTCACGCCTTGAAAATGAATAAAAACCCTG
>NZ_JAUCGJ010000016.1:75466-88069 GCF_030378065.1 Candidatus Venteria ishoeyi | reverse complement strand
TTGCCACATAAGCTTTTTCACCATTTACCCGGCTATGTTTTTCATCGGCTACCAAATCATTTGGCAGTTTTTCAGCTTGCTTTATTGTCGTACCAACCAAGCTAAAACCACTGATACTGGTTATAGCGCGATAGCAATACATAACGCTTTTATCAAAAACATAAGCTAAGGCCCAAGACGGCACACCGAACTTACTTAAAAATAGCATTTTTTCTAAATCATCTGTCTTTCCACGCATAAAAGGCATCACAAAACTTGGATAAACGTTGTAGCAAGAACGAACACCTTTTGGATCTATCAATATACGCCTAAAACGTAAATTCATCTTTGTTGAGAAGCGTGTAAACCCATGTAAATGATACCCTTTAGATATTGATTCTGGAAATAATTCAGGATGAAGTTGGTAATATTCATCCAGCTTCATCCTGAATAATGCTGGATTATTTATCAGATCTTCATAATCGGCTTCATCTATCGGTAAGCGTAATGCTTTTGATAATGCAATTGGCTGATCTTTTTCTTGTTTTGGGTCTATTTCTGTGGTCTTATTACTACTGGAGGTTGAGGTCATTAGTGTATCCGATTTGTTGTGATTTCTGCTGCATTATAGATCTTGGCCTCCCTTTTTATAAGCCCATCCCACACAAAGCGGTATAATCAGCATTATTATTTGTATGGCAGAAGTACCTGTTTTACCATAACCTATATGTAAAAATATCTTTTTCTTCATATTTTTATACCTATATCATTTATATAGTTTTTAACTGCTTAAAATTCATATGCTATTAATTTAGCTCATGTATAATGTTTAATTAATTTGCTGATGTCAGGTATTTAATAATAACTGAGTTTCATTGTGGCTCAAAAAATGTTGTGAAAATGCTTGGTTGGAAGCCTTAAAATGCATTTTGATGTCTTTTTCCAGTTGCTGATCTATCAGTGACAATGAAGCGCAAGGCTTAAAGGTTTGTGAAAGCTGTAACAGTTCTTGCATCAGAGACTCTCTATCATCTTTGTCAAGATTCAGTTTATCAAGCAGCGCCACGATATTGAAGAATTCAGCCAGAAGGCTTGGATTAACTTGCGGAGATTCATAATTGCCTATATTGGGTTTGAGGCTTAAAAGTTGATTAAAATCTGAGCAAACATCTTTGCCTACTATTTTTTTATCAAACAATCTGGCGATAATGGCTGACTCACTAAAATACTCCACCCAAGGTTGAATACGGGCTTGAAAATCAAAAGAATTGCGATGTAATTGGTAGAAATTTTTTATATTACCTTGATAATTATGACCTGCTTTAACCCACTGTAAAAAGGCTGACTCAATTAGTTTTGTTTGTTCCCTTATATAGAAAACAATTTTAACATCAAAGTTTCTCAGAGTGTCTGCCATAGCTTGAATATAACTGGGTTGGCAAAAGCAGAAATACTCTGAAGACAAAATAGTATTTTCACAGTATGATTTTTCAATTTCCTCAATGAGCATTTTATATAGTGATTCAATTTCTTCATTAAAGCTAGTTGATTCTAATTTGGCAAGCAAGTGATGGCCTGCTCCTAACATACCGATTTTAGGGTATAAAATACCATCATTCTTTAGCTGAAAAAAATTATTAACTAGCATTCCTTGTATAGCGGAAGTGCCCGTTTTACCAAATCCTATATGCAAAAATATTTTTTGCTTCATCTTTCTATACCTATATCACTAATGGTTGCCATACCAGAAAAATATTTATCTGAAAACTTATAGATATTTAGTATTGCTTAATACTTACTAACACATCAATATATTCTGCTCGAATGCCTTTATCAATATCATCAATTTGAATAATAACTGTTGGCATTTTGGCAACCTCTTGTATGAGAGAGGCAATATCATACCCCCAATGCATGGTAACCAAAGAACCTTTAGCATCCACGGGATTTCCGTGGTATTCAGGCTCATGATGGTAGATAATTTCACCATTATCTGACATTGACGCCCATCTTTCTGATTTTTTAGTTTTATTAATTATTGGTACAGTAAAAATATGAGCTCCTCCTGGCTTCAATACGCGCACAATTTCCTTAAATGCCTTTTCAGGATTAAATATATGTTCCATTACATCCTGTGATATAAATACATCAAAGAAATTGTCAGAAAATGTTAGAGCCTCAAGATTTTCACATCGATATCCACTTGGATGAGTGCTTCCTGATGGAATACTAGGAAAGTACTGAGAAGTAGTATAGTGAATACACTCTTTCTGCAACTTGATACTAGCTCCACGCACACCTGGAGAGGTTTCATGAATCATCAAATTCTTATAATCAGGGAAGTAATCTTTAATAATTTTGAATATGGCTCGTTCACGAGGGATTGAACCACAGCCCGAGCATAGCAAATGATCTCTAAACCAAGAATGTTCAGAGATAAATGTCTCATTTTTTTCGCAAATAGGACACCAGCCATCATGTTGAAACTTATCCATTTTAACTAAGACCTATGAATTATTTACCAACCAATCATATGTACGCGCTACACCTTGTTTTAAGTCAATATGGGGATACCACTTTAGTTCATATTTCGCTTTGGAAATATCAAGAATTGAACGCGGCACATCATATTTTCGTCCTAAGCTAAATGTCGGAACACAATTTTTGCCACTCACATTCCTAATTACATCAAGAATATCCAAGATTGAATAACCAATACCTGTTCCTGTATTATACACACCACAGACATCTTTTTCTGCTGCTATTCGACAAAGCTTTGCTAAGTCTGTTACATGAATAAAATCACGCACTACACTACCATCCCCCCATATCTCAATCTGTTCGTTTTTAATGAGCTTATCTAAGAATGTACCTATCACACCCTGCACTCCTCCATGTCCTTGTCTCTCGCCATAGGGATTGGATGGTCGTAATATGACACTGCGAATCCCATACAGCTGTTGATACATAAATAAGTATTTTTCAATCGCTACCTTAACGACACCATATGAACAGATGGGATTTAATGGATGAGATTCAGGAATTGGAACTATTTGGGGTACACCGTAGACTGTTCCTCCAGATGAAATATAGATCATTCGTGTTATTTTTTTTTGTACCATTATCTGTAATAACTTAATCGTACCGACTAAGTTATCTTCAATATCAGAAGCAGGATTAATATTAGATGTAGAGGGTGCAGTTGTACTTAATAAGTGAAAAACTATATCAATTCCCTCAAGTGCTTCTGTTAGTGCAGAGAAATCATTAAAATCATAGAGTCTATATTCGACATTTGGCAGGGGGGCACGAAATTTTTCAGGACTTCGATCAAATACTCTTACTTGGTAACCATGAGAGAGCAATGAATCTACTAGATGAGAACCAATAAATCCATTTCCGCCAATAATAAGTATTTTCATGTCTAGTCCAGCATCATTTCTAGCTTGTTGTGATCGAGTCAAAATGGGTATGCAAAGTTTCTAAATAGGCAAGCATTGCTTTCTTATGATTTTGATCTAAATCAACCAGTGTTGATGCAAGTTGTTGAGCAGAAGATACCTCTTCCAAATGGTTATGAGTTTTTGTAACACTATGAACATGCCGACGATGTGTATTTAGTGAATGCATACAGAAAGCTATTTTACCCATAACAGCTAGTCGCATATAAATTACCCAATCACCAGCCACTCTATAATTCTGCAACTCCCTTTGCAAAACAAACATTAAGTCTCTGATAGATGAACGACGAAAGAGTACTGCACTCACATTTGGGATAGTATTTTTTATACAAAGTGCCCGCTGAATTTCTTCTTTGCCATCAACTACATAATTTTGTCGCCAATAATTACCTACATCATCTGTATAGTATAAATAGTCATTGGCAAGTAAATTATCGCACTCATCAATTTGCTTGGATTGACTGAAAGCTAAAATAACTTTGGGATCATTAAAAAATTTAATTAGATTCTCAATAAATTCGGATTCAGCCAAGTCATCCGCTTCTGCAATCCAGACTATATCACCTTGTGTCAATTCAATACCTTTTTGCCACTGCTTAAATACTGAACCAGAGTTTTTTTCATTAATTTCTAATCGGTGAGGTGTCATACATTCATCAAGAAAGCCTTGGATTATGTCCAAGCTATTATCTGGGGAGCAATCATCTAAAACTATCAATTCGTATATCGGATAAGTCTGATTAGTCACTGTTTCCAGTCGTTGTCGTATATATTTTTCATATTTATAATTTGGAACAATAACAGAGACACGCTGAAACCCATTAAGATGATGCATAAGATCTAAGCTATACTGTTGCAGCGATGGCACATTGACCAAGCCTACTCTAGAAGGCTCGCCAAGTAATTCCACAACCTTGGATGCAAAATCGTCCACATCTTCATACGCGGCAAGCTTACCTCCTTGTTCAACAACGAAATCGCTCGCTCCTGACGCACCTTTAAATGCCACTATTGGCACATTTACTTCCGCAGCCTCCAACACAACATTTGGAAAAGGATCTTCTCGAGAAGTCAATGCATATACAGAAGCTGCCGCGTAATATGCTAATGGTTCCTTGTCGAATCCAACAAAAAGGATTCTTTTTTTGCACTGCAATGCATTGATTCGGTCATCTACCACCTTTTGCATTTGTAGATCGAAATGCCCTACCCATATGAAGATAGCATTGGGTTTTTCCTGTAAAACGTGTTCCGCCACTTCAACAAAGAGATCAGCTCCCTTTCGGGAGTCAACATAGCCGATTGCAAGGACAATCTGGCAATTAGCAGGTAATTGGTGCTTATGGCATATCTCTCTATAAGCAATGTCTTTTTTCTTTTTATATGGGTTTTGTCTTAAAAGTCCTTGATGCCTAATAATTACCTTACCCACTTCAATAGGAATCATGCTTTCAAATTGCCGATACACAAATTCAGCGGGAAAGACTATCTTATCGGAATATTTAGCAATGTCTTTGGCATTGGCTTCTTGCTTCATATCTCGAATTACCCCTGGCAACTCATGGATAAGGCTCAACACCCGATAACCATTGGACTTCAGATGTGGAACTATACTACCACTAACGACTGTGCTGGTAATAGCATCACTTATACCTCTTGTGCGCAATTCTGATAAATAGTTATATGTGGCTTCCGCACCTGCTTCCTGTGCATTTAATGTTTGCCCAATACAACAAAATTCTTCAAATAACCGACCTCCATCCAGAGCAAGAATAAAAACCCTTATTCCATTTTCTCGTAGTTTTCGTGCTACTTCGAGTATCAAATACTGTGCGCCGTGGGGATGACAGTCGTGAGTAACAATAAGCGTATCTCCAAAATGAAATGATTGACATTGCAGATGTGCCTCTCTAACTGCCTGCAACCAAGCATAACCATAACACTGATCCGGTTCCAAATGCGCGCCTTCAGCCCATTCGTTCCAAGCGTTAATAAATACAATTTGTTCATCAGAATTTGTTTGATTTTGTAAAGTATCATTGAAGGCATTGATAAGCCATTTCTCAAATAATTGTGGACAACTATTGTGAAGGACTGTGCCTTTATTTTTTTTACGCGCAGTGTTGTCCCAAGAAGGGGTCACAGTTCTAAGGAGGGTATAGTTGGCTTTCTGATATTCTTCACTCCGGTCAATGAATACCCGCCAATCATAGACGATAGATTCAAAATTTTCTTGCAATGGATTAACTGTGCGAGTAATTTCAGGGGGGGATGATTGATTTGGTGGAAACTCGCAGGCAGCATCAAAGCCATATATGGCTGGGTCAACACATTCAAATGACTGCGGATAAGTCAGATAGATTTCTCCTATACCATTTGCACGGCACCATGCCCGCCAACGCTGAGCGGTATTTTTCATGGAAGGAAAAAGATTGGGGCGATAGACCAGCAGGAGAGGCTTACCATTGATATGTATATAACGTGGATCGCGCAGATACTTGGCAGCATTAGCAATAAATTCAATATCATCTTTATCTGAATAGTGCTGCTCCATGAGCAGATCACTATCTTTCCCATCCCAGCGACGAGACCAGTTTTCGTTGGCCCAACAAACACAGAAAGGTAAATCAAGCGTGGGATCATTGAGATAATTATCCACTGGTTGTTCGAGTAGTCGGTGCCCAGTGAACCAGTAGATATAAAAACAAAACCCTTCTATACCATATTGCTTGGCAAGTTCAATTTGCTTGGCTTGGGTATTGCTATCCTTCAGTAGATCATAATAACCAAGAAAGTTGTCGGGGAGATGTGGCTGGTAATGACCTGCAAACTGTGGTTTGGCAGGCTTGACATTAGTCCATTCAGTAAAGCCCTCCCCCCACCATTTGTCATTTTCTGGTATGGCATGAAACTGTGGCAAATAGAAGGCGATGACTCGTACAGCCTTTTGAGGTGGTGACGTACTCGTTGATAATCTAGGAATATATTCTGGTTTAGCTACTGAATATTTAGGTAAATAGGATGATTGAAAATAGCTTAGCTCTAATGTCTTTAAGTAATTAAGTTTACGTAAAAAAATAAAAGTTTGGGGAGAACAGTATGGTAAGCATTGTGAAAGATAGTTATCTAGTTCAGGATGTTTTGCAAATAATTGCCTTAGACCTGCAGTATCTAAAAGCATATAAGAAGCTAAAGAAGTAAAGAAAGTTGAGGCATTTTCAGGTATTAGAGGCTGAGCCAAAAAAATTAATAAGCGTTCAGCCCCCTTTTCTGGTAATTTATTGTCTTTAGATATTACATGCATACTTTAATTTATCCATCTTTTTTATTCTACTTCATTAAAAAAACTTTTCTATTTAGTTTTTAGCTGAAGAAATGTATTTTTAACACGGTTCTAAGTTAGGCCGATAAATCTCTATACCTGCATTAATGTTCTCGGCATTATCTACTTTCCAATCTTTTACAGAAAACTGATCTTGCTCATAGTATTTATAATCATCCCTTAAATTATGTTTTTTCCATCTAGCAATAAAATTTTTTCTATTATAAGACACATGTCTTAGTCTTCCTGTAGATTTTCCTTCATAATGCAATACTACAGAGCTTGGCTCATACCAACATGATTTTTCTTCACTGTCATTCAACCTTAAACAAAGATCAACATCTTCTTGACCATTTATAAATATAGGATCAAATCCTCGATGTTGAGCAAAATCCTTAGACCTAATAGCAACACATGCAGCAGTTACTGCTTTAAAGCGTCTGCCATAATTGACCACTGGGTCTTTGCTATCAAACCCGGCATATATTGGATAGCCTAAATTGCTCCATTGCGAAAACACTATACCACAACATTGGATTGTCCGGTCTGGATATAATAGTTTGGGTTGAACTGCCGTAATAGTCGGATCATCTAAACGAGAGATTAACTTATCTAACCAATAATCTGTAACAACCGTATCACTATTTAAAAAAACACAATATTCTGTATTAGTGACAGAAAAACCAATATTACAGCCAAGTGCAAAATTAAAGTTTTCTTCATTTTTAATACTACGGACATTTTGATAATTAGCAGAGAAGTCAGTAATCAGCTTGCTTGTTTCATCATCATGTCTATTATCAACTAAAATAATTTCAAATTGTGCATTATTTTTTATTGAGAATAAAGAGTTAATACATTTAATTAACAATTCTCCTTGTCCATAAACGGGAATCACTATTGATACACAATTATAATCTCTTTTTTTATTAAAACAATGATTCCAATCAATTAAGTTGGTATTTAATGCCATTAGCCTAAAGGTATAACACTCATCTTTAACTAATCGATTGTTTTTCCTGAGAATTCTTTTTTCTTTTGCACCTAATTTCAGGTAATGGGCAAATGGTTCTGTTTTTTTATAATCAATATCAGAATTGATGGCTCTATATTCATTTGGATCAAAATATTTATTTGGTTTAACATTATTGAATATTCCAATTGTTAAATAATGTATTATTAAGTCTACAGAAGTATTTTCTAATTCTGGAAACCTGTTTAAATACTCGAATTCATCAAATAAAAGACTCTCTTTTATAGTTTCTCTATTTTGTTTAAGGTATGGGTATTGCGCCATTAGGTTTGTTATACCTGAATGAGAAATATGTTTATTTGCAGGCATAATTATTGTACAACAATCACAAGCATCTACTCCAGATAGATGCAATAAGCCAACTTTCATTCGTGTAGATGTTGCTATTAAGCCAAAATAGCGCTCTAAGGCATGTTCTAGCTTTCCATCTAATTTATAGTTACCATCCTCTATCCAATTAGACAAGTTGTAGATATAAGAAATATCCTCTAAACATGAAGGCCTACACCAGAACATAGAACCCGCAAAAAAACCCCAATCAGTAGTGGGCGTCTCATGGGATAACATCTGTTCACACAACATATCTAAGTTTTTTTTATTATCTAACATCAAGTGTTGCGCTGATTGGTAAAGCGATGCTGGTCCAACAAATGAAACATTAGAATTATTAAAAAAAGCATTAGCTGCCAGAGTAAAATTTTTTGTTGAACCAATTAAAGAGTCAAACATCAAGTCTCGCCAAATTCTATCTTTATCAGACTCGCCTTTTTTTGTATGTATTTTGCAGACAGCCTGATAACCTTCATTTGATAAAATCGGAATAATTGATAGAAATGGTACTATGTCCATTCCAATATTCGAACCCCAAAATACCCTGGCAGATGGAAACTCAGAAAGTATATCTTTAGTTATAAAATTAATTTTTCTTTTTGAAGAGTTTTTTATGTTAGATGAAATGGTTACAAATAAATCAAACTGAGCATCTAGTTTTTTCAGCCGTTTTGATATTTCTTCCCAAATATGAGGATAAAAATAGTGTACAACAACAGCTATTTTTTTCTCAGTGGATTTGATATTTAATTTTCGTATTACTCGTTTAGGCTCTACAGGCAAAGCCGTGGCTACTTTATATCCTATTTTTTCATTAAGTAATTTAAGCAATTTGATATTAATACTTTCAGATAAAAAAATTAATTTTTTTGAAAAAAAACTCAACCTTTTTTCTATTCTTAATAATTTTTCAGCATTTTCTTTAAACCCAAACTCATTTTTTATCAAATTATACTGAGATATATGGGTTTTTCTTGGTTTACTATCTATTACATCTAGTAGCTTAGGTTGAGAAAATAAAATAACTAGTTTATTATTAATTAAGTCCTCTATACTGGGAGTTTTGTATACGAGAGTCAAAAGCCCTCCCATGAGTGCATCAGATAATTTTGCAGGCACTTGAAATTTAGAAACTGATAGGTTTATATCTTGTAATAAAACACAAATATCTCCCATGGCTACAATTTCTGGAACTTTATCAAATGGTTGATTCTCAAGAAACTTATACTTAATCCTTTTTTTATGAAGTAATTCTTCTTTTAAGGATAACGAACCTCTAGGAAAACTTCCTACAATCAGAAATATAATATCGCCTCTATTTAATTCAGCTATTGCGTCAGCGGTTTCTAATAAGCCCTTGTGCTTGCGTGGTGTACCAAAAAATAAAACCACTTTAGCATTAAGTGGAATACCATATTTTTGCCGACTTGCACGCTTTAGCTCAGGTGAAGGTTTGAATAGTTTCTCATCTCGTGCATGGCGAATAATCTCTCCGCCATAGCGTTGTTGCAGTGCAGGATTGGATACTGTCACACCATCAAATTCTTTAGCTAGACCAACAGCCAAGCGTGTCCAGACTTGATTGTCCAGACCCTGTAAGGGAGGAAGGTTGCCATTAAGTTTAATATATTCTTCAATAGTTATTGGTTTATCAGTTCCAGCAAAGGCAAGCTCTTCATCATCTATATCAACTAAAACACTTGAACCCCAGATGAGTTTATATAATATACCAAAAAAAATGTTAGGAATTCTAGGCTTAGAAAGATGAACTATATCGTAAGGATGAGCCAGTACAAGTTGTAATGCTTGTTCAATAAATTGGCTCTCATCATTAACAATAAAACTATGGACAGGGATTTGGGTATTATTTCTAATAGGTTCCCACAGGGCATTACCATATCGAGGAAAAATACTGCCAATGATTTCTACTTCGGTAAAAGTTTGATACAGTTGCGCTAAAGTATAGACGCGCCCTGCTGCATTATGGGAAAGCTCCCAACCACAGACTGCTACTTTTTTAATATCATCTTCTAAACGTGAATCTCGATATTTTTTTCGGGCAAGTGCGTGGTTAAAGACAAGAGTTTTTTCAAGGGAGGAAGATGACTGCTGTAAGAGCTTTATATATTCTTGAATGGCTGCAATATAGTTTTCACTACGAAGGGCATGATTAGCATGGAAAAATTGAGTTGTCATAATTTGTTACTTTACTTGATTTTATACGTGCTTTAGATTGATTTTTTTAAATTATCCAATAGTTCTTGCCGTGAATATTTATCTTGTCTGGATTGATAGATGTTCTGCAATAATGAATTGAGATTTTTGCTATGACAGGAAACGACATCTCTTCGTTCTACAATATCTTGAGGTGCAGATTCAATAGCGGTATAGCGCTCCACTATTTCATCATAGTGCTCAGATAAAACTCGGTTATTGGAATCCAAGCCTGTAATTAAAAGCAAACCAGTAGGGTTTGCGTCTAAGGTCAACACGAATAAATCAGAGCGATATTCAGAGAGGATAGCGTAAAATTTCCAAATATCGCCAGTCCAGTTTCGAGTTACTCGGCAGCGCTCAGCTTGAGTTGCGTGTCCGGGATAAATATCATCAATAACAACCACGGTTCCAGACGCTGAATAATACTCTACATTCATAAAGTCGCGTAGCGCGAATTCAAATAAGTGCATACCATCAATAAAAACTAAATCCGGTGATTTTGATAATAAGGTTTGAGCATTATGTTTGAAAAAATTGTCACTGCTGGCTGTGATAACAATAGCTTGATTATCTAAAGTTTCTTTTATGTGAGGCATGGGGTCTATACCAATAGCTTCACATTTTGCCAGCGATAAACTTTTTCCTGTTTGTACGCCAATTTCAAAGTAAAATCTAGGTTTTATGATGTTATGGATAATACCTAATAGTTCATACTTATCCATATCACCTTTCACAGATTCCTCTTTATCTGTTGCTGCAGGAAAACGCTGCGTCTTAATATAAGCCTCATCAAGTCGCTGATAAATATTTTGAGGAGTATCTATTCCCCAAGCAGAGATTATATTTTGAAAACGCCTAATAGCTTCTGGATAAGAACCTTCCGCAATAGCCATTTCTGCCCATACAGACCATAGCTCTTTATTCTCATTTCTTTTTAATAGCCGTTGCTTGATTATATTATTAGTTTTATTTATTAATGCGGTCTTTGAATTTCGCTCCTTAGTTACTTGATGAACTTCTGATTCAAGTTTTTTTATAACCTGCTCAAATACTTCCAATTCTTTATCTTTCTCTTCTAATTCTAACTTATTTTTCTCTAACTTAAGTGATGATTCTATATGAGCAGGAATTATTTGATTATGCTCTGGTAGATTTGTTACGCCCATTAGTTGACTGGGTTCTATTAAAGTTTTTAACTGGGTTTTATATTTTTGGCTAATACTTAAAATAAAAAAATTTTTAGCATTATCATTATGCCCAGAAGCCTTATTTTGATTTTTTTCAACTGTTGCCACATGTCCTAAGTTGATATAAACCCCAGAAGCTAACATTTTTAAAATCTGCTGTTTGGGACAACCCCATTTTTGAGTTAAGAAAACATATTGTCTTGCTTTTTCCTTTTCACCAACTTGAAACAAACCCGTTGCCGCCAACAAAGCCAAGACTGCACGATCTGGGTGTGATTCTAAATTTTTAACATCCAATTGCGCTAAACTCTCCCAGTCGCCAAACTGCCACTGTGCTTTACTAAGCTCAAGCAAATATTCATCATAAGCCACTGATACCTTCTGGGGTGATATGGATATTGTTTGTGCCGCTAACGCGCTTGATGAGGTTTTATCTATTTCTGTAGTCATTATCTGTATTTTTCAATTTGTTCAATAACCTAAGTACAAAATTGCCGTATAACCACATTTTTGCCTTACTCTTTGACTGGCTTGAAGATGATTAGGTGAAATGGTTTTCAAAGATAGTCTAGTATGTTTGAGCATATATATAAAAATCTGCTACCCATAAAAGCATTACAATTCAGCAATATAAGGCTTCACCAAGTGCGTTATATTCCAATACTGCAACTAACCACATCTTACCTATTCAGTATTCTCTGGATTAGTCATTACCAGGCTTTGAACGCTGCAATGCTCGAAGCTGTTGATTCAAGGATTCAGTCATACTTTTATACTTATCTTCTGACAATAAGCCTTGCTGGTAGAGTTGTTGACAGAGAAGCAACTGTCCTTTCAATGTACCTTTAGCCTCACCTTTAGCTTCACCTTTAGCTTCACCTTTAACTTCACCTTTAACTTCACCCTCACGAAAAGCTTGATTACGAATATGTTCAGTAATAGTGGTTTCAATATATTCCATGTTAAACTCCTGCTTAATTTGCTTAAACCGCTGGACTGGAATTTTTTTATAAGAATCGACCCATTGATTAATTAATAATAAGTGATCATCTTCAAGTTTTCCTTTTAATTGGC
>NZ_JAUCGJ010000016.1:73637-75369 GCF_030378065.1 Candidatus Venteria ishoeyi | reverse complement strand
CAGTATAGATGACGATACTCCATACGGGTTTCTTTTTCAGTAGCCAGACATAACATAAGTATTCAAACAAGCGTTCTGCAATATCTTTACGCTGGCTCTGGTGCTCTATCTGTATAGCGACTTCTTGCAGGACACCGTTAATTTCAACTTCCAAGATTAAAAATAAATCACCTTTCAGGCTTTCTTTCAGGGCTTCGTATTTACTGATAAATTCTTTATCAATAAAACGGTACTTGCCTATTTTAACATGTGGAAAATAATGCGCAAAAAATTCTTGTGTAAAAGCACTAATCAGCCACTTAAATAATGAATCATGAGTTTTAGGGTTGCTGTTATTTGTCATAGATTTATCAATTGTTCGGCTACCCAGGTACGAAAAAATCAAAGTGCATGACGCGCTCAAAATAAAATCAAGCATTAACAGGATAAAATTTTTTATCCATTAGCTGTTCAGTGCTGTAAGGACACCTATCTGGAAATGTATTTTTAGGCAAACTTGTCTCGTCTACAGCAAATAAAACGGCTTTGGGATAAACTTTTATAATAGCACCCGGCATTTTATTTTTAAGGCTGGGCATATCTTCAAATAAACCTAAAAGCTGTGTGCGTTGCTCAATAATGGTTTTACGCCAGCTTTTACCTTCAAATTCTTGCCATTGCTCAGTAAGTGAGGAAAGTTGAAACTGCCATTTAAGTAAGTGCGCAATTAACACAATAAGGCGGCTTTCTAATTCTCTAAGCTGGCTTTTACCCATATCTTCAAGTTCTTCAATCAAATGAACAGTATCTAATTTATTAAAACGACCTGTTTTTAATAATTCAATTTGCTGGCGTGTCCAGTTATAAAAGTCATTTTCATAATTAAGCTGAGAATTATTCATGTTTAAATCCCTCATATTCAGGAGCTACCTAATCACCAGGATAAAACTCATCATCTAATATTTGATTAATCCCGTAGGGGCATTGTTCCGGGAATGTCGATGCGGGTAATTGAGTTTCTTTGATTGCTAATTCTAAAGCATCTTCATAAGCCTCGGCAATAACTTCTGGTAAACTGGATTTGAGTCCAGGTGATTTACGCAACCGTTTAGCTAATCTTGTACGCTGCTCTATGATAGTGTAACGCCAGCTCCTGCCATCAAATTCTTTCCATTTATCCGATAATTGTTGATATTGAAATTGCCATTTTAACAAATGCGCAAGTAATATGCTCAAACGACTTTCTAATTCATTGCGCTCACTTGCGCCCATGCTTTCCAGTTCCTCAAGCAAATGTTCAATATCTAATTCAGAAAACCGTTCTGCTTTGAGTAACTCAGCTGTTTGTTTAGCCCAGGCTGTATAGTCCTTTTGATAGAGTGTAAGTAAGCTGCTCATATTAGACACCATAAAATACTTAAAAGGCTTTTTCTCGAATAATAATATCTTTTATCAGTTCAATTTGTGCTTCGGCTTTAATAAACTCTTCATCAAGCAACTGCTGACGTTGTGCCAAGCTTGAGTTTTCTTCTTCCAGTTGTTTGCTTTGATTCAGAGTTTGTTCTAATTTTTTTTGTTGCTCAGTAGCTAAGGATGCTTGCTTATCCCGTTCCGTGCGAACTTGCTTGAGTTGCGCCGCTTGTTCATCCCGTTCCGTGCGAACTTGTTTGAGTTGCGCCGCTTGTTCATCCCGTTCCGTGCGAACTTGTTTGAGTTGCGCCGCTTGTTCATCCCGTTCCGTGCGAACTTGTTG
>NZ_JAUCGJ010000016.1:0-73538 GCF_030378065.1 Candidatus Venteria ishoeyi | reverse complement strand
TGCGCCGCTTGTTCATCCCGTTCCGTGCGAACTTGTTTGAGTTGCGCCGCTTGTTCATCCCGTTCCGTGCGAACTTGTTTGAGTTGCGCCGCTTGTTCATCCCGTTCCGTGCGAACTTGTTTGAGTTGCGCCGCTTGTTCATCCCGTTCCGTGCGAACTTGTTTGAGTTCTTCCTCAAGCGTATTATTTTTTAAGAACAGGGACTCTAACTCTTCTTGAGTCTGATGCAATTGTAATAATAACAACTCATTTTCATCAATCTCTTCAGATGCTACAATATCTTCAACCACTTTATTTACTTGAGGCTCAGGCTCTTTAATATCAAGCGCACCTGGCTGAATTTTTTCTGCTTTGTCTTTAAGCTTCTGAGCCAGGTCTGTGTGAAATTCTTGTTGTAATACCGGATAGAAAACTTGAAATGCCTGTATCACTTCTCCTTGTATGTCAGTACTTAAGTCCAGCGCCTTTTCATAGGTGTTATAGGCAACCTCATATTGCCGGTCTTTCAACAGATTGTCGGCAAGATGTTTAAGAGAATAGGCGACTTGTGGGCCAAGACTGGCATCGACCTCAAGTGCATGATTATAGGCCTTTTCAGCTTCCTGGTAAGCTTTTAATTCAGTAGCCGCATCGCCAAAACCAATGGAGGCAACAGCCATCTTGGGGTTTATATTGAGGGCTTGCAGGTAGGCATCAGTCGCCTGTTTCCATTGCTCATCGCTGAGCAGGGCTTCGCCAAGTTGACAATAGAGTTCAGCGGCATGAGGAGGATTTTTTTCCAGTAATTCCTGGTATATATGGATAGCTTCAGCAGTTTGACCTTCCTCTAAAAGTTTTTCTGCCCGTGCCTCATCTTC
This sequence comes from Candidatus Venteria ishoeyi, assembly GCF_030378065.1. GTDB lineage: Bacteria > Pseudomonadota > Gammaproteobacteria > Beggiatoales > Beggiatoaceae > Venteria > Venteria ishoeyi. The sequence goes on along the minus strand of NZ_JAUCGJ010000016.1, from coordinate 72,681 downwards.
AGCATATTCATCTTCGACTTCTGCTATATGGTTTTCAGCATCGAGTATACCTGGCTGAACTTCCTCTACTCTATTTCTAATTTTTTGAGCTAAGTCGGTTTTATTTTCTTGTTTTAATAGGGTGTATAGTGCTTGAAAGGCTTGTATCACTACTTCTTGTATATCAGCATTTAAGCCCAGAGCATTTTCATACGCTTTATAAGCCATCTCATATTGCTTGTCAGCGGATAAACTGTCAGCAAAATGTTTGAGGGAATAGGCAATCTGTGGAGTAAGGCTGGCATCCGTTTCAAGTGCATGAATATAAGCTTTTTCAGCCTCTGGATAGACTTTTAATTTAACAGCCGCATCCCCAAACCCGATAGCGGCAACAGCCATTTTAGGGTTTTTATTGAGGGCCTGCTGGTAGGCCTCAGCAGCGGCTTGCCATTGCTCATCAGTGAACAGGGCTTTGCCGAGTTGATAATAAAGTTGATCGGCATGGGGCGGGTTCTGCGTCAGCAGTTCCTGGTATGCACGGATAGCCTCAGCAGTTTTACCTTCATCTAAAAGATTTTTGGCATGGGCTTTACGGGCTTGATGTTTTTTGAAAGTACGCTTACTCATAAAGAATATATTTTATCCAGTACCAATTGTGTATTTGTAAGATGAGATAGGGTATAAAGTTATTATTTTTTATTCAAGTTGTTTTTATTGTTTTTTCACCATGAAGCATATAAGACACAACAGTTTCACTGCTTCCTATGCAGGTATGATGGTGAAGGGGTAGCTCTTAGGTATGCTCCAATCCAGCACTTAATCAGGAAAACTATTAAAGAGATCAACGATATATCGGGACTTTAATAAAAAAAATACAATAACAAAATCAAGATAAATAAATATCAGCACCACTTCATTCAGTTTAAAAAATCCAATAAGGATGGAGATAAGTATAGTACTTATCTCAATTGCCACCGACACTAATAATAATATTTTTCCATGTTGCCATATCCAGCGAGCACGTTCTCCAGCTTTTGGTTTTCGTTTAGCCGTCATGACCAGTAATAGTAAAATAGCCGGGATACTGGATAACAGGTTATAAATTGTAATATTTTGACTAAAAAAAGTTTCCAGATGACCAATATCAACCCTGGGAATATAAGGCACCATCAGCAGTAATGGATATTTTGCCAGGTAAATTGTTATCAGTAACAGCAGCCAAGGGGTTTTTAAGACATTAAAGTCATTGTAGTCATCAATACCATAATTTTTTTTCATATTTTATCCAGGCAGTTTGTCAAGCTTAAGGTTATTATGCGTTATTATGCCAATAATAATTATCATAAGTAGGCAGCAACCGAGCTAAAATTATATCAGAAAGTGATGAAATCAGGCTTAAGGAAAATTACCTTGATAAAAACAGGGACTCTAGGCAATTGCGTCCTGTTGCGCTAGTGGCTGATTTTCAATCATCAATTACCCCGCCTGCCTGTGTTATAATCGGTCAGTTACATAGTCAAAGTTAGGATTGACGAAATGCCAGCAAAATATTTGATATTGACACGATATTGAACGGTATTTTGTGTAAAAAATAACAACAGCGGATGGATTTTATCTGCCCTGCTTGACTGCGCGCTTTTGCTTTCAACGCTATCTGAAGTGATTAAAAATTTATGACTGATTCTGCATTCGCCCATCAAATTTTACCTATCAACATCGAAGATGAAATGCGCCAGTCCTATCTCGATTATGCCATGAGCGTAATTGTGGGACGCGCCTTGCCGGATGTGCGCGATGGTTTGAAACCCGTGCATCGCCGGGTCTTGTTTGCGATGAGTGAATTGGGCAATGACTGGAACAAAGCCTATAAAAAATCTGCGCGTGTTGTGGGTGATGTGATTGGTAAATACCATCCGCATGGGGACAGCGCAGTTTACGATACCATTGTACGCATGGCGCAACCATTTTCCTTACGTTATATGCTGGTTGATGGTCAGGGTAACTTTGGTTCGGTTGATGGTGATGCCCCGGCGGCGATGCGTTATACCGAAATCCGCATGGCAAAAATTGCGCATGAATTGATGGCGGATTTGGAGAAGGATACGGTTGATTTTGCGCCTAACTATGATGAAACCGAACAAGAACCCACCGTATTTCCCACCCGCTTGCCGAATTTATTAATCAATGGCTCCAGCGGTATTGCCGTGGGCATGGCAACCAATATTCCACCGCATAATCTGCGCGAAGTGGTCAATGCCTGTATTGCCTTGATTGATGAACCGGCGTTGGACATCAGCGCTTTGATGCAGCATCTGCCAGGGCCAGATTTCCCCACCGCAGGCATTATCAACGGTGCTAAAGGTATACGCGAGGCTTATCATACCGGGCGTGGCAAGATTTATGTACGCGCCAAAGCCGAGATTGAAATCGATGATAAAACCAGCAAGCAAACCATTATTGTGCATGAGTTGCCTTATCAGGTGAATAAGGCGCGTCTGATTGAGAAAATTGCGGAACTGGTTAAAGACAAAAAAATTAACGGTATTTCCCAGTTGCGTGATGAGTCCGATAAGGATGGTATGCGTATCGTGATTGAAATACGTCGCGGCGAAGTTGGTGAGGTGGTGCTGAATAATCTGTATAAACACACGGTGATGCAGACGGTCTTCGGTATTAATATGGTCACCCTGATGGATGGTCAGCCGCGTTTGTTGAATCTGAAACAGATTCTGGAGGCATTTTTACGTCATCGCCGCGAAGTGGTAACGCGCCGCAGTTTATTTGAATTGCGTAAAACCCGCGCCCGCACCCATATTTTGGAAGGGCTGGCAGTAGCGCTGGCAAATATTGACGCCATTATCAGCTTGATTAAAAGCGCACCGGGACCGGCGGAAGCGCGCCAGGGCTTGTTGCGGGAAGCCTGGGATGCAGAACTGGTGACGCGCTTTTTAGAGCGCAGTGACGCGGAAAATGCCCGTCCTACGGATTTAGCGCCGGAGTTTGGCTTAAGTGAAGGCGTGTATCGACTTTCAGAAGTGCAGGCGCAGGCAATTTTAGATTTGCGTTTGCATCGCCTGACGGGTCTGGAAAAAGACAAGATTATTAAAGAATACCAGGAATTGCTGGACTATATCGCTGAATTATTGCTCATCTTAAATGAACCGCATCGTTTGATGGAAGTGATTCGCGAAGAACTGGTGGCGGTACGGGATTTATACCAGGATGAGCGCCGTACCCAGATTTTGGATGCGCGTCTGAATCTGAGCCTGGAAGATTTGATTACTGAAGAAGATATGGTGGTCACTTTATCCCGGGAAGGTTATGCAAAATCCCAGCCGCTGACGGAATATCAGGCACAAAAACGGGGTGGCAAAGGCAAGGCAGCGACCAAGATTAAAGAAGAGGATTTAATCGACCAGTTGCTGGTTGCCAATACCCACGATACGATTTTATGTTTCTCCAGTCGCGGTAAGGTGTATTGGCTGAAAGTGTATGATTTACCACAAGCAAGTCGCACCGCGCGTGGCAAACCCATTGTTAATCTGTTGCCGCTGGCAGAGAACGAAAGAATTAACAGCATTCTGCCAGTGCGTGAATATTCTGAAGATAAATATATTTTCATGGCAACTGCGAACGGTACGGTGAAAAAAACCGCATTGACCAATTTCTCGCGCCCCATGAGTACCGGTATTATCGCAGTGGGTCTGCGTGATGATGATCAGTTGATTAATGTTGCTATCACCGATGGTAGTCAGGATGTGTTGTTATTCAGCTCCAACGGTAAGGCCATGCGTTTTTCAGAAACCGGGGTGCGTCCCACCGGTCGTACTGCGCAAGGTGTGCGCGGTATTCGTTTGCAAGCCAATGAACGGGTTATTTCGCTGATCATTGTCAATGAAGGCGGCAGTATTCTGACGGCAACGGCTAATGGTTTTGGCAAGCGCAGCCCGGTCAGTGCTTACCCCTGTAAAGTCAACCGTGGTGGCTCCGGGGTGATAGCGATTAAAACCAATGAGCGTAACGGCAAGGTCATCGGCGCGATTCAGGTCAGTGAGGAAGATGATGCGATGTTGATTAGTAATCGCGGCACTTTAGTGCGCACGCCAGTGAAAGGCATTTCCATCATGAGTCGCAATACCCAGGGCGTGACTTTGATTAATCTTACCGGTGGTGAGCAACTGGTTAACCTGGCGCGTATTTTAGAGTTGCAGGATTAAGCATCTATACAAGGAAAAGCATCATGTTTGAGAAGGAACCCCGCACTTTTTCACCGGAATATAAAAGTTTATCGCCAGAACAAAAGGCGATGGTGAAACTTGAAATTACCCTGACGAAGTTTTTCAAAGACTTTAATCGCAGTGTGAGTCGCTGGGAACGTATGATATATCCCATGATGGTTATTTTAGGATTATTGGCTTTTTCTGGCTTTTATCTGATTTATAACATCACCCAGGACATGCATATCATGTCACAGAACATGGATCCACAAATGGAAAAACACCTGTCAGCAATTGTGGAACATATGGCGCAATTATCAAAAAATATTGATCATATGACCGTACAGGTCGAATCCATGGCAACTAAAATCAATAGTATGGATAACCATATTGCACACATGGATAATAATATTCTAGGTATTCATAGTTCAATTGAACATGTCAAAACCCAGATTGATCGCATGACTAACAGTATTAATACCATGAGCCAGTCTATGGAAATGATGACAGTCAATACCGGGGTCATGAGCCAGGATATGGGCGTCATGAACCGCAACATCAGCCGTCCGGCACATTTTATGAATAATTTTGCACCGTGGTAATATTAGCTTAATACAAGAAAAGTAGAGACGTAGCACTGCTACCTCTCTACGCTATGTTTACGAAACCAGATGTGCGCCCGATTCAATCGGTAATTGGTTTCTTGCCCAGTTCATAATGCCGCCGCGTAGATTGTAGACATTATCAAATCCTTGCTGCGCTAAAAACATACACGCTTGTGCTGAGCGCGCGCCGGTACGGCAGTAGAAAACCACTTTTTGGTTCTTTTGTACTTCATGGGTGCGCATGGGTAAGGTGGTCAGCGGCATGGCTTCGGTGCCGGGAATAATACCCGCAGCAATTTCACCGGGTGTGCGCACATCAATGAGTTGTATTTCAGTATCAGTCTGTGCCATCCATTCGGATAACTCTGATGCTTCGATTTCTTTTACAAACATGTATTTATCCTAATAAAGCAATGAAGACATTTTACTTCGATAACGGGATACTAAAGGATCATCCCCTAATAATTCAAATATTGCCAGCAAACCCTTACGTCCGGCATCTTCCTGAAAACTACGATCTTGGCACATAATCTGTAATAAATCATCCATTGCGCCTGCATAACTGGCTTGTAATACGCGATAAGCACTACGTTGATATAAAGCCGCCAAATCATCAGTATTCCGGGTAATCCGGGCTTCCAGTTCATCCAGTGTGGGCGCAGCTTCCACAATACGCATAAAACTTAAACGCGATAAAATTCTGGAAAATTCATCTTGCGCCTGAATATTGGCAGGTAATTTTCTGATTAATTGCTCTGCTTCTCCATATTGACCCTCATCAATCAATAATTTTGCCAAGTCTTGTTGAATGGGGTAATAATCCGGCTCGGCTTCCTGAGCTGCGCGCAGTTGCGCTATTGCCCCAGTACAGTCGCCATTTTCTGCTTGTAACATCGCTTGCTGGCGTATGCTGTCAACCGGGCGTTCAATATAAGGACTGAGAAAATCACGCAATGCAGGTTCTGATTGCGCACCCATCATTTCATTAACCACTTCGCCATGACGAAATAATTTCAGGGTTGGCAGGCTGCGTACCCCGTATTCCATAGCCAGTTTTTGTTGCTCGTCAGAATTTAGTTTTGCCAGAATAAATTTACCGCCAAATTCTTCAGCCAGTTGCTGCAACACCGGCATCAACATTTGGCAAGGTGCACACCACGCTGCCCAGAAATCAACTAATACCGGTACTTCATGGGATTTTTCCAGCACCTCAAGGGCAAAGTTTTCAGTGCTTACGGTGACAATATAAGGGGAGTCGCTCATGATGAATAAAACCTGGGAAAATATTAAAGTCGAGAGATAAGGTTGTTTTTATTAATTTCAAGAATCTTGCTGCTTAAGGCGAGTTCAGTTTTTTATACAAATGCAGGGTTTTAGCATAAATTGCTTGCTTATCGCATCACCTGTAACTGGTTTACTGAAATAATAACCCTGTGCAAAGTGACAGCCATAGGAACGCAATAAGTCAACCTGCTCACGTTGTTCTACGCCTTCGGCAATGACTTTTATGTTTAATGCGTGTCCCAGACTGATGATGGCTTTGATAATCTGCAAATCATGATTGTCAGTTAACATATCACGAATAAACTTATGATCAATTTTTAATCGTTGAACCTGGATGCTGCGTAAATAGGCCAGCGAGGAATAACCCGTACCAAAATCATCAATACTGAATTGTAGACCTTGCTGCACCAACTGTGCAATCAGTTCCCGTGCGGCATCATCCAACTGAAATAACACAGATTCAGTTAACTCTAATTCAATCCGCGCAAAGGGAATCTGGTGATAACGAATCACTTGCACAATATCATTAATCGCTTGCGGCGTGCGTAATTGTGCGGCAGAGATATTAATCGAGATACGTCCGAAGTCAAAACCCTGCTGCAACCATAAACCAGCTTGTTGACAGACTTTCTCCAGTACAAAGTTGCCAATCTGCTCAATAACGGCACGTTTTTCTGCAATCGGAATAAATTTATCTGGTGAAATATTACCATGCTGGGGATGATTCCAGCGTACCAGTGCTTCAACGCCTTTAATATGATGTATGTCTTGCATATCAACCTGTGGCTGATAAAGAACATAAAGTTCCCCTGCGTTAATGGCGTGTGATAAACGATTGACCAGCTCCACTTCAAAGTGCAGTTGTTGGGTCATCATGTCTTCATAAAACATATAACACCCGCGCCCGGCTTCTTTGGCGCGATACAGAGCAACATCGGCGTTAGATAACATGGTATCAGGCGGTGGGGCAGGCTCTGGAATCATTTGTATGCCCATGGTAATACCAATGGAAACTTCCGTACCATGAATCGTAAAGGGTTTACGAATGGTCTGGATAATCCGTTCGGCAAGTAATGAAACCTCGACCACATCATGTACATGGGTTTGAATTAAGGCAAATTCATCCCCCCCCATGCGTGCTAAGGTGTCTTCATTACGTACCATTGCTGATAAACGTTCAGTGACCTGCTCCAGTAATACATCACCGGCAGGATGGCCCAGACTGTCGTTGACATCTTTAAAGTGATCCAAATCCATCAGAAAAACGGCAAACGTGACATGATGGCGTTGCAAATATGCCAGCGCTGTTTTTAAGCGATCTTTAAATAAGGCCCGATTGGGCAGCCCCGTTAAGCTATCGTGATAAGCGATATGGGCAATACGCTGCTCCACCTTACGCCGTTCACTGATGTCGTGAAAAGTGACAACTGCACCCACCACCTGATCATTACGACGGATAGGGGTACTCCAATATTCCACCGGGAAATGGCTGCCGTCTTTACGCCATAATACCTCATCGGTAACATGGTAATCACGTTCTTGCAAAGCGGCTGCCTGCATACGGCATTCACTGATTGGAATAGGTGTATCGTCTTCACGGGCTAAATGGATTAAGTCATGGGAATTGCAATGGCTTAATTCTTCGACTTTATAACCCAGCATGGTTGCCGCAGCAGGATTGATAAAGGTGGTATTGCCTTTAACATCCAGACCAATAATACCTTCTGTTCCCGATTCCAGCAGCAAACGCTCACGTTCTTCCAATTCGCGTAAACTCTTCTGTGCTTGCAGGGTATCAAGCACAATTGCCGTCAACTCAGCCGCCGAACGAATCAAATCAATTTCATCATTGCTGGGTACATGCGGTTTTGTGTAATACATGGCGAAGGTACCCAGTGCATAATCATGGTGACTTATGATAGCTTGTGAGCAGCAGGATCGCAGTTCTGTTTGCTGCATTAATTCGCGAAAATCAGACCAGCAAGGATCGGATAACATATCCTCACTGATTACCAATTCCTTGCGCGCAATGGCTGTGCCACAAGAACCTACACCTTCCCCTGTTTTTATTCCTTCAATCTGCTGGCTGTAAAATGCGGGTAAACGCGGTGCAGCTACGATATGCAAGGTATTATGCCGCCGATCTAAACGTAAAATAGAACATAAGGCATCAGGATCAATGGTTTCCACATAGGCCACAATTGCCGCCAGAATATCCTGCTCATCACGTTCTTTTGCTAATAATTCTAAAACATGGTTGCGTCCTTTTAATGCGGTTGTCGCAACCCAGGCTTTAGTAATATCCTCAGCAATACCTTGTACTTCAACCACCTGTTCATGCTCATTAAATACCGGTGCTTCAGAAACCCGCAGACGCCGCCGCTCACCTTTTTTGGTTTTGATTTCTATTTCATAAGGTGGCTGTTTGTGGCCTTTAATGGCTTGTTGCGTATATTGGATGGTTTTTTGATTAATCGGATTATCGGTTAAGGTGTTCTGATAATTCTGTAAATATTCTTCCTGGCTAAAGCCGATAATGGCTTTAACCGCTGGGCTGACATAAGTAAATATACCCTGGGTATCATGACGATACAACATGTATTCACTGGTGACGGACTCAACCAGACTGTGATAATTTTCCTCACTAATGCGTAATCGCTGCTCTGTCATATGACGTTCAGTCACATCATGGACAATGGTGTGCAGCAAATGTCGGTTATCAAGATCGACCGGACTGGAATACAATTCAATATGGCGTTTTTCACCTGAAGCCAAGCGATGGGTAAAATAGAAATAATTGCGCTGCTCTGTCTCTGCCTGCTGCATTTCCTGCTTGATTTCTTCAGGACTCAGCATATTGAGCTGCGTGATTTTCATACTTTTTAACTGGCTGCGGGAATAACCATAAAAATGACTGGCACCCGCGCTGACATCAACAATTTCTCCCGTTTGCGGATCAATTAACAAATGAATGGCTTTATTTTCAACAAATAAATAATGATAACGCGCGGCACTTTCTTTGGTTGCCCGTTCCGCTTTTTTGTGCTCAGTCACATCAAATAAAATACCCAGAATACCCTTAACCTGCCCCTGTTCATTGCGTACCGGCGTTTTAATAACATGCGTGGTTCGCGCTTCACTATTCTCTCGTTCATATTCAATGGTATTCTCTTGCTGCATTGCTTGTTGATCTTCTGCCTGATAGCGGGTAGCAGATGTTGCATCATAAAAATCAGTATCTGATTGACCTTCAAAGACTTGTGGTGTTTTGTTCAGGTGTTGTGCAAAAGCCGGGTTGACGGCAAGATAAATCAGCGCCTGACTTTTATAATAAATACGCATGGGGATATTTTGCAGCAAAATACGCAGATTCTGCTCACTGTCATGCAATTGCACGGTACGTTGTCGAACGGTTGCTTCCAGAGAATCATAGGCGCGTGACAAAGCTGCTTCCGCACGTTTACGCGCAAAAATATGTTGGGATTGTGAGAAAATGATTAATGCTAACAATAAAATAAAAAAAATGATTAACCATACCCATTGTTTATATTCTTGATAAAAAGAATACGGCTGGTTAATCACAATACTGAGTCTGGGTAGGCTGCTTTCCTCAATCTGCCAGCGTTGTAATTGCTTATAATCAAATAAATAACGATTACTCTCAGTGGTTTGCACGGCAATTGTTTCCGCCGCTTCGCCCTTCAGAATACGCGCCACAATTGCTGCTGCGCTCTGCCCTTGATAATAACCACTGATTAAATTACCGCCAACAAGACCATGCCCCAGATGCAAATCAAATAGACCATAAATAGGGGCTGTACTGGCATTTGATAATAATTGCGTGGTTTTATCCCCCTTAAAAAATCTATCATCAGCATCACGAAAATATACACCCAGCAATACCAAAGTATCTGCGGGCAGTTTTTCCAGATGTTGTAACAATTTTTGCATCGGCCAGTTTTGTGCGTATTCAATCTCCAAACTATTTTCAAAGCGTGTTAAATCACGCTGCATCACTGCTGTCGAGGCTTTTCCCGTTGGCAAATAGTCATTAATGATAAACAGATGACGGGTATTGGGGTGTAATCTAAGTGCAGCTTCCAGCGTTTTTACCACATCAAAAACTTCGCTGACACCAGTAAAATTATGTAAGCCCTGGAGTTGTCTGGGATGAAAATCATTAACGCCGCAAAACACAACAGGCACACCGGGAAATAATTGTTCACGATATTTACGCATGAAATCGTAAGCATTATTATCCGTGGCAATAATCACATCAAAAGCATGTTTAACTTTATTCTCAACATAAAGAAAATGATATAACTCAAATAACAGGCGTTCATAAGCAGGCGTATAAGGCACCCGCTTAGTGTCCATGTAATCAACATGCAAATCAAATTCACCCGACTGGGCTGAAAATACATCTTTTAACGCACGATAAATATCTTCTTCCCAGGACATGCTTTGGTGGTAGGAATTTAATACCAGAATATGTTGCTTATCACTTGCCAGCGCCATTGTTGTGAATAATGAACACAACAACAGGATGAAAATCTGGAAAAAATAAATCAGTTTTTGTTGATAAATCATTATTTTTTTAGTAACGCTGCTCTTGTGAGTAGGTGGTTTTGCTGGCATTTGAATAAGGTTCAAACGCTTATCCTGGCAATGGTGGAATATTATTCTAACTGTTTTATTGGAAGGCGGGAATTGTTGGTAATACCTTTTTTAAGCTAAAATACAAATATGACAAATGCCTTACGCCCCTTATTTAACCAAATTCCGCATTGCTTATACCGCGATCAATTCCACTTAAAACGCCGCTTGCAGCAACTGGCCAAGCGCCAGAATGCCAAGCAAGAGGCTGATAAAGAATTGGAGAAACTGCGTCAAGCTATCATAGAATCTGCTGCCAAGCGCTTATGGCGGCAAAATAACTTGCCAACACCGGAATTCCCTGAAGATTTACCGGTCAGCGAACACCGCGACGACATTATTAAAGCCTTGTTGGAAAATCAGGTTATTATTGTCGCCGGGGAAACCGGCTCAGGTAAAACCACACAATTACCCAAAATCTGCCTGCAAGCAGGGCGTGGCGTGAGTGGTTTAATCGGCTGTACTCAGCCGCGCCGCATTGCCGCGCGTTCTATCGCCAATCGTATCGCCAGTGAATTAAAAAGTGATGTTGGGCACACGGTAGGGTATCAGGTACGTTTTCACGACAAAATCAGTGAAAACAGCTACATCAAATTAATGACCGATGGCATCTTGCTGGCAGAAATCCAGCGGGATCGTTTTCTCAATGCCTACGACACCCTGATTATTGACGAAGCCCACGAGCGCAGCCTGAATATTGATTTTCTGCTGGGTTATCTCAAACAATTATTACCCCGTCGCCCGCAACTCAAGCTGATCGTAACCTCTGCCACGATTGATACAACACGTTTTTCCAAACATTTTAACGATGCACCAGTGATAGAAGTGGCTGGGCGCAGTTATCCGGTGGAAGTGCGTTATCGACCACCGCATACGCAGGTGGAAGAAGGCGACAAAAGCAGCAATAAAACTCAGCGCAAAGCAGAAATTGATCGCTTGCAGGCCATACTGGATGCCACCGATGAAGTTGCCCGCTCGCCGTTTAATGGCGACATGCTGATATTTCTCAGTGGCGAGCGCGACATTCGCGAAACTGCCGAAGCCTTGCGCAAGCATCATCCACCCAATACAGAAATTCTGCCACTGTATGCGCGTCTATCCAGCAGTGAACAGGATCGGGTGTTTAAACCCGGCAAACAACGCCGCATCGTGCTGGCAACCAATGTTGCGGAAACCTCACTCACCGTGCCGCGCATACACGCGGTTATCGACCCCGGCCTTGCTCGTATCAGCCGCTACAGTGTACGCAGCAAAGTCCAGCGTTTGCAAATAGAACCAGTATCCCAGGCCAGCGCCAACCAGCGTAAAGGCCGCTGTGGACGCATTGCCGCAGGGCTGTGTATCCGTTTATACACGGAAGAAGATTTTGAGCAAAGAGAAGCCTTTACCCCGCCGGAATTACTGCGCACCTCACTGGCGGCGGTGATTTTGAAAATGCTGGAATTAAGGCTGGGTGAAGTTGAGGACTTTCCTTTTCTGGAAGCCCCGGAAGGCCGCGCCATTAACGATGGCTTCCGGCAACTGGAAGAACTCGGCGCAGTCAACAAACAACGCCAGCTCACCCACATCGGTAAACAACTGGCGCGCCTGCCCATAGACCCGCGCCTGGGGCGTATGCTGATTGCCGCCAAAGACACTTTATGTCTGCCTGAAATGTTGATTATCACCTCGGCTTTAAGCGTGCAAGACCCCCGCGAGCGTCCGCTGGAAGCGCAACAGGCGGCTGATGAAGCGCAAGCCCAGTTTGCTGATGAAAAATCCGACTTTTTAAGTTATCTGAAACTCTGGGATTTTTATCAGTCACAATCGCGCCACTTGTCCCAAAACAAGCTCAGAAAACTCTGCCGCAAACACTTTTTATCCTGGCTGCGAATGCGGGAATGGATAGATATTTATCGCCAACTGCACACCCTGCTGGCGGATATGGGCTGGTTACAAAAACACGATAAGGCATCAGCAAAGGCATCCGCAGAGGAAGAACGTGAAATTCCTTACCAGCCGCTACATCAAGCTTTACTCAGCGGCCTGCTCAGCCATATTGGATTTCAGCATGAGCAAGAGCAATTTCTCGGTGCGCGCGGCATTAAGCTGGCAATATTTCCCGGTTCCGGTTTGTTTAAGAAAAAACCCAAATGGATGGTGGCGGCGGAACTGGTGGAAACCAGTAAGCTCTACGGTCGCTGCGTGGCAAAAATAGAGCCGGAATGGATCGAACAAGTGGCCGGGGCGCTATGCCGCCATAATTATTTTGAGCCACACTGGGAAAAGCGCCGCGCCCAGGTTGCCGCATTTGAGCGTGTCACGCTGTACGGCCTGACCCTGGTAGCCAAACGCAAAGTCAGTTATGGCAAAATTGATCCCCAAACCTCGCGGGAAATTTTTATCCGTGAAGCCTTGGTTAATCAGCATTTTCATACCCGTCAGGTTTTTTTCAAACACAATCAACAACTGATTGCGGATATCGAAAACCTGGAACACAAAGCCCGCCGTCAGGATATTTTGGTGGATGAGCAGCGTTTATATGAATTTTACGATAAACACATTCCCGAGCATATTTACAGCGGCCCTGCGTTTGAAAAATGGTATAAAAAAAATGTAACCCAGAAAAAACACCTGCTGCACTTGGAAAAAGCTGACTTGATGCAACGCAGCGGCAGCGAAATTACCGATGATCAATTTCCAGCAGAAATGACCCTGCAAGGCAGCACCCTCAAACTGTCTTATCATTTTGAACCCGGTCATGCCCAGGATGGCGTCACTGTTGAAATTCCGGTATCCCTGCTCGCACAACTGCGCCCGGAGCCGTTTGACTGGTTGGTGCAAGGACTGCGCAAGGAAAAAATTATCGCTTTGATGCGCGGCCTGCCCAAACAATGGCGTAAAAACTTCGTGCCGATTCCCGATTTTGCCCAAGCCGCTTTTGAAGCCCTGGAACCCGGCGCTCAATCCATTACCCGAACCCTGGGCAGCTATTTGCAGCGCATCAGCGGTGCCGCCCTGCCCGATGATCTCTGGCAGCCAGAAAATCTGCCCGAACACCTGAAAATGAACTATACGGTGCTTGATGGTGAGGGCAAAAAACTCGGCACCGGGCGAGACTTAAAACAACTACAACAACAATGGAAAACCCTCAGCCACCAGAAATTTACTGAACTCCCCAAACAGCAATGGGAGCGCGAGCAAATTCGTGATTGGGACTTTGGAGAACTGCCGGAATCAGTGGAACTACAAAGCAAAGGCGTACCGCTGCAAGGCTGGCCTGCGCTCACCCTGGATAAGGATAAAAAACAAGGCGATAATTTATGCCTGCGCCTGTTTGATGACCCGGAAACCGCAGAAACACAGCATCGCCGGGGTCTGCGCTACTTATTCCTGCAAAAACTGGCAGCCAACCCCAATAAACTACGCAAACAAATTCATCTGGCAAAAAACACCTGTTTGCAATACAGCAGTATCGGCATCTGCGAGCAGCTTAAAGATGATATTTTATACAGCGTACTGGATCACATCACCCTGCAACAGCCTTTGCCGCGCAAACGCAGTGAATTTCTGGAGCGTCTGCAAACCGCCAAAGACACGTTATACCGTGAAATGGCGGAAACCAGCAAACAGGTCAGCCTGATTCTGGAAACCTGGCACCAGGTATTTCAAACTTTACACAAAACTGACCAGTTATTCAGCCTGCCGGTATTAAGCGACATACGCCAGCACTTAAATCATCTGGTATATCCGGGGTTTATCCAGAACACCCCAGCCACCCAACTACGCCACCTGCCGCGTTATCTCAAGGCCGTGCAAAAACGCCTGGAACGCCTGAGCCAGTCACCTACCCGTGATGCCAGCAAAGAAGCGGAACTCGCACCACTGTGGCAGCGTTATTGGCAATGTTGGGAACAACAACAAACACAACTCAGCCCTGAATTAAAAAAATTCCGCTGGGAATTGGAGGAGTTACGGGTATCGCTGTTTGCCCAGGAACTGCGCACTGTGCATCCGGTGTCAGTGGCAAGACTGGAAAAGCGTTGGAAACAGATTAATGCGACTTTGTCGCATTAACGCTGATTTAAAATTTTTAAGACACGCTCATATTGACGTGATGCCCGGTTAATTCAACCATATCAACCAGGGCATCAATGGTGAATTTAGCAACCTTACCGCGCATGACATCAGATACGCGGGGGCGTGAAACCTTTAACACTTTTGCAGCTTCTTCCTGTTTTAATTCGTTCTCCTTAATCCAGCGGCTTAATTCAATCATTAGTTCAGATTTGATTTTAAGCTTTTGCGCTTCTACCGGCTCAAACCCCAGATCGGCAAAAACATTACCACCTGTGGGCGTGATATGCCATGTGTCAGTATCAGTGTCCATGTTGTCGTCTCCAGTTGAGTACACGCTGGTAGCGTGCGCTCGCAATGTCTTTATCGTGTTTAGTGGTGGTTTGTGATGTTTTCTGAAATGCGTGCAGCACGTAAACAGCTTCCTCAAACTTTGCTACGTACATCACCCGGTAAATGCCGTTATCTTCGCTAATGCGTATTTCTCTGACTCCCGCGCCAATCTGATTAAAAGGTTTCCAGTTGTCGGGATCTTCACCGTATTGGATGCGATGCAGTTGAAATCCTGTTTCCCGTTTGGCCTTGTCAGGAAATTTCAGCAAATCTTTTAAGGCCGAGTCAACCCAGGTAATTGGCTTTTCGTTATTCATATCATTCATTATAGTTGGGAATGTATAAAATTTTCTACATTTATTAAATGATAACTCACCGTTCGCCCATTTTAACAGGCAGTTCCAATAATTGGTTTAGGTTTAAGATTAAAAGGGGACGCTACCCTTTTATTGCTTTTTTAGGCCTACCAATGATTAAAAGGGGACGCTACCCTTTTATTGCTTTTTTAGGCCTACCAATGGGTCGAAGGATTAAAAGGGGACGCTACCCTTTTATTGCTTTTTTAGGCCTACCAATGGGTCGAAAACTTAATATGCGTCCAGAAATCCGTTCCAATTGCTCAATAAATGGATTCGAACCACAAGGCAAGTTTTTTTGAATATTGCGTCGCATGATATTCAATTGTGTATCGTTATCATCCTCGCCTAACCAGGCTGAGTAATCTGAAATATCTTCAAAAACTTTGCAGTGAATGGAATCTGTTGTTAATAAAGCATCATCTCTTAAACCGCAATGCGCAGCAGCACTTGACCAGAGATAATCTTCTGCCCGTTCAACCATGCCCGCCCTGACCGGATTGCGTTCTACATAACGCACACAAAACCACAAATAAGCTTCATCAAGAGGGCTGGAGAAAAAGCGACCTTGCCATAAATGACCAGACCATCCATATTGGCGATTGATATATTGAGCATAACGCATATGTATGGGTTTGAAGACGCGCTGCAACCCGGATTCCGTCTTGGGAACAGCAACCAAGTGAACATGATTTGTCATCAGACAATATGCTAATATCTCAACCTCGTGTTTCTGGCAATATTCCTGTAACCATTCCAGATAAACATCACGGTCTTCATCAGTGAAAAATACATTTCCACGACGATTACCGCGCTGGATAATATGGTGCGGAAGTTCTGCAAAAACTGTACGAGCGATTCTGGGCATGAGTTAAGTTTACAATAATTCTTAATAAAAGGGTAGCGTCCCCTTTTATGTTCTAATTTTTCACTTAATTTAGGTACCGCCCCTAATCTTCCATGTTTATACTTGGCGTAGGTGTCCCGTACCCCACCAATACCTTCAAAATCTGCGGCACACTGAATACTACTTGCCCCATGTCGATTTTTTTCAGCCAAGAAAATAGAACGCTTACTACTTAAGGATTTCATAAGTTCGATTTGATGGCTGGTAAAGACAAATTGAGGATAGCGTTTACTTTTATTAAGCCCTTTTTTCTGAATAATACGAATCAATAGCTCGACAATATCTGGATTAAAAGGGGACGCTACCCTTTTATTGCTTTTTTAGGCCTACCAATGGGTCGAAAACTTAATATGCGTCCAGAAATCCGTTCCAATTGCTCAATAAATGGATTCGAACCACAAGGCAAGTTTTTTTGAATATTGCGTCGCATGATATTCAATTGTGTATCGTTATCATCCTCGCCTAACCAGGCTGAGTAATCTGAAATATCTTCAAAAACTTTGCAGTGAATGGAATCTGTTGTTAATAAAGCATCATCTCTTAAACCGCAATGCGCAGCAGCACTTGACCAGAGATAATCTTCTGCCCGTTCAACCATGCCCGCCCTGACCGGATTGCGTTCTACATAACGCACACAAAACCACAAATAAGCTTCATCAAGAGGGCTGGAGAAAAAGCGACCTTGCCATAAATGACCAGACCATCCATATTGGCGATTGATATATTGAGCATAACGCATATGTATGGGTTTGAAGACGCGCTGCAACCCGGATTCCGTCTTGGGAGCAGCAACCAAGTGAACATGATTTGTCATCAGACAATATGCTAATATCTCAACCTCATGTTTCTGGCAATATTCCTGTAACCATTCCAGATAAACATCACGGTCTTCATCAGTGAAAAATACATTTCCACGACGATTACCGCGCTGGATAATATGGTGCGGAAGTTCTGCAAAAACTGTACGAGCGATTCTGGGCATGAGTTAAGTTTACAATAATTCTTAATAAAAGGGTAGCGTCCCCTTTTATACCTATATGTGGGGTGTAGGTGAACGGTTACGATTTTTTTATTATTTGAGGCGTTGTTGGGTATATTTAACGAAAATAAGGGAGAAATCTGAGCAAATCCAGCTTTTTCGCAGTAGGTCTTGTGTTCTCGGACAGCCTCCTAGATGTTGAGAACACTGAGTGTATCTGATTTGTTGTGATTTCTGCCGCATTATACAAAAGGGGAAACAGGACATGGCACAATTAGTCTTATTAGAGTTTGACGTATGGCGAGCAATCGTCAATGAATCCAAATTAAAGTCTTTGAAGGCCACAAAAACCCGGCCCGTCTGGATTACCGTTGCCTGTGAAATTGATAATACAATTTTTGCAAAAATTAACAAAGACCCCCTGTTGCAGCAAAAACTCACAAATCCCGCTACCACCGCCTACAATAAAATGCTGCAAAGTCTGATTAAAAAAGCTAAAGAATTGGACGTGCTGTGTTTGACCAAAGATGATGTTACTTCCAAAGAAAAAGGCCAGGGCATTCAACAATTTAAAAAAGATATTCAGGAGGCGATGAAAAAACTGCAAAAAGCAGCCATTACTGGCATGAATAAAGCTTGGGATAATTATGTTAAAACCAAAGCCGAATATAAAAAGTATAAAATAAAAGCCGCCGTTGCCATTGGTTTGGAACTTGGCAGCATTACGGTTGGCGTGGTTGGCTCTATTGGCTCGGCAGGGTTTGGTTTAATTGTGGGCATTTATGGTATTGTCAAGGCTGTTGCGGCATTAGCCACCCAGGTTTACAAGCTGGCAATTGATGCCGATAAGGCACGAAAAAAAGTGACTAAAGAGCTGGAGAAACTGAAAAAATCCTATAATAAAAATAAAAAGGGTAAAACGACATCACAGCTCAAACAAGCCGCCAAAGGTTTTTTAAACTTTCTTTTTGGTACTAACGTAACAACAACAATCAGTACTGCAAAAAGCAATAACGATTTATATTTTAATAAATTACAGGGGGTTGATGTTAATTCCCATAAAGTCTCTAAATCCTTGCAACAGTGTATTACTGATATTGGTAAGTTATCCCAGGAAATTAAAAGCGTAAAAAGCACCCGATTACGCAAAGCCTTAACCCAACTGGAACTGATGGTTGACCGAAAAATCAAACAGACTATAGAAATGCAAGGTAAGGTGCAGGAAGGTCTGGTCTGGCAGAAAAATACAGCGGATATTTTGAATTTTCTGCACAAGGAGCAATCTTCCAAATGGGTGGATTGTTTTGAGAAAGGGCTGGTGTTAATTGATTTGTCTTTGACCGCATCTGCCACCAACTGGAAAGATATGGCGGGTGTATTAAGCACCACAGCAACCGTACTCAAGGAAGTGGATAGCCGTTTACTGGAAAAAATCTAATGCATCAATCTTTTTTACTTTATCGTCAGATGCTGCATCTTAAAATTGCGCTGCTGTTGTCGGCTTTGGTGTTGCTGTTGTATCTGGTGGAAGACACCGGGCTGGGTGTACCGCATAATGGTGGTACGCAACTGGGTTACGCAACGGGTATTCTTGGCAGCTTATTAATTTTATGGCTGATGTGGCTGGGGGTGCGTAAACGTTGCTATTGCTCTTACATTGGCAGTGTACAAAGCTGGGTCTCTGCGCATATCTATCTGGGACTGGCGACGGTGATGATAGTCACTTTGCACACCGGCTTCCAGTTTGGCGTGAATGTCCATACCCTGGCTTATGTGTTAATGATGCTGGTGGTATTCAGTGGTTTATATGGGGTCAGTGCATATTTGCGTCTACCGCAAAAAATGGCGGATAATCAGGGGGGCATGACACAGGATTTGATATTGCATGAAATCATTGACCTGGAACAGGAAGTGCTGGAATTGGGTGAAGGCTTGAATGAGCAGATTCACACGGCTTTGTTACATTCCATTGAGCGTACCGTTTTAGGTGGCAATGTCTGGCAGCAGTTAACCGCTGCTAACCCCCGTTTGCAACGTAAAATTTCCAAACAACAGCGCCAGGCCTTGAAAAAGTCATGTAGCGGTAGTGGCGATGAAAGCCATGATTACGCCATGTTTGTGATTGCCGAGCATTTATTGCATACTGAAAACAAAGAACAAGCTGGACAAATGCGGCGTTTACTGGAGTTGCTGGAGCGCAAAAATGCATTGGTGGGGCGTCTGCGCCGCAGTGTGCGTTATCAGGCCTGGATGGATATCTGGCGTTATGTGCATGTACCCTTATCTTTTGCTATGCTGGCAGCGTTGATTATTCATATTGTTACGGTGTTTTTATATTGGTAATAGTTGCTGCTTCGCTTACGTTACGCAGCAGCTATAATAATTAAAATTAATGTTAGCAAGATGCAGATGAAAACTAGTACAGCGAACACTAAGTTCACATAATAACTTTGAGCGTAGGACTGGCAGTCCTTTAAGGACTGCCAGTCCTGAAGTTATTATTTGTTTTTACCAGTTACTGTACTGGTATACAGCAAAAGCAGTTTTTTCGTGTTTCCAAAGTTGCAAAACCTGCGAAAAAGAAGCTTTTGCGTAACACCCATTTAATGCCTGGAAAGTTACTTAGGAGCGAGAATTTTATAACTTCAGCAACCTGGCTGGTCTTTTTCTCCATTTTCTGCGTTGTGAAAACAGTTACATAGCTTGCTATGCGCCTGTTTTCACGCCTTGAAAATGAATAAAAATCCTGCGCCCAGTTCCTGCACTTATTTCATCCTCACTCCTTAACTTCTGAAGTCTATTATCATGCTTTGTCTTATTAGTACGATTATTCGCCAAGCTAAATCCGGCGCGGTCTATCGTGATCGCATTCATAATGGTCTGCCGATCACTATTGGTCGCGGCGGTGAGCAAATTGTATTTTTGCCGGATTTACGCGTCGCGCTGCAACATGCGGAAATTACCACCGCAGCGGCGGGACGTTTTTTGCTGCGTACCCGTTCAGTATCCGGGGTGCGGGTTAATGATCAGCTGGTACAAAACACGCTGATTAAACCCGGTGACACCATCCGGATTGGTGATTCGCTGATCCACGTCAGTACCCGTGAAAATTATGATCTGGTGCTGGAAGTGGAAACCCGGCGTTTGTTGCGGGACATAGATGAGCATATCCAGACTCGCGCGCAGTTATCGCTCAGTGATACCAAGCTGAATATGCGGCGCTTGTCTTTGTGGTCTTTTTTCAGCATATTATTACTGTTTTTTGCCCTGCCACTGACTTATATTTATTTAGCTGACTGGTATCAGCCCTGGGTTTCAGATATTGAAGAATACCTGTCTACAGACGAGGAATATGTAGAGCTGCCAGCCATGCCGAAACTGTTAACAGATAATTTCTGGAACTCCGGCGAGGTTGCGGCAGCCCATCATTTTTTCCGTGAAGATTGCACCACCTGCCATCAAACGCCTTTTGAGCCGGTGCAGGATAAAGCCTGCGTGGCCTGTCACGATAAAACCCATCCTCATGTTGACCCGGAATTTTTTGAACTGGATCGCTTTAATGACCGTTGCGCCATCTGCCATATTGAGCATAATGGCAAACACGCGCTGATCAACCGTGATGATCAGTTGTGTAGTGATTGCCATAAAGATTTAAGTGAACAGGGTGTGAATACTACGCTGGAAGATGCGAGAGATTTTGGTGAGCAGCATCCAGCATTTAAACCAACCTTGACCAGTCATATTGATGGTCAGGATATCAGCAAACGGGTTGCAATGGATGATGAAGTCCGTTATATGGAGCAATCAAATCTGGAACATCCACATGATGTGCATCTTTCGCGTAAAGGCCTGGAAACCATTGATGGCATTTATCGTTTATGGTGTGATGATTGCCATACTTTAGAACCAGGCGGGGCAGGCTTTAAGCCGATCAATTTTGAACAGCACTGTCAGGAATGCCATAAACTCAGCTTTGAGCCGATGGAACTGGATCGCGTTGTGCCGCATGGTGAAGTGGGAGAGGTGCTTTACACCATTTTAGATTATTACAGCACTCAGGCACTGCGCGGTAATTATCGTAACGACTTTGATGTGCCGGAAATCGTGCAAATTGAGCGTTTTCCCGATGAGGAACTGGAAGGCGAAGAGCGCATGATCGCGCTGAACTGGGCGCGGGAGAAAGCGGAAGAAGTTGCCGAAGAGGTGTTTGAGTTCAGTGTTTGCGTTGAATGCCATCAAGTTGAAAAGGTGCAGGAAAGTCCGCCAAAGTGGCGTATTATCCCCATCCGTATTAACTCGGACTGGCTACCCCGCGCCCGTTATTCACATATTAAACACCAGACCATGAATTGCACCAGTTGTCATCTGGCGCAGGAGTCCAATAACAGCAGTGAAATTCTGTTGCCGGATATTGAGACCTGTCGTAATTGTCACGGCGGCGTGCATGATGACAGCCGCTTGCAATCAACCTGCGTGGATTGTCATGGCTTCCATGTTGCCAAGGAATTCAGCATGGGTAAAGATAAGGAAGCGGAAGAGGCCAGTTTGCCTTAAAAATACTTCTTCCAGACATAGGAACGATGTATGATTTTATAAAAGATTCATGTATTATCATAATCTTAAGGATGAGATTGTAAAGTAAATTATAGCAATCTAGTTCATCTTGTTGATTTGCAAGGTTTATTTAGAAATGGCTCACGGAAAAACTTATAAAAGACGTTCCCAGTTACGGCAACAGCGCCAGAAAAAAGTGCACAATCAGCGTTTTTTCCTGTTTAAATTGCGCTGGTTATTATTGCTGCTGATTACCATACCCCTGTTATCTTACGCGCTGACTATGGATGCAGAAGTGCGTGAGCGTTTTGAGGGTAAGCGCTGGGCTTTGCCTGCCAAGGTATTTGCGCGCCCGTTAGAAATTTATGCGGGGATGGAAATCAAACTGGCTGAGGTGCAAACAGAATTATCAGATTCAGGTTATCGCAAAACTTCGAGTTTAGACAAACCAGGGGATTATTACACCCGTGGACGGGATGTTTTTGTGTATACCCGTCCTTTCAGCTTTTGGGATGGTAAGGAACCTGCGCGGAAAATTCGGATTCGATTTAAAAATAAAGGTACGGTAATCACGCATATTGCAGAGTTGGAAAAACGCAAATTTATGCCAGTCTTGCGCCTGGATCCGATGCAGATTGCCAAAATTTACCCCACGCATAAAGAAGATCGCAGCCTGGTAAAAATCAAGAAAGTGCCACCCTTGCTGATTCAGGCTTTGATTGCAGTCGAGGATCGGGAGTTTTATACGCACAATGGCATTAATCTGTATGCTATTGGTCGTGCCGTATGGATGAATATCAAAGGCGGCAGTTGGTCACAAGGGGGTAGTACGCTGACGCAACAGTTGGTTAAAAACCTGATTCTGACGCCAGAGCGTACACTCAAGCGTAAGTTTAATGAAGCCAGCATGGCTTTATTGCTGGAATTACATTACGAAAAAGATGAAATTCTGGAGGCCTATCTAAATGAAGTATATTTTGGTCAAAACGGTGCGCATGAAATTCATGGCGTTGCTACCGCTTCCTGGTTTTATTTTAACCGACCTTTGGAACAGTTGGATATTCCTGAAATTGCGCTGTTGGTGGGTTTGATACGTGGCGCATCCTATTACAATCCACGTAAAAACCCGGAAAAGGCGAAAAAACGCCGTGCCTTGATCTTAAAACAAATGTATCAGCAAGGCGTGATTAGCGAAGTCCAGATGGAAGAGTCCTTAGGTGAGCCGTTGAATGTGGTGGCAAAACAGCCACGCAGTAAAACCCCTTATCCAGCTTTTCTGGATATGGTGCGTTTGCAGTTAAAAGAGGATTACCGGGAAGAAGATTTGCGTTCTGAAGGTTTGCAGGTTTTTACGACCCTGGATCCCATGCGTCAACGTCAGGCACAAACGGCAATGGTGAAACGCATACATAAATTAGAAAAACAAAACCGTAAATTGCGTGGCAAACTCAATGGTGCACTGGTGGTGACGCGCCCTGAAAATGGTGAAGTGCTGGCAGTGATTGGTGATCGCCGGGCGGGATTTAGTGGTTTTAACCGCGCATTAAATGCTAAGCGCTCGGTAGGTTCTTTAATCAAACCAGCCATTTATCTGACGGCACTGGAGAATTCCCGTACCTATTCCTTGCTTTCCTCGTTGGATGACAGCAAATTTGAATGGACGAATAAACAAACCGGCAAGGTTTGGAAACCGCGTAATTACAGCGGAAAAATCCACGGCAAGGTGCCACTGTTTAAGGCGTTGGGTTATTCCTATAACCTGGCGACAGTACACCTGGGTTTTGAATTGGGCTTGGATACGGTGAAAAACACCCTGATTCGCTTGGGTTTGGATAAAGATATCACCGTTTATCCTGCAACCTTGCTCGGTGGTATTGATCTCAGCCCGGTTGAAGTCACGCAAATGTATCAAACCCTGGCCAGCGGTGGTTTCCGTACGCCTTTGCGTACCATTCGTGATGTTCTGGCGCATGATGGTAAACCGTTAAACCGCTATGGTGTGCAGGTTGAACCACGTTTTAATCCTGCCTCTGTATTCCTGCTTAATCATGCCTTGCAACAGGCGGTACGCGGTGGCACAGGGCGTTCCACCGCCAAAGCGCTGTTACCTGAGCATATGCGATTGGCAGGAAAAACCGGTACTACGAATAATTATCGCGATAGCTGGTTTGCCGGTTACGGTAGTGATCTACTGGCGGTTGCCTGGGTTGGGCGCGATGATAATAAATCCATTCAATTAACCGGCGGCGGGGGTGCAATGAAAGTGTGGGCTGATTTTATGCGTATTGCAAAAGCGTCATCGTTAAGCAAGACATCACCTAAATATGTGCAATGGCGTAGAGTCCATGCGCCTAAAGGCAGTTTGACGCAACGTGCTGGAACGGTGAAAATACCTTTTATCGTAAACCAGGACTCTGGCATGTTGGCTTATAGTCCGGGATAATACCCTGAAAAAAGTAACTGGAAATTAATAATGTTATTGTCTTTTTTGAAATATACAGCGATGCTGAAACAAGTCTTGTTGCTGCTAGGGTTGCTGGCATTTAGTCTGCCACTGTCAGCCGCAGACGCTTCTGCGGCTGTTTCTTCCCTGCTCAAAAGTGCACATGAAGAATTCAGCAAGGGCAATAGCGAACAGTCTGCGGCGCTGCTTGAACGGGCATTGCGCATTGCGCCACAAAATCCGGTGTTATGGCATAATCTGGCAGGCGTCAGATTGAATCAGGAAGAGTGGGCTAAAGCCGCCAGTCTTGCAGCAAAATCCAATACCTTGTCCAGTGATAATAAATGGCTGCGCATTCGCAATTGGACGGTAATTGCACTGGCTTGTGATGGTATGGGTGATGCCAGTTGTCTGCGTGAAGCCCGTAGCCGCGCTCAGGCATTAGCGCGCAGTCACTAGTGTTTGTGCCAGACTTTGCATTCCTGGGGCGCTTAAAAGCTTTTCCCTGGATATTTTTATTGAATTTGTGTCTGGCGGCATTCGCTGCTTATCATTTAATGCAAGGCTGGTTACAGATTCAACGCCCATTAGCACAAACCCAAAAACAACATATAACATCCACCTCTTCTGTCCAGCCCGGTATAGCCAAGCTGGACATTCAGCCATTGCTGCAAAACAGTTTATTAGGCCAGCGTTTATCTACCTCAAGTCGGCAAATTCAGTCCCAGGCTTTGCAAAAAATTCCAGAGACAAAACTTGCTCTGACACTGCAAGGCACCTTATTCAGCGATGATAAAGAACAAGCCATCGCTGTGGTTTCCGTGCCTAAAAGCAAGGGCAAGGAATATCAGATTGGTGCAACCTTGCCTGGTGGCGTTAAGCTGCATGATATACAGGTTGATCGTGTAATATTGCAACGTAATCAAACCTATGAAACCCTGAAGCTGATACGTAAAAAAAACAGCTCAGCTAAATTACAATATTCAGCAGCCCCCATGCCGACAAACAAACCCATATCGGTTTTGGAAAATAAGCTTGCTAAACAACGCCAGCAGATTCTGGAAAATCCGGCTTCAATTGGTCATTACATTAGAATTCAGCCCCTGCGCCAGCATGGAAAATTCATGGGCTATCGCATTCACCCTGGTAAACAACCCGCCTTATTTACAGAAGCAGGCTTAAAATCAGGTGATATTGTGACACAATTAAATGCTGTCAAACTGGATTCACCATTAAAAGGTTTACAAGTCTTGCAACAACTGGCAGCGAATCAAACAGTGGACATTGAAGTGCTGCGCAATGGACGGGTGATGGCTTTTAATTTTCGTTTGGCACCTTAAAAACAAGGGAAGGAAGCGGCTTGATGATTTGGCAAAGTATCCTGGGCTTGCTCACTTTTCCACTGCTGGCCTGGGCTTTAAGTGAAAACCATCGAGCAGTAAAACTGAAAACCGTGGCGGCTGGTTTGCTTGTACAATTGATTCTGGCTTCAGTGTTATTAAATCTGCCTTTTTTACAGACGGTATTTTCCCTGCTCAATGACGCTGTATTGGCGCTGGAAGCGGCGACGCGTGCGGGTACTTCATTTATTTTTGGTTATGTGGGTGGTGGCGAAACGCCATTTACCACCAGCGCGCCCCACAACAGTTTTATCCTGGCATTTCAGGCGCTGCCCTTGTTGCTGGTTGTCAGCGCCTTGTCCGCATTGCTGTTTTACTGGCGCATCCTACCCTGGATTGTGCGTGGCCTGTCCTGGGGCTTACAAAAAACACTGAATATTGGTGGCGCACTGGGTTTGTCCACTGCGGCAAATATCTTCGTAGGCATGACAGAAGCACCCCTGTTTATTCGTCCTTATCTCAAGGAATTAACGCGCAGCGAATTATTTACGCTGATGGCAACCGGCATGGCAACCATAGCCGGTACCGTATTGGTTGTCTATGCTAATATTCTGCGCGATGTTGTGCCGGATATAATGGGGCATTTGCTGATTGCCTCTGTTATCAGTGCTCCAGCGGCGATTGCCATTGCCCAAATTATAGTGCCCGAAACCAAGGAGCCGACAGCGGGTGCATTACTGCCGCCGCAACAAGCCCACAGTGCAATGGATGCGATAAGCAAAGGTACATTAGATGGCATACAACTGTTAATTAATGTGATCGCCTTGCTGCTGGTATTTGTTGCGCTGGTTGCACTTATCAACAGCCTGCTGGCACTTTTACCCACAATCAATCAGGAAGCGTTGACCCTGCAACGCATATTAGGCTGGCTCATGGCTCCCGTTGTGTGGTTAATGGGCATTCCCTGGAGTGAGGCGCAAGCGGCTGGCGCATTAATGGGCGTGAAAACCATTCTCAATGAATTTGTGGCTTATTTGAACATGACGCAATTACCTGAAACCGCATTGAGCGAGCGCAGCCGTTTAATTATGGCCTATGCCTTATGCGGTTTTGCAAATTTTGGCAGCCTTGGCATTATGATTGGTGGTATTGGCACTATGGTACCGGAACGCCGCCAGGAAATTGTAGGACTGGGCTTGAAATCCATCATCGCCGGTACATTAGCCACATGTATGACTGGGGCTTTGGTGGGTGTATTTATTTAATCTCATAGAAAAAAATTGGATGGGAATGTAAAACCAGAATGCTGAATAAAAGTAAACTTTCAGTTTAATTCGTTATATACTTTATATTCAAAGTAAATAATTCAGATTTTACCCGCAATATAGTGCTTTATTCATTTATGTTGTTTTATGAAGCTTGTTTGGTTTGAGTGATTTGGATGTTTTCCTGTAAAAATAATGATGTAAGGAATGCTTGATATGCTGAGAAAATTTTTATTAAATTGTACAATTAGCTGCTTGCTATTCTCCTTTTCAACCTCGCTCATGGCTACAGAGCCTCAGACGCTTTCCCGGCAAATTAAAACAGCCCTGCAACCTAGCTGCCTGAATGCTGAAAATACCTCAATTCGCGTGGTATCCGTGCCTGATGGTAAAGAAATATTCAGTTACAACAGTGATGAGGCATTGTTGCCTGCATCCATACAAAAAGTGGTCACTACCGCAGCCGCCCTGCATTACCTGGGGCCTGAATTTCGTTTTACCACGGATGTGCGGCATACGGGTAAAATTGAGCAAGGAAAAATCAAAGGTAATTTGATTTTAAAAGGGGGGGGCGATCCCACCTTAAATACTGAACGTTTGTGGGAAATTGCGCGTAAATTGCGCCAAAGTGGTATTACTGAAATTACAGGTAATTTAATTGCCGATGTCAGTTATTTTGATCAGTATGATCGTGCGCCTGCCTGGAAAGTTAAACGCAGTCAACGCGCTTATGATGCCAAGCTCAGTGCTTTATCGCTGAATTTTAACAGCGTAGCCGTGCATGTGCAGCCGGGTGATGAGGTGGGTGATGATCTGAATGTCTGGCTGCAACCGAATCCTGCTTATATGCAGTTGATGAATTTAGGCAAAACCACAAAGAATACCCGAAAAAATCACAAGCGTAAGGGCATCTGGGCACAACGCAAAAGCGTTTTAGCCAATCAACATTTACCTATTGAAGTCAAAGGTCATTTGCCAGTCAATGCTTCAGAGCAGGTGTTTTTTCTGAACGTCAATAATCCCGCACATTATGCGATTGCTACATTTCATGGTTTTTTACAACAACAAGGTATACGGGTGCGTGATAAGGTGCATATCAGCCATGATAAAGTGGCTTCTGCAATGTTATATCGCTATAAATCAGCGCCCTTGTCGATTATCTTAAAAGAATTAAATACCTATTCCAGTAATTTTATGGCGGAGCAGGTATTAAAAACACTGGCTGCTGAAAAAACCAAACAGGCTGGCAGTCACGAGAATGCGCTAAGCCTGGTTCGTCAGTTTTTGCAACAGCAAGACATTTCCCTGCAAAACATTCATTTGACAGACGGTTCTGGTTTATCCAGAAAAAATCGTTTCACTGCCCGTGCGATGACTGATTTATTAGTTAAAACCTACCCACGTTTTGATATTGGCCCAGATTTTTTAAGCTCTTTGCGCGTGATGGGGGCTTCTGGCGCACATTCCCGACGCCTGAAAAAATCCCCTGCCAAAGGCCGGGTGCGTGGAAAAACCGGTACCTTGCACCAGGTGAGTACACTGGCTGGTTATATCCCTGATCGTAGTGGCAAAAACTTGTATGCTTTTGCATTTTTTCTGAATAAAAATCGCTGTGGTTATAGAGGTGCAGATAAGGTGGAAGATGCTATTTTACATGCACTATTTCAGCAAGGTAAGGACGGGCAGCCGCATCCGTTGCGTAATCCGCCTATCCTCAGCAGTTTGATTCAATAAGTTAGCGCGATGGATACTCACAAAGAAAAACGCCGTAATCGCCGCTGGGATTTGGTCTTATATCTGCCTGTCATCGATCAAAAAGAAGGTCGTATTATCGGTTATCTATCCGATATTACCACCATGGGGGTTATGGTGTTAAGTGAGAAACCCATAGCGCTAGAAGAAGAACATTTGCTCAGCATCCATCTGGAAAAATTGCCCAGCCACGATAACCAACAGGAAAGCGGTAAATCTTACATTCACTTTCGCGCCAGTAGCCGTTGGAGTAAACCCATTAATAACAATCTTTATATGTTAGGGTTTATGATTACAGAAATCAGTGCAGAAGACCTGGATGCCATTCGTTTACTGATTCGTCAGATTGGTATTTATCAATTTGTTGATATTATGATTCAAATTGATGACATTACCAATGCGCAAGAACGCCAGCGTCTGGAAGAGGCGGTTTGTGAAACAGAAGGCGTGGCTTCTGCCGTGTTTGAATCGGATAACCCGCATTTAATGATCATACAATATGAATTAGGTGAAGTGGGGTCGGCACAAATTTTACAGCAAATTACAGCGCAGGGGATTCGGGCGCATCTGGTTATTTTATAGATAACTTGAGTTCGGTGTAAGCTTCATTCATACACTGTGCTCCTGAAAGTCGCTTTCACCTCACGCTAAGTTATTGATGCTGCGCTCCAGATTTAAGTGTTTTGGATAAAAAACCATAGGTAGAATCCAGGTTAAATCATGTCAAAAAAATTATTACGCTGGGTAACACAATGCAACCAGCACAATCCGCAGCATTTTATTCCATTTTATATTCAAAGCCAGGCCGTAGGCGCGATTCACCACAGCCGTATTGAACTGTTTCAGGAACATCCTGATATTTTTACTGTCACATCTGAGGCCATCGTTCTCCAGGATCACTTGCATACACCAGTGCAACGCACTCACGCACTGGCAGAGATATTAAGCCACTGGCAGCAAAAAAATTATTTTCGAGGCCGCAATGAATACTATCGCGTGTGTACCGACTTTACTTTGCCAGCATTAATGGAAATGGATCGTGGTGCAACCAGTTTATTTGGTGTACGTAAATACGGCATACATCTTAATGGTCTAACCTGGCGCGATGGGCAATTGCATATGTGGATCGCCAGACGCAGTGCTGCTTGCCCAATTTTCCCCTTACGCCTGGATCAAATGGTTGCTGGTGGTTTAACTGCGGGTTACACTGCCCAGGAAGTGTTGCTGAAAGAGTCGGCAGAAGAAGCGAATATCCCGGAAAAACTGGTAAAACAGGCAAAAGCCGTGGGGTTACTGACTTATACTATGGATCAGGAACAGACTTGTTTGTCCAATACCCTGTTTTTATATGATATCTTTCTACCTGAAGACTTTAAGCCACAAAATACCGATGGCGAAGTTGAAGATTTTTATTGTCTGCCAATTGATGAAGTGATTGCAAAGGTTAAAGAGACTGATGAATTTAAAACCAATAGCAATTTAGTGATTATTGATTTTATGGTGCGTTATGGTTATTTAACACCAGATGAAACACATTATAGTGAAATTGTGCAGGGGTTAGTTTCTTAAGGAGCGAGAATTTTATAACTTCAGCAACCTGGCTGGTCTTTTTCTCCATTTTCTGTGTTCCGAAAACAGTTACATAGCTTGCTATGCGCCTGTTTTCACGCCTTGAAAATGAATAAAAATCCTGCGCCCAGTTTCTGTATTTATTTTATCCTCACTCCTAAGGGAACAGCATTATCTACACACCGAACCAAGTTCCTGACAACAAGTCTATTGCAATAGGCCGCCAGCATTGCCAATACTCGTGTACTTTCCAGTACTGAACATTGAACAAAAACTGGTGGCAACTGGTACGCTTGGCCTACGTTAGGCGCTATAGATGTTTATTTGGTTTCCAGCGTGTTCAACTGTTCCAGATACGCTTTCACCCCTTCTTCTACGGTCTTAAAGGGTTTATCATAACCCGCCTGACGCAAGGTGCTGATATCTGCCTGGGTAAAACTCTGATAGCGGCCTTTGAGATGCTCAGGAAAAGGAATATATTCAATTTCCCCCTGCTGGTGCCAAGCTAACACGGCATTGGCAACATCATTAAAGCTTTGGCTGCGCCCGGTACCAACGTTGAATATGCCGGAAACTTCGGGGTTATCCAGGAACCATAAATTAACGCCAACTGCATCACCGACATAAATAAAGTCCCGGCGCTGCTCACCGTTGGCATAACCATCACAGCCTTCAAATAATTTGAGCTTGCTGTTTTCCTGAACCTGGTTATTAAAATGAAAGGCGACACTGGACATGGTGCCTTTGTGCTGCTCACGCGGCCCATACACGTTGAAATAACGAAAACCCGCAACCTGACTGTGCTGTGGATGTTTTGCCATATACCGGCGCAGATATTGGTCAAACAAAAATTTGGAATAACCGTAAACATTCAGCGGTGCTTCATGGTCTCGCTGCTCACTGAATACATTACCATCACCGTAAACCGAGGCGCTGGAAGCGTATAAAAACGGAATCTGATATTCCTGGCAAGCCAGAAACAGTGTTTTTGTGTATTCATAATTATTATCCATCATATAACGCCCGTCCCATTCGGTGGTGGAAGAGCAGGCACCAAGATGAAATACACCGCGCACACGCTGCGGATCAAAAGCAGTTTTGCCCTGGCGAATATCCTGAATAAAATCACGTTTATCCTGAAAATCAGCAATTTCACAATCTGTCAGATTTTTAAATTTGATGCCGTTTTCCAGATTATCGACTACCAGAATGTCGCTTTCTCCGCGTTCATTGAGGGCTTTTACAATATTACTGCCAATAAAACCGGCACCGCCAGTTACGATATACATAGAAATTCCTTAAATAGGTAACTTAATCAGAAGCACACCTGTTTATTGGATAATGCTGTTTTCCACAACAAGATATTCAAAAAAAACAGGTGCTCATGGAAAGAGTAAAAATGTTTTTGCAACAAATGTCCAGTATAACGAAACCATAAAGCAGGTTTATACAGATATTGTCTCCCTTGATTCCGGCAGTAGCCTATAAATTAATCTGAAATTGATATGGAATTCGGGTTAATATAATACGTTTTGCCTGTTTCCTAATTAAAAGCGCGTGATATGGCTTCTTTACTTCCTTTTCGTCAGGTTTTACGCCTGTTTAACATCTACCATACCCTGGTACGCAATGGTTTAGATGAAATGCTTGAAGAAACTCAGGTTTCCTGGGTTTTTCGTTTACCTTTATATTTAACCCCAAGCTATTGGCTGAGTGATAAAACCCGTCCCCGAGGTGAGCGTATCCGTCATACGCTGGAAGAGTTAGGCCCGATTTTTATCAAATTTGGGCAGATTTTATCCACCCGGCGTGATTTACTGCCTGATGATATTGCTGAGGAATTAGCCAAGCTACAGGATCGGGTCAGGCCCTTGCCTCCCGGTCAGGCTGAGGAGATTATCACCCAGGCCTATCGCAAACCTTTAGATGTTCTGTTTCGTGAATTTGATCCAGAACCACTGGCTGCGGCATCCATTGCCCAGGTACACAAAGCCACGCTAAATGATGGTGAAGACGTTGTGGTTAAGGTGGTGCGCCCCGGCATCCGTCCTAAAATTCGTCAGGATGTTGAAGTCATGTATCTGCTGGCACATCTGGCACAGCGTTATTCTGCGGATGGGCGCAGACTGCGACCGGTGGAAGTGGTTCAGGAATTTGAACACACCCTGTATAACGAATTGGATTTATTTCAGGAAGCGGCTAACTGTACCTTGTTGCGGCGTAATTTTGAAAACTCTGAACTGCTTTATATTCCTGAAGTGGAATGGGATTACACCCATAAAAATGTCATGGTCATGGAACGGATGCATGGCGTACCCGTCAGTGATATGCAAACTTTAAGAGATGCGGGGGTTAATTTTCGTTATCTGGCTGAAGCCGGTGTTGAGGTGTTTTTCACCCAGGTATTCCGGGATAATTTTTTTCATGCCGACATGCACCCCGGAAATATTTTTATCGACATAACCAATCCCGAATATCCTGCTTATATCGCAGTGGATTTTGGTATCGTTGGCACCTTAAACCCTTCCGATCAGCATTATCTGGCAGAAAATTTTCTGGCTTTTTTTAACCGTGATTATCGCAAGGTTGCGCAGTTGCACGTTGATTCCGAATGGGTGCCGCTAGGTACGCGGGTGGAAGAGTTTGAAAGTGCAATTCGCAGTGTCTGTGAGCCGATTTTTAACCGCCCACTGAAAGAAATTTCTTTCGGTTTACTGTTGCTGCGATTGTTTCAGACTGCGCGGCGTTTTAATATGGAAATTCAGCCACAGTTGGTTTTGTTGCAAAAAACCCTGCTTAATATCGAAGGCTTGGGGCGGCAGCTTTATCCTGACCTGGATCTCTGGCAAACGGCTCAGCCTTTTCTGGAGCGTTGGGTGCGTGAGCGAATCGGGGTGCGCGCAGTTTTTCATAATTTCAAAGAGCACATGCCTGAATTATTAGAGGCTTTGCCGGAATTACCGGGATTAATTCATGATAATCTTGCGGAAATCCGTCATGTACGCAAACACCGCACGGAAACCATTACAGAATTACGCGCCTTACGCAGTGAAGTTGAACAATTAGGTCAGAAAAACCGGTTTTCTATCGGTGGTGGCGCGCTGCTCATCAGTGGTGCTTTGATTCTTGCCCTGGAAAGCCTGTATGTGTTGAATATGCCATTGCTGGGCGTTGTACTGGCAAGTTTGGGTATGGTTTTGTTTTTATTATCCTGGTTATGATTTTATTGCTTGATGCTGGCAATACACGCTTAAAATGGTGTTTACTACAGCAATCTCGTTGTAGCAAAATGCACGATAGTGCTTACAATTTAAGTGCCTTAAATGAGATTACACTAGCCGAAAAACCTGAAGCAGTCTGGATAGCCAGTGTTGTCAGTCCCGCACAAAACCGCTTATTGACGCAATGGGTGGCGCAGCGTTGGGATGTACCGCTGCACTGGGTAAAAGTACAAACCCAGGCTTTTGGTGTGTTAAATGGCTATGAACAGGCGCAGCAACTGGGCGTGGATCGCTGGCTGGCGTTATTGGCAGCGCGTCAAAAAACAAGTGCAAATGTTTGTGTTGTTGACTGTGGCACAGCGGTAACAGTGGATATTTTAGATAAAAACGGTCATCATAAAGGTGGAATGATTTTACCTGGATTAACAATGATGGCACAATCTCTGGGGCAGCGCACCCATGCCTTGTCAGCAAGCACAAACACCCTGACTAAGTGCGCTCAAATCCAACAAAATAGCAAACGGGAATCAAATCCAAAACAGCAGCAATATTGGGGACGGAATACGCAACAATGTATAGAAATTGGCACCGTATATGCTGTATCTGGAGCAGTTATGCGTTTATTAAATGAAGTGGAACAGAATACTAAAATGCCGGTCACTTGCCTGCTGACAGGCGGGGATGCAAAAATTTTATATCCTTACCTGCCCGATACCTGCCACTGGGTGCCTGAATTGGTACTGCAAGGTATTGCGGTTATTGCGGAAAAAACATCATGAGAAGCATTGCTTTATTTTTATTATTAGGCAATTTAGCAGCCTTTTATTACTGGCAATTTTATGCCCCGCCACAAGCTGAAAAAACATCAGTTGCCAAGTTACCCAAGGGTGTTCCACAACTTGCGCTATTATCCGAGCAGGCACCGGCGGCTTTATTACAGACCAGCCCTGCAACGCAAACAGCATCCATAACACCTGCTGAAGCTGAAGTTATCGCTGTTGCAATGAAAGGCGCAACTGAACCTCCAGCCATTTCTAAAACTGTTGCCCCTCCTTTTGTCAATGAGGACGGCACGGAACAGCCCCTTGTAACTGACTTGGCAGAAGCGCCAACAGAAGCTGGCGAAAATAAAATACAGGCAGGTACTGTCAGTGGTGATGAGTTGACGACAACAATAATTGCACAAGCAGCAACCCCATCAATGCCGATCCCACAACCTAAGACTGTCAGCGAGCAGCAAGGCAGCAGACAGAAAGATCCCGCTTTTGTGCAAAAACTCTCTAATTTACCGGATAATATGGGGCAGGCATTCAGCGATTTACGACAATTTCGTATCAAACCCGAAGCAAAGGCAAAACCTGTAACGGATACGAGCAGTGGTGCCAATCAAGCTTCAGCCGCACCCGCATTCATGAAATTACCTGCCGCGCTGTCTGGCTCTCCGGCAGTGCTCAGCAGCACGCCGCAAGCAAAAAAGGCCATGCAGGCAATGACCACGCCGCCACCACAATTAGGGCCTTTTGCAACAAGCACGGCAATGACAACGCAAACCTTAGCCAAATTACCAATGGCCTTGCCACAAGCAACGCCACCACTGGTTATCCCAAAAACTGCCAGTGCTCAAAAATCAGAAAAAAAACCTGAGAAAAAAACCAGCACGGCAAAATCCGTGTCAGCAAAAAAAATACCCCGCAAAAAACATAAAAAATCATCAAAACAGTTATGTTATCGCACAGGCACCTATTCAAAGCGCCAAAGTGCTGAACATGCACAACGCTGGTTTCAGAAAAAAGGGATGCGCAGCAAACTGAAAATACAGGGTAAACCTAAATTAACGACTTCCAAAGTATATTTACCTGCCTATCAAACGCGCGCTGTGGCACAATATATGGTACAACAATTAACCCAAAGAGGGATTCGGGATTACCAGTTAAATGCCGATAATTCGATTTCTTTGGGAGTTTTTCGGGATGCAGATGGCGCACAGCGTAGAATGGTGCAACTGCATCATTTAGGCTTTCATGAGGTTAAAATTTTACGGCGTTACCAAGGTGCTCGGCAGTATTGGTTGTATTTGAAAATACCAGAAAACCGCACAGGCATATTGAAATCTTTTGTAAATGCCTTTAAGGTGCTAAGACCAAAACGCATATCCTGTAAAGGTTAACTTGGCTGAATGAAGCCTTGCTGTAAAAAATATAAATATAAGGTATTGCCTTAAGCACAGAAATTGCATAGAATACGCGCTTGCTCATGAAGTGCAGTCGGCAGATTAAGCGTAAAAGCCTTGGTTAACAGGCTTTGCAAGCAAAATTAAGTGCCCTGGTAGTTAAATGGTATAACAGGTGATTTGTAATCACTTATTGGGGGTTCGATTCCCTCCCGGGGCTCCATTTGTTTATTATGCAAGCAGGACTTGGATTTCATAACAAACGGGTTTAGAGTCGATGACAGAAAAAATGCCAATCATCGTGGTGGTAGATGACAGTACAACTTCAATCTCGTTGTATCAGTTCAGTCTCGAACCCTTAGGTATTCACTTTCAGGGGTTTACTTCCCCACTTGATGCCTTGCCCTATCTTGCCGAACATACCCCTGATCTGATATTTCTGGATATTATTATGCCAGGAATGGATGGCCTTACGTTTTTACAAAAACTGCGCGACTTCTCCCATCAAAAAACCACACCCGTAGTAATGGTTACTTCTAAAGACTATGCCCAGGACCGTTATATTGCAAAGCAATTGGGTGCGCTGGATTTTTTGATCAAACCGCTGCGTTTTAAAGAAATTCGCGCATTGGTTTACCAACACGCGACCCGCAAACCACCTGCTTTAAATGAGCAGGCAAACAAAGCCCCCTCGTCATGAAGAATCACTGGATGAAATGCGGGTAAATCCTGTACAATCGGTTGGAAAATATTTTTCTAAGGAACGAGGATGAAATAAGAACCAAAACCGGGCGCAGGATTTTTGTTCATTTTCAAGGCATGAAAACAGGCGCATAGCAAGCTATGTAAGTGTTTTTATAACGCAGAAAATGGAGAAAAAGGCCAGCCTGGTTTCGGGAATTATAAAATCCTCGTTCCTAATACCAATGACTGTAACTGGATGACTTTACCTGATCACTATTTACGCTTCTGGGGTGTGCGTGGTTCCTATCCCGCCCCTTTTGCCAGCCACCTGAAGGTGGGGGGGAATACCTCCTGCATTGAAATTTTTTCGGATGGGCATTTGCTCATTTGCGATGGCGGCACGGGCATTATTCCCTTAGGCAATATGCTGATGGGGCAATCAGAAATTCGTGAAGTTACGATTTTACTCACCCATTACCATTGGGATCATATTTCTGGCTTGCCTTTTTTTGTGCCTGCGTTTGTACCGGGCTGGAAAGTAAATTTTTTTGGCCCAGGCGATTGCCCCGCAGAAATTGAACAACGTATTTCCGGGCAAATGCAAAGCCCTTATTTCCCGGTCGAAGTTGAAACCTGGCTGGCAGACATCAAATATTTGCCAACGCATCAGGAATCTTTTCAGCAAGGCCCGTTTAAGATTCGCCATTTTAATGTCCATCATCCTGGCACAACCTTTGGTTATCATATTGAGTTTGCCGGAAAATCCCTGGTTTACATATCAGATAATGAACTGGCGTTTATTGATCATAATATTCGGATGCGGGCTGAAGAACTGGAAGAAGAAGAGCATCGCTTGATTCTTGCCATGCAGGAAGAAGAGCGAGAAAATGCGCTGAAGGATATCAATCAAGCCGATATATTTATTCATGATGCACAATACACGAAAGAAGACTACGCTAAAAAACGGGGCTGGGGACATTCCTGTTACCTTGAAACCACGCAGTTTGCAATTGATGCCAAGGTAGGGGATCTGTATTTGTTTCATGTTGATCCGAATTATGATGACAATAAGATTGATTTATTGCATCAAGATGTATTAAAAGTGGTTGATGAGGCACAATCTCCGTTGCGTTGTCATATTGCGCGTGAAGGCAAAATCATTGACTTGAGCAAGTAAATGATCTGAGTTCGATTTAGGCTTCATTCATCGCTTAATGCGATGAAAGCCGTCAAACTCTCACACTATTTATTTATAGTACGCGCTGGAGTTAAGCATTTTTGGGTAAAATTGATTCAGGTTTTATTCACTATTTTGCGCTGATCGCGTTAAAATCTCGCGTTGTTTTAATTTAAAATAAAGAAAGATAAGGTGAACTATGGAATGGGAAGTCGTTATCGGCCTGGAAATTCATGCCCAATTGGCAACCAAAAGTAAAATTTTTTCCCGTGCTTCCACGGCTTATGGCGCTGCGCCTAACACGCAAGCCTGTACAGTGGATCTGGGTTTTCCTGGTGTCTTGCCGGTACTGAATAAAGAAGCGGTGCGTATGGCGGCTAAATTTGGTTTAGCTATTGGTGCTAATGTCGCAAGACGTTCTGTTTTTGCGCGTAAAAACTATTTTTACCCAGACCTGCCCAAGGGTTATCAAATCAGCCAGTTTGAACTGCCGATTGTTGAAACCGGTAAAACGGAAATTGAGGTTGACGGTAAAACTAAAGTTGTTGGTATTACTCGCGCTCATCTTGAAGAAGATGCCGGTAAATCCCTGCATGAAGATTTTCACGGTAAAACCGGCGTTGATTTGAATCGCGCAGGCACGCCATTGCTGGAAATCGTATCTGAGCCAGATATGCGCTCCGCCAAAGAAGCCGTGGCTTATATGAAAAAAATCCATTCTCTGGTGCGTTATCTGGAGATTTGCGATGGCAATATGCAGGAAGGCTCTTTGCGCTGTGATGCCAATGTTTCTATGCGTCCTAAAGGCCAGGAAGCTTTTGGCACCCGTACTGAATTAAAAAACCTGAATTCTTTCCGCTTTGTAGAACGCGCGATTAATTACGAAATTGAGCGCCAGATTGACGTGCTGGAAGGTGGCGGAGAAGTGAGTCAGGAGACGCGCTTATACGATGCTGATAACAATACAACCCGCCCCATGCGCAGTAAGGAAGAAGCCAACGATTATCGTTATTTCCCCGATCCCGACTTATTGCCAGTGACAGTGGAAGATGACTTTTTAGATGCAGTCAAAGCCACCTTGCCGGAATTGCCAGATGATAAAAAACATCGCTTTATATCAGATTTTGGTTTATCCGCTTATGATGCTGAAATACTGACGTCCAGTCGCGACTTAGCCGATTATTATGAAGCTGTCATCACAGCATCCGGCGGCAGCCCCAAACTGTGTGTCAACTGGGTGATGGGCGAACTTGCCGGTGCGTTAAATAAAAACAGCCTGGATATTACCCAATCCCCGGTGTCCGCCGCGCAACTGGCGGGTATGCTCAAGCGTATTGAAGATAACACCATTTCCGGGAAAATCGCAAAACAGGTCTTTGAAGCCCTGTGGAACCAGGAAGGTGATGCCGATACCATTATCGAGCAAAAAGGCTTGAAACAGGTCACGGACAGCGGTGCGATTGAAGCGGTGATTGATGAGATCATCAGTAATAATGCCGCCCAGGTTGAAGCTTATCGAGGTGGCAAGGATAAGTTATTTGGTTTCTTTGTGGGCCAGGTTATGAAAGCCACCAAGGGTAAAGCCAATCCTAAACAGGTTAATGAACTACTGAAAAGCAAGTTAGCCTGAGTTCGATTTAGGCTTCATTCATCGCTTATTGCGATGAAAGCCGCCAAAATCTTGTGAAAACCATGATGTAGCTTGCTATATCATGGTTTTCATGCTTTAAGCCTGATAGTTTTTAAAGCGATTCCCCACAACTTTAAACCCAGTTTGGATTTATACGCGGCTTATCGTCAAAATCACGCCTTTCCCCTTGAAGCACTGTAATCCAGCCCCATAACCTGTACTCAAAAATTTCATCCAGGAGAACCTCATGAGCAAAGAAACAGAAGCCGCTGAAGTGAACGATAAAACAGCAGACGTTAATGAAGCTGCCAGCACGGAAACCGTAACAGACAACAATGAAAGCCCGGAAACGGTTGCAGCAGCGGAGACTGAAGAAGCAGAGCAAGAGGTGGTTGAAGAGCAAGCCAGCACTGAAAAAACTGTAGCAGACGCTGAACTGGATGCCAATGCGCTGAAAATCGAATTAGATACCGCACAGCAAAAAATTACTGCATTGCAGGAGCAGTTATTACGCCAACAGGCAGAACAGGAAAATGTCCGTAAACGCCTGAACCGGGAAGTCGAAGATGCGCATAAATACGGACTGAAAAATTTTGCGCTGGAATTATTACCCATTAAAGACAGCATGGAAATGGGTCTGGAAGCAGCAACACAGGAACAGGCCAGCATAGACACCTTGCGTGAAGGTAATGAATTGGCCTTAAAAATGTTTTCCGGGGCATTAGATAAATTTAATATCGAAATCATTGATCCGGCCAATGAAAAATTTAATCCAGATTTACATGAAGCCATGTCAATGGCTCCTAACCCTGAAGCAGAATCCGGCACGGTTTTACATGTCCACCAAAAGGGTTATCAATTAAATGGGCGTTTACTGCGCCCTGCGCTGGTTATTGTCTGCCAATAATCCTTAATGATACTGCTTGAAAAAAACAGCAAGACCCCAACATCCTCAAGCAGCTAAAAC
The DNA here is from genome assembly GCF_030378065.1 of Candidatus Venteria ishoeyi. Taxonomy (GTDB): domain Bacteria; phylum Pseudomonadota; class Gammaproteobacteria; order Beggiatoales; family Beggiatoaceae; genus Venteria; species Venteria ishoeyi. The sequence goes on along the minus strand of NZ_JAUCGJ010000016.1, from coordinate 32,537 downwards.
ATATTGGAATTAAAAAAACCTATTATTTAGGAGAGGAATTTAACAATGGGTAAAATTATCGGGATCGATCTGGGTACAACCAACTCTTGCGTTGCGGTGATGGAAGGCAAAGAGGCGCGCGTGATAGAAAACAGCGAAGGCGCACGTACCACCCCTTCTATCGTTGCATTTGCCAAAGATGATGAAGAAATTCTGGTTGGACAATCCGCCAAGCGTCAGGCCGTTACCAATCCTGATAATACCCTGTTTGCAATCAAACGTTTAATTGGTCGCCGCTTCAAAGATGATGTGGTGCAGCGCGATGTCAGCATGGTGCCTTATAGCATTGTCGGCGCTGACAATGGTGATGCCTGGGTGGAAGTCAAAGGCAAGAAAATGGCACCGCCAGAAGTTTCTGCGCGCATCCTGATGAAAATGAAAAAAACCGCTGAAGAATATCTCGGCGAAGAAGTCACCGAAGCAGTAATTACCGTACCGGCTTATTTCAACGATTCCCAACGTCAGGCAACCAAAGACGCCGGACGTATTGCGGGTCTTGAAGTCAAGCGCATTATCAACGAGCCAACCGCAGCAGCACTGGCTTACGGCATGGACAAAAAACACGGCGACTCTAAAGTAGCCGTTTATGACTTAGGTGGCGGTACTTTTGATATTTCCATTATCGAAATTGCAGAAGTTGACGGCGAGCACCAGTTTGAAGTGTTATCCACCAATGGGGATACCTTCCTCGGTGGTGAAGATTTTGATATGCGTATCATCGACTATCTTGTCGAAGAATTCAAAAAAGATTCCGGCGTTGACCTGCGCAATGATCCACTGGCCTTGCAGCGTCTGAAAGAAGCCGCTGAAAAAGCCAAGATTGAGTTGTCATCTACCCAGCAGACTGATATTAATCTGCCGTATATTACCGCCGATGCCAGCGGCCCTAAACACCTGAATATCAAACTGACCCGTGCAAAATTTGAAGGGCTGGTTGAAGAGTTGGTTGAGCGTACTGTTGCGCCCTGCAAAACGGCCTTAACGGATGCTGGCTTGAGTGCTTCTGAAATTGATGAAATCATTCTGGTTGGTGGTCAAACCCGTATGCCCAAGGTGCAGGAAATCGTTTCTGGATTTTTTGGTAAAGACTCCCGTAAAGACGTGAACCCTGATGAAGCGGTTGCCGTGGGCGCAGCCATTCAAGGCGGTGTATTATCCGGTGATGTTACAGACGTGTTGTTGCTGGATGTTACCCCATTGTCTCTGGGTATTGAGACCATGGGTGGCGTGATGACCAAGTTAATTGATAAAAACACCACCATCCCAACCAATGCCTCACAAGTATTTTCCACCGCTGATGACAACCAGACTGCGGTAACTGTGCATGTATTGCAGGGTGAGCGCGAAATGGCTTCCGCCAATAAATCACTGGGACGTTTTGATTTAAGCGATATTCCTCCAGCACCGCGTGGCATTCCGCAGATTGAAGTGGCTTTTGACATTGATGCTAACGGTATTTTGCACGTTTCTGCAAAAGACAAAGCCACCGGCAAAGAGCAGTCCATTCGTATTACTGCTTCCAGTGGTCTGGATGAAGCAGAAATTGATAAAATGGTCAAAGATGCCGAAGCCCATGCCGCAGAAGATAAAAAATTCCATGACTTAGTCAATGCGCGTAATCAGGCTGATACCATGATTCACGCTACGGAAAAATCCATTGGTGAAATGGGTGATAAAGTCGAAGCAGATGAAAAAGAGCGCATTGAAAAAGCCATTGCAGCCTTGCGTGAAGCTGTTAAAGGTGATGACCTGGAAGAAATCGAAGGCAAAACCAAAGCCTTAACCGAAGTGTCCGGTAAATTGGCAGAACAGATGTACGCCAATGCCGGTGGTGCTGAAGGTGCGGCTGGCGCTGCGGGGCCGGAGGGCTTTAGTGATGCGGCTGCTGCCGCTGCCGCTGCTGCCGCAGCAGGCGCTGGCACTGATGCGGGTCAGGCTGAGAAAAAAGCTGATGATGACGTAGTTGATGCAGAGTTTGAAGAAGTTAAGGATAAAAAATCTTAAAAAATCATACTGATTTTTTAACTTCTTTATTTTCTCGTTCCCAGCATCTTGCTGGGAACGAATACTTCGCCGCTTCTGCGGCGATTTTGGTTGAAGTACATAAGGAAAAAATGCTGGGCAAAATTTTATGATGATTTAATGCTAATATTAAAGCTTGTAAGAACAGGGCTGTCTTCCTCTCCTTACATGGTTAATTTAATAATTGGGATTTAATGTAATGGAAAATGCTATCCTTCAAGATAATCATCAATTGGCATTGCCGCCTGACTTATGGCTACGTATGCATTTACAAGTTAGGCAGCAATTTGTCTGTGTTGTTAAAGGTGATGTTATCAGTCTTGTACCTAAACGCACGATGGCATCAGTTCGTGGTTTATTAAAAGGTGCAAACCCTGAAGGGTATCGTGACCGAAATGAACGAATATGAAGTATTTGGTTGATACTTGCGGTTGGATGAGTGGCTGACTGATGGCGTGCTGGTGGATAGTTTTGCACCCTATTTGCAGCAACCCAAAGATTTAATCATTCCCAGTGTGCAACAATATGAACTTTATCGCTGGGTGTGCCGAGAACGAGACGAAGCAACAGCGCTGGATGTTATTGCAATTACTGAGCAAGGAACAGTGATTACTCTAGATACAGGGCTTGCCTTACTTGCAGCAGATATGGCAAGTCAATTTAAATTGGCTGCAATGGATGCAATGATTTACAGTACTGCCCAACAAACTGGGGTTGAGTTAATCACTTCAGATCGTCATTTTAAAGATTTACCAGAAGTATGTTATTTTTCTAAAGCTATTTCTTGAGAGTAAAAATGGTGGTTAAAATTTTACCTCGTTACCAAGCTCCAGCTTGGTAACGCTTACCGTGCAAGCTCATGCTTGCCGAATGGATACGGGAAGCATGAGCTTCCAGGTCTGCATTCCCAACGAGGACGTTGGGAACGAGGTAAACAAAGGTGAATTCATAAGAAGAAATGCTGACCCAGTTTGGCTGCATGAAAATGAAATGTGGGAATATATAGATTTAAATGATGATCTTGAAGAAGAACAATAAAAAGAAGTAAAATATGAAACAAGACAATATAGCTGAAGGGATAGGGAAGGAAATAATTAAATCCCTGAATGATTATAATGAAAAGATGGGTTTAGATGATGCCGAATATATCCCGCTTATAAAGCGTGTTATAGAAGCAATAACCATATTTTTGGATAAATCCAATCAAAGCAATGAAGAATCTAATGCCATTAACACAGCATTATTCAACTATTCAAAAGAACTTTATATAGATTTATGTCAAAAACATGCAATAGAAGATAATGAAGAAATCACAATTGACAATGTACAGGAAGAGTCAGGTGAATATTTCAGTTATATTTATGAGAATGAAGAACATCCAAACTAAATACACTTGTTATCTCCCGCAGAGGTACAGGGACGCAGAGAAAGTCAGGTAGGGTGAGCGGAATCCATCCGATGAATCTTGTTTTTGTATAAAACTTACACAGATTTTGCCCACCATTCCCCAATCAATGACAATTGGTGGGCAAAATGCTGATATTAAAGTAAATTTAGCTCACCCCGCGCGTTATATAACAAAGGTGATCATGATGCAAAACATCACTTATAAACAAGCCAAACAGGATCTGGATAATCTGTGTGAGCAGGTTTATAGAGCACATGAGCCTTATGAAGTTCAACGCCAAAATCAACATAATGTCGTGATTATGTCATTAGATGATTATAATGCCTGGCAAGAAACGCATTATCTGTTGTCTAACCCACATAATGCAAAATAGTTACTGAATTCACTGGAACACGCACGTTCAGGGAAAATGATACAGCGTGATTTGATTGAAGAATGAATATTCTGTTTACAGATGAGTCCCGGAAGGATTATTTGTTTTGGCAAAAAACAGATAAAAAATTTTATAGAAAATAAATAATCTAATTAAAGAAATATCCAGAACACCATTTACAGCTACAGGAAAGCCTGAAGCGTTAAGACATCATTTACAGGGCTGCTGGTCAAGACGTATTACCAATGAACACCGATTGGTTTATGAAGTTGTTGATTATACGGTAAGAATTATTACTTGTCGTTTTCATTATATTGAATAAAGTTTTTTACTTGTTCAGCTAGGTAGTCAGCTATAGAAAAGACAACTCTTTTAGGTCTTCGTAAGTTGTTGTCTTTTCTATAGTCTGACGGTCTCAGGAATGCTTTGCTTCCTATGACAGGGTGGGCAGAATCCGTCCAATAAACCTTATTTTTATACAAAACTTACACGGATTTTGCCCACCATTTCCCCAATCAATGGCAATTGGTGGGCAAAATGCCGATAAAAATCATACCAAAAATAAATATTGTGGCGGCATTTCGCCCACCCTACATGGCTAAAAACAAGTTAGACTCAATAAACAATCGGCCATCAATATTATTGTAAATAAACAAACGGAGAATAAATGAGCACTCAAGAAAAAGAGTTAGAGCTAGATATTGAGAAAGAGGAAGAAGGCTATCCTCTGAATGAATATCAACTAACAACAACTCCAAATGATTTTAACATTTTAACAATTGTCAGTTTTATTGAATCGAGGGTGTTTAAAATTCCATCATTTCAGCGTCATTACGTATGGGATTTAAAGCGCGCATCGAAACTAATAGAATCTTTACTTATTGGTTTGCCAATTCCACAAATATTTCTTTATGAAAGTGGCAGAAATGAATTCCTTGTCATTGATGGTCAGCAAAGATTAATGACAATATACTATTTTGTAAAAGGTCGTTTTCCAAGAAAAGAAAAAAGAGCAGAATTACGTGATGTTTTTGATGAGCATGGTCATATGCCGGATGATGTAATGGCAGATGATAAATTATTTCAAAAATTTAATTTAAAACTTGATGGGATTATTGAGGGTGGTGGAAATCGCTTTAATGGTAAAAATTATCAGACATTAGATGAATTCAAAACATCATTAGATTTAGCCACAATAAGAAATATGGTTGTTAAACCTGCGTCAGGTGGTGAAGAAAGTGGAGCAATGTTTGAGATTTTTAACCGTCTCAATAGTGGTGGAGTTAATTTAGGTGCTCAGGAAATAAGAATGAGTCTCTACCATTCAAACTTTCTAAAATCTTTATTAGAAATGAATAAAGATAAAAGATGGAGAAAGCTTCTTGGTAAAGATAATCCTGATATACGGTTAAATGATGTTGAAGCAATATTACGAGTGTTTGCCATGGTTACTTTTGTTGATAACTACAAGGCTACAATTAATGGCTTTATAAATAAATTTGCAAATCATGCAAAAATTTTTGATAACGAGAAAATCAAATATTACAATAATATTTGGTCATCTTTTTTAGATGGATGTGAAGGTTTAGATATAACAAATTTTAGAATCACATCAAATAGATTTAGTATTATGCTTTTTGAGTCTGTTTTTTATGCCTCAACAAAATCAGCTATTGAGAATCAAGATTTGAATGCAAAGTCAATTACTGCTGAATTTATTGATAGATTAAAAGATGATGATGACTTTCAGTATTTTACCTATGGTAAAACAACATTAAAAACAAGCGTGCTTGGACGGTTAGAAAGAGCAAATGTAGTTTTGAGAGGATAATTTATTGGAAGATGATGCACTTATTGCGGTTGAAGAACTTTATAAGAGTTACATAAACAATTATCACTGGCTTGAGAAGGCTAATGAAATTAGTTTTGCAACAGAGTACAAAGGGCAGTTTTCAAAAGTCCTGCTTTTAGCATGTGCAAGTTATTTTGAAACAAAAATCTGCAATGTTATTCTTGATGTTCTGGATACTAAAAAATGTAAATTAACATATAGCTTTATTACTAAAAAAGCATTATCAAGGCAATACCATACTCTGTTTAATTGGAGAGATAAAAATGCAAATAGTTTTTTTGGCCTTTTTGGTGAAGATTTTAAAAAATTCATGATAAAAAAAGTTAAAGAAGATGAGAACTTAAATTCCTCAATAAGAGACTTTTTAGAATTAGGTAACTTAAGAAATCAGTTAGCCCATGATAATTATGCACTGTTTGTTTTAGGCCTTACATCTGAAGAGATCTATGACAAATTCACTAATGCTCTGTCTTTTGTTATTTCTATTGAGCCATTATCAAAAGAATTTCAAAATAATGAATAATCTAACCAGAGGCAAGAGCAGATCAAATTAGCTCGTTACCAAGTTCCAGCGTTGATAATATTTACCTTGCAAGCCAGCAATTCCCGCCCTGATCGATTGCTGTGCTGATAGTTACGTTCTCTGTGTCCACAAAGCTGTCAAATATGGTGATTTTCTACTCCATATTACAGGGACTGGAAGATTGAGCGGGAATTGCTGCTTGCAAGCTCATGCTTGCTGAGTGGATACGGGAGGCAGAAGCTTCCAGGTCTGCATTCCTAACGAGGACGTTGGGAACAAGGTAATTATAACAAAAAACAAATATTGTGGCAGCATTTCATCCACCCTACTTGGCTAAAAATAAGTTAGCAAAGGCAGATATGATTGAATGAACATTGCAACTACCTATCAAGAAAAACTAGAGCAATTTAAGAATATTGAAAATCTTGCTGGAAAGGCGTGGGAACATGCTATGGCCATTGATTTGTTATCAAAAGCTGACATTAATGATTGTTCAATAGAATGTTTCCATTACCAGCAAATGATGGAATTATTTTTTAAGCATTTACTAGAAACAAAAAGCCAATTTGGATCATATAGCAAATCTCATAAATTACAAAAATTATTAGAGGAGGTCATCGTGAGTACAAAATTTAGAACAGATAAAACAAAATATTTTATGGCACTCCAAGTAATTACTGTTTGTGCAGAAGAATACAGATATAATTTTTTAATTGATTGTGAGGGTTATAAACAAAGTGTCAATATTTGTGATAATCTTTTGAATGAATTAATTGAGTTTGATGAAAGCACTGAAATACAAGCTGATTCTTAAGCCCGGTGTTGTATATCAAGTGTTAGAGCGTGAGCGTATCGTCAAGATTCTCAGGTTGTGGACGCACTACGAATAGTTAAGTAGCTAGGAGGCTGTCTGAGAACACAAGACCTACTGCGGAAAAGCTGGATTTGGTCAGATTTCTCCCTTATTTTCGTTAAATATACCCAATATTTGCCTCAAATAATGAAAAAATCTGCCTCAAACCAGCTTTCCCTCGCTACGGCCTCTGTTCTCGGATAGCCTCCTAGGAGGAGTAAAATCTGTTCAATGACACCTTGTTTTTGCACAAAACTTACACAGATTTTTTCAACCCTGTTTGGCTAATAGTCCAGTATATAGATTTTTAGATAAATAATTTCCCAGTAGTGATAATACTTGGCTTGTTAACAGTACGCAATTTGGAAGTTTAATATATAAAAATCTATAGAAAGGGAAAGAATGATGAGCGATGAAAATAAATCAATTCATGAGTTCGACTTAAAATTAATTTGCGAGTATTTTTCGACCATAGAACGGCAAGGGCCTGGAAGCCCTGAAGTGACTGCCAAGGCTTTGAGCTTTATTGATAATTTGACGGGTAAATCAAAAATTGCCGATATTGGTTGCGGAACCGGTGGTCAGACAATGGTTATGGCGAATCATGCACCCGGTCATATTACAGGTATTGATCTGTTTCCAATTTTTATCGATTTATTTAATGCAAACAGTCAGAAACTAAAGCTTCAAGACAGGGTGAATGGTGTTGTTGGTTCAATGGATCAACTTTCTTTTCAAGATGAAACATTGGATTTAATCTGGTCGGAAGGCGCAATTTACAATATCGGGTTTGAACGTGGTATCAACGAGTGGCGCAGATTTTTAAAGCCGGGAGGCTTTATTGCCGTTTCAGAAGCCTCATGGTTTACCCAGGAGCGACCTGCGGAAATTGAAACCTTCTGGGAAGATGCTTACCCGGAAATAGACCTGATTCCACGTAAGCTCATGCAAATGCAAAAAGCCGGGTACATGCCAGTTGCTGCTTTTGTGCTGCCGGAAAATTGCTGGATAGAGCATTTTTATGCGCCACAAGTATTTGCGCAGGAAGTATTTTTGAAAAAGTATGCTGGCAATAAAATTGCCGAGGAGTTCGTGGAAAACCAACGGATTGAAGCTGAATTGTATTATAAATACAAAGATTTTTATGGTTATGCTTTCTACATCGGAAAGAAGATTTAAATATATGAAAACCTTAAGCCATTTATACGAGGAAAATTATACTGCCTGGGCGCATCAAAACGCGGTTCTGTTAAAAACAGGGCAATTTTCCAAATTAGATATTCAACATTTATTAGAAGAATTGGAAGAAATGGGCAGGGCTGAGCGTAATGAGTTGGAAAACCGTTTAATTATCTTGTTGGCACATCTGTTAAAATGGCAATTTCAATATGCGCAATTATCCGAGCGCTGGCAAGAATTTAAGGGAGATAGCTGGAAGGCAACCATCATTGAGCAGCGTCTACGCCTGAATCGACGCTTACGTAAATCGCCGGGGCTAAAGTCCCGGTTGCCCGATGTCATTACAGAGGCATATCAAGATGCAGTAGAGCTTGCAAGTGATGAAACAGGTTTGCCAACAGCAACTTTTCCTGAACAATGCCCTTATACACAAGAGCAGATTTTAAATAAGGTTTTTTTTCCTCATACTGAATAAGTCTGTTTTTATTTACTCTGTCAAAAGCCTAATACACTATGTCTAAACGTGATTATTACGAAGTCCTCGGCGTTAAAAATAACGCCACGCAAGTTGAGCTGAAAAAATCTTATCGCCGTCTGGCGATGAAGTATCACCCTGACAGAAATCCAGGGGATGAAAAAGCGGAAGCGCAGTTCAAAGAAGTTAAAGAAGCCTATGAAGTGCTCTCTGATGAGCATAAACGCGCAGCCTATGATCAATTTGGTCATGCGGGTTTAGATGGTGCTGCCGGTATGGGTGGTGCTGGTTTTGGCGGCGGCGGTGGCGCTGGTTTCAGCGATATTTTTGAAAGCGTCTTCGGTGATATGTTTGGCGGCGGTGGCGGACGCGGTGGCGGCAGTAAAAGCCGGGTCTATCGTGGCGCGGATCTACGTTATGATCTGGGCTTAACACTGGAAGAGGCTGTTGCCGGTACTGAAGTTAAAATCAGAATACCTTCCCAGAGCAAATGTGGTGCCTGTAATGGCAGTGGCGCGAAAAAAGGCAGCGCGCCGGTGACTTGCAGCACTTGCGGCGGTAATGGTCAGGTGCGTATGCAGCAGGGCTTTTTCTCCGTGCAGCAGACCTGTCCGACTTGTCATGGGCAAGGGCAGATGATTAAAGAACCGTGTCCTGCTTGTGGCGGTGATGGTCGTATACAAGAGCATAAAACCTTATCCGTACAAGTGCCTGCCGGGGTTGACAACGGGGATCGTATTCGCCTGTCCGGTGAGGGTGAAATGGGTGCAAATGGTGGCCCAGCCGGTGATCTTTATGTGCAGATTAACGTCAAAACCCATCCTATTTTCACCCGTGAAGAAAGCCACTTGTTTTGCGAAGTACCCATCAGCATTGCCACCGCAACCTTGGGCGGCGAACTGGAAGTACCGACTTTAGGGGGGCGGGTGGTGTTAAAAGTCCCCACAGAAACCCAGACGGGGAAAGTTTTTCGCTTGCATGGTAAAGGCGTGAAACCGGTGCGTGGCGGTCCGGTGGGTGATTTGCATTGTAAAGTTGTGCTGGAAACACCGGTACGTTTAACCGCACAGCAAAAAGAGTTGCTTAAAGCTTTTGATGATTCCATGAAAGAAAGTAACATGCCCCATAGTCCAAAGTCACAATCCTGGCTGGACAAGGTAAAGAATTTTTTTGAAGAATTTAAGGTGTAATTGGCAAGGTTTTTATGTCTCTGATAACTGAAAAAAATAAGCCTACCCTGGTGTTGGCATCGACTTCCCCATTTCGTAAAACTGTGTTGGAACGCTTACATTTATCTTTTGAATTGTTTGCGCCTAATATTGATGAAAGCGCAAAACCTGGTGAAAAACCGGAAGCACTGGTGCAGCGTTTGGCAAAAGAAAAAGCCATGAAAGCCAAAGAACATTATGATCATGCCTTGTCTATTGGCTCTGATCAAATGGCAGTAGTTGGTGATACGATTTTGGGCAAACCCGGCTGTCATGATCGTGCAGTCGAGCAATTGCGCATGGCCAGTGGCAGACAAGTCGATTTTCTTACCGGTTTGTGTTTGTATAATACCGCGACCGGAGAAAGTCAGACCGATATTGTGGTGTTTAGCGTACACTTTCGTCAACTGCAAGATGTACAAATTGAACGCTACCTGCAAAAAGATAAACCTTATCACTGTTCCGGCAGCTTTAAATCTGAAGGTTTTGGTATTGCCTTGCTGGATAAAATGGAAGGTACTGATCCTACTGCGGTCATTGGCCTACCTTTGATCCGTTTAGTACGGATGCTGGAAAATGCAGGCCTACAGGTTATTTAAAAGGAGTTCGACACAGGCTTCTTTCAGCGCTTATGGCGCTGAAAACTGCCTGCGTCTCACGCTAAGTTTTTGATAGTAGGTACTGGATTTCAGCGTTTACTTCGGGCAATGTAGCGTAGCGTATTTCCTGGAGCGTCAGACCCAATGTTCCGGGAAAGCCTTAACAGACATTCCCGAAACAGGAAATCATATTATGAGCCAAAATCTGTTTTATTTGTTGTCTTTACTGGCAGGTTTTGCCATTCTGATTCAGCCCAGGCTGCTGAATTATATTATTGCTTTTTATCTCATCATCACCGGTGCGCTGGGGCTGATGTCTGCTGCGGGTATTCATTTCTGATATGCGTGTACTGGGTATTGAAACGTCTTGCGACGAAACCGGAGTTGCGATTTATGACACTGAGCAAGGCTTATTGGCAGATGCTTTATACAGCCAGATAGACTTGCATCGCGTTTATGGTGGCGTGGTGCCGGAATTGGCTTCGCGGGATCACATCCGTAAATTGACACCGCTGATTCAGCAGGTTTTAACCGCAAGCAATACCACCAAGCAGCAACTGGATGGTATTGCCTATACGGAAGGCCCTGGCTTAATCGGTGCATTGCTGGTGGGCGTTGCCACAGGCCGTGCTTTGGCCTGGACATTGGGGATTCCTGCTGTTGGCGTGCATCATATGGAAGGCCATTTATTAGCCCCCATGCTGGAAGATAATCCCCCACAATTTCCTTTTCTGGCCTTATTGGTTTCCGGTGGTCACACCCAACTTATTGCAGTGGAAAGCATTGGGCATTATCAATTATTGGGTGAATCCATTGATGATGCAGCAGGTGAAGCCTTTGATAAGACGGCAAAAATGTTAGGCTTGGATTATCCCGGCGGCCCGGTCATTTCCAGGCTGGCACAACAAGGACGCCCGGATATTTACCGTTTCCCACGCCCCATGACCAACCGCCCAGGACTGGATTTCAGTTTCAGTGGTTTAAAAACCTTTGCCCTGAATACCTGGCAGAAAGCTGAATTCAAAAACGAGCAAAGCAAAGCGGATATTGCCCGCGCTTTTCAGGATGCGGTGGTGGATACACTGCTGATTAAATGCAAACGCGCCTTAAAACAATCGGGTCTGAAACGTCTGGTCGTGGCTGGTGGTGTCAGTGCCAATGCTGCTTTACGTACCGAGTTAAATAGACTGAAGCAACAAGGCATTGAGGTTTTTTATCCGCGTCTGGAATTCTGCACGGATAATGGTGCGATGATCGCCTATGCCGGTGCTATTCATTTACAGCGGGGGCAACAGCAAAGCCTGTCTTTTGGTGCCAGACCGCGTTGGCCGCTGGCATCAGACTAATATATCCAGAATAATAATAAACCAAAACCCAACAACAAACGGTAAATGACAAAAGGCTGCATCCCAATTTTATCCAGCAGTTTGATAAAAGTGTAAATACAGGCATAAGCCATTAAACCGGAAATAACCGCTGCTAACAGCAGGGCAAACCAATCAACGCTGGCTTCCTGCAACAGTAGTTTTAAGATGTCATAACCCCCTGCCAGCAGGATGACGGGGATTGATAATAAAAATGAGAAACGCGCAGCAGCGGTACGATTGAGACCCAGCAATAGTGCCGCAGTAATCGTGATACCGGAACGTGAAGTGCCAGGAATCAGGGCTAAGGCTTGTGCCAGACCAATTATCAAAATATCTTTCCAGTTTAATTGGTATTCACTGCGTTGGCGTTTCCCCGTCCAATCCGCATAACCCAGCAACACACCAAAACCGATAGTGGCTAAGGCAATCACCGGTATATTGCGTAAATGGGTTTCAATGGCATCAGCAAACAGCAGGCCGGATAAGGCAACGGGAATGGTGCCTAAGGCCACGCCCCAGACCAGACGACTTTCCGGCGTTTGCGCGCGTCCGCGCAGGCTGTTGAACCAATTACCCAGCAAAAGATGCAAGTCCCGACGAAAATACCACAGTACCGCGCCTAAACTGCCCAGATGCACCGCCACGTCAAAAGCCAGTCCCTGATCGGGCCAGTTGAGCAGGTAAGGCAGTAAAATTAGATGCGCGGAGCTGGAAATGGGTAAAAATTCAGTGAGTCCCTGGAGGATGGCGAGGAAAATAATTTGTGTCAGTTCCATTGCTTAACCTGGATTTGTATTGTTAGCTGTATATTTTGTTGAAAGGGTATAAATAGATCATAGGGTGGAATACGCTGCGCTATTCCACCCTACTTTAGGACATCTTCAGACAAGCCTTCCCGTTCCAGAATATCACGCAATCGGTGTAGTGCTTCAATTTGAATCTGGCGCACCCGTTCGCGGGTGATGCCGATAATTTCACCTACTTCTGCCAGGGTTGAAACTTCTTTGCCATGCAGGCCAAAACGATATTCCACCACAGTTTTTTGTTTGTTGCTGAGTTGTGATAACCACAAGTTGATATGCCGGTGTAAATCATCATCTTGCAGTACTTCTGATGGGTCGGGCGTGCTTTCATCAATCAGGGTGTCGAGCAGGGACTTGTCCTGATCGTCATTACGTATTGCATCAACCGAGGTGGTGCGCTCATTCAAGCCCATCATTTTTTTAACGGTTGCAATCGGATGATCCAGGTGGCGCGCGACATCTTCGGGAGTGGGATCGCGTCCTAAAACATGGGCTAGATAGCGGGTGGCGCGAACATAGAGATTGATTTCTTTAATGATATGAATTGGCAGGCGTATGGTGCGGGTTTGATTCATTAAGGCGCGGTCAATGGTTTGGCGTATCCACCAGGTGGCATAGGTTGAAAAACGAAAACCACGTTCAGGATCAAATTTTTCAACGGCACGCATTAAACCGATATTACCTTCTTCAATCAAATCGAGTAGTGCCAGTCCCCGGTTCATCTGCCGTCTTGCAATTTTAACGACCAGACGCAGATTGGCTTCAATCATATGTTTGCGCGCAGCTTCATCACCTTTTTGGAGGCGGCGGGCCAGATTGATTTCTTCTTCAGCCGTTAATAAGGGAACAAAGCCGATTTCATTGAGATATAAGCGGGTGGGATCTCTTTCACTATCATTGTTATTTGCGCCAAATAAAGGTGTTTCACTGGGTACAAAGATTTCTTTTTCCAGCTCATTTTCTTCCAGCGCCTGATTGATTTCATGCAGGGCTTTATCAGGAAGTTCCACAATGTCATCATCACTGACTGATGAAATCTGTGAACTTGTCACGGCTGTTTCATGGGCTGATTTTTCCACATTCGCTTTATCTTTTTGCTGTGCTGTATCAGACTTAGGCGGACGCGGTGACATATAATTTTCCTAAAAAGTAGGTAAAAATTTTAAGGGGTCGACGGTTTTACCATCACAACTAATTTCAAAATGCAGGGCGGTTTGTCCCTGGCTGTTTTTTCCCATTGAGGCAATGATCTGTCCGGCTTGTACCTGATCATTTTCGCGTACACGTAGTGTACGATTGTAAGCATAAACGCTTAACCAGGCCGGGTGATGTTGAATAATAATTAGATCCCCATAATAGCCATTCACGCCCACACCACTGTATAACACTTTACCGGCATGTGCGGCAAGTACCGGTTGTCCGGTTTGCCCCGCAATTGTGATGCCACGCCGTCCACTGCGGGTAAAGGTGGTGCTGATTTTATGCACCTGGGTGGGCCAGCGCCAATGCCTTAAACCACCATTAGGTGTGCAATTAACGGATGTACGGGCGTGGCTTTGCGCAGGCACCGGGCGCATGGCACGCGGTGCAAGCTGCCGCGTTGGACGTTGACTGCTTGTGTGTGGCACTGTGCGTGGTGAAGTTTGTACCGGCGCTGCCACAACCGGCCTGACTTGTAAAACCTGACCGGGATATACGGTATAAGGGGGCGATAAACGATTCCAGGCTGCTAATTGCCTGACGCTTTGTTGATAGTGCCGCGCAATACGGTACAAGGTATCGCCTGCCTTTACCTGGTGGCGGCCCTGAGTATCCAGTGCTTGATAACTGGCGGATGCCGCCCTTGTTGCGCTATTGGCAGGCTTGGCAACAACGGGGGCAGGCACGCTATAGCCGTTTTGTTGCCGGTTTTCAACCGGCGCGGCGTAATAACGGCTGGTGCAGGCATTAAGCCCGAATAATACTATTATTGCCAGCCAGCTTAAGCGCCCATTGCACTGACTGTGCTTTATCCATTGCATGATTAAGCTGCACTTAGCGGTAAATGGTTACTGTCTGATTGGGATAAATCCGGTAAGGCGGCGCAATCCCATTCCATAAAGCCAGTTCATTCAGTCCTACCTGGTACTGCGTGGCAATATTTGCCAGACTTTCCCCGGTGTTCACCGTGTGATAAATCACTTCACCGCTTAAGCTGTCCTGTTTTTCTGTTGTTGCTACAAGCGCAATGGGTGCTGCACTGGCGAGCATCAGGCTTTGTTTTACAGGTACTGGTTCAGTAATTTTTAATGCCTGACCAATTTGCAGCATATAGGGTTTTTTTAGCTGGTTTAATGCGGCCAGTTGTTGTAATTTCTGGTTATATTGACGCGCAATATTGGAAAGCGTATCACCTTTGGCAACAGTATGAATCTGCGGCCTGACTGATTTTGTTGTTACTGTGGTATTTACTGGCATTGCAGCGTTGATTTGTAAACTTTGTCCCACCGTTAGATGATAAGGTTTGGGTAAATTGTTTAATGCTGCAACATCACGATAATTGGCCTGGTAATGTGTGGCAATACTGTAGAGTGTATCACCGCGTTGTACCGTGTGATAAATCGTTGCACTACCGGCTGGCGCAACTGAAGCTTGGGCAGTGACAGGGATGCTGGCGACTGGAATAGCCGGTGGTGTAATTTGAAACTCAGCCGGTGCCATAGCAATTGCTGGAGCAACAGAGGGTGCTGAAACTAACAGGCTTTGATTGATTTTTAATAAATAAGGTTTGCTGATACCGTTTAAGGCCGCTAATTCAGCCGTTTTTAAACCATACTGATTGGCAATGGCATACAGTGTATCACCCCGTTTGACGGTATGGTATTGCGAGGCATTGGCAACGGCAGTCACGGGCACAGGCATATTAACCAGGGGGATATTTTCAGGTATAACAATGGGCGCAAGCTCCCTTGTGGGGGTTGCTGCAATCACAGGAATCGGTCTTACTGGTACAGAAGCAACCACCGCAGCAGGTTTTTTTGGTTTAATCGTGCCTGTATCCCAGTCAAATTCATATCTGACCGGCTCAGAAGATTCAGGTTTGGCAACCGGTGGGACGGGTCTTGCCGCAGGCGGTGTGCTGCTGACCGGTGGTGCACTGGGATAGCTATGCACTGGTGCACTGGCAACCGGTGCTGGCAGACCTGCTGCGGGTTCCAGGCGTAAGCGCTGACCGGGGTGAATGGTGTAAGCAGGCGCGCTGATGCCATTCCACAGCGCAACATTTTTATAATCAATGCCATAATAGTGACTGATTTTATATAAACTATCACCCGCCTGTACCGTATGGAAGCGCCCACTTGCTGGCATACTTGGCGCAGCAATTACGGGCGAGGACATTCCCCCTTCGCCGGTTTCAACGGAAGGCACTACAACCGTGCCGCCAGGCACTTGTGCCACCGGTTGAGGATCTTCAAAAATATTCTGAAAACGACCGCAAGCGGTAGTGGCGACAATAGGGGTAAGCAGCACTAACATTTTCAGCGTTTTTTTAGCCAAAGGGTACGATGTAGAAAGCATGGCTGTCGTATTCATGGTTTAGAATAACCTCAATAAAAAATTTTCAATCTGGAAAATAACTTGTTAAAGTAACTGTATTCTGATACTAAATCAACTGTCTTTTATCGATAGTTTTGAACGGCTTGGCGCTTATAGTTCATCGTAAAACTATCATAATACAGTCTGTACCCGCATTATACGGGCAATCTTGTTGCTGAGAGGAGGGGTCATGAGTACCAGTGTTTTTTTAAAGATTTATCCTACGACAAAAACCGGTGATTTTTTCAAAGGCAATTCTCAGGTTAAGGCGCATAAAGAATGGATTGAGATTCAGGAATACAGTCACACATTCCAGCAACCCATTACCGCAGCGACCCGTAGCAGCGATCTGGCCCCTTCCGCACGTTGTAATCATGAACCCGCAAGCTTTAAAAAGTTTAATGATAATGCCACTGATAACCTGATGAAAGCCTGTTGGTTGGGACAGTGTTTGGATTTGACCATTTGTATTTATCGCTCACTGGGGGATTTGACAGGCCCTGTAGGCCCAAATAATAAAAGCCTGGTGATTAATATGGAACGGGCTTACATTACTGAATACAACATTACGCCAGGTGCTGAGGAAGGTGGCACGGAAGAAATTAAAGTGGTTTATAATTATATTCAATACGCATTTGCGGAACTTGATTTTGCCCAAGGCAAGCTCAAAAGCGCACGTCAGGCGGTTGACTGGAACTGGACAACAAACGAAATCACTGCAAAATTACCAAGTTGGTAAGGGGAAGAGAAAATGGCTGCCAGTATTTATCTGAAAATTTACCCCACTGATCAAAAAGGCAGTTTTTTTAAAGGCAACAGTCAGGTTAAAACCCATAAAGAATGGATAGAGATTTTTGACTTAAGTCACAGCTTTACGCAGCCTGTCAGCTCGGCAACCCGTAGCAGCGAACTCGGTCCCTCCGCACGTTGTAATCATGAAGGACTGGAATTTAAAAAATACAATGACAATGCCTCAGATAACTTAATCAAAGCCTGTTGGATTGGGCAGTGCCTGGATGCGCAAATCTGTATTTATCGCTCTCTGGGGGAAGCCAGCCCGGTTTATAAAAATAATAAAAGCATGATGATTAGCATGAAAAAAGCCTACATCAGCGACTATACGATTGAACCTACTGCTGAAGACGGCGGCACTGAAACAGTTAAACTGGTGTATAACTATATTCAATATGCCTTTGCGGAACTGGACTTTAGCAAAGGTAAACTAAAATCAGCACGGCAGTCAATTGATTGGGATTGGACGACGAATGAAGTGACTGAGAAAACACCGACCTGGTAATTCTAGTTTGTCACTTTTTCTTTAAAACAGACTGTTTCGGGAATGCGTGATAGCGGTTTCCTGGAATCTGACAAAGTAGAAGTAATATGATGATAACTCATTTCCCCGCTTACCTATTATTGATAACAAGCAGTCTGGCAGCAGCCCAGCAGCAGGAAGCCAATCCAGCAGCGCCCTATGTACAATCCCAGCTTAATATTTGCGCGGAATGTCATGGCGTGGATGGCATTAGTACAAATCCTGAGATTCCCATTATTGCAGGACTGGCAAAGAAAACCCTGCAACGTGCTTTATTTGCATTTCAGGCGGATAAACGCCCTAATTTAACTGCTCAGGGCCACGCTATTCAAGCGCATTTATTGCAAGGCAACAGCGACTTAAGACAAAGAGAAAAAATTCAGCAATTATCCCGCTATTATGCAGCACTAGGTTTTACCCCTGCCGAGCAAACTCAGGCATTTAAACAGCTTACGCCACAACAAATGGAAAAAGGGAAAGCGTTGCACCAGACCTATTGCGCGAGGTGTCATAAAAAGCAGGGGCGTATTGATAACAATGGAGTGGGCATACTTGCCGGACAATGGCTGCCTTACCTGCGCCACAGCATGTCAGATTTTCAAACAAACAAACGCGAAATGCCACAAAAAATGGTAAAACGTCTCACTGCGATGAATGAGGCGGAACTAGATGATATTAATGCAGGTGTTAAAGAAATGGATTGGCTGGAATTATTGCTGTTATATTATGCAGCCCAGGCAAAAATGCCAAATCTATCGCCATAATCCAAAATAAAGACTAAAGCCTTAGCATCCATTAGTGAGCATTAGTGATTAAATCATTAAAAAAATTAAAAACTTGATATACTGACCGGTTTTTTTAATCCTGTTTTTATTTTTATGGGGAAAACTCGCCTCATTAAAAACAGGTGCTAAAAACAAGGATTAAAAACAGACTTTTCATTCAACATCACGGACAAGGGCACAATGAAAGGCATTATTCTCGCTGGGGGTTCCGGTACACGACTACATCCCGCAACCCAGGCCGTCTCCAAACAATTATTGCCAGTTTATGACAAACCCATGGTGTATCATCCACTGTCTACCCTGATGTTGGCGGGAATTCAGGATGTTTTATTGATCTCCACGCCACAAGACACTCCGCGTTTTGAACAATTACTGGGTAATGGCAGCCAATGGGGGATTTCCATCCAATATACGGTACAGCCAGAACCTGAAGGTCTGGCGCAGGCTTTTATTATTGGTAAATCGTTTATTGGTAATTCTCCCTGTGCTTTGATTCTGGGCGATAATATTTTTTACGGGCATGATTTCCAAACCCAGTTACATAAGGCAGCAAGCCTGACGGTGGGTGGGCGCGTATTTGCGTATAAAGTCGGCGATCCGGAACGCTATGGCGTGGTTGAGTTTGAGAAAGGTTCCAATAAGGTCATCAGCCTGGAGGAAAAACCTCAAAAACCCCGTTCCAGTTACGCGGTAACCGGTTTGTATTTTTATGATAATCAAGTGGTGGATATTGCCCGACAGATTAAACCTTCACCCCGTGGTGAATTGGAAATAACGGATATCAACCAGCACTACCTGGATAATGCTCAACTGAATGTGGAAATCATGGGTCGCGGCATGGCCTGGTTGGATACCGGTACCCATGACTCGCTGCTGGAAGCGGCGGCTTATATTGCCACCATTGAAAAACGCCAGGGGCTGAAAATTGCCTGTCCTGAAGAAATTGCCTGGCGCATGGGTTATATTGATGATGCTCAGCTTGAACGCCTGGCCAGCCCTTTATTAAAAAGTGGTTATGGTGTTTATCTCCAGCAATTATTATCTTTGGATGTGCGCTGAGGTCGCCAGATGGAATATAAGGATTATTATAAAATCATGGGTGTACCCCGTGATGTCACGCAGGATGCATTAAAAAAATCCTATCGCAAATTAGCGCGTAAATACCACCCTGATGTCAGCAAGGAAGCCAATGCTGAACAAAAATTTAAAGAAATTGGTGAAGCTTACGAAGTCTTAAAAGATCCCGAAAAACGTGCGGCTTATGAGCAATTGGGTTCTCAATGGCGTGCCGGCGAACAATTCAAACCACCGCCAAACTGGGACTCAGGTTTTGAATTCAGTGGCAGAGGTGGTGCAGGCACTGGCGCAGGTTTTAGTGATTTTTTTGAAAGTTTTTTTGGTCAGCGCAGCGGCTTTTCCGGTCATACTGGCAGCCAGGGTTTTCCACAAAAAGGTGAAGATCACCACGCTAAAATTTTAATCAGTCTGGAAGATGCGTATTCTGGTGCCAGTCGCGCGATTCAGTTAAACCTTCCGGCAACCAATGCTCAGGGTCACTTACGTTCACAAAAACGTACCTTGAATATCAAAATTCCCAAAGGTGTCATTGCCGGACAAAAAATTCGTCTCACAGGGCAAGGCGGGCCTGGCAGACATGGTGCCAGAGCCGGGGATTTATATCTGGAAATCGCATTTGAAGAGCACCCCTTATATCGAATTGAAGCGCGCGATTTACATCTGGATTTACCGATCACCCCCTGGGAAGCTGCTTTAGGTGGGCGCATTGAAATCCCAACACCGGGTGGTACCTTAGGTATTAAAATTCCCGCTGGCAGCCAGTCCGGGAAAAAAATGCGCCTGAAAGGTCGTGGCCTGCCCGGTAAAATCAGTGGCGATTTGTATCTGATTTTGCAGATATTCACCCCGCCTGCGGATAATGAAACAGCGCAGCAGTTTTACCAAACGATGGCAAACAGCCTGCCCCTGGATCCCCGAGAAAGCTTTTTCTCCTAACCGCTTATTCACAACAACTAAAGAACCACTTTTATGGCAAATTCAACGAACTTTACCCAACAAAACAGTTATAGTCGCGATGAACTGCTCGATTGCGCGCAGGGCAAAATGTTTGGCCCTGGCAATGCACAACTGCCCATGCCGCCAATGCTGATGTTTGATCGCATTGTCAGTATTACTGAAGATGGTGGTGCTTATGGTAAGGGCCAGATTGTTGCTGAATTAGACATTGATCCATCATTATGGTTTTTTGATTGTCATTTCCCTGGCGATCCGGTAATGCCGGGTTGTTTGGGCTTAGATGCCATGTGGCAGTTGATCGGCTTTTTTCTTGGCTGGATGGGCGGCCCTGGACGTGGTCGCGCGCTGGGTGGTGGTGAGGTGAAATTCACCGGGCAAGTTACCCCGGAGAAAAAGCGTGTAGTCTACAATATTGATATGAAACGCGTTATTATACGGAAATTGGTCATGGGCATTGGCGATTGCAGCATGTCGGTAGATGGCAAGGAAATTTACACCGCAAAAGATCTGCGCGTAGGTTTATTCCAGAATACCGAAAACTTTTAAGGAGTTAAATACATTGAAACGTGTAGTCATTACCGGTATCGGCATTGTTTCCAGTATTGGAAATAATAAACAGGAAGTTCTGAAATCTTTACAAAATGGAGACTCCGGCATCAATTTTGTGCAGGAATACGCAGATTTAGGTTTTCGCAGCCATGTGCATGGCGGTTTAAATATTGATCTGGCGGCTGAAATTGATCGTAAGCTCAAACGCTTCATGGGTGATGCCGCAGCTTATAATTATATCGCCATGCGTGAGGCCATTGCCGATGCGCAACTGAGTGAAGACTTGGTATCCAACACCCGCACTGGCCTGATTATGGGTTCTGGTGGCGGTTCCTCAGAAAATCAGGTGCTGGCAGCAGATTTATTACGTAAAAAAGGGCTGCGCCGAGTCGGGCCTTATATGGTACCACGCACCATGTGCAGTACCACTTCCGCCTGTCTTAGCACGGCCTTCAAGATTAAAGGGCTGAACTACTCTATCAGTTCCGCCTGTTCCACCAGTGCGCATTGTATTGGCAACGCCGTGGAACAAATTCAAATGGGCAAGCAGGATGTGATGTTTGCCGGTGGCGGTGAAGAACTGCACTGGAGCATGACCATGTTGTTTGACGCTATGGGTGCGCTGTCTTCCAAGTACAACGACAACCCAGGCATTGCTTCGCGTCCCTATGATGCCAACCGTGATGGTTTTGTGATTTCCGGTGGCGGTGGCGTGGTGGTACTGGAGTCGCTGGAACATGCGCAGGCACGCGGTGCAAAAATCTATGCCGAAGTCATTGGCTATGGCGCAACCTCTGATGGCTACGATATGGTTCAGCCCTCTGGTGAAGGCGCAGTGCGCTGTATGCAGCAGGCAATGGAAACCGTTTCCACGCCGATTGATTACATCAACGCTCACGGCACCAGCACGCCTGCTGGCGACTTAAAAGAACTGGAAGCCATGCGCACGGTATTTGGCGATGGCAAAATGCCCCACGTTAGTTCCACCAAATCCCTGACGGGTCACGCCCTGGGTGCAGCAGGCTCCAATGAAGCCATTTACAGCTTGTTAATGCTGGAAAATGATTTTATTTCTGCTTCAGCCAATATTCAAGAGCTTGACCCCGGCGCGGCAGGTATTCCCATTGTGCGTGAAAAAATTGAAAATGCTGGACTCAAAACCGTGATGTCCAACAGCTTTGGTTTTGGCGGCACCAATGCCTGTCTGGTGATGCAAAAACTGTAAGCTTTAAAGGCACGCACGCCTGTGGCGTGTGTGCCTTTAACAATATAAAATGGACGGGGTTTAAGCCCGCCGCAGTCCTCCACGTTGTACCAGCGTCATGCCCTCATCATCAAACGCGCTACTGCCGTGACCTTTCAGTTCGTATACTTCAATATTATGATCCGCAATCGCTTGAATATGTGCTAATTCCTGTTGTGCGCGCAGATCATTTTTTTTGAATAAATGGCGGAAACGTCCCTGCTCCTTGAGATAATCTTCTACAGGTCGGGGGTTACGGATAGGTAATACACCAGTTAAACCGCCACGCTCGATTTCAATAATAGGAAATAAACCGGTTTGTACCGCAAGTCGTCCCACCTCAATAGTTTTTGCGCCATCAAAACCCCAGCCCAGCGGACAGGGCACATGAATCTGTAAAAAAGTTGGGCCATCTATCGCCATTGCACGGCGTACTTTTTTGCGAATATCTGAAGGCCATGCCACAGAACTGGTAGCGGCATAAGGAATATGGTGCGCCGCAACAATTGATACCATATCTTTTTTCAGATGACGTTTTCCCATGCGTTCTTTGCCGGGGGGCGAAGTGGTCGTCATCGCCGCGTGCGGAGTGGAGCTGGAACGCTGGATACCGGTATTCATATAGGCTTCGTTGTCAAAGCAAACGTAGAGCACATTATGCCCCCGTTCCAGCATCCCGGACAATGCCTGAAAGCCAATATCAAAAGTGCCGCCATCACCGCCGAAAGCCAGCACCTTAGTGGATTTTTTCTGGGCTTTTAAGGCCGCTTCCATACCGGCGGCAATCGCTCCGGTATTTTCAAACAAAGAATGCATCCAGGGCACGCGCCAAGCGGATTCTGGCCAGGATGTGGTAAAAATTTCCAGACACCCCGTGGCATTGGCAATCATGACATCAGGGCCAGCGGCCTCTGTCACCAGGCGCGCGCCTAAAGCTTCACCACAACCCAGGCAGGCGCGGTGTCCGGCAGTCATGCCCTGAAAACGAGGTTGTTTTTGCCGCAAATTTGTTGCGGGAATGGTTGTTTCCTGCATGTCAGCGATCCTCTTGTGGTAATTTATCCAGTTGCACATCCAGAATCTGGAAATGCCCAGGCGTAGCCTGACTTGCTGCATCCAGCAAGCGTGGCACAATATCCAGCGGAATATCGCGCCCACCGAGACCAGCGGCGCAATTAAACAGTTGTGGACGGGTTTCCACTTCACTGAGCGCCGCCAATACCTCATTGCCGACGATACCACCGCTGCCGGGTGATAAGGCGCGCTCCAGCACAATCACTCGTTCTGCACCTGCGCAAGCCTGTTGTATCGCTTGACGTGGGAAAGGTCGGAAGCAGCGCAGTTGCACCAGTTTAATAGATTCCTGTTGCGGGTATTCCTGTAATGAGGCCTGCAAAGTGCCTAATACTGAACCCATGCTTAAAATCACTGTTTTAGCTTCCGGGTCACCCATCGTTTTCAGCAAACCACCATAACGACGTCCGCAGACTTCGCCCCAGTCTTCATCTGCTGCGATAATTTCTGTTGCCGCATTGAGTAACGCCTGATGATGGGAGTGACGGGCTTCGGGATAAAAATCTGGAGAAACCAGGGTTCCCATGCTGATAGGATTAGTAGGGGTTAAGGTGCGGGAGAACTGATATGCAGGCAAAAAGCCATCCACCTGTTCCGGCTCCGGCACATCAATGCCTTCTAAAGTATGGGTCAGGGTAAAACCATCCACACAGACCATTACCGGCAGTTCACAACGCTCGGCAATGCGATAGGCTTGAATCGTGGTATCTACGGCTTCCTGATTATCTGCGCAATAGAGTTGTATCCAACCGGCATCACGCACTGACATGGAATCCTGCTGATCATTCCAAATTGAAAGCGGACTGGAAACAGCGCGGTTGGCACAGGTTAATACCAGCGGCACCCGACTGCCTGCAATGTTGTACAACACCTCTGCCATCAACAAAATTCCCTGGGAAGCGCTGGCAGTATACGCCCGGGAACCCGCCATTGCCGCGCCCAATGCCACTGAAGCGGCAGAAAATTCACTTTCCACGCTGACAAATTCACAATCCAGCTTACCATCAGCCACCAGTTTGGAAATATTCTCCACAATGTGGGTTTGCGGGGTGATAGGATAAGCGGAAATAACTTGTGGACGGCATAAGGCCACCGCGCGCGCCAGGGCTTGAGAGCCTTCTAGTGCTTCTAACATCAGGCCACCTCCGTTTGTAAATCAGCCCAGGCTGCTTGCGGCACCTGGGTGGCTGCTTCTGCAATCAATGCCAGGTTATTGTCTAAAATCTTACCCTGAAAACGTCTTCCCAGGGCTTGATTTAAGGCATCCAGCGGCAAGATGTCCGTCAGGGTCAGAAAAGCTGCCAATAAAGCAGTATTTGGCACTGGCCTGCCCAGAATTTTCTGCGCCAATCCGGTTGCGGGAAGGGTCGCAACGGTAAAATCATTACTGATGCCGGAAATGGGCTGGCGCGCATTGACCAGGATGCCGCCACCGGGTTTTAAGCCGTCTAACACGCCGGGTACATGTAACAGCGCCTCATCCTGAATAATCAGAAAGTCCGGCGTCTGCACCTGATTGCGCCGTTTAATCGGGCTGTCTTTAATGCGTACAAATGCCGTTACTGGCGCACCGCGCCGTTCTGCGCCAAAATTGGGGAACGCCTGCCCATAGCGGTTGACTTCAAAGGCTGCGGCAGCCAGCAAATAGGCCGCCACCACGTTGCCTTGTCCACCGCGTCCATGAATGCGGATTTCCAGCATAACACCAAGCCTCTTCAATTTAGGAAAAAGATGGGCAGACCATAGCACAGGCCTATGATATTTTCATTAGCAAATTTTCTAAATAACTTGAACCCGGCGTAAGATTTTTTTAGAAAAAACAGTCAAATTTGGTACATGCTACTAATAACTTGGCGTGAGAAGAAAGCGGTTTTTTGCGCAATTAGCGCAAAAAGAAGCTTATGTCGAACTCAGGTTAAATATGAAATCATAGGTCTAATAATGCTATGATGTGCTTTTTTTTAATCAGATGGTTTTTTGCCTTTCATGGATGCTTTTACAACATTAGATGCCTTGGTTGCGCCATTGGATCGTGCCAATGTCGATACCGATGCAATTATTCCCAAGCAGTTTCTTAAATCGATTCACCGCAGTGGTTTTGGACCGAACTTGTTTGATGAGTGGCGTTATCTGGATTGCGGTGAAGTCGGGCAGGATTGCAGCGCACGTCCGCTAAATACGGACTTTGTGTTAAATCAGCCACGTTATCAAGGTGCGCAGATTTTATTGGCGCGCACTAATTTTGGTTGTGGTTCATCACGGGAGCACGCGCCCTGGGCATTGTTAGATTATGGTTTTCGCGCCATTATTGCCCCCAGTTTTGCCGATATTTTTTTTAATAATTGTTTTAAAAATGGTATTTTACCGATTATTTTGGAAGAAGATGTCATTGAAAATCTGTTTCAGGCTGTTACCCGTAGCGAAGGGTATCGCTTAAACATTGATCTGGAAACGCAATCTATTAGCGCGCCCTCAGGCCCGGTTATTAAATTTGAAGTTGAGCCATTTCGTAAACATTGTTTGCTTAATGGGCTGGATGATATTGGTCTGACTTTGCAACATGCGCAAGAAATTCGTCAGTATGAACAAAAACAAGCCCAGATAACACCTTGGATGTTTGCGGCTAAATTAAACCAAAAATCAGCGTGAAGCAAAAAGCAGTTTTTTTGTGCCTTAAAGTACAAAAAAGAAGCTTTTGCATAACACCAAGATTTAATCTTTAACATAGAAAAAATCACATGAGTCAGAATATTGTTATTTTACCGGGCGATGGTATTGGCCCGGAAATCGTTGCACAAGCGGTTAAAGTCCTGGAACACCTGCGTGATGAGCGAGGGCTGGATATTACCATGCAGGAAGCTTTAGTCGGTGGCGCGGCGATTGATGCCACAGGCGGCCCCTTGCCGGGAGAAACCTTAAACCTGGCGAAAGCCGCTGATGCAGTTTTATTAGGCGCGGTCGGTGGTTATCAGTGGGAATCCCTGGATGCCTCGATTCGCCCGGAAAAAGGCCTGTTAGGTTTGCGCGCAGGTCTGGAATTGTTTGCCAACTTACGCCCGGCTTTATTGTTTGAAGAATTAGCGCAAGCTTCAACCTTGCGCCCAGAAGTGGTTGCGGGCCTGGATATTTTAATTGTCCGTGAATTAACCGGTGGCATCTATTTTGGTCAACCGCGTGGCGTGCGCACCCTGGAAAATGGTGAGCGTGAAGGTTATAACACCCTGGTATACCGGGAAAGTGAAGTCGAACGTATCGCCCGGGTTGCGTTTAGAGCAGCGCAAAAACGCAATGGCAGATTATGTTCTGTGGATAAGGCCAATGTGCTGGAATCCACTGAGTTATGGCGTGAAGTGGTGAACCGGATCAGCAGCGATTACCCGGATGTGGAAGTCTCTCACATGTATGTAGATAATGCCGCCATGCAGTTGGTACGCGATCCCAAGCAATTTGATGTACTGGTAACCACTAATATGTTTGGTGATATTTTATCAGATTTAGCCTCTATGCTCAGTGGCTCTATTGGTATGCTGCCCTCCGCGTCATTGGATAAAAACAATAAAGGCATGTACGAGCCAATTCATGGTTCGGCACCGGATATTGCCGGACAGGATAAAGCCAACCCGCTGGCGACGATTTTATCGGTGGCAATGATGCTGCGTTATTCGCTGCAACAACCCGCTTTAGCTGATGTGGTGGAAACTGCGGTGCAGAAAGTTTTAGCCGATGGTCTGCGCACTGCGGATATTTGTGCAGCTGGACAAACACCTGTGTCAACCACGCAAATGGGTGATGCGGTCTTGGCTGCTTTGTAAATAGTTGCAGGCATATTCTCACTGATTAAGGAGTGAGGATGAAATAAATACAGAAACTGGGCACAGGATTTTCATTCATTTTCAAGGCGTGAAAACAGGCGCATAGCAAGCTATGTAACTGTTTTCACAACGTAGAAAATGGAGAAAAAGACCAGCCAAGTTGCTGAAGTTATAAAATTCTCACTCCTAAGTATCCAGTTGTTGATTATAACAACTGGACTCTACTCTATATAAATATGATGATAAACAGGATTGAAGAAATGAATGATAACCTGGACACTAAGTGTATAGAAGATATGCTAAATGATGACGAGAAATCAAGATTCAATAGTGGAATAGGAATAGTAAAAATATTGAGCAATGAAGAGGTAGAAGAAATATTTGATGAAGCTGAAATAGAGGAAATAAATGAAATTAAAAATCATATTCATAATGATGATGCTGAAGAATATGATTATGGAGGTTGGCACTCAATGGACAAAATGAATTTTAGTACTGTAAAAGAAATAGGGAACTATGGACATATTTTTGAAATTAATGAAACTGGTGTAATTTATATTGGTTGTGCTGACTATATGACAGAAAAAGAGTTATGAGTATAGAAAAAATATATGACGATTTTTGTACTGATATATCAGCTATAGAGCAATTATCTGATATTAATGTAGAAAATAAAGCCCATTTAGAACGACTGCTCTATGCTAATGTTATTACATTGATGGAAACATATTTAATGGATACATTTAAGTATGCCATATCAAGTGATGATAATTTAAAGAAAATTTTCATTGAAAAGTATTTAAAGTTTAAAAGTGAAAAAATAAATGTTAATAATATATATAAAACATTAAACTCCATTGAGGAAAATTATATTCTTGGTACTAGTGGTAAGGGGATGCTATTTCATAATAGGCGTAATATCATAGTATATCTTATTGTGATAGATTTACAAACTCCAGCAGAATTGACATATATTTATTCAGCCATTTCAAAACGCCATGATATTGTCCACAGAAATGGTAAGAATATTAGAGATGAAAAGACTAACTTAACTAGTCCAAGCTTAAATGAATTAATTAGCGAGATGAAGGGTTTTATAGAAAAACTACATAATAAATTAATAACTTTAGACATTCCTGATTCTACATAACTGAGTGGTATTAATTTATCATCACAACTTATAATTTTAATTTATAGATAGAGGTTATAGCAATAATGAGTCGTTTATACGATGTTGCAGTTGTTGGCGCAAGCGGTGCCGTGGGTGAAACCATGTTATCCATTCTTGCAGAGCGTAATTTTCCGGTAGGTAAAGTCTACCCACTGGCGAGCAGTCGCAGTGCGGGTAAAAAAATTCGCTTCAAGGATAAAATGCTGACAATTGGCAACCTCGAAGAATTTGATTTCTCTAAAGTGCAAATTGGTTTATTTTCACCCGGTGCCTCAGTATCTAAAGTCTATGCGCCCATCGCGGGTAAAGCGGGTTGCGTGGTGATTGATAACACGTCTCAGTTTCGTTATGACGATGATATTCCACTGATTGTACCGGAAGTGAATCCTCATGCGATTGCTCGGTATAAAAAGCACAATATTATCGCCAATCCTAATTGCTCAACCATTCAAATGCTGGTTGCCTTAAAACCCATTTATGATGCGGTAGGGATTGAGCGGATTAATGTGGCCACTTATCAGTCGGTATCGGGTACTGGCAAGCCTGCTTTGGAAGAATTAGCAGGACAAACTGCTGCGCTATTGAATATGAAAGAAGTAGATACTAAGGTTTATCCTAAACAGATTGCATTTAATGCATTGCCACAGATTGATGTTTTTATGGATAATGGCTACACCAAAGAAGAAATGAAAATGGTGTGGGAGACCCAGAAAATTTTTGAAGATGATAATATCCAGGTCAATCCTACCGCAGTGCGCTTACCGGTATTTTTTGGGCATTCTGAAGCATTGCATATTGAAACCCGTGACAAAATCACGGCTGAACATGCGCGTGAATTGTTGGAAAGCTTCCCGGGCGTGGTGGTCGTTGATGCGCATGAAGATGGTGGTTGGCCGACCGCAGTGACGGAGGGTGCTGGTAACGATCCGGTTTATGTCGGACGTATCCGCGAAGATATTTCTCACCCTAAAGGGCTGAATTTATGGGTTGTCGCCGATAATATCCGCAAAGGGGCTGCGCTCAACAGTATTCAGATTGCGGAAATTTTGATAAAAGACTATATATAATTTATAGTTAGTGGTAACTTATAAAGTAACTTGTTAAGAGTTTTTAATATTGCCACCTTGAAATTATTTAAAATTTTATTTTCAAGGTGGTTGCTATCCGTATAAAAAATGGTGATGGAACGGAGAGACTGTAATGACGCGTAAACTTGCTGTAGTATTGAGCCTCTTGATCAGCATGGCTCTAAGCAGCGGTGCTTTTGCACTGGGACTGGGGAATATTCAGGTCAAATCCAAGTTAAACCAGCCATTGAATGCAACCGTTCAATTGCTCTCAATTCCCCGGGGAGATGATGACAACGTCAAAGCGACGTTGGCCAGCCAGGATGCTTTCCGGCGTGCAGGTCTGCAACGACCTTCGATTCTTTCGACGCTGAAATTCAGCAAGGTACATATCACCTCTGGCAGACGTGGTGCAATTCGCATATCCACCCTGCAACCGGTCACTCAGCCGTTTTTAAATTTCCTGATTGAAGTTAATTGGCCTAATGGGCGTATTTTGCGGGAATATACGGTGTTACTGGATCCGCCGATATATGGCGATGAAACACCTGCTGCTGTACAAACAGCAACCCGTAGTAAGCGTCCTGCCAGCACCACTTCCCGCACCCTCAGCACACGTCCTGATCAGCCCAAACGCATGATATTTACTGCCGATGGCTCTCTTGTACCGGCTGCAACGGATAAACCTCGCACCTCAACAAAAACAGCGGGGAGTCCCATACAAAGTAAAAAAATTCGTAAAGGCGACACCTTGTGGGTGATTGCAAATCGTATGCGTCGTGGCACAGATATCAGTCATGAGCAAATGATGGTTGCGCTGTATGAGGCTAATCCTCACGCATTTATTCGCGGTAATATCAATTTGCTGCGCAAAGGCGCGACATTAAATATGCCGGAACAGGAAGATTTGGCTGCTGCCAGTAATAAATCTGCATTGCAAATGATGCATCAGAAAAAACGCAGTTGGGGACGTTATCAAGATAAATTAGCGGCAAAACCGAGTAAAGCGGCACGCACTAAACGCATTGCCAGCGCCCCTGCAATAGCGCCTGTTACTCCCCTGATGCCGGAAAAAGGCCGCTTATCCATTCTCAGCGCAGGTGGTGACAGCCAAGCCGCAAGTGGCAGTGGCGACAAGGTTAATGGTGCCTTACGCGCGCAAATCACGGCATTAGCAGAAGAAAATAAAGCTTTAGCAGAAGAAAATAAACAATTCCGAAAAGAGTTGTCAGAAATGCGTGGCATGATGGATGACACGCAAGCAAAAATGGAAAGACTGTTACAGGTTAATAGTGAAGTTTTAGCAAAACTGGCTAAACAGGCCGAAGGACAAGGAAAAGCTGCTCCAGAAGTACCTGTAGAAACGGTAGAAACGGCGGCAGCCCCGCTAATCTCATCAGAAAAAGTAGAAACCACGACTGATACAGCAGAGAAAGCAACCACTGAAACAACAGAAGAGAGTGCTGCAACAACAGAAGTGACACCAGAGGCAGCACCAGCAGAAGTTGTCAGCAAACCAGTAAAAAGAATTTCTCTGAAAAACTTGACAGGTGGCAGTCGTACTGATGAAACGGATGAAGATGAAACAGTGGCGACTGCTGAAGAAGCAGATGCTTCTGTAAGCACAGCAGAAGATGTGGATGCGCAAGAGGCTGAGGACGAAACGGCGGCTACTGAAACTGCTATCGATGTTGATACTGCTCCAGGTGAAGCAACTGAAGTGGCAGCAGTTGAGCAAGCTGAAACCGTAGAAACCACACCGGCAACACCACCTAAAACGGTTGTTATGGAGCAAGATGGCGGCATCATGCCAATTATTGATGGCTGGCTGGCAACGATTAATGAAATGATACCAGGTGGCTGGATGAGTGTCGCTGGTGGTATTGGCGGTTTACTGGCATTGTTAATTGGCATACCGATGGTTAAAAAACGTCGCATGGAAGCTGAAGTGCAGCGTGAAATGGAGGCATTAGATCAGGGAGAAATGCCCGAAGCAGAACTTGAGTCTTCTAAGGCTGAAACCTCTACTGAGTCAGATACCTGGGATGAAGATGCTTTAACTGGACAGGGCGTCGAGACGGAAACGGGTAAAGTAGCACCAAATACCGCAGATGTGCTGGAAGAGGTTGAAGTTTATATTGTTTATGAGCGTTTTGAGCAAGCAGAAGAAGTCTTGGATGCTGCATTGGCTGAAAATCCAGATCACCCCCCTTTCCTGCTTAAACGTCTGGAATTGGATGCGGCACAAAAACAAGTAGATGCTTTTGAAAGTCACGCAATGGCATTACACCAAGCAACTGGAGGCCAGGGGGATGAGTGGGAAACTGCTCAAAAACTTTGGGATGGGCTTGAAACCGGTCGTCCTTTATTAAAACAATCAGAAGATGGCGGCTTAGGTGAAGTTGCTGCTGTTGCAGGGGCTGTGGGTCTGGCAGGTGCTGCCACAGCAGCATTGACAAGTGAAGATGTTGAAGCCGCATCACCCGAAGCGGACATGGACCTGGATATACCAGGAGAAGAAGCTGATTCACTGGATTTTAGTAGCACAACAGAAGCGGCGACAGATGAAGATGAGTTAAATTTTGATCTGGATACCGATATGGGCGACGATCTGGATATGGCTACCGAATCTGGTGATAGTGGTTTGGAAATGCCTTCAGAGACTGAAACAGATGCCGACTCCGCTACAGATGATATGGATTTAGATTTTAATCTGGGCGATGACGACATGAGCCTGGACCTGGGTGAAGAGCCTGGCGCTGAAGACGAGCTGGACCTGGGCGATGACGACATGAGCCTGGACCTGGGTGAAGAGCCTGGCGCTGAAGAGGATCTGGACCTGGGCGATGACGACATGAGCCTGGACCTGGGTGAAGAGCCTGGCGCTGAAGATGAGCTGGACCTGGGCGATGACGACATGAGCCTGGACCTGGGTGAAGAGCCTGGCGCTGAAGATGAGCTGGACCTGGGCGATGACGACATGAGCCTGGACCTGGGTGAAGACAGCGTTGCTGAAGACGAGCTAGACCTGGGCGATGACGACATGAGCCTGGACCTGGGTGAAGAGCCTGGCGCTGAAGATGAGTTGGACCTGGGCGATGACGACATGAGCCTGGACCTGGGTGAAGAGCCTGGCGCTGAAGATGAGCTGGACCTGGGCGATGACGACATGAGTCTGGACCTGGGTGAAGAGCCTGGCGCTGAAGATGA